>NZ_JASOOV010000001.1:0-722079 GCF_030217965.1 Pauljensenia sp. UMB1177 | reverse complement strand
CCTCGCTGCGCGCCGTGTCCTTGTAGTAGGAGCGGGAGTAGTAGAGTCCCTCGCCCGCAGGTGCGATTTCACCGGTGGCTAGGCCTTCGGTGATGAGCCGATCGTCATCCTTTGCGGAAATGACTTCAATGGCATCGGGTTCGGTAATTCCGGCCCAGTACGCTACGTACTCAGTTACTGCAGGATTTTCCAGCCCGGCATCGCTGAGGATCTTGGCAACGTTTTCCATATTCACCTCTCCTAAAATTTCGGGTATCCGAAAATTAAGTTCAGCATACCCGAAATTTTTGAAGCGACTTGGACTTAAGTCCTACCTGAATAAATATGGTTTTACATCGGGATAGTCCTTGGCTTGTAGGGAGTTTCACTAGTTGGCGAATCTGGGGCTAATGCCCATCTGTCGGACATAGGTAAGGGCTCTGGAATAACACCCAGAGCCCTTACCTTAAACGTTATTTTTCGTATTCACGACGAACGAAAAGTAACGTAATCCCAGCTAGACTGAAGATCGTAGCTAACGCCATAATTTCTGTTGACATGGCGCCAGTTCGCGCTAAGGCTCCCTTAACCGCGGCTTTCTTCTTGACGGGCTTGGAATCCGTTGACGAGGTTACACTAGACACCTCGTTTGCCATCAACGAAATCTCATAAGGATGCACAATATGGAACCGATCTTGGAACTCAGCAGCATCGGTGTAACCCCCGTTTAATGCGAAGGTATTGTATGCCAGTTGCGGATTTTCCAGATTCCACTTTTTAGTATCAGGAAGAACTAAGCCATGCAGTTTAATAACTACTTTTTGCCTAACTTCAATTTGTTCTAGGGGAACAGTAATTTTCCCATCTTGAATCGTTCCCGGTACTTCTTTATCTCCCGCTAGCACAGATACCGCCTTTGCAGTAACGCCTTTAGGTAGAGTCGCAGAAAACTCTCCATTTGCAGTCGCCGCAAAGCCGTTATTTACAATCTCCAAGGAGAAATCGAAAGGCTTATTTACAAACTGCTTCGAGGCATCATTGCTAGCCGCGCTGGACATAGTGAGATGCGATCCGGTGGTGACAGTTGCACCAGTAAAGCCGGTAAGAGCAACCGCACTCTTCTCTGCAAGAGCAGTATGATCCTTAGTTTCATCTGCCTGGCGGAAGCTGGTGAAAATTCGGGTTACCCCTTCCGGGACTTTCCAAACGAAACCTTGAGTTCCAACTTCTGGCCTATTGGTATCACCTTCGTAAAGCATTACCGGGCGATCTGTGTTCCAGTCTGGGAAATCAGACATCTGCTTTCCAGTAGCGTCATAAATTCGCAACTGCAGCTGGTCAGTACCACCCTCTTTTCCATTGGACACCCAAGACGGAGTAATAACTATTTCACTTCCAGGGGTGACATCAACTGCCTGTTTAACCCCGGAATTAAACCGAGGATAAACTATACGATCAAAAGAAAATATAAGGTGCGTACCATTCTTCAAATCTGCACGAGCCAACATCGTATGTATGCCGATTTTCCCTGCGCTGTAATCTTCAAAGACTTGCTTTGTGCTCTTATCAGCCTCAGGACTATCACATTTTTCCCAAAACGTCTGAGTTTCAAATGGTTGCTTGATTGCCTTGCAGTGCTCACCGGTGGCAATTGATAGCTTAGCTCCTTCAAAATAGCCTGGGTTGGCCTCAATCCAGGGAGCCCATGCCCGCTCAGCAATCGAGTTTGTTTTCTCGTCTTTCTTAATTTCTGGTTCTGGAGTTTCACGGTATTTTCCGAACCAAAATATATTTTGCTTATTTTCCGGATTAATAATTCCCGATTCACCGGTGCCCTCAGTAAAGGCTTTCCCCTCCTTGGAAATACTGATCGCACCCATATTTAAATCCCAGCCAAACTCTTCAGCATTTGAAATAAGAGGCTCATCTACACCTGGAAACTTTTGCATATCTACAACACTGTATGGGGTAGCAGTGTTTGGCAGTTTAACAGCCTCATCAAAAGTATTAGTATCGGGTACTCCTTTACGGCTACCATCCCAATTCACGTTATCAGGAAGAACCGAGAGGTCTGAATTAACATAATTTTTGGTTTCGTGCAGATTGTTAACTGCCGGATCTTCGCCGCTTTCTACAGTATTAACTACGGTCGACTGCGCGCCCTCAGCAGCAGAAGCGGGGAAAGTAGCACTCAAGGCTAAAAATAAACTTAGGCTGCCGGCAAGAAACAATCTATGCCGAGGTCTATCAAGAATCACAATTTTCCCCTTTCTGGATTGAATCCGGATTCTACACACACAAGAACCCAGATCTCCGTCGATTATACCTGACTTATCTGCAAATTTACAAGACACAAAAAATCAAGCTAACACTAAAATTTGGATATCTAACACGAAAGTTGGCTACTGATCTACCGTATAGAGCGAAGCGAGCTGCTTCTGGTACTCACCCGAACCGGATCTCACGATGACCTCTTCTGATAGGACAAGTCTTGGTCAAATGAACCTTAAGTATTTGCGTTTTAATGTCTCCCAGTTGGAGTCGATTTCGGCGTTAATTCCAGAATTACGCCGCGGTATCTATGTCCTCCAGTTTTTCAACGGCGAGTTTTATGTCGGTCAGGCACAGAACGTAGCGACGCGTTTTGCTCAACACCGGCATGGTCACACCAATCATCATGAAGCTTGGGATGACATAGAGAGGTTATGGTTTATGCCCGTACCCGAAAACTTAAATTTGACGAAGATAAAAAATAACGAAATTCGCAGATTTCGGGAATCTGGTAAGCCCTTGCGGAATCGCGCTCTGAACTTAGGTCACAATCAACCCTCAAAACTGGATAAAGAGATAACGGTGGAGGAACAACATTCTTGGGTACTTGGAGATGGCCCCTACGATTTGTGCGGCACCAAAGAAAAATTACCTCCCTTAGGAAATGAACCTTCGAAGTTTCTAAAACAGGTTCCTGATGAATACCGAGATCTCATTCTCGCTGATTTGGTTTTTGCATTAACAAATCTGGTTCCCGAAGCTATCAAGCTTGAAGGACGGTATTGGACGATTTTAGATTATCCGAGTACTGCAGGAGGTCGCCGGGCAACACTAAATACCGGGACTCTGGAACTTCTTTTCTTCCCGAGAAGGGAGGAGTCGGGACTTTCCTGTCTAAAAACTACTACCGGAACTTTTCCACATAGCAGGCTGCTCTCCCTATTGACACCTTGGAAGCGTTATAGTCGAGGGTTCTTTGTTGACCAAATACACTACAACTCAACGTCCGCCGACCAAGTAGTGTTTAACAGCGGTGACCTAAAAAGAATCTGCCAAAAATATCCGAAAATATTACAAGGTGCTAGAACTTTTGCATTGCAAGCCATGCGTCAAAACTCCTCTGGAAAGTTTGCCCGCTGACATTCACAAGCACTAACCAGAGACATCTACCAGATTACTCTCGAGAATGATCTAGATATTAATACAGATGGGAACTATAAGGATCTAACTGGTTTATAAACAAGGGCAACCCCTCACCTCCTCTACCGTTTCTTCCACGCAGCACATAAATATCTGTCATCACCTGTCATCACGAATTCACGAAAATTTTTGCGTTGGGATCAGCTGAATCACGCCCGGTCAGCCCTGGCATAACGGGTTCGTTGAATCGTTCCACAACCGGATGAGAGACGAGCTGTTAGAGGACAACAGTATCGAGAACCTGGAACACGCTCGCCCGCTCGTAGATCTGCGGTCACGACGTTACAAAGACTTCCATCCGCATTCCTCGCTGGGCTACCTCAGCCCACGACAATATGCGGAACAATGGAGACAAGAAAACACGGTCAACGCTTAAACCACGTGGACCTAATTCTTAGGCCACTCCAAATCCTAAAAGAACTCCATATTGTTTTAGCCAGCTAGATAACCCCCACTCAAAAGGTAGAGCCCTGAAAGGCGAACTAACCGGCTACTGGCGTTATCGCGTGGGGAAACTACCGGGTTATCTGCGACATCGTGGACTCACAGATGCTGATCCTAGCGATTGACTTAGGACACCGCCACGATATCTATGAAAGATGAAAACTATAGCAAGCGCTAGTGAATATAAATTTTTCTACCTTTCCAATGGTTGATCAGCCACCTGTCATGACTTGCTACGATTAACGCCCCTCCCAATCACGCAAGGCTTCTTCCAGGGCTTGCATCGTCTCCAAGTCCAGGTAGTTAATGGGCTCATCAATTATGCGCAAGGCGGGAGAGATGGCCAGCGCTAACGCAATTTGGGCTCGCCGCTGCTTACCGGCCGATAGCTCCGGGATAGGCTTAGTCCACAGGGAAGGATGGAGGACGCCTTTGCCGGCCTCGCCAATACCATTTTCCCAAATGGGGCTAGTGAATCCGGGGTCTCCCTGCCGAGGAAGCTTAGGTAACGCAAAACCCAAACCCGCTAACGCAGACGATTTTTCACACCCCCCTAAGCGATACTCGCTAACGCAAAAGGGTACTTATCAAATCCGACGTCTAAGTGGAGCGGGCGACGGGATCCCCAGTGCCACACCGTGGCACAGTGGGCCCATTTCGATTCCCGGCCCGACACTAAAACCGACCACAAGGGAACAACCTTGTGGCCGGTTACAAGATATTAAGACATCGGATTTGATAACCAATGCGTGTGTGTAACCATCGGGTTAAGTAACATTCAGGTGCGCTCCATCCTGTCGAATGAAAAATACAAAGGCGATGCCCTGCTTCAAAAGACGTTCACCACCGATTTCCTTACTAAGAAGATGAAGGTCAACGAAGGCGAAGTACCCCAATACTACGTAACAGGCAATCACGAGCCAATCATCGAACCGCGTATCTGAGATCAGGTGCAATACGAACTCGCCACCCGACACGGCAACATATCCTCAGCGAAGGTCGGCTTGTTCTCCACCAGGCTCAAGTGTGCGCAGTGTGGGTCGTGGTATGGGCGTAAAACGTGGGCGTCGAACACGAAATATAAGTACACAGTCTGGCAATGCAACCACAAATACACAGGCGGACACCCTTGCAACAGCGCGACTGTGAAGGACGAAGATATCAAGAACGCTTTCGTCCAAGCGCTCAACCTACTGATCGCCCGCCAGCCACGGCAAAGCCACCTACTGCAAATCTTTGACTCCATGTTTGATACGAGCCGTTTGGAAGAACAAGCCGCCGCCTGCCAAACAAAAATCGTGGAACTCACTGAGCAGATCGAAGCACTGATAGCGAAAAACCAGCAACGCGCGCTCGACCAAGACGCCTACCAAAACAAGTACACAGAGCTCGATACTGCCTACCGTAAGACACTCGCATGCAAAGCGAGCCTAGAGGCAGATATTGCAGCGAACACTGCCAAGCATGCCGCCGTCACCACAGCCCTAGGCGATCTGGCGGGCGAACCTGTGAACGATTTTCGCCCCGCGCAGTGGAGCGCACTGATCGACCACGCCATCGTAGACGAGGACGGGATCCGGTTCGTATTCCGTACCGGTGAACAGGTGAGCATGGCCCTGCAAGGATGATGTTGTAGCGGTTGACGTGCACAGTTAAGTACACCTCCCAGAATTTAGATAAGATTAGCCTTGCCTAAGAAGGATGGTGTTTGCATGGACGATAGTGCAATGGATCAGGTTGTTGACGGTGAGTATGGGTCCGCGAAGGAAAAATCTGTCGCTGGCCAGAACGCAATCCGTCAGCTATCGCAGCCGGTGAAAGGCAAGCTGTTCGTCGCGCAGGTTTTGGCTTTTCTCTCTGGTGTGTTAGCTATTGCCCCGTATGTGGCTCTGGTGGAGCTTGGCAGAGAACTTATGCAAGACCAGATGGACCCGGCGCGGGTGAACTGGATTGTCATGCTTCTCGTCAGCGCATACATGACCCGGTTGACCTTATATTTTGTTGCATTGGGCGTGACGCATTTTATTGACCTGTCGTTGCGTAATCAGATGCGTCGGCAAATTGCCGCCCGAATGTCGACTGCTCCGCTGTCGTGGTTTACCCGCGAGGGTGAGGGGAAGATCCGCAAGACCATTCAGGATGATACGTCCACGGTGCACACAGTGATCGCGCACGGGCCGATCGAGAAACTGAACGCGATCGTATCCCCGCTCGCCTTGTTGATATATGCGTTTGTGGTGGATTGGCGACTCGCGTTGCTGTCGATTGCGACGATCCCGCTCTATGTGGGCATGTATGGCATGTCGATGCGTGGGATGAATGAGAAGACCGCCCAAATGGACACCAAGCTCGCTCAGGTTTCGGCAACGATGGCCGAGTTCGTTGCCGGTATCTCAGTGGTGAAAGCGTTCGGCAAGGTTGGCCAAGCACATAAAGCCTATTTAGATGCAGCTAACGAGTTTTCTAAGTTCTACCGGGCGTGGTGTATGCCGCTGGTGTCGATGTCGGTCGCCTCATTTTCGTGGGTGTCGATCCCGGTGTTGTTGATCGTGAACCTTGGCGGTGGCGCGTTGATGATGAACGCCGGTTGGGTGAGCATCTACGAGGTGATAACGACGACGTTGATCGCCTTGGTGTTGCCGGGAGCGTTGATGACGGTGGCAACGATCGCCTGGTCGTACCAGCTCGCAGGGTCTGCGGCAGTGAGGCTGGTGAACGTCATGGAGCTACCGGCGTTGAGTCAGCCCGATGCGCCACAGACACCACACGGTCATGATATTGAGATTCGGGGTGTGTCGTATGCCTATGACGACACCCAGGCATTAGACGAGGTGAGCCTGAGCGTTCCGGCAGGCACGGTGACCGCGCTGGTTGGTCCGTCGGGTGCGGGGAAGTCGACGTTGGCGAGTTTGATGGCCCGCTTCGATGACCCGGACGCTGGCATGATCACCATCGGCAGGGTTGATCTAAAGAGCATTTCCCAGGATGTGTTGTATTCGACGGTCGCATTTGTCCTGCAAGATGCACAGCTTATTCGCGACACCATCCACAACAACATTGCCCTGGGCGCGCCAGACGCAACCTTGGATCAGGTGCGGCAGGCGGCGCGGGCAGCGCAGATCGATGAGTTCATCATGAGCCTGCCAGATGGCTACGACACCGTGTTGGGGGAGGACACCCACGTTTCGGGCGGGCAGGCAGCCCGTATCGCGATCGCCCGGGCGCTCATGGTTGATGCCCCAGTGTTGGTGCTGGACGAGGCGACGGCGATGGCGGACCCGGAATCGGAATCGAAAATCCAACAAGCTCTCTCGACTCTTGCCAAAGGCAGAACCGTGATTGTGATCGCCCACCGACTGGCCTCGATCAGAGGGGCAGACCAAATCGTCGTCATGGAACGCGGGCGCATTGCTGTGGTCGGTACGCACGACGACCTGGTGGGTAATGCGCACTATCAGGCACTTCTTGCCCAAGGTGCATGCGAGGAGATGACACGATGAATCAACTATTGCTGCCACGCTTTAAGCGTTTGATGGAACCCGCCTCGTGGCGAGACCTCTCGGTCGGTCAAGCGTGGGGTGCGGTCTCAGGACTGTGTCACGGCTTTGCCCTGCTGACTTTGCTTCCCGCAGCAAGTGCCCTAGCGACCGGAATGCCGGTGTGGGGGCTGTCGTTTTGGGGCTGGCTCATCGCCTTGGTGGTAATCGCGGTGCTGGGCGTGGGCACGGAGTTTTATGGCATGCGCACCGGCTATATCGGCGCGCTCGGGTTCATTCACGACGTCCACCAAGCGGTCGGCAACAAGGTAGCCCGCCTACCATTGGGAGTGTTCGATTCGGGTAGTTCTGGACGGCTGTCACGCATGGTCACCCAGGAAATGATGAACTTGGGCGAATCAGCGGCACATTTCATTTTCGCCCTCGTCCAAAAACTCTCGGCCGTGCTCGTAGTCACTGTGGGCACGTGGTTCTGGGATTGGCGGCTGGGACTGACCTTGACGATCGCCTTCCCGATCATGCTCGCCTTCCTCCATATTTCCCGCGTGCTTCTTGATAAAGGTAAGCAGGTTTCCGAACCAGCCGAGTCAGAGTTGGCGGCTCGCATGGTCGAATTCGCCACCTGCCAAGGTGCATTGCGTTCCTGTCACGTCGCCGACGACTACCCGGCCCTTGATCGGGCATTCAAACAGGCTGACCGCAAAAGCCGCAAAGCATTGTGGATCGAAACATTAGCGAACCTGATAAACGGAATGTTCGTCCAAGCGCTTGTCGTGCTAATGATTTGGCTGACCGCCCAACTCGCCCTCGGCGGGCAGATGAATGCGTTGAACGCTGTGGTCACCATCGGCATGTGCCTGCGGTTCACCACCATGCTCCAAGACATCGGTGGCTGCATGACCGGGCTGGAAGAACGCCGCCAGCAGATGAATCACGTCGACAAGGTCATGGACGCTCCCGAACTGTCCGAACCCGATGTCTCCACACCGGTGAGCGCTCCTGGCGATGTTCGTTTCGAGGACGTCACCTTCGGCTACGATCCGGACACTCCGGTGCTGCACGATATTTCCTTCCATGTCCCGCAAGGCGGCATGTGTGCCCTGGTTGGCCCTTCCGGCTGCGGAAAAACCACAATCGCGAGGTTGGTTGCACGTTTCTGGGATGTGCAGTCCGGCAGCGTGCGCGTTGGCGGAGTGGACGTGCGCGAGCAGACCACCGAAGATTTGATGCGCCAGATATCCCTGGTCTTCCAAGACGTCTACCTATTCAATGACACGCTCGAGGCTAACATTCGCCTTGGCAACCCCGAAGCCACCGATGAAGAAATCAGGTGGGCCGCTGACCTGTCGGGCGTGACCGAAATCGTCAACCGGCTCCCAGACAGCTGGAATTCACTGGCTGGGGCTGGCGGGCGCGCACTGTCAGGTGGGGAACGGCAACGCGTCTCTATCGCCCGCGCCTTGGTGAAGAAAGCCCCAATTGTGCTGTTCGACGAGGCCACCAGCGCGCTGGATGCAGAAAACGAAGCCAACATTGTTGCGGCGATGAACGAGCTACGCAAGCACTCCACACTGATCGTGATCGCCCACAAACTTGAAACCATTCGCCAAGCCGACCAAATCATTGTGCTCTCCCATGGTGGGCGTATCGCCCAGCGCGGGTGCCACGACGAGCTGGTCAACCAGCCGGGTCAATACCGCGATTTCTGGCAAGAGCGCATCAACGCCGCCGGATGGCAACTCGTCTAAAACACAGCACTGTTCACAATCGTGAAAGGAATAACTATGTCCACACCCACGTCCTCGCGCCTCAACACGCGCGACTTCATTAACATCGGCGTCTTCACCGCTTTGATGTTCGTCATCGTGTTCGCGTTCGGAATGCTCGGGTTCATCCCCGCCGCCATGTATGCCGGTTTCTTGCTTTCTATCCTCGTTAACGGCATCATCTTTGCGCTGTTCACAGCACGCACCCCAAAGATGGGGGCATTGACAATCATGCTGATCCTCGTCGAAATCCTCTTTTTCGTGACCGGCCACTGGGTGGGAGGAATCGCGGTGGCCGCTGTGTTCGGCCTGCTCGCCGACCTAGTCATCACCAAGGGGCCGAAGAACGTGAAGGTTCGCGTCCCGCTGGCATACGCACTGTTTATTCTGCCGATCTATGTTTCCCCGTGGATGCCGCTGTTTATGAACCAAAAAGCATATATGTCGCAGATCGCCGAACAAATGGGCGCAGAGTACGCCGCCAAGATGGCGCAGGTTGTCACGATTCCGATTCTACTGGGCTTCTTCGTCGTGATGCTCATCGTTGGCTGGCTTGCTGGTCTGTTGGGAACCAGGGTCGCGCGCAAACACTTTGAACGGGCCGGTCTTGTCTAAACTTCCCGACCCGCGCACGATTATCGTAGCGCTCGTCATCGTCTCCACCACGATCTACAGTGCCTACTCGCCGTGGTTCGTGTGTGCTCTGGGCGGATTCGCCGCCGTGATGCTGGCGAGCGCTGCGATCAACCCCAACACGCTCGTGCGCCCGAGCTGGGTGGCCGTCTACCTGGCCACGTTTGCGGTCCCCGGCGGGCTCATCTTCGCGATACCACTGGTGTGGAAGTCAACGGTCAGCGCGTTCCTCGTGCTGTTTTTGCAGTGGATGTGGCGATTCAGTGTCAGCGCAGGAATGGGAGCCTACGCGATCGGCGTGATCCGACCCGCAACCTTGCAAAAAGCGCTCGCCAGCTCACGGATCCCGACCTGTTTCACGATCCCAATCTCGGTTGCCTTACGTGTGCTGCCCGTGATCGGCCACGAGGTTAAAGCGATCTCAGATGCGATGAAGCTACGCGGCATGTCCACGCTTTCCCTGCGCGCGGCCCAGTACTTCACAATCCCGCTGCTATCGACCGTGGTACGCAGCGGGGACGAACTGGCATCTGCTGCCCTCGTGCGCGGACTGGGCGGAACCGCAAAGCCCACCTCAGTCACAGTCGTGAAATTCCGTGTGATCGACGCAGGCATTCTGCTCATCGTTATCGGCTTCGCGATATGGAGAATCGTCCTATGACAACAGCCCAAGCCACCGGCGTCACCTTCACCTATCGAGGAGCAGACCACCCCTCAATCAATGACGCCAACCTCACTATTTCGCCGGGAACTGTCACCTTGCTGTGTGGCGCGTCAGGGTCTGGGAAAACTACCGCGCTACGGCTGTTTAACGGGCTGATCCCGCACTTCCACGACGGCGACCTTACCGGAAGCGTCACAGTCGACAACATTGACGTGGCACGAGCCGACCTGCCACGCCTTGCCCACCACTGTTCGACAGTGTTTCAAAACCCGCGCACCCAGTTCTACACCACTCACGTGCGTCAAGAACTCGCCTTCGGCCCAGAAAACCTCGGCCGCGATCCGCAGGAGATTTGTGCGCGCATTGACGAGGTTGCAGCCGAGTTAGGTATCGCCGACCTGCTGGAATCCCGCGTCACACAACTGTCGGGTGGGCAGATGCAACGCGTGGCCTGCGCCGTCGCCATGTGCAACAATACGTCGCTGATCGTCTTTGACGAGCCGACCGCGAACTTGTCCGCTGACGTTATCGACCAACTCGCCACACTCATCGCCAGGCTCAAAGCCGATGGACACACCATCATCATTGCTGAACACCGGCTAAGTTTCCTTTCCGGGATCGTCGACCGCGTCTATTGCTTCGACAAAGGTAACATCGCCCTCACCGCAACCGGCGAAGAGTTCTACACTACCTCGGATGAGGAGCGCAAACAGCTTGGACTGCGATCCCTAGTGACTGTGTCTATGCCACAACTTCCGCAACCGGCAGGAGATGGGCTGGAGATCAGCAATCTCACCTTCGCCTACCGGCACGGGAAAACGGTTCTCAACATCGACCATGTGCTCTTTCCGGCAGGGAAAATCAGCGCACTGTTGGGCCCGTGCGGGTCGGGCAAATCAACACTGGCACGGATCCTCTGCGGACTTGAAAAGGCCAAAGGTGCATCCATCACACTCAATGGACAGAAATTCGCCAGCCGGGACACATACCTTGTCATGCAAGACCCCACCCGGCAGCTGTTCTCAGACACCGTCATTGACGAAGTCACGCTCGGGATAACGAGAGCCGAAAAACAACACATCGACGCCCAGGCGATCCTTGAAGAACTCGATCTTGCGGAGCACAAGTCCGATCATCCGCAAGCGCTGTCTGGCGGGCAGCGCCAACGCCTGGTCATCGCCACAGCACTTGCAGCGAACAAAAATGTCTACATCTTTGACGAGCCGACCTCGGGTGTTGGCTACAAGCACCTCGTCGCAATCTCTCAAGTGATGCGCAAACTCGCCGATACCGGTGCCGTCGTCATCGTCATCACCCACGACGCCGAACTCGTCACCGAAGCCGCCGACCACGCTATCCACCTCGACCAAATCAACACCTGCTCAGACATGTGCCTACAAGAGTGAACGAGGGATTCACGAGCCGGGTTTCTACAAGGAACTCATCGTGAACGAACACCACCACGATCACGGGCCGAGTGCGCAAGAAGCCGCCACAGATTCACATCTGCGAAAAAGCTCGCCATCGCATTCGGACTCGTGTTTAGCATCGTCCTGGCGCAAGCTATCGGCGCGTTTATGACAGGAAGCTTGGCACCCTCCTCGTCGACGTTGTTCACTCGTTCGCCGACTCTCTTTCCCACTGCGGCTTCTTTTTGTCACGATCGCGTAAGCGCTCAACAAAGTTTTCTGTCTTGCCTATATAGCACCAGGTGTTCTCAATAGCTTCAGGGTCATTACCAAGAAGAATATACACACCATTACAAGCGATTGAGCTGAATGCCCCCGTGTTTACATGGGTTTTTGAGACGTTTGAGTTTGTTTGAATCTCGCAGCGACTAGACATCATAGTTCTGCTGAAGTCAACACCGCTTTAGCAGGGATTTTTATGGTTTTTGCTTCTAATCATAAAGAGATTATTCGCGGAACTCGGGATGATAAAAACTCAGCAAAACTGCCGCAGCTATCAGAACTGTGCAACATGTCATTGGTAGCCACGGAGAGAGTCCGTAAAGTGCGGTGGAGGCTATCGGTGCCACTACATAGGCTGCACCATTGTTAGCATTAATCAACCCGGCCAGCCCACCTTGCTCTTCGGGCTTCATTTGCAAAGTAGGCGCCGTGTTGTAGCCAGGCATCGCCAGACCTAGACCAAAGCCTGTCAAGATGCTGGCCACGATGAACAGTCCAAGATTTAGTGGATAAACCAAGAGCAGTAACCCGAGAAGAACGATTATTAATCCTCTTCTAAAGAGTTTTTTAGCACCCCAGTTTAACCTTGGAGCCACCAAGGCCTGCGCCAGTATCATCACCACACCCATTATTGACATGCACAAAGCGGTGAACCCTGCTGTGGCGCCGGCCGCTAGCTTCAAAACATCCTGCAGCAAAAAGCCGAAAAGTGTAGCCACGGTAGAAAAAGCGGTAAACATGAGGAAACCGCAAGCCAGGAACACGAATACTCTTGAATCAAAGTAGGAAACTTTTGCCGGTTGAGCGACTTTTTCTTCGCCACCTGTGGGTTTGAATGTTAGAAGCAAAACGGCAACGCCTAAAAGCATGACCAGAGGCATCACCAGCAGGGGCATCATGAAGCCTCCTATAGCTGCAAGGCTGCCACCCACTAAGGCTCCAAGAATAGACGAGAATCCTTGCGCAGCGCCCAAGACTCCCACACCTTTTACCCGTTGCGTCTCACTGTAGGTATGAGTCACAACGTAGGTTTGCGCGGCTGGGGAAACTGATGCGATGGCACCGCCGTACAGCACGCCCCTAGTTATGACTACTCCTATAATCAACGCTATGCCGGTGAGCAGACCCTTAAATCCTAGCCACACCACCATAGCGAATCCGCCTAGAGCCAGGATTCCGGCAAGCATGCCAATAAGCAAGATACGCCGAGATCCCCATCGCAATGAGACCCGTCCCCACCTGGTGGAGGTAAGAGAAAACATTACGGCTGCTAACGAAATGGTGGCGCCAATATGCCATTCCTTCAACCCGATTTCGCGCGATAGCGGAGCCAGAATTGGATTAAGAATCATCTGCCCCATATACGCCAGTAACACCGTCAAAAACAGGGGAAACAGTCCCGTTATTTTTGATTCGACTTTCTCGTTTTGTTCGTTAGTGGCGCACATTAAAACATCCTTTCCAAAGTGAGCAGACAATCAAGCCGAAACAATACTAGAACAATGTTCTAGTATTGTCGAGGTTGAGGGTATGCTGTTTTCGTGGGAAATAAAGACAAGCGGGTAAACACGGGTAGACGCGCCTGGCTGACGCAGGAAAAGATCACGTACACCGCAATGGAACTGACCCGAGAGTGCGGTCTAGAAAAATGGTCGATTCGTGACCTTGCGCAGCGTCTGGGAGTAGTTCCCTCTGTCATCTACCACCATTACCAAAACCGTGACGCCATTACCGCTTCTGTAATCGGCGAAATCACTAGCACCATCGAGCTACCGGACGAGCAGCTGGAATGGAAAGATTGGTTCATCTCCCTAGCAGAAAATGTCAGGCCCGTCTTTCTTGAATTCCCCGGAGTCACCGACAAACTGATGTATGGACATATGGACGCCGCGTTTATACCAATCTTGGAGGCGGCTTACGAAAAACTACGGGACGCTGGTTTTAACAAGTACATTCACATCACATACTCAATTATCATCAACACGACGCTGTGGAGCATCACTGCTCGCAACTTGCGCAGCCCAACCAAACAGGAACAGCGCCACGACCTAGGCCAAATGATTACCCAACTTCAGCCCCTAGCTGCCTGCTCCACAACGCTGACCGACATAATCCAGGGCTACTTAATTCCGCTAGCCAACCCGAAAAACGAAGACCGCATGAGTCAGGAATACTTTGAAATCATCATAGAAGTCGTACTCGCCGGTTTAGAGATAGCGATCTTGCCTCGCGAAAACGCCTAGCGAACCCGAGAACAAGAGAAATCATCAATACGCATAAAATATTTCCCAAAATCGCAAGTCATCCAGCTAAGAACAGAGCCTTTCAGCCTCTCCCTCTATTTCCTGCGATTTTCCAATAAACACAAGAAAATCCACCGCATCCAGAGCTTTCCAAACAACTGGTACGACTACATCAAATACGTCACCACCAATGAACTAGCTATCGCTCTTCACAGCACGCAGGCTTCTCCCAGGAATCCGCAGCCTATACCGAAGCCTAAGCCCAGCCTATTGCGTATGGACGAAGAGGAAACATCATGGCAACTGAAGGATTTAAATCCGGCAGACTAACCCTCGACGTCGATGGTCTCTAGGTCGAGGCAGCAGCCACACTCACCAGGGCAACACTGGATGTCAACGAAGTACTGATGCCCGCTTCGGAAGATGTCAGGACTGTGGTAGCTACCGGATTCCGTGCCGCTAGATGTTTTCTCACACAGTCCACCCTCGCAGAACGGCGTTTAATAAAGGCCGCACAGCGAGGTTACATTGCCCTTAAGTAGAATTGATACTTCCTTTTGGCCGCATCTGTGATTGGCCAACGAAAGCTTGTCGGGGGTTCGATTAATAACCGCCACCCCCATTTTATGTTTCCTTCCGCGCATTAGGGCCTGTTTTGATTGCCCCTTTACTGTTTTAGGGCTTTTAGCGGACCTGGGGAGTTTTCAAAGGACACAATTCTTTCTACTTATTTTAAGTCCGGGTTATTTTTCACGGGTAAATACGTGATTTTATGCCCTAAGGCGAGAGGCCGGTGAAAAAATGTTCAAGCGTGATGACCATTAGTGCTCACTTAGGTTAGTCTAACCTTAGGGGCTGATTGGGTTGCCCTAAATCAACTAATACGACTGGAGCTACGATGTTCACAACGCAGTTATCGCCAAGCAAGCGCGAAGAGGCGCTACGCAACATGGAGGAAAAGCCGCTTGATGTTTTAGTGATTGGCGGAGGTGTTACGGGAGCGGGGATCGCACTGGATGCTGCAAGCCGTGGTTTACGAGTCGGTATAGTCGAGGCGCAAGACTGGGCCTCCGGCACTTCGTCGCGATCTTCAAAGCTGGTGCACGGTGGTCTGCGATACCTTTATCAACTTAATTTTGCCTTGGTTGCTGAGTCTTTGAGGGAACGTGGCTTATTACTTACCCACACGGCTCCACATTTGGTGAAAGCACAGCCTTTTTTGTGGCCCATAAAAATGCGCGTAATAGAGCGGGCTTATTCGGCTGTTGGGGTGGGAATGTATGACGCCATCGCACAGTTTGCACATAGGGGTTCAGTGCCCATTCAAAAGCACTACTCGAAGAAAGGGTCATTGGAGCTTGCGCCCGCGTTGAAAAAAGACGCACTTATTGGCTCTTTGGTTTACTACGATGCCAGGGTGGATGACGCCCGTCTGGTGGTGAATCTGGTTCGCACGGCCGCTCAGTTTGGCGCTTTGGCTGCGAATCGTACCCAGGTTGTTGAAATGCTCAAGGATGGAAACAAGGTGGTTGGCGCCAAACTTCGTGATATGGAAACAGGCGCTGAACATGTGGTTAAGGCAAAATCCATCATTAACGCAACGGGAGTTTGGACTGAGAAAACACAGTCTCTTTCCGGTTCTACGGGTGGCTTGAAAGTTTTGGCCTCCAAGGGCATTCATATTGTTGTGCCGAAGGAAAAGATTGATTCCAAAGTTGGTTTATTCTTGCGCACAGAGAAGTCTGTGTTGTTTATAATCCCGTGGAAGCGTTATTGGGTTATAGGAACTACTGATACCAAATACCATGAAAACAGGTTGGAACCGGTACCTGATTCTGAGGATATTGATTATCTGCTTGAACATGCGAACTCGGTGCTGGCTAACCCGCTAACACGTGATGACATCATTGGGGCTTTCGCTGGGCTACGGCCTTTGTTGCAGCCAGGAACTTTGGACGGAGATAAGGCTAAGTCAACCAAGGTTTCCAGGGAGCACACAGTTACCGAAGCTGCTCCGGGGCTCACTGTTATAGCAGGTGGGAAGCTTACGAGTTACAGGCAGATGGCTGAAGATGCTGTTGATTTTGCCTTGGGTAAGGAGCTGGCTAAGCAAATGCCGTGCGTTACCAGAAGCACTCCGCTTTCTGGAGCTGTTGACTATGAAGCTATGTGGGAACAGCGTGAGGCGCTGGCAAAGAAAAACGGTTTGAGCGTGGATCACGTAGAAGATCTGTTAAACAGGTACGGAAGTGATATCAAGCTGATTTTCAAAATGATTGAGAAGGATCCTTCTTTAGGGAAGGAGCTTAAGGGCGCTGAAGAGTATCTGCGTGCAGAAATAGCGTTTGGTGTTTTGCATGAGGGCGCTTTGCATGTGGAAGACTTACTGGCGCGCCGCACCAGACTCTCTTACGAGCATCGGGATCGCGGATTGGCTGTTATTGACGAGGTTGCGACAATAGCTGCGGATATTCTTGGCTGGGACGAGGCGGCCAAGGCGCATGAGATAGAAAACTACAAGGCGCGGTGTGATGCCGAAGAAAAGGCAGAGGCTATAGTTAGCGAAGCCGAAGCGCAAAAGGTACGTGAGCAGGCGGCGCCTATAACCGAATTTGTTGACGTGTCTCCGCAAATTGACGGTTAAATCCGTGGGGATTTTTCCCTTTTAAATCGCTGACTCTAAGGCCTTGGAGGCGTGTACTCCAAGGCCTTAGACGCGCTTCGGATGCCACTAGACCCGCTCTGGCAACAGAGCAAAATTCAGTTTTAGGCGCTTGCTGTAAAAGCACTTTCGATAATGCGATATTCGGGCTAATGCCCGAGAAATAAGACAATATCATTCTAAGTTTACTGACCTAGAACCACCCCCACGACCGCACCAAGTACACCCCACGCGACACATCCAGGCTCAAACACCCAAAACCGTCGCACTAAGTGCAGCCGGTAACGTGATGAGCTTGGATCGCAGATAACGGCTGGGTTCACGCAGACGATTGGGAACATCTTGGCTGACCACCCGACTGCAGATCGAAACGCCCGACCCGATGAATGTTTGGAAGGCTCGGCTTTGAGACGCTGATCAGGCCCGCACGTCTAACCGAGCGACGGGCTCGACGTTGAGGCGCGGTTTGATAGTGACGCGCGGGAACTCCGGAGCAACGCCCATGCCGCCAACGTCTAAGACCCTGTCGGGACCGTAATGGTCAACAAAGCACCACGCGCCAATGAGGGACCGGCGTTGGAGTAGCGTGCGTGCGACAGTCATTGCGCACAAGCCTCCAAGAGGGACTGCGCGCAAGGTCAGAATCTCTACCTTCGCTCCGTCAACGCAGTGCGGGGCTAGGGGCGATGCATCCACCTCAGGTGGTTTGAGTTCCACGTTGGGTATCGCGCTTCCCCTTTTTTCAGTATTCGCCTTTTGGCTGTGTGGTTGGTGTTTTTGTCTTTCAGCCTAGGCGTAAACAGTGCTGATCATGGGGGACGAGGCTCATGTGCGGGTATACATAATGACGCGCCACCGAACCGGTGAGATTCGACGGCGCACCATTGTGTGATCAGGACTAGGTCCTTGTAATCAAATGGGTCGCATGAGGTTCTTCTTGCGACGTGTCACCAGAAGAGCTCCATCTGCTGTCATCAGGCCACCGAGGGCCAGCAGTGTCAGGATTCCGGAAGCACCGGCCTTCGACAACTTCGTCTTCGGTGAAGCCGGAGGGGTCGGAGGAACAATCGGCTGGTGAGTATAGGAACGGAGCCAAGAATAAGATTTTGTCATATTCTTGGCTCCGTTCCTTTTCAACTAGCTAGGAAGTTACTCCTTTGAGCGCTTTCGAGTAGATAGTCCAATAACTCCTACTGCGAACATAGCGGCTCCAATCCCGAGAAGATTGCTGCTAGATAGGCCTGTTAACGCAAGCGAACGTTCCTTGGCCTGCGCCTTTGGCTGCGGGGTACAGGTTTGGAGTTCAGCATCGGTCATCTCGCGAGTACGATTTACGTCTTCTGTGGTGGCCTTGTCAGTATCGAGAACCCACGTCTTGCTGGCGGTATCCCACTTGTATGGCGTGGTCGTCACAGTGAAGGTCTCAGTGACCTGCTTCTTCTTGCAATCAGACTGCGGATTCTTCGCCGGCGACTCCTTAACATCCGCCTTTGGCTGCGGGGTACAGGTTTGGAGTTCAGCATCGGTCATCTCGCGAGTACGATTTACGTCTTCTGTGGTGGCCTTGTCAGTATCGAGAACCCACGTCTTGCTGGCGGTATCCCACTTGTATGGCGTGGTCGTCACAGTGAAGGTCTCAGTGACCTGCTTCTTCTTGCAATCAGACTGCGGATTCTTCGCCGGCGACTCCTTAACATCCGCCTTTGGCTGCGGGGTGTCTGGCGCTACGGTCTTTTTATCTACCATCGCGATAACTGGAATGCGCTCTTGCGGGGTGTCCTTGGAGCTAATGAAACGCTGGTAATTCGAAAGGTTTGGGATGTAAACGCCGATGTTTTTATCAACAATGTCGCTATCTGAATTTGAATCCTCAGCATAGGCAATGATTTTCTCGTATGCTGCTTTAACTTTTGCTCCCTCAGGAGTATCAATTCTTCCGAAACCGTGAGTTTTCTGGGAATCTACGCCATCTTTAGCTACTATTTCGCGGATTTTCTCTAAGGTGAAAGAGTCTGACCAGTAGTAGACAGCAAGCTGAGTAGCTGCGCGGAACTCGGTGGAAGTCAGCCCAGTGCCAAAAGTTTTCTTGTTATTTGGATAGCCGGCCTCGATGACCTTACGAATTTTAAGAGCAAGAGTAGCTGGATCTTGCACCTTGGGAGTATTGGCATACTGAGCCAAGCCATCGAAAACATAGCGTGCTGTGAAATTGACTTCTTTCCCAGTCACATCTGGGTCGATGTTTTCACCATAGTTATAAGAGTCCGGTGGTTGGTTCAGATCCATATTGAAGCAATAAATGACCTCGTCTCCTGCGGCAGACTCGTTTTTAGTATCCCGATCAACATAGTAGTTTTTGCCGTAAGGATTCTGTCCCCAATGAGGAGTTTCGTCATTGAAATCGTTATAGGCTCTTACTGGAGTTGCGTCTACCGGAGAAAAGCTCAAAACTGTTGACGGGGCTTCGATTGTGCCTTTATCTGTTACGGTAAAGCTGATCGGCTCTGCTACATCATAGTCCTTCGGTGCAGAAGTTTCGGTAAGCGTATATGTACCAGGAGCAAGCTTTACTTCATGCGGGCTTGTTGATGATGTCCAGGTTTGTGGATCGCCTCCCGGAATTGAGAGGCTTAAGTGTGCATCTTTGAGCTCAGAAGAAGTATTATCTTCCGCTACTTTGCTTATCCTGACGGGGTAAGTGGCGGAATCCGCAGCGGAAGCTTGAGCGGTTGCTATTCCGCCAGTGAGTATGAGAGCGCTCGTCGATATAGCGACTATTAATGATTTGCGAAAAGTGGGCAACATTATACATTCGCCTTTCTTGGTAGATGCACGCTGTTATGGTTGCATCCTAAGCGGTTTCTGTAGAAAAAATGGCGTTTTAATAGGAAAAATGCTGATATCATCGCAAGAAATGAGTGACAAATGTCACATTATGGAAAATTCTTTAGGAGCATGTTCCGTATGCCCTATTAGCTAAATTTTTACGTCTAGTCGATCTAAATATTTGAGCGGGCGACGGGATCCCCAGTGCCACACCGCGGCACAGTGGGCCCATTTCAATTCCCGGCCCGACACTAAAACCGACACGCCATCTAAAGCACCACGTTTGCGCCTATAGCCCCACAATTCGGGCATTAGCACTAAAACCGACCACAAGGGAACAACCTTGTGGCCGGCTACAAGAGACTTAGACGTTCATTTTGATACAAGACTGGCTTGGGGGCAGATTCATTCGGTAGGGGGTGTTTTCCAAAGACGGGGGTAGAATTGCTGGTTTTTATTGCTGTGAGCGAGTTAGCTGGCCGATTATTCGTCTTTGAAGATGACGCTGATGGCTCCATTAGCGTTGATAATGGCGTGGTCGACGAGGGTGTTCCATGCTTGGTCGCTGTATGCGAGTGGTGGCAGGGTGGCGAGGTAGAAGTGGACTTTGATGGCTTGTGCTCGGCGGTGGCGCAGATCGTCGATCTTGTCGGTGATGTGCTGGTGCTCGGTCTCGAGTTGGCGGTGTCGGGTTTCGAGCTGGTGGTAGCGGCGGTCGTAGTCGTCGGGGTCGTGGGCTGTGGCTGCTGCGGTGGTGATGAGTTGGTTCATCAGCGTGATCGTTTCTTCGATCCGCTCCCCTAGCGTGGCCTGCTGAGTTTCCAACTCGCGGGTGTCGTAGACGGTTTCGTCGAGCAGGCACATGGTGTCATCGAGAACGTCAGTGTTGGTGACGCGCTCAGCCAGGGCGGCGACGAAGGCGTTTTTGATCTGCTCCTCGGTGACGTGGGGTGTCGCGCAACGATGAATTTTCTTGTATTTGTTGTTGCAGCGCCAGATATAGCGGCGGTATTTGCTGGTGGAGTGCCACACTTTCCTCCCGAATGAGCCACTACACTCGCTACAGGTGATCTTGTTGGCAAAGGGGTGGGTATTAGAGGTGCCTTTGCCTGCGCGGCGGGCGAGTTCTGTTTGGACCACGTCCCAGGTGGCTGGGGTGATGATGGGTTCGTGGTTGCCGGTGACGTAGTACTGGGGTACTTCGCCTTCGTTGACTTTCATGGTTTTGGTCAGGAAGTCGGTAGTGAAGCTCTTTTGGAGCAGCGCGTCGCCTTTGTATTTCTCGTTGGTCAGGATCGATCGCACAGTCGAGGGCGACCAGATTTGTTTGCCACGCGGTGTAGGAATCTGATCAGCGGTGAGTTCTTTGGCGATGGTTTGAGGGGTTGCGCCTTCTAGGAAGCGGGCGTAAATGCGCCGCACGATCGGGGCTTGGGTTTCGTCGATGGCGAGGTTTCCCTCCTCGCCTTTCTTGTAGCCCAACAGTGAAGCGTAGGGAACCATGATTTTCCCGTCGGCGAAGCGTTTACGGTGGCCCCAGGTGACGTTCTCGGAAATTGAGCGGGATTCTTCTTGCGCCAGACTCGACATGATCGTGATGAGTAATTCGCCTTTGGCGTCAAAGGTGTAAATATTTTCCTTCTGAAAATAGACCTCGACGCCTGCATCCTTGAGCTTGCGCACGGTAGTGAGCGAGTCGACGGTGTTGCGAGCAAACCGGGACACACTCTTGGTGAGGATCAGGTCGATTTTGCCTGCCAGAGCGTCATCGATCATGGTTTGGAATCCTTCACGGCGTTTCATAGAAGTGCCAGAGATGCCCTCATCGGAATACATGCCCGCGAACTGCCAATCATTACGGGAGCGAATGTAGGTGGTGTAGTAGTCGATTTGGGCCTCATACGAGGAGGTTTGTTCTTCCATCTCGGTAGAGACGCGAGCGTAGGCGGCGACCCTTCTGCGCGCTGGTACCCCAGACGGGGTTGTGACATTCCCAAATTTCTTTGTTGCGGGTATCGCTGTGACGGTGCGACTCATGCCAACCTCCCCTCACTGGTTAACCCCACTGGTGTCATGGTTCCATCCGCGAGGTGGAAGGTGAGCTGATGCTCGAAGGCCTCGATCATCACGATCTGCTCGCCAACCTGGACGGGGTCGAAACCCTGGGTGCCGAGCATGTATGCGCAGGCGTGTTCGAGGAGGCTTTCGCGTAGATTATGTCCGCCGCAGGGGTTGCCGTTCCCGGTGCAGGCACTCCAGCAGCGCCAGAACTTGTATGAGGTTCCAGACTTGTAGGTGCGGGTTTTGCGTTGATAGCTCTTCCCACACGCACCACAACAGATTCGTCCAGTGAATACGCCCGTGTTCTTTGACGGGGTCGCCGCCGGGCCCACCTCACGCCTGTGCGCGATTTCTGCTTGCACCGCGTCAAACATCGCCTCATCAATGATTGGTGGGAGGGCTTGCTCGACCCAGTATCGCGGCAGCTCCCCGTCGTTGAGGGCACGTGTGGGTGCTTGGATTGTGGGGCGGTACATTTTCTGCAGCATTTGGCAGCCCTTGTACCGCTCATTTTCGAGCATGCGACGAAACACGGACCCGTAGAACCGTCGCCCTCCCCGAGAGCGTTTACCTCCAGCATTGAGCATCGTCGCGGTTTTCTCCGGGCTGATCCCATCGAGATAATTAGCAAACAGTAAGCGCACAATCTTGGCTTCTTCGTCAATGATGGTGAACTCGCCGTTTGCCCAGCTATAGCCGTAGACGACGAAAGAATTTGTGCCACCATTCTTGTACCGGTTGCGGATCGCCCATTTGACGTTCTGGGATAGTGAACGGGATTCTTCTTGAGCAAACGACGCCAACAAGGTCAGTAGGAGTTCCCCGTCAGCGCTGAGGGTGTCGATCTGTTCACGCTCGAAACGCACCGCCACACCAAGATCTTTGAGCTCACGGACCGTAGCGAGCAGGTCGACAGTGTTGCGGGCAAGGCGAGAGATCGACTTCGTCAAAATAACGTCAATGCCGCCTGCCTTAGCGGTGTCCATGAGGTGTTTGAATCCATCGCGATGCTTGGTGGAGGTGCCGGTAATACCTTCGTCGATAAATACCCCGACATAGTCCCACCCAGGGGTGGATTGAATCAGATGGGAGTAGTACGATACCTGGGCGGCGATCGACGACAATTGCCGTTCGTGCTCAGTGGACACCCGCGCGTAGGCCGCTACCCTCAACCGCTGCGGCCGTGCTGGTCTCGCCGGGATCACCCTCATCTCACCCACGTATCTCAATCTCCTTACACTGCTCGTTTCCCCTAATAAATAAGGGGTTCAGCTGGTTGTATCCATCTACGCTCTAAACCCGCGTTTTATCCAGTCGAACCCGCAAAATCAGCCCACCAACAACAGCAGGAAACTCCCCCGCCACACGAGTCAACACCACGCGGGCTTCACTGTCCGTCAGTGCACCAGTGTCAGTGAGCCGATCAATGAACCCCACAACCCTGGCTAGATCAACCTCGGCATCAAACACGCCCTTGGTCATCGACTGCCACCCTTGGTGCCGAACCGGTGGCGGATGTAGCAGGCATGGCAGCAGTACTTACGCCCCGCATTCCCATACGCTTGAAAAGGCATGTCACAGTTTGCGCACGTGAACTCATAGAAGGCTTTGCGGGTGCCTGCTTCTGGGTGGGTATGCCAGAACGCCCGCCGATGCTCGCTACAGCAAAATGATGGTTTCTTCCCATCCGCGCGTTGCGACAGTTTGATTCCGCACCAGCGGCACCACCGCCCATCAGGGTCAGCTTTCGCTGTTGGTTCGATACCTGTGCGGGTGACATAGGCGCGGATCTGATCGCGGCTGACCGCAAGACGTGCAGCGATCGCCTTATACCCACCAAGCCCGCCCAAGCGCATGCGCCTGGCTGCTTGTTTTTCTCTCTCATCTAACGCCATCACTGGCCTCCTCTCCGTAGAAGGCCACGAATGCGTGCCGAGTTAACCCTTCGCCGGAGGTCGCGTGTGGGCCTTCTGCCCATACGCCCTCGGGCACCTGCGAATCCGGACGGGTAAGAAAACCTCAAGAATGATGAAAAGCCCCGCCACCACCGGCTCCCCGAGAATCTGGGAAGTCACAGTGGTGACGGGGCTAAGTTCGTTGACCTCTAGCTGTTAGTAGCCGAGCTTGGCGTTGACTCGCGCCTGGACAGCGCTGTAGAGATTTCCGAGGCGGCGCTTACGATCTTCACCGTTGCCGTACTCGCCACGGATCACGGTGTCGGCAAGAGCATCAATGTTGGGACCCGCAGGCTTGGCGGCAGGTGCACGGCCCGCGAGCTTCTCATTTACGCGAGCTTGCACGGCGGCGTAGTTGGCTCCGAGGCGGAGCTTGCGCTCCTCCCCATTGCCGTAATCACCGCGAATCACTGCATCAGCCAATGCGTCGATGTTGGGCCCTGCTGGCTTCGGGGCGGATGCGTTGCCGGAAAGCTTCTCGTTCACTCGCTGTTGGACAGCCGCGTAGTTGGCTCCGAGGCGGAGCTTACGCTCCTCCCCGTTCCCGTACTCGCCGCGAATCACCGCGTCGGCGAGGGTGTCGATGTTCGGCGTTGCAGGAGCAGGTGCTGGTGCTGGTGCTGGGGTGTTGCCGGTCATTTGGTCATACCAAGACTGGGCGCGAGCCATGTAGGCGGTGTGCTGGGAGCCAGCCAATGAGGCTGGGCAGGCGGTTGGGATGAAGTCTTTGTGCCCGAACACGTTCTTGCCCCACGCCGGGCGGCCAAGGCCGTAGAACTTGCAAACGGCCGCGACGAGGTGTGCACCGTTATCCAGGCAGGCTTCGGATACCGCCCACGGGTTCGAGGACACGTCGGCGTGTTCGATGCCGATACTGGTGGTGTTGGCGGCAAAGTTGCCTGCATGCCAAGCGGTGTCGCGGTCCCATACGAGCTGGCCGATTGTGCCATCGGTTTGGACTTGGTAGTGGGCGGATGCAGGACGGGACTGCCACACGTCGTAGCAGCCCCTGATGGTGAGGTTTCCGGCGTTGTGGTGGATGATGACCTTATCGATCCGCCTGCCGTTGCGGCCGGGTGTGTAGTGTGTGTTCATGATGAGGTCGATGTCGGCCTCAAGCGTGTTCCAATTCTTCATCAGTGAATCTCCTTTTCAGTGGTTGGTGGTTCGGTGAGTGAGGGTCTGGTTTCGGCGCGATTGGCGATCGCATCGAGCGCCCCGCGCATCTGCGCCGGGACAGGCAGACCCAATCGGGTGGCGTTCTCTACGAGGGAGATGCCTTCGTTGGATAGGTAGAAGAAGATGACCGCCGCGCGTAGGACTCCGGGTGCTCCGAGGATGTGGACGTCGATCAAATGGGCGAGGCCGACGAGGGTGAAGATGAGGATCTTTCGGCTGATACCCCTGAAACCAACTGCGCTGGAGAGGCGGCGCTCGTTGATGGCGGCCAGCACCCCGGTGATGTAGTCGGCGATAGCGAAGACGATCAGCGCATAGACGAGGCCGTCGAGGCCTCCAAGATAAGCGGCGAGCCAGGCACCAATACCAGCGATCCCGGTTTGGATGGCGTGCCAGATGGCGTGAAGAGACATGGGAATGATTCCTTTCGTGGGCATAAAAAATTGCCCACACCCATCTGGGGTGAAGGCATCTAAAAATTGGTGTAGTACTGGGCTACATGGTCGGGTCGGTGAGGACCTCGAGAATTGGCAGGCTCAAGTCGAAGGACGCCGCCTTGGGCGCTGGGAGTTCTTGGGCTTCGATGGTCTCTGCTGGTGGTGAGGGCGTGGCATCTGACTCAACTGGGACGATCGGAAGCTGAACCTCATCACCGGAAGAGGATTCATGAGCGGAGGGTTGGGTCAGCTCTGTTTTCTCGTTTTCAATGCTCATTGGTTGTCCTTGGTGATGGCGTCGTAAAGGACGTCGTAGGCTTCAGCCGCTTCGCCAGAAAGCTCACCCTCATGACCATCCTCCATCTCCTCTTTCCTCTAGTTAGGGGGTCGTTTGGTCATGTACATACAGCCATAGGTGCGAGCGCTTATCCAGTCCTTGCGCGAGCAAAATTCTTCAGTCTTTCAAGGACGTGGCGAGCCACGGGCAAAGCGATCCCGTTGCCCCACAACTTGTATTGCGCCGAATCCGACGTCGGGTCTGCGAGCCAGCTGGCGACCTGCTTGCGGGAGCGCGGCCTAACGCCTCGGAGGCGGTTCCATTCGGCCCACACGTCCACCCAGTAGTCGAGCTGGGCATCGGTGGGGTCGGTGATGGCGAGCTGGTCGCACCAGTCGTCGGGGAAGCCCTGCAACCGGGTGCACTCGACCGGCGTCAACCGTCTGGGGCGCAGCGACGAGCTGGCGACCATGGGCGGGTCGGTGTAATCCGTGGCCAGCAGCGCACCTGCCTGATCCTTGGTGGTGCGGGTGAAATAGTCGGCCTTGGATGCGGCATAGACGGGTTCCAAGATGACCATGCCGCCTTGGTTGCAGGTCGGCTCTCCGCCTTTCAGGTCGAGGGTTTTCGACACTTCTGCTTCGTAGCCGTAGTGGCCGCCACCGCTGCGGGACTGGTGGATCGAATTCAGGCCAAACACCCTGCGTTCCTCTGGGGCGTCGAGGAGGATGGGGACGTTGGTGGGTGAGTTGCCCATCCGGGCAGTCAGCGTCTGCACCACCCCCAAGGAGTTGACGGTCAACCTCGAGTCCTGCGGATGATGATCCATCAATATCACCGAGCTGCTACGGCCTCCAAGGCTTGCTTCAGGGGTGTGGGCATGGTCTTGTTCTTGCGTGCCGCCCGATTCAGGATTCCTTGGCAGGCTCGCGGGCTCAAAAAGAATCTCGGGTGCGGATCGGCCTGCAAAATCTGCGACAAGGTAGATGCGGCGGCGTCGTTGGGCGAGGCCGAAATGTTGCGCATCGAGTACACGCCACGCAACCGAGCATCCGCCTGCCACGACGGTCCCAGCGTCGGCCCACCGCGTGTCAGGAACAGGCACGTCAGGGACGGACGGCGCGACGACCTGGATGAGGCTCGTGAGGACGGCGGCGAAATCCGCCCCTTGGTTGGAGGAGAAGGCTCCCGGCACGTTCTCCCAGACAGCAAATCGGGGATATTGGTCATTAGTCGCCTCCCTCATTTCCTTGATGATGCGAACAGCCTGAAAGAACAGGCCGGAACGTGAACCTGCCAGCCCGGTCTGCCGTCCTGCGACCGACAGGTCTTGGCACGGCGACCCGAACGAGATGATGTCCACCGGCTCGATCACGGTGCCGTCGATAGTGTTGACGTCGCCGAGGTGGGTGACCGCGGGCAGACGGGTGGTGGTGACGAGGATCGGAAACGGCTCCACCTCGGACGCCCAGACGGGGCGGATACCGACGTTGAGGGCGGCGAGTGGGAAGCCGCCCGACCCGTCAAACAGAGAGCCAAGCGTCAACGCGGTCATGTGGTGCCTCGATCCACTGCCTTCACGACATCCAGGTAGGCGAGCTGCTGGCTGTCGCGGAGACACGTGATTCCTGCGGCGTCTCCGGTGGCGTCGGCGTAGCGGCGCAGGATCACGGAGGCGTATTTTTCGTCGAGTTCCATGCAGTAGGCGATGCGGTCGGTTGCCTCAGCTGCCATGAGTGTGGAGCCTGAGCCTGCGAAGGTGTCGAGCACGATCGTGTTCGCCTGGGTGGAGTTCCCGATCGGATACGCCAACAAATCCAGCGGTTTGGAGGTGGGGTGGTTAGCGTTGCGGCGGGGCTTGGCGAAGTTCCAGATCGTGGTTTGTTTCCGGTCGGCGTACCACTTGTGCTTACCCGTCTTCACCCACCCGAATAGCACCGGCTCGTGCTGCCACTGATACGGGGAACGTCCCAATACGAGGGAATCTTTAACCCAAATACAACAGCCCGACAGGTAGAAACCAGCATCTTGAAAAGCGCGACGGAAGTTCAATCCTTCAGTGTCAGCGTGGAACACATACGCGGATGCGCCCTTCTCACACACGCCCACCATGTTCGAAAACGCTGATAGCAGGAAATCGTAGAACTTATCGCCATCCATCTTGTCGTTCTTGATGGACAATCCGGATCCTGATTCGAAGGCGACGTTATATGGCGGATCGGTCAACACAAGATTCGCACGCTTACCATCCATCAACAACTCGACGTCCTCGGCGCTGGTGGCGTCGCCGCACACGAGTCGGTGGCGGCCAAGCGTCCAGATATCCCCACGCTCCACGAAAGTAGCAGCTTCTAACGCGGCGGTGAGGTCAAACTCGTCATCCTCCACCTCACCCTCATCCAATGAGCCGATAAGCTGCGCGATCTCAGCGTCATCGAAACCGGTGAGTTCAGCGTCGAAATCCGAAGCATCGAGGTCGGCAATCAAGAGTGAGAGTTTGTCCTGGTCCCATTCGCCGCTGATCTTGTTGAGCGCGATGTTGAGTGCTTTCTCGCGCGTCTCATCCAGCTCCACGACGATCACGTCCACGTCCGTGTGGCCGAGGTCTTCGAGCACTTTCAAGCGCTGATGACCACCAATGACATGCCCGGTGGTGGAGTTCCAGATAACGGGCTCGACGTAGCCAAACTCGGTCAGGGATCGCTTGAGCTTCTCGTATTCGGGATCGCCGGGCTGGAGGTCTTTACGAGGGTTGTAGTCAGCGGGCTTCAGCTCAGCTATTGGCATTGTTTTCATGAGCATGCTTCTTCACCGCCTTCCCTAAAGCATTAACGTGAGCGAACGAGCTCTCCCAGCGCAGACCGGCATGGCCGAAGTGACCGTAGGTTGAATACTGTGTAAAGCCAGGCTTGCGAAGGTTCAAGGCGTCGATGATTGCTCCGGGGCGCAGCGGAAACACTTCCCGCGCAGCAGCAGTGAGGATCTCGTCAGAGTATTCGCCGGTGCCGAGGGTGTCGATGGTGAAGGCGACCGGATCAGCTTTCCCAATCGCATAACTGATCGCCACCTGACACTCATGAGCCAGACGAGCGTCGACGATCGTGCGGGCGATCAGGCGCGTCATATAGGCACCCGAACGGTCAACCTTCGAGGCGTCCTTGCCCGAGAACGCGCCACCACCATGGAGCGCGAGTCCGCCGTAGGTGTCGACCATCAGCTTGCGGCCCGTCAGACCCGTGTCTGCTTTCGGCCCACCAACCGTAAAAGATCCGGAGGGGTTGACGAGAATCTCGGTGTCGGCGCTGATCGACAGGTACGGTTTGCACGCGGGTGCGACGATCAGTGTTTTGACCTCAGCTGCAAGCTCATCCAGATCCTTGATCTTCTCGTGTTGGATCGACACCACCACCGTCTCAACCGCCACGGGCCTACCAACATCGTCGTAACGAACTGTCACCTGCGCCTTACCATCGGACTTGATCCCGGTGATCGTGCCGTCCTTGCGCGCCTTATCGAGGCGGGCGCAAATCTCGTGTGAGAGCACAAGCGGCAATGGCAAACGCTCCGGGGTCTCGACCGTGGCGTAACCGAAGACGGTGCCTTGGTCACCTGCTCCTTGGAGGGCGAATTCGGTGTCGTCACCGAACCGTGCTTCGAGCGATCGGGTGACTCCTGCGTTGATGTCTGGGGATTGGCGGCGTGTCCAGACGAAAACGAGGAACTTCCACGGCACATAACCCGCCTTCACCAGCGCGTAACGCACCGACTCACGAATACGCGGACGAACCTTCGAAGTGATCTCGCCAGTCACAATGATCCTGCGGCCAGATGCCATCACTTCTACTGCAACGCGGGCAGCAGGATCCTCGTAGAGGATATCGTCAAGGATCGTGTCAGCGATCAAATCACAGAGCTTATCGGGATGGCCGATACACACGGCCTCAGCAGTCTTCGTAACAGACATACACACTCACTTTCCAAAGAATCGGGACATAGAAAAGTGCCCACCCATCTCGGGCAGGCACACGAGAATCAAAGGGGTGTTAGGAGCGGGCTTGCAGCAGGCGCTCCATCACGTCATCACCCGGCGCCGAACCTGAGTAGTCGCTGGTGCAGGTGGCGCGCACTATCTCGTAAATCTCGTACCAGTACACGTTCGCTTGCTTCCCGAAAGACTGGGACATAGCAACGAAAGGGGATGCGATCGCAGCCCCTGTGGTTGGGTGTTTGCCGAGCAAGCCGAACTTGGAGATCGCCTGTTCACACTGCACATAACGCGCGAACGCCTGCGCATAGGATTCGATCAAGCGCGGTGCGACGAACTGGGAACAGCCACGTTGATCGAGCCATTGCCATGTTTCTCGGTAGACGAGGTCAGCGCCGAGGGGTTTACCATCACGCTGAATCTCCGACAGATACTCGGCAGGCTCCGGCATCACCTCACCAGCAAGCACCGCACCATCCCCGATATCTGAGCCTTCAAAGTCAAACGGCTCACCCAGCGGATCATCAAGCCGCGTGGCTGGGCGGCCAGCTGCGAGCTTCGCATTCAGCGGATCGGGTTTCGCACCTGCCCGCACACGGCGGCCACCCCGGTTCGTTCCGTCTTTCGCCATAGGTTTTCATCTGCTTTCCTGCTGTGAGACAATTAGTGGCGTGCCGAGACCGAAGACGAAAACTGAACTATTGGATGCCGCCGAGGCGCAGTATGCGAAACTGGACAGCCTCATTGAGGGCATGAGTTCCGACGATCAGCATACGAATTTTGATCCCAGCATCACTCAAATCGGTAAAGAAGCCCACTGGGCGCGGGACAAAAACCTGCGCGACGTCCTTGCCCACCTGCACGAGTGGCAGCGCATGTTGCTTGGCTTCGTCGACGCCAACCGCCAGGGTCAGCCTCGACCGTTTCTTCCGTTTCCTCACACGTGGCGAACCACGCCAACGCTCAACCAAGAGATTTGGACTCAATATCAGGGCACTGAGCTTGAGGCTATCCGCGAGAACCTCGCTGACAGCCACACCGCAGTAGTGGCTCTCATCGGCGAGTTCACCAACGAGGAGTTATTCACCAAGGCGCATTTCCCGTGGACGGGCACAACCTCGCTCGGCTCCTACTGCGTGTCAGCCACATCAAGCCACTACGAATGGGCAATCAAAAAGCTCCGTGCATTCACCAGAAAGCCGCCAGAACAACCCCATAACCAAGCCGCCCCCCAGTAGCTTCTTACCACGCTGTACACCACAGACAGATACTCGGGAGCCTCTGGTATAGGCGCTCCCGTGCGCCTTTTCGTGACTGTCGGGTTCAACGCACCAGGCCTCGTGCCTGCATTCACGCAACATCCGCCCGATCAGCGCTATCCTTAGCAATGCAGGGAAACCCTTCTTGTAGAATGAGAACTTATTGGGGCATACAACTCCTGATGCCGTTGCCGTATCAAAATGTGTAGCGAAAAGTTGAAGGGACTGGTCATCAAAAAAATATCTGTGTTTCTTGTATCCGCTCTGGCATATTTTGTCGGCGCGTGGCTTTTCGCCGCCATCTTTCTACGGTGCAAGGATCAGGATCAGAGATTTTTTGTGGTCTTCTTATTGATGCCACTCATGTATGTGTGTTTCACGATTCTTCTTCTGCTTTTTAATAAGCATTTCATCGGTATTCAATCTGCCCGCGCGTTGCAACTTTCAGCAGGAGCCTTTATCGGACTCTCAGCTTTTCTCTTTTCACTCGATGGTGTCGGCTCGTTAGTTCATAGTGATTCTTTTTCTCAACTGCTGAGCCAGTTTTCCGTTCCCGCCATCGGCGCTCTTGTTGCTGGTGGTGTAGCGCTTGGGTTTAGCGTTTTTACCCAAGCGCCACACCAAGGAAAAGACCAAATCAATTATCGGTAGATGAATTCAGCTAGCTTTCGGCAAGCTGTCAAACGAATCTCTTCCTTGACGTATCCAGCCAGGAACCATCCTAAAACGGCGCTATCCAAGTCGGCATATTCACTTATTTTCTGATATGCCTCAGTGGAATTATTCGCCCCCAAGCTCCAGCCAATCTGCTTGAATCTGTTGGCAAGTTTGCTGGAATTGTTGTAGTACTCTCGCAATGTTGCTGACAGAAGATGAGCGTTGGAGTCGTTGCCGTTTTCTAGCGTGTTAGCGATAACGATGGCATCTCCGTCACAGCAGAGATCGTCACGGTTACAGTTGTTTCCTACCGATTCCCATTTTCCCTTGTCGTTTTTCTTGTCAAGTACTAGCCCCTTCAAGCCAGGATGCTGACGGTAATCGTTACCTTGACCGATTAGAGCTGTGGCCACCTGATCCAGGTTCGCACTGGGATTCCACTCAAGTGTTTTCTGAATATTCTCCATGGCAGTAGCTAGGTCTCCGGCCCAGCCAGTCCACGCATCAGGGATAACATTCCAGTTGGTGTATCCAAGTGTTGTTGCCGCCAGATGCGCCAGATCAACCGATTCTCCGGTCTTGTCGGTCATGGATTGCCGCCACATGTTATCAATATAGCGATTCAAGGCAGCGATGATCTTCTTGCCTACAGCGTCCTTCTCGAGTACGCTCGCGTCAGCACTCCTGAAACTTTCGGCAGACACGGACCAATTCACCGCAGATCCACTACCACCGTCACGCAGGTAGGCTTTTGCTAAATAGTTGAGGATGCAACGCCAAGTCGGAACGGCAATCCGCGTTCCCGCACCATGAGAACCCGCAACGTAGTCTTTTCCAACCTTGCCACTGGCACGAAGTTCTTCGAAGCGTTTCTCTAAATGCCAGATCAGATCAATCGGAGCCAACTTGTTGTAGTCAATGCTGGTGTCGGGCCCAGCGCCACCGGCACTCGAAGGAGCAACATGATCAACTGCCGCTGCTTGTCCTGAATAGGCGACCCTGTCTAGGTCAAAACCAGCACCCTTGTAGTCACTGATTTCAGTGAACTGGTCATAGTTCCAACTATCAGGAATAGGGAAGCCGAGGTTGCCAGAAAATCCTGTAGACATGTCCGAGACGAACGCGCTTCCAGCGTAGCCGGCTTTAATGATGCGGCTACAAATATTGCGTGATGCGTAAATACCCACTTTGTATCCGCCTCCCAGGCTTCCACGCACACCCTGAAAATACGGAAGAATATGACTTGTGATCTGAGGGTCGGTCGCGTCGAAATCAACTGCGAAATAGATATACGTTCCCGGAATGCCAAGTCTTTGGGCTGCTTGCCTTGCGAGCGTGGCATGGCGAGTTCCGTTTTCTCGAGTGAAGTGGCGCAATTCGGTGGAATACTCTTGGAATATCGGGAAGAACTTCATCCCTCCGTTGGTGATGCGTTCAAGTTCTCCGGGGCGAATTGCTTTGAAATAGTCAGACGGATCTTTTGAATCCTGATTCGGCTCAGTCAGGTAACGTCCTACGATCTCATAGCCGTTCGCCTTAAGTAGGTTAAGTCGCTCAGCCGTAATCTCGAAGCGTGTATCGCATGCTTTGCAGGCGCGATTCGGATCACCTTTCGAGGTCAACAGGCTCATCCATGTAGTCGAGTCGACCACCCCGCTTCGTGGGAGCTGATACTTTGCTTGGAATTGCGGAACGAACGTTGACAGTGCGGTTTGTGCAGAAGGATAGATATCGGGAGAAATCCGGTTACACACTAGAGCAACCTGAGCTAGCCAAGCCCACTTCGGTAAACTTGCCGCATTGCTGGGTGTAACTATTGTTAGACGCGCTTTGGTGCCATTGCCGAAATTACCTGTGGCTTCCGCAGGGCTAAATCCTTCAATGGCTTGCAAGACCTGAATCAGAGCAGTGTTCATTTCCCGACCGTAGAGTCCATCGGTTGGGATGATTCCGGTATAAGCGCGATACTGTTGGTTGATTTGTTGCTGTGCTTGCCGAATCGCTGAAATGCCCCCATAAGAGCGAAGCAGGACGAATTGCTGCATTGACAACAGCGCTTTCATGACGTCGAGCGTCACAGTGGAATCTCCACCAATGCCCATGTCGCTCTTAAGCTGTTTGATGGCCTTTCCAGTTCCGCTATAGAAGTGAGTCGTGATATCGCTGGCACCGGCAGAATATCCCTTGCACCACAAGGCGCCTTGGATAATGCCGTACACATTAGAAGTCTCCTGTGCACCGTCATCCTGTTGGCGGATGCCGTTAGGCCACCGCGACTGGAAGCGACTGATAGTTCCCGGTCCGAAATTGTTCGCCGTTGTCGTAATACCCAGCTCGATTTGCAGGGCCCGAATCAAAGCGTTGACCGTGCCCCAGCCGGTATATCCGTCCTCTATGACTGAACCGAAACCAGCCTTGCTCCTATAGGTGCGATTAAGCCATTGCTGTGTTTTTAGCACCATTTGATCTGTCATGATTCCTCCTTTTTGGAAACCAGTTTGTTAATTCAAGACAGGCGAACACCTGCCAGGGAGGGATCCAGAACACCGGATGAGAAGCTCCGAGTTTATTGCCCTCACCTGTACGTCCCTGGCAAACCCAAATCCGGACGGACAAAGCGCAAGAAAACCGAGCAACACTCAGCGGGATTTCACCCCTCACTGGCACTGCCGACAAATAACGAAGTGTTAATACCCTGTTTGATTCAGGAACTTTGCGCGCGGTTGGCCCCGCCCGCTGACCTTCTCAAGAGCTGTAGAAATCGAGACCCCCCTACCCCTCGCCAGGCTTTCGACATTGCCCCGTATCCAACGAACACCATCGAGGTAGGCATCTTTGAAGTTCTAAATGATCGACGCGACAGGCGCGAACGTAGCGGGCTCGTCAATACGAGTAGACCCTAGATGCTTGCCTCCAGCGATCATCATCGAGCGCACTCTGGCGCGAGTGGCAGGGCTTACACAAGGCGCGGAGGTTATCAAAGTCGTGGGAGCCACCGTGCTCAAGCGGGAGAACGTGGTGGACTTCCTGTGCGGGCGTGTACCGGCTGGCCGCGAGGCAGTCTTCGCAGAGCGGGTGGGCGGCGACGTAGGCGGCGCGGATTTTACGCCAGCGCGCGCCGTAGCGGGCGTTGATCTTCGGATCACGCTGATACTTCCGATAGTGTGCGTCTTCCACCTTCGCGTGCTGCTCGCAGAAACGTTCGTGGGTGAGCTCAGGGCAACCAGGATGGGAGCACGGGGACGCTGGTTTGACCGGCATCGCTTGCTCCTTCCCACTGGATGTGGTGAAGCCCCAAGACTCCCGTGTGTGGGTTCTTGGGGCTTTTCCTACTTTTCAACCACCTACATCATTGCAGGCCGGAAACGGTAAATGCATCCGCCGTTCCTGACACCTTTTGGCGCAAGGGTGCAAAACCCTCACAAACGGCCATACAGAGCGGTCGCAAGACGAGCCAGCGCGCGCGACTTCTTCTGGTAGGCGGTCGTGCGCTCAACATAGAAGTGGTTGCAGATCTGCTGGACCGCATCATCCTGGGTACCCTCGCCGAGGAAGAACGCCTCCAACACCAACCGGTCATCCTCGGAGAGGATCTCCCATGCAGGCAGGAACCAGTCCATGTACTGGCGCGCCTCAGCGTATCGGGCTTTGTAGGTGTCGATGCGCTCGATCGTTGCAACGATGCTGTTCTCCGAAGCGTGAAGGTCGCCTGATGGCGGGGTGCCGTCCATACGTGGGGATGCGGGGCTAGCCGCATCCGCATAAGCCGCCTTGATCTGCTCGTCGGTACTCTCGATGATCTGTTCCATCACCGCATAATCCTGTAACGCAGCGATCGCAGCTTTCCTTGTGTCGAGGTACTTCGTCATCACATGCATGACGACTCCTTCCTGCTTGTGGTTGTGAGTTCGGTGGCGACCGCGTCAATCAACGCAGCCTGCGTAGCGTCTTTCGCATCAAGGGCTTTAAGGACGGCTTCATCGAGCGTCCCCTCAGCAACCAGATGCGTGATCGTGACCGGCTCTAATTGCCCTTGCCGATACAAGCGAGCGTTCGTCTGCTGGTAAAGCTCCAAAGACCAGGTAAGCGAAAACCACACCAGCAGATGCCCACCTGCCTGCAGGTTCAATCCGTGACCGGCAGATGCTGGGTGGATCAGTGCGAGGGTGATCGCACCTTTGTTCCATGCCTCGATATCCGCGCTTGTTTTCAGTTCGCGAGCCTGCGGGAATCGCGCGATGATGCGTTCGCGGTCGTGAGTAAACCAGTAGGCCACGAGCAGTGGGTTGCCGTTGGCTGCCTCGACGAGGTCTTCGAGGGCGTCAAGCTTCCGATCATGAACCGCCGTCCATTCGCCATCGCCCGTGTAGATCGCGCCCGATGCCAACTGCAGGAGCTTGCCCGACAACGCAGCAGCATTCGCAGCATCAATCGTCGCCTCACCAAGTTGGAGGACGAGGTCGGCTTTGAGTTGCTCGTAGACCTTGCGTTCTTTCGGCTCCAACTTCACGGGCATCGTCGTGACCGTCAATTCCGGTAGCTGCAGGTGGTCGGTGGTGCGCATCGACAACGTCATGTCTGCGATGGCGTCGTAGATCTCGTCCTCCGCCCCCTCGCGGGGTTTATAGGTGAACACCTGCATCCCATTGCGCTTATCGGGGGTGAACCAGCGCTCGCGGTAGCGGGTAATGAAACGGCCCAAACGCTCGCCGCCGTCGAGGAGCCGGAACTGTGCCCAGATATCCATCAACCCGTTGGATGCTGGTGTTCCGGTCAGGCCTACCCAACGCTTCACGTGCGGACGAACCTTCACCAATGCCGTGAATCGTTTCGCCCGGTGGTTTTTGAAGGAGGACAGTTCGTCGATGACGACCATGTCGAACGGCCAGCCATCGCCGTACTGACCCACGAGCCAGGGGATGTTCTCCCGGTTGATGACGGTCACCATCGCAGACGCCGCGAGAGCGTTCAGCCGGTCTTGTTTGGTGCCGACAGCGACCGATACGGTCAAACCTCGCAGGTGATCCCACTTCGCTATTTCGGTTGGCCACGTATCGCGGGCTACCCGCAGTGGTGCGATGACGAGGACGCGGTGGATGGTGAAGTAGTCGAGCATGAGCTGCCAGATCGCCGTCAACGTGATCACCGATTTGCCCAAACCCATCCCAAGGAAGATCGCGGCCTCGTCATGGTCGATGATGAAATCGGTCGCTTGACGTTGGTAGTTATGCGGCGTGTAGTGCATCAAGCACCTCCTGTATGCCGTCCATCGAATCAACAACCAACGCGGTGAAGCCTTGCTGGCGTAGCTGGTTCATCCGTCGGCGTTGGATCGGCCGAGGCTTTTTGCCGGGGGCTTTCACTTCGACGAAGACGACCTGGCCTCCCATCAGGCATAGCCGGTCAGGTACGCCACTGGTTCCAGGGCAGACAAGCTTCCAGCACAAGCCCCCGGAGGCTTCAACGGCCTTTTTGAGCTGGGCTTCGATGTGGTGTTCGTTCATGGTCACTCCTTGAGTGGTTTTCCACGGGGTGACGACTGGTGACGGTTGGATTTGAACTTTTCTAAAGGCGATATTTTTATGGCCTTAGTAATAGTTCAATACCGGTCGTCACCGGTCGTCACCCTCATCGGGTTTAGCTGTTGAATTCGCTGGTCAGAGCTAGTCCGTAGACGTACATGCCGTGCTTGGACTTGCGTCGTTCAAACCCGGATTGTTCGAGAGTGGCGTTGAAGTCGACCATCGGCCGCGCCCACCCGCTGGTGGATTGCGCCCACGCCCGATACTCCTGATACAGGTCACCGGCGCGTTCGGATAGGGCCGGGTCCACCTCGCAGCGGGCGTCAAGGAATTGGGCGAACCAGTTGTTCTCTTCCCGATATGCGCTTGAGGCAGCGACCACTTGGGCGGGCGGGGTGAGCTGGTACTCCTCGGCGTGGATGAGCCGCGCGCCTTCCATGATCCATGCAAGTACCGCTCCGCCGGCGGTCTCGTAGAGGTAGTCGGCGTAGTTCTTCACATCGGAGCTACCCTCGATGACCGCGTTGAACGGGATCACGATGAGCCTGCGCCAGATGCCCGCATCCATCGCGCCCACCCTCGGTAGGTGGTTTGTGTAGAGGATGAGCGTGTGGGACGGGGTGAACGCGAACGGCGCCTTGTACTTCTTCTCCGCGTAGATCTGGTCGGTGGAGGCGAGCTGTTTAACCGTCGAGGTCGACAGTCTTACGCCTTCTTCGGACTCGGCGGCGATGATGAGCCGTTTGCCTTTCGCCTCGGCAAGTTCAGGTTTGACGTTCCGGTTCCCGCCAATGGTGAGCACGTCGGCGGACATGTTGCCCGCATACGTGCCGAGCACTCTCGCGATCGTGTTCCAGAACGTGGACTTGCCGTTGCGGCCGTCCCCGTAGGCGATTACAAGCGCTTCGACCATGACCTTCCCGACCGCTGCCAGCCCGACGATCCGCTGCACATATCCGATCAGCTTCCGGTCGGATTCGAAGAACACGTCGAGCGCCTGTTTCCAGATGTCTGTGCCCGTGTCGGTGGGGTCGAGCGCAGTTTGTTTCGTGATCAGATCCAGCGGGTTATGGTCACGTCGGGTGCCGTCACGCACATCCCATGTCCCAGACGGCGTGTTGAGGAGATACGGGTCAGCGTCCAGTTGATCGGGCGTGGTGAGCAGCATCGGGTGCGCTTCCCGCAGGCAGGAGGTGATTGCCCGGGACTCACGGCGTTTCAACACGAACGCCTCGTAGGCCTTCGCATCCTCGAACGCCCGGTAGGCGGCCCGCTGAGCTGACGTGAAACCGGCGAGTGCTTTCGCTTTCGATGAAGCGGCTGCAAGCACCGCATCCGCGCCCGTCACCGCGAGCTGGTCGCGGGCTTTCTCCAACAGATGGCCGGCCTCGGCTAGTTGCCGGTCGGTCAGTTCCTGGGCGATGCCTTGCGCAGCAGGCGCAGACTCAGACCACACGCCCCCGTCGTAGACGAGCCAGTCTGTGGCTTCCGTAAATGCCAGACGTGACGAGTATTCTGCGGTGAGCATCGAAGCTTGCCCCACATCGGTGAAATCATCCGGCCGCAGGCTCGTCAGCTCCGCGTACACTTCCGGCGAGAGGTAGTCCGGATCGGCAGCGACTTTGGCGGCGAACCGGCACGCCGAGCCCCAGATCGACTCCAACTCGTGATCCGACAGGGGCGGCTCGCACAGCAATGCTTTCCGATCGAACAGGTCACGGGCCTGTGCGGTCTGCCCGTAACGGATCAGGACACGCCCGGCGAAGCGGGACAGGGTGGCGTTGCGGGAGCCTTCCCCGATCACCTGGGTCGAGGCATCGAACGCTGCGAACACGTCGATCTCATCGGCTTCGTCCAGCCAAGCATCCAGTAGCTTCGTGCCGTCGTGGACGGTGACCTCGGGGTTGGTGGTGCCGTAGATGAACCGTCCGGCATCCAACGCCTGCGGGTCGAAGAACCTGAACCGGGCTGCCAGGCGGCGCTTCAACCCCGCATAGGTATCTGCGTCCGTGACTTCGGTGATCGGGAAGTAGACGTGGAAACGAGGCCTCGCCGACAGCACGCCCTTCGCCTTCTGGTGGTTCCGGGAAGTGGCGGTCATGAACTCGACTCCAGCCATCAACTCGGCGAGCTTCTCCGGTGTGACCCAGTCGGACGATTCTTCGGTGTGGTCGTTGTCGATGTCCATCACCACACAATCCGAGGACACGAAACTCGCCGACGAGCGCCGATCGCCAGTGTAGGTGGCGGCGACGTGATCCCACCTGGCCACCAGCTGCAGGTCAGCCTGGTCGGTGACGTGGTGGTGGTTCGGATAGTGGTTGTTGTGCGGGTTGCCGCTGTTGGTCGCGGCGCACAAGGTAAACGGGGTCATGCGGGGTGCACCTCCTGGAAGTCGGCGTTGAAGAAGCGGACGGGGATGTTCATCTGGTGGGCCCAGTCGATTTCGGCGCGCATCCCTGCCGACACATGTCCGATGTAGGCCCATAGCTGTTCGCATTTCGACAGCAGGATGCGGTTGAAGAACATGACCAGCTCACGGGCATCCGGGTCGGTGTCGTCCATGAACTGCGGATAGTGCAGATGCGGGGCGAGTGGGATCCGGCGTGCCGACACCGCGAACGCGCAGAACCGGCGGGCAAGTTTCACGTTGGCGTCGATGTCTCCGGAGTACGGGGAGCAGATGTACACCAAGGGCCGATACCCGTACTCGGCGCGCTGGATTTCTTTCAGCGCCTTGTAGCAGGTGGGGTCGGGGTATCCTTCGATGTTCTTCTTCGGGATACCGATGTCGAGGGCAGCGGCGGTCATGACTGGTCTCCCGTCTGCCCGAAGGCGAGAGCGTGGTAGGCGTCGATCATTCGCGCCTGGCAGGCGACCTGTTGCTCCAGGTTGTCGATGCGGGCATGAGCCACGCGCAGGGCATCCAGTAACGCGATAGCTGTCTGTAGTGGGTCAGTGTCGAGGTCGCGTAGGAACGTGGCGACGCGTGGATCATTGGGGCATATCATGAGTCGGCTCCATTTCTGAGAGCCTGATAGACAAGTAGGTGGCGCGGTTACGCACATGGCTCTCAGTAGGAGGCCAGAAACCAGCAGGGAGTTAACCCCCTCGGCAGAGTTTCTGGTCACTGAGCTTTGAGGCTCTCGCCCATACGCCCCTGAGGACCGACGAATCCGGACGGGTCAACCCCAGGTCGATACCGGGTATATCCGGTAGACCTTCCACTACGGGTCAGGTGATCATGAGAGCTATGAGCGAGATGGATAAAGCGACCGTATGGGCGGTGTTCCAGAACATGCGCCTGTTCTGCCTCTTGGAGTACCTGCGTGACCTCGACCAAGCACTGGTGCGGAGCCGGAGTGATGAGCAGATCCGCCAGTACTTGCATGAGCTTCTCGACGCTGACCCGGCAATCGTCCTCGACTACCAGTAGGCCGCCCAGCAAGTTATTACGGTCTACATCAATCCACGCAAAGAGGCGCCCCAACTAGTTGTGCTAGTTAGGACGCCTCTCACATCGACGGTTCAGGAGGTCATGATCGGAAAATAATCTTCACTCCGTCGCTGATTTGCTGAGCGTAGTCACTCAGTTCGGGATCGCTGATCTTTCCTCCGCGTTTCTTGAATATGCGTTGCAGCGCGGGCTTGATCTGTTCTACAGGCTTACCGCGATACTGACGAGCCAGTGACTCGAAATCTCGGTTGTACCCTTTAGCCATTTCATCCATAGCAGGCTGAACGAGCTTCTGAAGAGCTTTCTCGTCAAAATTGATCTTCACGCTCAAACTCCCTGCCGGATAGTAGTGTCTGGATGCCGTTTAGCCGTGGCTTCCGTAACAAAACGGCCGGTAATGGATGAGCGGTGCACTGGACGGTTTCCGCCGTTACCCACCGTTTCTGCAGTCGTTGTACGTGGGCTTCGGCGAGCCGTCGAAGCTTTGACGAATCGCCCTGTAGACGCACTTCGGTGAACAGTTCGTGCCATGAGACACCTTCTTTCTGGCTTTCGCCAAATGGTGAACACTACGCACGAGAGCATGTAGAGTTGGAATCCTAGAGACCAAACTAGGTACCAGCCCCGAACGCCTCGCAACCCCGAGATTCGGGGCTTCGGTGTTCATGGGATAGATTTTACCTGCCTAATTACACTGATGTGATTTCCGTGCGCTCTCGAAACGAACCCTGTGGATAACTTCCAAACCTGGTCAGTCTTTCTGGTAGTAGTCACATTCGTAGCCATCCGCGTTGAGCGGTAGCCCGTCTGCCCAGGCAGGGAGCGTCGCCATGAGAGCACAGGCGTCAGCGACGGTGAAGACCGAGTCTTGGGGTTCGTCGATGACGATTTCGTCGTGGACGTGCATGACAATCCTGTGCCCAGCCTCGGCGACGAGCTGCATGGCGTGGACGAGGAGGTCACGGGCGACTGCTTGGACGATGTTCTCCACGAGTTTCCCGCCGTAGGTTTCCAGTCGACCCCACTTCCTGCCCGTGGTGACGCCGCTGTAGGTGATGGAGGTGCCGCCCCACCGGTTCTCACCAAGCCTCGGCTGCACATACGCCAGCCGTCTGCCCGAGGGCAGGGTGATGAACAAGATGCCCGACTCGACCGAGAAACACAGGTTGCGCAGCCGGAGGGTACTGCGGGTAGTGATCGCGTCGAGGGCGGCCTGCTCGACGTCTGCCCAGAGTTGCACGATGTTGGGGTTGGCTGCCCGCCAGGCGTCGACGGTCGGTTTGAGTTCGTGCTCGGCCAATCCCATCCGCAGCGCACCCATCGCCTTGAGCGCTCCGACGGAGCCGTTGTAACCGCAGGCCAGCGTGGCGATCTTCCCCTTCTGGCGAAGCTCGGCGTTGACGCCATGTTTCTCGACGGGCACGCCGAACATGCGCGACGCGGTTTCGCAGTAGAGGTCTTTGCCGTCACGGAAGGCTCGGAGGGTGGATGTTTCTCGGGCCAGCCAAGCGATCACGCGGGCTTCGATCGCGGAGTAGTCGGCGACGATGAGCCGGCAACCCTCGCTAGGGATGAACGCTGTCCGGATCAATTGGGAGAGCGTGTCTGGGACGGAGTCGTAGAGCAGTTCGAGCGCGTCGAGGTTGCCTTGTCGGGTGAGGGTGCGGGCAGCATCGAGGTCGGGCAGGTAGTTTCGAGGCAGATTTTGGACTTGGACGAGGCGTCCGGCGAACCTGCCGGTGCGTCCCGCGCCGTAGAACTGGATGAGCCCACGAGCCCGTCCATCGCTGCCTGCCACGTTGTGCATCGCCTGGTACTTCTTCACCGAGCTTTTCGCGAGGTCGCCACGCAGCTCCAACACTTCCCGCACCACGCCGGTGGCAGTCTCTAGCGCAGCTGCGACTTCTGCCTTCGCCAAGGACGACATCTTGCAGCCGTTGGTGGTGAGCCAGTCCTTCAACTGGATCGGTGAGTTCGGGTTCTCCAGGCCGGTCAACTCCCGCGCCCTCACCAATGTCGCCGTGCTGTGTTGGCCGTCGAGAGCGACGGCAGCATCTGCAAGGGTGCGGTCAAGCAGGATTCCGGTGTCGTTGATGGTCTGGTCCAGGGCATAGGCGTCCCACTCGGCCTCGGGCATCGGAAATGGCGAGAGCCGGTCGTGGATTGCGAGCTCAACCTCGACGTCGCGCCGGTTATAGTCGACAAACTGCGCCCAGCCGGTTGGGTCAGATGCAGGTAGGTTCCTGGTGCCTCCACCGTTCAACACGCTCGGTGTTGCCGGCGTGCAGAACTGCTTGATCAGCTTCTTGCCCGCGCTGTCTTTCTTGACGTCGAGATCAAGAGCCGTACCGACCGCATCCAAGCTCATCGGCAGACCGAGGTAGGCCGCCCACACCATCGTGCAACGCCACTGCGCCGGATCAAGAAACTCCTCAGCGAGGAGGTCTGGGTGGTGGCGGCGCAGCCACGCCGAGAATGCGACCCGCTCGAAGGCGGCGTTATGCGCCCACTTGACCACGCCAGGATCGACGAGTGCGGCAAGCAGCTCGTCGGGCAGCTGCTGGCCGCTGGCGAGGTCGATGACGTGGACGTCGCCGCTGTCGATGCTGTAGCCGAACAGAAGCAGCTCGAACTCAGGATCAGTGGCATACGGGTACACGCCGGACTTGGTGAGGTTGACGGGGCTGTACGTTTCGAGGTCACAGGCCAATGAGCGCATGGATCAGTCCTTTCATGGACAGATGTGGAGGGAACCACCGTGATCGGCAGTCCCCTCCACAAGGTGATGGTGTTACTCGGGTGCAGTTTCAGTGCGGGCGATATCGTTGGCCGTCACGCGTGCTCGTTCTTCTTCGAGAAGCTTGGCGAAGCGTCGTTCTTCACGCTTGTCGGAGATCCACGACAGCAGTAGCGTGACGCCAACGGGGATCAGGACATAGACCCACACAGCGAGGGTGATCGCCATGAAGCAGTCCTTCATCACGGTGAGCTCCTTAGTTGAGGAAGTCGTCGCTGGCGGCGGGGGTGCCGAAGTCGGACTCAGCGGAGATGCGCCCTGCGCCGAGGGGTTCACCGTCGCGGAGCTTCTGGATGTTGCCCAGCCCGCAGGCGATACCACGGTTCCCGTTCGTGTTGAACGCATAGAACGACAGGCTCACGCGGGCGTAGCAACCCGAATAGACTTCGGAGCGGTCGAGGATCGGGGCGACGTTCTCGTCGACCACCTGCGGCGGGGTCAGCGAGTTCGCGTTGACGAAGTAGGCGTTGGCGTAGGCTTCGTCGTCGCGCTCGGTATCCCCGTCACGCAGCGGCAGTTTCAACGCGGCCTTGTTTGGCCGCTTGCCCCCGAACTTGGCCGTACCGGCATCGATCGCCGCATCGATGGCCTTCTCGATGGCGGTGATGGTGGCGGTGTCGGTCTTCGGGATGATCAGCGACACCGAGTACTTGGGCTTACCGCCCTGGATCGAGTTCGGCTCGAACACGTGGGCATAGGAGAGCCGGACTTCACCGGTGACGATACGAGTCGGATTCTGAGTAGACATGATTGTCCTTCTTTCTGTTAGTTACTGGTTTTCGTGAATTCGGATTCAGCGCTGCGAATGTCGAGCGCGGGTCGTTTGTCGCTCTCGGGTACGAGCGTCGGCTTACCCACCGGCTTGACCACCAGGCCGCCGAGAACCTCGTTGAAGGTCTTCTTGCCCATCAGCTTTTCCATCGCCGTGAGCGTGATGAGGCGCTTGTCGTAGATGTCGTGGTACCCGGCCGCCTCAGCCGCCTCGGAGACGGCGGTTTCGTCGGTGTATTTGCGGACAGACCGGCCTGCGACGAGCTTGAACCCGTCCCACGTCTTGCCCTGGTTCACCGCGAGGGAGAGGGCGTAGGCCTCCACGTCCGCAGCCCACGTTTTGAGCTGTGGAATCCTCGCAAGGACATCCGCGATCTCCGCATCCGTCAGCTCGGCTGGTGGGGTGAACTCCCGCTTGGCGAGCGCCAGGTTGGCTTCGGCTCGTACCCGGCAGGTCGGCGCGATGCGGCAGAACTGACACCACGAGCCGGCCTGGTAGTCGCCTTCGCCGCGGGCAGCCAGGGCAGCGATCGGCTTGACCGTGTTCTCGCCCCATGTGATTAGGTCCTGGGTGCTGATCGTCCAGGTTTCGACGTTGGTGCGACGAGGCTGGAAGATGCTTAGCGCGACTTCCTCGATGTTGTAGAGGGCGTCGAACGCGGCCAGGGCTCCGAGCCCGTAGAGCATGAGCTGTGGGTTCTCTACCGGGGACACCTCAACGCCCATGCCGTACTTCAGGTCAATGACCTGCAAGGTGGGCTCGGCAACGATCACGCAGTCACCGGTCCCGAAGCCGCCCGGGGCGAGGTGGGAGTAGTCCAGGCGCTGCTCGACATACACCTGCGGGTCCGGGCAGTGCTCCCGAGCAGACTCGAGGTGCTGGGCCACGAAGGCGACGTAGTCGTCGGTGTGGCCCTCCATCTCCTCATCAATCCACTCTGAGGTAGGCCGCTTGGCGCGGCGCTTGAGGAACCGCTTGAGCTTGTACTCAGCCAGAGCGTGCGCGGCCGTACCCTGCAACGCTGCGTCCGACGGGGCGTCAGCCACGCCATCTGTGGCGAGTGCGGAGGGCGGGCAATGCACCCACCGGTGAGCACTCGAAGCACTCAAAAGTGCGTGGCTTTCAGGCATGGGCGATCTCCTTAGCCCCAGCCATGATCTGGCCGAACTTGGCCGGGTCTACCTCTGAGAGGGCCTTCGCGCCAGCGTCCAGGATGAGCTGGCGCACCTTGGCGGTGTAGCCCTGCTGGGACAGCTCCGCCAGGAAAGCGCGCACCTCTTCAAGCGTGTACTCGCGCATCGAAGCCGCCTCAGCCTGCTGTGTCTCGATCTGTTCCTCAAGTTCGGCGTGGAAGGAGGGTTCCTCGAGGCGCGCGGCGGAAACAGGCCTGTGGCCAGCCAGCGCGTACTCGTCCTCAATCTGCTCCCAGCCGTCAGCTTCGAGCGCCTGCGCAATCTGGGAAAGGCCCTCCATGGTGTGGTTGATGCCCGCGACCAGGGCATTGCGGTGCTGCGGGTTCATGCCGCAGCACCACCGTTGTCGTAGGTGAGCTTGCTGCCTGCCGGGTGACGCTCGATGGACGCGTTGAGAGCTGTCTCATCGACCTCGGGCTTTGTTGAACGTCGAGTCAGGGTCACGTCATGAACCCACCGCCCTGGCACAATCAACATCAGCTCGTTGATCGGGCCAAACAGCCAGCGCAGGATGCGCTCCCTGATATTCACTCGTGCGAGGTTGACATCGGCGGCCGGGTCCGGCGCCTCGTCGATACCGACTCGAATATGACGACCACTCATGATTCATGTCCTTTCAGTTGAGGTTGTTGGTCGCCTATACGTCTTCCCGTGGCTGTTGAACCGGACAGCCGTCGGGGAATTGGTCATGGATCTTCTTGATGGCGCGTTTGACTGCGGTGCCGATTGTGTTGGCGTGCCGGTCAATCTCCGCCTTACTCGCATCGGGATGCTCCGTCCTCGCAATGTCGGCATAGCTCAGGTTTTCGCCCAAATTCAGGCGCACCCAGCCCCGATGTCGGGGCGAGACCACGGAGAGCACGATCTCAACCTGCTCGCGTGCCAGGTCGAACTCCTCGCCCCTCATCAGGAGAGTCTCGGGTGATGCGTTGTCCGCCGGGTCGAGCTGCTGGGCAAGCCTGCGCCGTGCACTTGGTCTAAATGTCGACGGGTCATCCAAGTCATGTTCGCGGCCACCATCCTTAGTGGCATGCTTGCGCGCGTTCTCCCGTTCCCTGAACACGGCATACTGTTCACCTAGGTACTCGAGCTTCCACTCAGGCAGATACTCCTCGTCGAAGATCATCCGACGAAACTGCGCATCAGCCGGCAAATCATAAAGCTCAACCCACGCGCCGCCGCGCGTCGTGGGCATACGGAAATGGACGTGTTCCTTACCCCGAAAGTCCTTTGTGAACCGGATTGTGTAGGGCTTTGGTGTGGTGGCGTTGCCTGCCATGGTGGACTCCTGTCGCTTACTGCGACGGAGGCCCGACTCCACCTGGACGTTGGTGGTGCGCGAAGATCAACCACGGGGACGAAAACAGGGCAGGCCAACCACCCAGGCATGCGTGCCTGAGTGACTGACCTGCCCTGGACGTCCAGAAGGGCGAATCTCCGCGCGGATTGTTGAAATAAGTTGGGTGCGGGCAGCTGTCCCGCGTGTCATCGAAAGATCTCGGTGAAGGTGGGAGGGTGCCCGGCCGGTACCAGGCCAGACACCCCCAACCGGTTACTTCTTGCCACCCTTGGACTTGGGAGCCCGTTGGGACAGAGCAGAAGCTGCGGCGGTCTTAGCCGCCTTGGAATACCGCTGGTCACGCATGACCTTCGATGCGGCAGAAGCAGCAGCCTTGCTAGTTCGACGTTGACTCGTCATCTCGGTTCACCTCCTCCCAATCAGCCTGATTCGTCCTTTTTGCCGAGTTTTTCTCTCGGTCCGCCTACACCGGCTGGTAACATGGGCCACAGTGGTCGATGCGCCTACGCCGGTGGATGGCTTGTTTTCAACACTAAGAAAGCCCCCTGTTTTGACAGGAGGCGAAAGAAGGCGAAAGGAGGCAAGATGGCTCGCCTTCCTCAGCCAGAGTTTGCTCTAGGTCTGCTATTGCGGACTATCCGGCCGTCCTTATCTCTCGACGTCAAAGGCGACCGTGGATTCGTTCTTGACTTCTTTGACCGGGCTTGCGACGAAAAGCTCCTCCCAGGTCGGCTACCTGAAAACGAGTGCAGCAAGAACACCATCCCTGCTGGATGGCTGAGAGGTATCGATCGACGAGACCTCAACAAGATCTGGAATGGAAAACGGCCTCTACCAGAGGACACCGCAAGACGCATCTTGCCCGCCATCAGCGAGCAGAGAATCATCGCACTGTGGGGAGATACCTCTACCGGCGATGCAATCAGGGATCTTGCACTCAAGCTTCGTAAGGACGGCCTACAGATCAACAAACCGATTGATGTTCCGAAGGCCGTGTATGTGCTCATCAAAGAAGTCGTCAAATCAAACGCTGAGGGAAATGACCTCCTGCGGGACCAAGGCGGCGACGAGAAAATCGTCATCCCCGGCGTACAGACCTACCCGTTATCTACCGGCCGTATTTCCGGCAATTCGCTCCAGATCGGGACCTCGAGCATCGCAATTTCTCCAGCTCCGCCCGTCCCTGAGGAGTTAGCGCCTGAAGAGGTCTACGTGCAACGCGCGCTTGACGCGATCGCCGAAAAACTTGGGAAGGAGCCCGTCTCCTTCGAGCAGCTGAAGGCTCTTCCGGGTAAGTACGCGAAGTTCTTGGTCCGTCAGCGCACCCATTACTGGTCCGCTGTCGGACGTCACCGTAACCTGCAGGAGATTCGCCCAGATGATGGGGATGAACAGTTTGAACGGATCAAGGATGATCTTGACGACTTCCTCGAAACCACGTGGATGTCAGATGTTTTCCCTGACGGTTACGAGCGGATGCTGAAGACGCTTGGGCAGGCTAGCCATTATCAGGTAGGGGGGTCTGTTCTAACGAGCATCCCTGACTTGTTTGCTGCGAGCCACAAGCAAGGTATGACGCACATGCTGGTCAACGAGGACCGAATCGAGTGGTCATCATGAGCAGCACAATCTTCAACTCCCAGTTCGAAAACTGCATGCGCTTACTTGTCGCCCTAGACAAGCTTGAAACCGCGGTGACAGCGACCGAGCTTGCTGACGCCGATTTTGCAGCAACCTACGCTAGACACTTCGGTCTCGGCAGAACCGACCTGCACGGGTCCACGGCCTTCGTTAATGCGATTTACACGCAGCGCCGAAGCAAAGCTCACGAGGCAATCCAGCTGCTCGTGGCACACGGTTACGCCTATGCAGACCATGCTGGTGACGTGCCGCGCTTCACCATATCCGAGTCTGGTGCCCACCTGGTGAGCCACGTGTCTTCTAGCTACGCCCAGCACTACCAACGCTATGTCGCAGCAGCATTGGCGGCCCTACGCAACGACACGCTGCACCTGATCGGTGTGAAGGAGGAAGCATGAGCGGACTTTGGATTAGCGAGATTCGCGCATACCCAAACCACGGCGCCCCCTCCACGATCACGCTCACACAGGGCCTGAACGTCATTGCCGGACCATCGAACACTGGGAAAACCCGCGTCGCCCGCACTATCGACTTCGTCATGGGCGGGGACCTCGTCCCTTTCACCGATGACTCGGACTACTGCACCGCAGAAATCGACCTCGTCACCGCCGAGGGAGAAATCATCACCCTGCGACGCAGCATCGGAGGAGACTACGTTGTCAGTCCACAGCCTGGCGCTGACAGCAAGGTCTACAGCGTGAAGCGAGACGAGAAGGATCCCAAGACGGATCTGAACTCGTTCCTAGTGTCGCTACTCGATTTCAAGCCCAGCCGCAAGGTCATCAAGAATTCCAGCTGGGAGAGCCAGGCGCTGACATGGCGCAGCCTTTACCACCTGCTGTACGTGCCTGAGAGCTACATTGATCGGCTCGACTCAACAATCTTGCGCAGGGGTGGAGCCAACGATTACGTCACTCGTACTGCGGAACTGTCGACTCTGCTTGTGCTCGCGCAAGACGAAAACTTCGATGACATTGAGCCTCAAGAATCCGACAAAGATCGCCGTATCCGCCAGCGATCAGTCAAGCAGTTCATCACCAGGCAAGTTGAGGCAGCTCGAGAGAAGGAGACGGAGCTCAGGAAAGTAGAGGAGCAGTACCGGGGCCGCGATATCGAAGCGGAACTCGCTACCCTCAACGCCGAGTTCGACCAGCTCCGTCGAGACCAGATCGAGCTCAACGCCACCGGGCGAACGATCACCACCAAGATCAAAGAGATCGATGAGAACGTCGCTGCGTTTGCAGTAGACAAATACCAGCGTCAAGAACTCATCAGCCACCTGGAAGCAGACCTGCACCGGCTCGAGTTCCTCGCCGGGGCAAGCGTTGATCCCGACACGTTGAACATCAACATGTGCGGTTACTGTAAGCAACCAGTAGACGCGAGCATGAACCATCCCAGTCAGGAACAAATCGACGTCCAGCGCACTCGCCTAGAAGAGCAACTCTCGGGTGCACGGTCCAACCTGGCCGAGCTGGACTACATGATGTCGGAACTGACCCAACAGCGAGCTGACCTGGTGCTCAAGCATGCCGAACTTCAAGATAGAATCGCTCACACGATCACGCCGCGCCAAGAACAGCTGACGCGTGAGGTTCGCACGCTCAAGGAGGTAGCGGGTATACAAGCGCGTCTCGAGCAGCTCCAGGAAACAATCCTGGCCCTGACTGATCTGGGGCCGCAAGCGGCTGAGAAGCGGGAACCATACAAGCCTATGGAGTTTTTCAACGCGGACTTCATCTACTCAATGAACACCACGATTCGTCGGATCCTCCATGAAATCGGCTTTCCCTCTGCTGACACGGCGGTATTCGACGAGGCCACCCTCGACGTGACGATCGACGGATACCGAAAGGACACCAAGGAGGGTAAAGGCTTCGCCGCCTTGCTCAACACCGTGGTGATGGTCGCCTTCCATGAGTACCTCGATCAACGCTCACCCCACGCACCGCAGTTCCTCATCATTGATTCACCGCTGAAAAACTTCGACGACAGCCAGCTCACAGCGCCGGACTCCATGCGACAGAAACTACTGGACTACATCGCCTGCACAACCACAAACCGTCAGGTCATCCTGTGCGAGAACCTCAATCTCCTCAGCGGGGTGGACCTCGACGCACTTCCCAACACGACAGCCATCCGATTCAGCAAAGACCCGTACCAGGGCCGCTACGGCTACCTCAACGGGGTCTACGAGCCGGGAGAACACCCACATGAGTAGCCAATCCACCAAGCTCAAGATCAGCTACAAACCCCTGTGGAAAACACTGATCGACAAAGGAATGCGCAAACAGGACCTCCGCGAAAAGGCGAAAATCTCGGCATCCACGATCGCCAAACTCGGCCGGGACGAGAACGTCACAACCGCAGTACTCGTGCGCATATGCGAAGCACTCGAATGCGGGCTAGGCGACGTGGCTGTTTTAGAACGACGTCCAAGCCAAGAGAACATTAGCCAATAGAACTTAGAAACAATCCAAGGAACATTTAGTGACCAACAAGCAACTAACCCTCAGTGAATTGGAGCAGTACCTCGCTGCTGCTGCCGATTTGCTGCGCGGCGGGATCGACCAGGCCGACTTTAAGGCCTACATCTTTCCGCTGATGTTCTTCAAGCGTCTCAATGACGTGCACCAGGAAGAATACGAACTGGCGCTCTCGCAGTCAGGCGGCGACGAAGATTTCGCTGCACTGCCAGAGAACTACTCCTTTGTCATCCCTGAGCAGGCTTCGTGGGAGAACGTTCGCTCGACAACGAAGGACGTGGGGCAAGCTCTCGTGACCGCGTTCCGCTTGATCGAAGCGAATAATCCTCACCAACTCGGTGGGATTTTCGGCAGCGCTGCCTGGACTAACAAAGCCAAACTGCCCGATGAGCGCCTGCTGGATCTGCTCGAGCACTTCTCCACCAAGACTCTGTCAAATGCGAATGTGGCACCGGACGTGTTCGGGCAGGCCTACGAGTACCTGATCAAGCGGTTTGCGGACCTCTCCCGCAAGAAAGCGGGCGAGTATTACACCCCGCGCTCAGTGGTGCGCATGATGGTGGAAATCCTGGATCCTCAGCCGGGCCAGACCACTTATGATCCTGCCTGCGGCACGGCTGGCATGCTCATCGAGGTCATCGCCCATGCCAAGGAACAGGGGCATGATCCGCGCCTGCTCTGGGGCAAACTGTATGGGCAGGAAAAGACACTCACGACGGCTTCGATTGCTCGCATGAACCTGCTACTGCACGGGGTTCCGGAATTCAACATCGTGCGTGAGGACACCCTGCGAGCTCCCGCTTTCCACGCCGGTGAGCGCCTGCAACAGTTCGACAACGTGATCGCGAATCCACCGTTTTCGCTGAAAAACTGGGGGCGCGATGCGTGGGAGACGGACCCGTGGGGCCGAAACCTGCTCGGAGGTACCCCACCTGCGGGCTATGCGGACTGGGCATGGATCGAACACATGGTGGCATCCGCCAAACCCGGCTCGGGCAAGGTAGCCGTGGTCGTGCCACAGGGCGCACTGTTCCGTGGTGATGTGAATAGTAAGTCTGGGGATAACGAGGCAACGATTCGCCGCGAGTTCATCGAGCGTGACCTCATCGCGGCAGTGATCGAGCTGGCCCCCAACCTGTTCTACGGCACGGGGCTGGCTCCCGCGATTGTGGTGCTGCGTACCAGCAAACAGCCTGAGCGAGCAGGCAAGATCCTTTTTGTGGACGGCTCGGAGCTGTTCACTAAGGGGCGTAACCAGAACACCTTGGAGCGTGAGCACGCCGTCCGCATCGTACAGGCTTACCAGGAGTTCAGCGTGCAGGAGCATTTTGCGCACGTGGCCAGCCTGGACGAGGTGCGCGCCCAGGAATACAACCTCACCGTCGCCCGCTACGTCGCCAAACCACAGAGTGAAACCGGCACCAGCCTGGAAGACGCCATCGAACAGCTGACGGAAACGTGGCAGCAAGTGCAAGCCTCACGTGCACGCCTTGAGGAAGAACTCGCGAAGTGGGGCCTGGTGTTTGATGCTGCAGCGGCAGTGGATGAGGTCGCGGAGGAGGCGAGATGAGTAAGCGAATCACCCAAGAACAGCTTGAGTCCTACCTGTGGGGCGCGGCTGAACTTCTGCGCGGCCTGATCGATGCCGGTGACTACAAGCAGTACATCTTCCCGTTGGTGTTTTTGAAGCGCATCAGCGACGTCTACGACGAAGAACGCGCCCAGGCGCTCGCCCTGTATGGCGATGAGGACCTAGCCGACCTGCCAGAGAACCACCGCTTCGCCATCCCCGAGGGTGCCCACTGGCAGAACTTGCGCGAAACCACCACCAACATTGGCGAGACCGCGCGCACTATCATGCGCGCCATCGAAGCAGCCAACCCCACCACCCTCGCTGGCGTGTTCGGAGACGGCGACTGGTCCAACAAAGAACTGCTGCCGGATGCCACCTTGGCGGACCTCATCGAGCACTTCTCCAAACGCACCCTGAGCCTGGAAAACCTCCCCGAGGACGAGCTCGGCCAGGGCTACGAGTTCCTGATTAAGAAGTTCGCCGATGATTCGGGGCATACCGCCCAGGAGTTCTACACCAACCGCACCCTCGTACACCTCATGGCGCAGATGCTTGCGCCACAGCCGGGAGAATCCTGCTACGACCCCACCTGCGGCACGGCTGGCATGTTGATTTCCACCGTGGCAGAGCTGAAACGCCAGGGCAAGGAATGGCGCAACCTGAGCCTGTACGGGCAGGAGCTCAACTACGGGACCAGCGCTATCGGCAAGATGAATATGTTCCTCCATGGCATCGAAGATGCCCACATCGCCCACGGGGACACGCTGAAAAATCCGGCGTTCACCAATGCTGACGGCCACCTGCAAACCTTCGATATCGTGCTGGCAAACCCACCGTACTCGATCAAGAACTGGGACCGCGATCTCTTCAGCAACGACCCTTATGGGCGCAACATGTGGGGCACCCCACCGCAAGGGCGCGCCGACTACGCCTTCTTCCAACACATCGCCGCATCCCTCGAGCCCCGCACTGGCCGGGCGGCGATCCTCTTCCCCCACGGGGTGCTCTTCCGTCAGGAAGAATCCACGATGCGCCAGGCTGCTGTTGAGTCTGACCTGATCGAGGCGGTCATCGGCCTGGGGCCGGGGCTGTTCTACAACAGCCCCATGGAAGCCGTGGTGATCATTCTGCGCGCTAACAAACCCGCCGAACGCAAGAACAAGATCCTGTTCATCAATGCGGTAGATGAATACGCCCGCATCAGCGCCCAGAGTTTCCTGCTCGGCGAGCACCAGCAAAAGATCCTGCGCGCCTACCAGGCATTTCAGGATCAGCCGGGGTTTACCCGCGTGGCCACCGTGGATGACATTGCCGCTCTCGACTACACCCTGGCCATCCCACGCTACGTCAGCCCAGCCGCAGCCAGCGATGCAGGCAACGGGGATGCAGGTCCTGGCTTTGCCGAGGCGCTCACCGCGTGGCGGCGCGCAGCCGCCCAGACCGATGCCGCCTTCGCCGAACTACTCGATTCTCTCACCGAGGAGGTGAACAAGTGAGCCTGCACATCGATAAAGGCACCTGGACCGGAGTCAAGCTCGGTGATGTGGTGCGCAACGTCAACGAAAGCGTGAAAGACCCCGCGTCGATTGGAATCGACCGTACTATCGGGCTGGAACATATCGAATCAGGAAACTTTGAGGTGCAAGGCTATGGCACCTTGGACGAAGGCGTGAGCTTCACCCGACGGGTACGCCCTGGTCAGGTGCTGTTCGGGAAGCGACGCGCATACCTGCGTAAGGTCGCTGTTGCCTCCTTCGATGCAGTGTGCTCTGGCGACATCCTGGTCTTCGAGCCGAAGGACGATCGACTCGATGCGCGTTTTCTACCTTTCCTTGTGAGCTCAGACGAGTTCTTCGATACCGCGCTGCAAACCTCGGCGGGCTCGATGTCTCCTCGCACCAGTTGGAAAGCCCTCGCGGCCTACGAGTTCCTGCTCCCACCTATCGAAGAACAACACCGCATCGCCGACCTCCTATGGGCTGTTAAGAGTCACCTGGCGACACTCAAGTCTCAAGCACTGATTCTTGAAGCCACGGACACTCGGAATGGGTTTGGAAAATGGCTAGCTGAGCGATTTCGGAATGCTGAGACTGCAAAATTTTCCGAGTTATTTCAAGTGTCGAGTGGTAGTTTTCTTCCCGCCAAGAACTTTATCGAGGGTCAGATTCCCGTTTATGGCGGAAATGGTATTGCTGGTTACCACGGCAGTTCAAACACTGAAGCCGATGCCATCATTATTGGTCGTGTTGGCGCTTACTGCGGTAACGTACATAAGGTGGAGGCTCCAGCCTGGATTACAGACAATGCGCTGATAGTCAAAATAAAAAATCCAGAGCTTTTTGTCTCATTGGACTACATTGCACTGTTGTTGAAGCTACTAGGTCTAAATGCTTATGCTTCACAAACTGCACAGCCTTCTTTGTCGGGTAAAACTCTAGCCGAATGTCGGGTTCCGCTCGTGGCGATAGAAGAGCAGTTTCACATTCAAGAAGTTTTGAACTTTATCCAGGCAACGCAGTCTGCTATCGAGTTTGAGTCTCAGAATCTCGCTAGCTTTGCAATGGAGATTCAATTTTCGATATTTGGAGGCTCTGATGTTCGCTGAGAATCCGACTGTGCGAGATTTTGTGTTTGACCGGGTGGCCAGCCTCGACGTGCAGGGTATTGAGGGTCACGACCTGCCGCGTGACACACACGAGGTGCTGCTTGAAGGTCCTCTGCGTGCGGCGCTGATTCGCTTGAACCCTGAGATCGCAGCCCAGGAGTCACGCGCTGATGAGGTTATCACCGCCCTGCGGCGCATCCTGCTCGACGCGACCCACACCCCGCATCCGGTGGTAGCTAACGAGCAGTTCACTGCCTGGCTCACCGGCGATAAATCCATGCCCTTTGGCGAAAGTGGCGAGCACGTGCCCGTGAGGCTCATTGATTTCGACCACCCGGAGGACGACTCCTCAAACCAATGGATGGTCTCGCGCGAAGTTACCTTCCGGCAAGGCAAAGAAACCAATCGCTTTGACGTGGTGATCTGGTGTAACGGGCTACCACTCGTGGTGGTAGAAACCAAGACTGCAGTGGGGCCGTCGAAGACCTGGCTTGATGGTGCCCAACAGATTCACGACGAGTACGAGGTGGAAGCCTCCCAGTTCTTCGTGCCCAATGTGTTTAGCGTAGCCACAGACGGAAAAGAGCTCCGCTACGGCTCAGTAGGGATGCCGATAGAAAAATGGGGGCCGTGGCGCGATGAAGACGAACCCTCCGACGCAGTACCTGGCCTAACCAAGGTCGGCAATGCCATCGACGGCCTCCTGCAGCCCGAGGTGATTTTGGACTTCCTGCGGTTCTTCTCCACCTTCGGCACCGACCGTCAACATCGGCGCATCAAGCTCATCGCCCGCTTTCAACAGATCCAAGCCGCCAACAAAATCGTTGCCCGTGTGCTGGAAGGCAAGAAAAAGCAGGGGCTGATCTGGCATTTCCAAGGCTCTGGTAAATCACTGCTGATGGTGTTCACCGCGCGCAAACTGCGCGCCCAGCCACAGTTGAAGTCGCCCACAGTCATGGTGGTGGTCGACCGCACCGACCTGGATGCGCAAATCACTTCAACGTTCCTGGCCGCTGACGTGGCCAATATGGTGCAGGTGGGCAGCAAAGCAGAACTGAAAGACCTGCTGAATGCTGGTAGTCGCAAGGTCATCATCACCATGATCCACAAGTTTGGTGACATCACCGAGGCGCTCGATGAGCGCGACAACATCATTGTGATGGTCGACGAAGCCCACCGTACCCAGGAGGGCGACCTAGGCCGCGCCATGCGCACCGCACTGCCGAACGCGTTCCTCTTCGGCCTCACCGGCACGCCCATCAACAAGCGCGACCACAACACCTTCAAGTGGTTTGGAGACCCCAGCGACGAATCCGGGTACCTCTCCCGATACAGTTTCCAAGACTCCCAGCGCGACGGAGCCACGCTGCCGCTGAACTTTGAGCCTCGCCTGTCTGAAATGCACCTCGATGAGCACGCTATCGATATCGCGTTTGAGGAGCTGACACGGGAAAACGAGCTCACCGAAGCGGATCGCACGAAACTCTCCAAACAGGCATCCAGCATTGAGGTGCTCATCAAGGCCCCTGACCGCGTGGCCAAGGTGGCCGCCGACATCGCAGAGCACTTCCAGTCGCATGTCGCCCCGCAAGGCTTCAAAGCGCAGGTGGTGGTCTACGACAAAGAAATGTGCGTGGCCTACAAGCACGAACTGGACAAATACCTTCCCACTGAGGCCAGCACCGTGGTCATGAGCTCGGCACAAACCGACCCGCCCGAGTGGCATCAATGGACACCAGATCGCAGCCAAATGGACCGCCTACTCGAGCGATTCAACAACCCGAATGATCCGCTCAAGATCGTCATCGTCACCGCCAAACTGCTGACCGGCTTCGATGCCCCCATCTTGCAGGCACAGTACCTCGACAAGCCCCTGCACGACCACACACTGCTGCAAGCCATCACCCGCACCAACCGTGTCTACCCGCCAAACAAGGCCTACGGGCTGGTGGTGGACTACCTGGGAGTGTTCGATGACCTCGCCAACGCGCTGTCCTTCGATGACCAGTCCGTTCGAGACGTCATCAAGAATCTCGATGACCTGGTGGACCAATTCCCGCCGGCAATGCAGGCTGCTCTCGCATTCTTCCCTGGCGTGGACCGCACGCAAGACGGATGGGAAGCACTTCAAGCCGCACAGGAAATGCTCGGCGAAGACCGCCGCGATGCTTTCGCTAAGGCCTACTCGATAGTGCACCAACTGTGGGAGGCACTAAGCCCTGCACCATTCCTGGCCGAATACAAGCGCGACTACACCTGGCTGACTGCTGTCTACCAGTCCACCCGCCCAGCAGAGACCTCAAACAGGCTCCTTTGGCATGCGCCTCGGCGGAAAGACCCTTGCCCTCATCCACGAGCACGTACAGGTAGACCTGCCGCGCCGAGATCTGGAAACTATCGTCCTGGATGCAGACTTGGTCGAGGACCTGATGCTCGGTGGGCGCGGCACCGTGGACCCAGATGAACTCGCCAAGATCGTCTCCAAGCGCATTGCCAAACACGCGGGCGATCCCCTCTTCATTGCCCTGGGTAAGCGACTACAGGATCTGCGCAAACGCTATGCCGACGCGCAGCAGCACAGCCTGGACTTCCTGCGCGAACTCCTCGAACTAGGCCGCGACACCTTGCAGGCCGAGAAAGAAGCCGGCGAGGTGCCACGCGAGGAACGCGGCAAGGCAGCACTTACGGAGCTGTTCGAGACCGTGCGAAGCGAGTCCACGCCTATCATCGTGGAGAAGGTCGTCGAGGAGATCGACAATGTCGTTAGGCAGGTACGCTTCGACGGTTGGCAGTCTACGAGCGAGGGGGACCGAGAGGTTCGCCGCCAACTGCGACTGATATTGGTCGTCAAGTTCAAGATCAAGTCCACCGACGTTTTCGACAAGGCTCACGAATACATCCGTGAGTACTACTAATCGCCGAAGGTGAACCTTTGGACGCTTGCTCGATACTTTTTGACGCAAGCCCCATACTTTTTGACGCGGGGCCGTACTTTTTGACGCTTCCAGCCTCGACGGACCGAGCAGGCCCCTGAGGTACCCCTCCGAGGCCCTGATTCGCCCCAACTGGGAGCTGCTCCACAGCTCCACGACCCGACCTCAACGCCCCGAAAACCGCCCCAGAACAGCGAAAACGCCACTCCGAACACTTCCCGGCGGGACCGGGACTCTTTGTATCCAGAGTGACGTTCTATTGGAGCGGGCGACGGGAATCGAACCCGCCTCTGAAGCTTGGGAAGCTTCCATTCTACCGATGAACTACGCCCGCAATTCATCGCCATTGGCAACAGGTTTGATCATACCAGAGGTCAAACATACTGGTCAGCCAAGGCGACAGACAAAGAGAGGAGGGACGCTGTCCCACAAGGAATCGCGCCCCTCCTCTTGATCAACGCTTGACTAGGCCGACAGGATCAGCCTGGCGCACGCAGATCAACAGCGGCAGAGACGGTGCGCCCACCCCACGCAAGTACCTCCGCGTGGGTTTCGACTCCGTTGGAATTCAGATCAGACCAACGAGATCCATCAGGACGCGTGTGGCCAAGCTTAAAATCGGCAGTTTCAACGGCTCGTTGAAGGGAGATCTTTTCAAGTTCGTATGACCACTATATTACCTTCGTCCCACACACTGCCTACACTGCAGTCATGCCCCGCTTAGTTGTTGCCGCCGCCATCGTCGACTCGCTCGACAACCCAACGCAGTTGCTCTGCGCCGCACGCTCATACCCGCCCGAGCTGGCAGGAAAATTTGAGCTTCCCGGCGGAAAGATCGATCGCGACGAGGCCCCGCTTCAGGCACTTCACCGCGAAATACGCGAAGAAATGAACACCGCCATCCGCGTGGGCGCTCAGGTAATGACAGAAGAGGGCACGTGGTGGCCGATCCTGCAGGGGCGCACGATGGGAGTCTGGTTAGCTGAACTAGCGCCGGACGCGCCCGCCCCCACTTTGAATGGTTCCCATAGTGAGTTCCGCTGGACTCCTTTAGACAAGGTCGACACGCTTGACTGGATTGGCTGCGATCTTGAGATTGCGATGGCCGTTGCACGCACATCCGGTTTCGAGCCAGCGGACCGCTAAGAGCCTGAATATATGACCAAATACCTAGATAATTTGGCGACATATGGGGTACATCTGTCAGAATAGTCCTATGCCTAAGATCATCGGAGACTCCCTAGAAAACCACCGCGCTCTGACTCGCCACAAGCTTTTCGACGCGCTCGGAGGGCTCCTCGCCGAACAGTCTTTCGACACGATCACCATGTCGCAGATCGCGTCACGCGCCAACGTCGGACGCACCGCTGTGTACAACCACTTCGAAGATAAAGAAGTTCTGCTCCTTGCCTACATGAACGAGGCAACCGCAGAATTCTCGGCACTTCTTCACGAATCAATCGACACAGAACCCGACCCGATTGAGCGCCTCCGCATCTACGTGCACGCACACTTGGAGATGACCAGTCGCTACCACCTAGCAAGTCGCGTTCACCTGCGCGATCAGATGTCGACGGAAAAGTCCGAACATCTTCACGAGCATGCAGGCGTGATCGGCAACCTCCTTCTCAACATCCTCATCGATGCAATGAAGTGTGAAGCGATCCCCATGCAGGACCCGCACATTCTGGTCGCGCTGATCCACGCCTGCTTGTCCGGGCAACGCCTGCCCTCGGATCCCGACAAGCGACGCGCACTCTGCGTAGCATCGGAAGCGTTCGTCTTGCGCGCAGTTGGAGCCTCGTCGGAGAAAATCCACGCACTCCCCTCGCCGAAAAAGTGCGCCGAAGCCGAAGAGCACAATACCCAGGCCTCTTTTATGCGGTGCCCGGTCGCGCACTGACGCGCAGATACGAGGCCCCCTGAAACAGCCTTACCGTCACAGACGTGCGACGCACACCACACCTCTCAAACAATCGCAGGGAATAGATTCACTACTCAGGCCGTTGAACTCTACGAAACGGGAAACCGCAACGAAATAATCAAAGCGATTCCCAGCAATAGATCACGCTCATACAATCGCACCTAGGGTTCACTCGAACCCCGCACATAAGGAGACCGCATTGGCCACCGTCACGCTTCACAACGACAACTTTGAAACCACCGTCGCCGAAAACGCCATCGTCTTGGTTGACTTCTGGGCAACTTGGTGCGGCCCGTGCCGCCAGTTCGGTCCGGTCTACGAAGAAGCCTCCAACAAGCACACCGACATTGTCTTCGGCAAGGTCGATACCGACGCAGAGCAGAACCTTGCTCGCGCAGCTCAGATCTCGTCCATCCCGACGATCATGGCGTTCCGCGACGGCATCGCCGTCTTCCGTCAGTCCGGCGCCCTTCCGGGTGCTGCACTCGACGATCTGATCCAGCAGATCCGCGACCTCGACATGGATCAGGTTCGCGCATCCATTGCCGAATCCCAGAAGTGAACCGGCAGAAAACCCACCTTCCAGGTTTGGCAAGTCGCACTATTAGCGACACACTTGGACCATGAGCCACCCGACGATGATCTTCACAATCGTCGGGTGGCTTTTGTTTATTGCAACCGCAATCACCCTGATTTACGTCATTTCACGGGCGCACAACGGCGAAAAAACGCGGGGTGCCATCCTGCTGAAAAAGAAGAATCACGATGACGAAACAGGCGACGATCTGCTGAGATACCGGCCCGCCATCATCGCCCACGAAATCCGTACTCCGCTGGCACTCATCCGCGGAGCCGGCGAACTGCTCGAAGAAGGTCTTGCTGGCGACCTGAACGAACAGCAACACCACTTCGTTCGCACCATGACAACGAACACTCAGCAGGTCATCGACCTGACCGAGTCAATCATCACCGACCTCAAACTCTCACGTGGCGGAACACTGTCAACCGAGCTCGTCGACGTGAGAGACATCGTTGCCTCAACCGCACGAGAAATGCGACGCATCACCGACATCCCCATCCATGTGAACGCGGTCGGGGGAGTCCTCAACATCCACGCGAACGCTTCCATGCTCCGGCAAGTCATGTGGAACCTGATCAACAACTCACTCCACCACGGAGACGGCACCTCGCCGATCACGATCAGCGTCGCCTCAACCGAAGATGGCGGAGCGCAAATCACCGTCGAGGACTCCGGCCCGGGAATTACCCCTGAAACCCAAGAAAAAATGTTCGACGCTTTCACGTCGGAAACCACCGATGGCCGGGGATCCGGAATCGGACTGATGGTCTCCCAACGAATAATCGAGGCGCACGGTGGCAGAATTATGGTGGACTCGTTGCCTGAGTGTGGCACGGTCATCCACGTTGTACTGCCGAAGGGGAAGTGATGGGACAGCACGCGCTTATCGTCGACGACGAACCCCAGATGCTCTCAATCATCGCCTTCGCGCTGGAAACCCAAGGCTTCACGTGCGAAACGAAACCCAACACCACAAAAGCCTGGCAATACCTTCAAGATCGCAGTGTTGATCTGGTTGTCCTTGACGTCATGACGCCGACCGGATCAGGCGTTGACCTGACCCGAAGAATCCGTGGCGCCGGCATGGCGGTTCCGATCATTTTGCTTACTGCCCTTGGTGATGAAGAAGACCGTATCGTTGGCCTCGAGGCAGGCGCCGACGACTACGTGACCAAACCCTTCAGTCCCCGCGAGCTCGCACTGCGCGCCCAAGCAATCGTCAGGCGAACCCAGCCTGTACGACAACAAGAATCCGTGCACCTCGGGCCCATCACCATCGATGCTGATATGCAACGCATAACCTGGGACGGAGTCGTCATTCCGCTCAGCCCTACCGAACAGCGTGTCCTGACAATCCTAGCCTCGCGACCAAACCAGGACATCCCCTGGCGAGACCTCCTCAGCGAAGGCTGGTCCACAACCGACCAAGTCGGCGCACACGACATGATCAAAACAACGATGTATCGCCTTCGCCGTCAGCTAGAACGTGCGGGCATCGACTCTTCGTGTATCCAGTCGGTCAGGGGACGAGGTTACCGTTTCGTCATCGAGGCCTCATAACGCTGACTTTGAGCACTCGCGCTTGATAAGGGGCCTCGTGCCCCCACTGTGTCCGCCAGACTGCGCGCACGCACCTAGCCCGCACACTCTGGAACGTAGCCCGCCCACTTTGGTAACAGCACTGTTTCCAAACGCCACCAAAACCCGCCCGAATTGTCACCAACCAGAAGACACAATCGTTGAGTCTTAACTCTTCAACTAAAGGAGACACTGTTGTCTTCCCAGTCAAACTCTTTGGGTTTCCTTTCGGCGCCACCGGCAGCACCGCCCGTCAGCCCCGAACGCGTCGACTCGATGTACCGCTCATGGCGCTTCAAGGTGTTCATGGGAATCTTCCTCGGATACGCCGGCTTCTACCTGATCCGTAACAATGTGTCACTAGTGTCGGCAATCCTAAAGGAACACGACATCATGAACGCTGCCGGCATCGGCATCGTTGCCAATGCAGTGCTCTTCGCATACGGCCTGTCGAAGTTCTTTATGGCCATGCTGTCCGACCGCGCAAACGCACGCTACTTCATGCCGATCGGCCTGGCACTCTCGGCAATCATGAACCTGCTGATCGCATTCGTGCCCGTTCTTTCCGCATCAGTCGGCCTCTTCGCGATCATGATGTTCATCAACGGCTGGTTCCAGGGCATGGGCTGGCCTCCCTCAGGTCGCGTCCTGGTCCACTGGTTCTCCACCACCGAACGTGGCTGGATGACCTCGATCTGGAACTGTGCACACAACGTTGGTGGCGCGGGCGTCGGCCTGCTCTCCGCTTGGGCACTCGACACCTTCGCAACCTCCGATGCTGACTGGCGTCCCGCCTTCTGGGCACCGGCAATCGCAGCGCTCATCGTCGCCCTCATTGCACTGATCCTTGTCCGCGACCGCCCCGAAGCCCTCGGCCTGCCGCCGATCGAGGAATACCGCAACGACCCGGCAAAGGTGAAGGAAACCTCGGATATGCCGTGGAAGGAAATGCTGTTCAAGCACGTCCTGACCAACCGCGTCGTCGTCCTCCTGGCTGTCACCAACGTCTTCGTCTATACGCTCCGCTACGGCGTCCTCAACTGGATCCCGATCTACCTGACCGAACAGGTTCACGGCGTCAACGTCAAGGAAGGCATCCTTGGCTTCGCAATCTACGAAGGCGCCGGCATCGCCGGCACCCTGCTCTGCGGCTGGGTTTCCGACAAGATCTTCAAGGGCTGGCGTTCAGGCGCAGGCATCCTCTTCCTGGCAGGCGTTGGCATTTCTCTTCTCGCCTACTGGCTCATGCCTCACAGCGCCCCCATCTGGGTCTTCTACCTGCTCATCGCCGTCATCGGTGGCCTGATCTACGGCCCGGTCATGCTGATCGGTCTTCAAGCAATCGACCTTTCACCCACGAATGTTGCGGGCACCGCAGCTGGCTTCACCGGCCTCTTCGGATACCTGCTCGGCGCAACCCTGGCATCGTCCGGCGTTGGTCTGCTGATCCACAACTTCGGCTGGAACATCGCCTACGGCTTCCTTATTGTCGTTGCCGTCGTCGCCGTCATCCTGATGATGATCGTCGGCAAGGAGGAACGAGCCCTCATGAAGCGTCACGTAGCCAATAAGTGACCTTCTTCCCCGATGTGTATCGCCGGCGACTTCCCAATCTTGGTCGCCGGCGATACTGCATCCTCGCACTAGTCTGGTTCCTATGAAATCCCTACGCCAAAGCCGCCTCAGTTCACTGATCGCGGTGGCGGTCGTGGGGATCATCAGCATCTCGCCACTCTTTCTTCTTTTCGCAGACTCAAAGCCGGGCCTAAGAATCCTGTGCTCCAACACGTCAACGGTGTGCGAAGCTCTAGCTAGGCGCTACGAGCAACGCGAAGAAACAAGCGTCGACGTCGTACGAGTACCAACGTCAGAAGCCCTTGCTCGTCTGATATCAACCCGTGCCCACTCAGAATTCGACGTCTGGGTTGGTGGTCCAGCCGAAGCGCACGTCCAAGCCGAAAACCTCGGACTACTTCGCCTTGCCCCGGACGTTGACACCAGTGGGCTACCCGATGCTTTCCACTCTCGATCGTGGTTCGGGATTTACGGTGGCATCTTGTCCTTCTGCCAGTCACGAACGGTCACACATTCCCCAGAAGGTCTTCGAAGCTGGCAGGACCTGTCATCAACTTCCCTCCCCCTGATCGTCCCTTCTCCCCTGACCTCGGGAACAGCAGCAACATTCTTGAACGTGCAGAAAGAACGCTTCGGCAGTCCCTCGCAAGCAATCCAATTCCTGCGCCAAGTCGACGCTCACACCCTGACCTACGTGAACTCAGGAACCGACCCCGCACACCTTGTCGCAATCGGACGCTCACCCGCATCCATCACTTTCGACAACTACTGTCGCCTTGAAGCACACCATGGCGCCGACGTCATGGTCACCTACCCACTTGACGGAACCGGCTTCGAAATCGGAGCAGCATCTCTTCCCCGACGCACTCGCGAATCCGAGGACGCACAAAAGTTCCTGCAGTGGGTTGTCAGCGACGAAGGACAGGCGCTCGGTGCCGAGGTCGCAGACCAATCCCCCGTCAGTACGCGCCTCCCCGAACACATTTCACGACGTCTTGAAACACTCGGAATATCAATCTTCGGCGATGATCCCAGCGCGGCCTCCCTTCAGCGCGCCACCCTGATTAAGCGATGGACGAAAGACGTCTACCTTCCATCGTCCACCCAGGACGCACCCGCCCCCATTGGCGCGCCCCGCGCCAACCACCACGTGTCAGACACTGAATCTTTACCTCTAGCCGATGAACTGTCATGGAGTGACCTCGTCCCCACTGCCATTCGCACGCTGAAAATCAGCACGTTAGCCGGACTGGGCGCGACAATCCTCGGAATCGCAATCGCACTCCCCCTGTACCTGCGCTCCCGACGAACATTCATCTGGATTCTTCCAGCACTCTTGCCTGCACTGATCCCACCGGCAGTCATCGCTCAAGCACTGATCTGGATGGGCGCCCCACCCTACTCGCAGGCAACAATCGTCGTCGCCCTTGCCATCAACGCAAGCCCCTTCGCTGTCCTCATGCTGAGTTTCATCCTGTCGTCCTTCAACCACGGCGAAGTCCAAACAGCAGTCACTTTCGGGAGCCCCGAGCGAAACATTTTTAAAAAGCTTCTTGCTCCACGCATCCGCGCAGCCCTGATCCCCGCATTCGCGTTGACCACATTCATGGCAGCTTCCGACGTGTCAGCAACAAGCACGAACGCGTCGGCTGAACCGTACCTACCGGTGTTGGCGCTCAATGCGTTGAACTCAGGACTCGATTCTTCCGTCCCCACTCACATCGCACTCATCTACGTTGGAGTCGCGTCCGCGACCACGTTCATCGTTTTGCGTAGCTTGACGCTGACTCGTTACACAGCCCGGCAGACAACATACCCAACCCCGATGAAGGAATACCTTCCGACGCTATCCGCAAGCGTCATCCCCTTCGCGTTGATATTCGTAATTATGAGTGCAGGAATCATCATCGTGATGCTCGTCGGAGCGTCCAATTGGTTCATCCACACCGCATCTGCGGAACTCTTGGGGCAGACCGTCAGAGAATCACTGCTGATCCTGGGCATCGTCCCGCTGAGCGCAGCAATAGGATTCTTGATTGCCAGGCACCGCTGGGCATTCCCCCGCGCGATCAACGCCCTGTTCCTGACTGCCTTGTTGTCCGCCCCCATTGCCGGCGGAATTCTGATTCACTTAGTTTTCCAACACCCGATATCAATCGGCGACCACACGATCCTGCCACGCTTGTTGGGTGGCGGCTCGATTGCGGGTGGCATGCTGACGGTGGTTCTCACCAATCTTCTTCTTGCCCTGCCGGCCTCATATTTCCTGATGTCGTTCTCACTGCTCTCTGTTCGCCAAGCGATGAGGACCGCGGAAGAACTGGGAGCAAGCACTACGCGCACCACTCTCACAGTGGTGATTCCCGCCTTGGCAGGTCGACTGATCGGTGTGTTTGCAGCACTCAGCGGGTTGCTCATGTGCATGAGCGCCCCCTCGGCGTTCGTTGTCCCCGTCGGTTCCGCGTTCCCAGCCGTTGCGCTTCTTCCACTTGGCATCCACGGCGATCACTGGTCAGTGTTAGCTCTTGGCACGCTCGCCGCATCATCTGCCCTCGTCATGATTAGTTTGGGCATCGCATTCATTACCTCAACGACACGTCACTCCGGATATGTCAGGAAGGGCCTATGACAACCTCTACTCACATGAACTCCGGACTGCATGTTTGTGGTCTGGACGTTCACCGTGGCTCACGCATCCTGAGCGACATTTCATTCGACGTTGCCCCGGCCGAGATCCTTGCTGTCGTTGGACCATCGGGGTGCGGCAAGACAACGCTCTTACATACCCTTGCGGGCATCGAAGCGGCCAGAAGTGGTTCCATCGTCGTTGACGGCTCGGACATCACCACTCTTCCCGCAGGAAAACGCCCAACCGGCCTACTTTTTCAGACGCCCTCGTTGTTCAATCATATGAACGTCCACGAAAACATTGCTTTCGCGCTGGATAGTACGAATGTTCCCCCTGCTCAACGCGAGTCTTTGATCGATTCGATCATGGTTCGCATGGGTATCGTCGGCCTAGCATCACGCTACCCCTACCAGCTGTCGGGCGGTCAGGCTCAACGCGTCGCTCTGGCACGGACACTTGTGCGACGACCCTCCGTCCTGCTGTTGGATGAGCCCCTCGCGCACGTGGGCGCATCCGTTGCGTCAACGATCCGAGCTTCCCTGATTCGCGAGGTTCGACGCTTGGGCAGTGCAGTTCTCTACGTGACGCACGATGTGACCGAAGCGTGTCTGGTCGCCGATCGAATCATGCTGTTGGATTCGGGGCGGTGCCTGCAGATCGACACCGCGCGGATGCTGTATGCGCAACCGAATTCCATCGAAGTTGCGCACCTGATGGGCATCCCCAACATCGTGTCGGGCACGGTCGAAAGTGTTGATGAGGCTCCCGCTTCGTCGCTTCTTCTGGCAACGGTGACGTGTGGGACTGTGACCTATTCGATTCCTGCTCCCCACGACACGAAGCCGGGAGACGTTCAGATCAGCATTCCGCCCGAGAATATTCATTTGACTCCCAGTGCCCCGTATTCGGTGATCGGGCGTCACGGGCAAATCATTTCCGCTTCGTTCGTCAGATCCCATATGTCCTATGACGTAGAAACCGAGATCGGGACGTTGGTTGTCCGCACACCCGACACATCAATTCCCTTTGAAGTCGGTGCACTGGTTGAGTTTGATGTGACGTCGGGGTGGGTGCTTCCAAGCTCAGATGCGGACAACGAAGTCGCGTAAAGAAATGGGGCGCTGGGGGTTTCATCCCACCAGCGCCCCTTCCCTAGGATTGGCTTGATGCACCTGGTCAGGCAAGCAGTTCAGCTGCCACCAGTTCGGCGACCTGGATCGCGTTGAGGGCAGCGCCCTTACGCAGGTTGTCGCCGGCGACGACCAGAACCAGACCGCAGTTGTCATCGACAGCCTGATCCTGGCGGATACGACCGACCAGAACCTCGTCGCGCCCCGCAGCTTCAAGCGGAGTCGGAACGTTGACGATGCGTACACCATCAGCGGTTGCCAGAACGGAACGCGCCTCGTCGGGGGTGATAGCGCCGGAGAATTCGGCGTGGATCGAAAGCGTGTGGCCGGTGAAAACGGGGACGCGGACGCAGGTGCCCGACACCTTGAGGTCCGGGATGTGTAGGATTCGGCGGGACTCGTTGCGGAGTTTCTGCTCTTCATCGGTCTCTTCCGATCCATCGTCAACGATCGAACCGGCCAGAGCCACAACGTCGAATGCGATCGGGGCGACGTAGACCTGCGGATCGGGCAGAGTGACCGCGTGGCCATCCAGTGCAAGACCGGCAAGATTCTGAGTGACGCCGGCTTCACTCTGGCGCACGAGTTCTTCGACGCCCTTCACGCCGGAACCGGAGACTGCCTGGTAGGACGAGACGAACAGGCGCTTCAGGCCACCCGCCTTGTCAACCAACGGGCGCAGGACCGGCATAGCTGCCATGGTCGTGCAGTTCGGGTTCGCGATGATGCCCTTGGGACGGTTCTCGATGTCTTCGGGGTTGACCTCAGACACGACCAGTGGCACGTCCGAGTCCTTGCGCCATGCGGAAGAGTTGTCGACAACAACCGCGCCGGCAGCAACGAACTTCGGCGCGTACTCAAGCGAGGCCGAGGCACCCGCAGAGAAAACAGCAATATCGATACCGTCGTAGTTCGCGGTGGCGACGTCTTCGACCGTAATCTCTTCACCCTTGAAAGTCAGAGTCGTGCCCGCCGAGCGAGCAGAAGAGAAGAAGCGAATCGACTTCACGGGGAAGTCGCGCTCTTCGAGCAGAGTGCGCATGACTCGGCCAACCTGTCCGGTTGCTCCGACGACTGCGACGTTCAGTCCGGTCATTGTTTTCTCCTTTGGTGTGGGCGCCCATACGGTGGGGCGACCGAGGGATCCGGCGTGGTTTTCACGCGGAAGTCTGCGATTTTAAACTGACGAGGCCACCTAGCGTTTCTCTCATATTCCCCATAGGGGGGCGAAGCGACGATCGGTGCGCCTTTCAGCGCCCGGTGCCGCCGTAGACGACTGCCTCAGATTCGGTAGCGTCAAGGCCGAATGCCGTGTGGACGGCCTGGACTGCGCGGTCAAGATCGTCGAGGCGGGTGACAACGGAGATACGAATTTCGGAAGTCGAAATCATCTCGATGTTGATGCCGGCATCAGACAGGGCCTCGAACAGCTTGGCGGACACGCCCGGGTTGGTGCGCATGCCCGCGCCGACCAGCGAGAGCTTGCCGATGTTCGGGTTGTAACGCAACTGGTCGAAGCCGATTTCGTCGCGCGCAGCTTCAAGAGCGTTGAGCGTGCGCTGCGCATCGCCTTCGGGAAGCGTGAAGGTCACGTTCGCGCGGGTCGAGTCAGAGACTGGAACGTTCTGAACGATCATGTCGACGTTTGCGCCGACCTCGGCGCAAATGGAGAAGACGCGCGCTGCCATACCGGGGGTGTTCGGCAGGTTGGTGACGGTGATCTTGTCCTGGGAGCGGTCGTGGGCGATACCGGAGATGATTGGCTGTTCCATGGGGTCCTCCTGCGGATCGACAAGTGCGGCTGAGGGAACGAGTCCCTTAAGTTCTGGGTTTGCTGGACCGTCGAAGATCCAGGTGCCGTTCTTTTCTGAGAACGATGAGCGGACGTGGAGCGGCACCTTGTAGCGGCGCGCGAATTCGACGGCGCGCAGGTGCAGAATCTTTGCTCCGTGCGCAGCAAGTTCGAGGGTTTCTTCCTGGGTGACGCGACGCAGACGGTGCGCCTTGGGGACAATACGAGGATCTGCAGAGAACAGGCCGTCGACGTCGGTGTAGATTTCGCAGACATCAGCGTGCAGGGCTGCCGCGAGCGCGACTGCGGTCGTATCCGATCCGCCACGGCCCAGCGTGGTGACGTCGTCATCTTCGGAGATTCCTTGGAACCCTGCGACGATGGCAACGTGGCCGTCTTTGACGGTGCGGGCAATGCGTTCGGTTACCAGACCGACGATCTGGGCACGCCCATAGTGTGAAGTCGTTTTAATGCCGGCCTGAGCGCCGGTGAACGCCTGGGCTTGAACGCCGAGTTCGTTGACTGCCATGGACAGCAGGGACATGGAGATGCGCTCGCCGGCGGACAGCAGAATGTCCATCTCGCGTTCGGGAGCGTGCTGGGTGATTTGCGCGGCCGTGTCGAGCAGGTCGTCGGTAGTGTCGCCCATTGCGGATACGACGACAACGACTTGGTGTCCTGCCTGGTGAGTTTCGACGACTCGGCGGGCGACTCGTTTCATCGCTTCAACATCTGCGACGGATGAGCCACCGTACTTCTGCACGATGAGTGCCACGATTCCCCATTTCTTCTTTTACTACGCACCTTCGTGCGTCCTTTCATCCTAGAGATGCGCCCTATCTAGCTCGAGTGCGACCGCCATACGGGCAAAGGAAACACAATAGGCGGACAAACGAAACATCAATCAGGGCTCTTCTAGGTCACTTGTGCAGGCTCAGGGTTGACAATCGCTTGAGTCCAAGTCAGCTTTTATGCTGGTCACAGCACGTGACCCGTTGAGCAAGGAGGCTCGCATGGCTGACCCGATCACAATCTATGGAACTCCTGTTGTTCAAGGTGTTGCCTACGCCCCGGCACTCTGGGTGCGCAGGCCTGAACTTCCGCCTGAGTCGGCTCCTGCTTTGCCGGAGGATGTCCGCGAAGCCGAAGTAAGTCGCTTCCTTGATTGTGCAAATGCCGTGGCTGACTCGCTCATGAATCGTGCTTCGAAAACCACCGGACAAGCGGCTGACGTTCTGATCGTGACCTCGTCGCTGGCCACTGACCGCGCGTGGACGAAGGACGTGTCGAAGCGCATCCGCGACGGCATCCCCGCGATTCAGGCGGTGATGAAGGCGACCGAGCGGTTCGTCGTCATGTTCGAGACTGCCGGCGGTGTGATGGCGGAGCGCACGACCGACTTGCGCGACGTTCGTGACCGCGTGATCGCGCACCTTCAGGGCGTGCCTGAACCGGGTATTCCGGACTGCGATTGCCCGTTTGTCCTGTTGGCGGATGATCTGTCGCCCGCTGACACCGCAAGCTTGGACACGAATGTGTGCGTCGCGATCGTGACTCAGTTAGGTGGTCCGACCTCGCACACGTCGATCATTTCGCGTCAGCTGGCGATTCCGTGCATCGTGGCAGCACGCCAGGTGGACCAGATCGCTTCGGAGGTGCCCGTCTTGGTCGACGGTGGGACGGGTGCGATCACAACCGGAATCGACGAGGCCGTGGCACTCGAAAAGGTCCGGGCTGATGCAGCGCGACTGGAACTGATTCGTTCATGGACGGGTCCCGCGCAGACCTCGGATGGGGTGCATGTCCAACTGTTGGCGAACGTTCAGGACGGGCCCAGCGCTACTTCGGCTCACGAGTCCGGCTTCGCTGAGGGCGTCGGTTTGATGCGCACCGAGCTGGCATTCCTTGACCACCCGACTGAGCCCAGCGTCGAAGAGCAAGCGCGCTCCTATTCTCAGGCACTGCTGGCATGGAGCGGCTCGAAGGTTGTGGTTCGCACTCTGGATGCAGGATCTGACAAGCCCGTTGCCTACGCGACGCTACGTGATGAGCCGAACCCTGCGCTGGGTGTTCGCGGTATCCGGATTAACGGCATTCACCCGAATGTTCTGGCTAATCAGCTGGACGCGATTGCCGTCGCAGCCATGACTGCCGCCGACACCGACGTGTGGGTGATGGCACCGATGATCGCTACTGCCGCTGAAGCACGCTGGTTTGCCGGGTTGATTAATGAACGCAACGACGTTTTTGGCGTGTCTTTGAAGGCTGGCGTGATGGTCGAGGTTCCCGCGACCGCGATCCTGATCGACCAGATCATGGAGTACGTGGACTTTGTTTCTATCGGTACGAATGACTTGACCCAGTACACGATGGCCGCTGACCGTCTGTCAGCAAACCTGGCGGAGTACTCCGATCCGTGGCAGCCCGCACCGCTTGCGCTGATCCGTAAGGTCGTCAAAGCTGGCCTGCGGTTGGGCAAGCCCGTTGGCGTGTGTGGTGAAGCAGCCGCCGATCCGCTTCTTGCGTGCGTGCTTGTGGGCATGGGTGTGACATCGCTGTCGATGGCATCAAGTGCGATTTCCGGTGTGGGCGCCCAGCTTGGTCAGGTTTCTCTTGAGCGGTGTCGCGCAGCCGCCGATGCGCTTGTCGGCGCCTTCGATGGTGGCGATGGGCGCTATCGCGCGCGCCAAGCTCTTGGAATTGAGTGAGTTCTTTCATTGAGCACCGTTTTTGCCTGATTTTTAGCCGTTTTTGTTTCGACTAAGAATCAGCATGCTGAAAACAGAGCAGCCGGTTTCATATTCTGAGATATTTTCGACCGCTCTATGTTCACCCACTGAACACCCACTCCCTGAAACCACTTCACTCGTTAGCGTCATGGAAGAAGGTCAGCCCGGCTGGCCCTCCAACCGTAAACGTCAACACGTGGAGTTCACCATGAAACGCACCGCGCAGATCAGTGCCGTCACTGGCGCAGCGCTCGCCCTTGTCCTTGCTGGATGCTCCGGCTCAGCATCGACCAAATCCGAATCGGGAGCAGCCGGCGCGTCTGAGGAATACTCAATCGGCATCAGCCAGATCACCACTCACACCTCGCTCGATGCGGCACGTGAAGGCTTTAAGCAGGCGTTTACCGACGCTGGCTTGAACGTGAAGTTCGACGAACAGAACGCCCAGGGTGATCAGGCAACCGCAACTTCGATCGCAGCGAAGTTCGCAGAAGCAGATCACGACCTGATCCTGGCTATCGCAACTCCTTCAGCTCAGGCGATTGCGCAATCCATCGTTGACACTCCCGTCCTGTTCACATCCGTCACCGACCCGGTTTCTGCTCAGCTCGTAGACTCGCTCGACGCCCCTGGCTCGAACCTAACGGGCACCACCGACATGAACCCGGTCGAAGAGCAGATCAAGCTGGTCAAGCAGTTCACACCCGGGGCGAAGAGCATCGGCATCATCTACTCGTCCGGTGAAGTGAACTCCGAAGTCCAGGTGAAGCTTGCCAAGACGATAGCCGAATCCGAAGGCCTTTCCGTGAAGGAAACGACCATCACGAACTCCGCCGAAGTTCAGCAGGCAGCCCAGGATCTGGCAGGCACGGTCGACGCTATCTACGTCCCGACCGATAACACCGTCGTCTCTGCATTCGCTTCTGTCGTCCAGGCAGCTGAAGATGCAAAAATTCCGTTGATCGCAGGCGAAGCTGATTCCGTTGCTAAGGGTGCGCTTGCCACATACGGCATCGACTACAACGCACTCGGCTACCAGACCGGCCAGATGGCAATCAAGATCCTCACCGAAGGCGCCGAGCCTGCCACCATGCCTGTCGAATCCCAGACCGAATACAAACTGACCGTCAATAAGACGACACTTGAAGCAATCGGTTTGACTCTTCCGGATGCTCTCAAGGACACCGCCGTCCTGGTCGGAGAATAACTCAACGCGCTGACGCGCAACCCACGCGCAGGTGCTCAGTGAACAACCAATGTTCCTGAGCACCTGCGCGTGAAAACAAACCCTGAAAAGGAAAACCAGTGCTTACAGCTCTCGACCTTGGCCTGATCTACGGCCTCATGGCACTCGGCGTGTACCTGACATTCCGAGTACTCGATATCGCTGACCTCACCGTCGACTCATCCTTTACAACGGGCGCAGCGGTTGCAGCAATCATGATCACCGCCGGCCAGAACCCGTGGCTTGCCTCGATCGCCGGCTTCTTTGCCGGTTGTATTGCGGGCTCAATTACCGGTTTCCTTCACGTCAAAGCAGGCATCCACCCCCTGCTTGCCGGAATTTTGACGCAGATCGGCCTGTACTCGATCAATCTGCGTATTCTCGGCAAAGCAAATGTTCCGCTTCTTCGTGGTGTAGAAACTGTCCTCACTCCCCTGCGCGAGGCGGGCCTGAACGGCTCGTGGGCATCCGTCGTTATCTTCGCCGTCTTGATCGGCGTCGTCACCACCGCCTTCAACTGGTTCTTGTCCACCCAGATCGGTCTTGGCATGCGCTCAACCGGTGACAACGAAGGTATGGCTCGCGCCCAGGGTGTTCCCACAGGAACGATGAAGATTATCGGCCTTGCCCTTTCAAATGGCCTCGTTGCCGCCTCTGGCGCTCTTGTCGCTCAGTACCAGGGCTACGCCGACATTTCGATGGGCATCGGTTTGATTGTTGCCGGCCTGGCATCGGTCATTATCGGTACCGCACTGATCGGGTCGCGTGGCATGTGGATGACCTCGCTGTTCGTCGTGATCGGCTCGATCGTCTACCGTGTCATCATCCAGCTTGCCCTCGGCATCGAGTTCCTTGAAGCGAATGACATGAAGCTGATCAGCGCAATCATCGTGTTCCTCGCCCTGATGATTCCTCGCGTCGGTTTCTTCTCGAAGATCCGCGAGCGCCGTCGCGCCCACACACTGGTTCCCGAACCTGACATTACGCACACGCCTGAAGAGCGCGACAACGAAAAGGTGGTGCTCTGATGCTTGATATCGAAGCCGTCACTAAGACATTCTTCCGCGGTACCGTCAACGAGCGCGTGGCGCTTCGCGATATTTCACTCCACCTTGACGAGGGTGACTTCGTCACGATCATCGGCTCAAACGGCGCCGGCAAGTCGACACTGCTGAATGTTATTTCTGGCCGTTACCAGGCTGACGTGGGACGCGTGACGATCGATGATACGGACGTCACGAAGCTTCCGGATTACGCGGTTGCGCGCTACGTTTCGCGTGTCTTCCAGGATCCGATGGCTGGCACCGCGCCCCACCTTTCGATCGAAGAGAATCTTGCGCTCGCATGGTCACGAGGCAACCGCCGAACCCTGGGGCCTGCTCTGACAGCGAAGAAGCGCGCCATATTCCGAGACATTCTGGCACCTCTCGAACAGGGCCTCGAGAATCGTCTGACTGCCAAGGTTGGTCTGCTGTCCGGTGGCCAACGTCAGGCTCTGTCGCTGACGATGGCGACCTTCTCTAACCCGCGCGTCCTGCTTCTTGATGAACACACCGCCGCTCTTGACCCGAAGCGTGCTGCTCTGATTACCGAGCTGACCCGAGATGCTGTCGCGTCGAAGAATCTGACGACGCTGATGGTCACGCACAACATGGAGCAGGCACTCTCCATGGGCAACCGCCTGATCATGATGCACGAAGGTCGCATCATGTTCGAGTTGGCGGGTGAAGAAAAGAAGAATGCAACTGTCGATTCCCTTCTTGCGGAGTTCGATAAGCTGCGAGGCAAAGATGGAGAGGGACTCTCTGACCGCACTCTCTTGGCCTAGCACCCGGTGACGCACTGAAGCGTTACCAACAGTGTTGGGGGAGCACGTCAATGATGTACTCCCCCAACACTGCTTTTCACGGTTAAACCACTAGGCGACAACGGCAGACGGCAAGCGAAGACTCTTCATCCACGCCAAGGATGCGAGCGAGCGTGCCATCAGAGCGAACACATGACGATTCAGATGCTGGACTCATGCCCAGATTGTTTCGCTAGCTCACTATCTGTCCCGCTCGCCTGCTGTGGGTTCCCTGTGATCATTCACTGCACACATGGTCTAGGTCGTGACATTTCCTTGTGTCCGTAGTAAGTATTCAGTACCTTAGTGGCGTAAACGTTCTCACAATGAAACGAGTTCATACGATGACAACGCCGACTCCGCAGTTCAACGGCCAATCAGACCCGCAGTACACCAACCAAGAGCAAGCTTACGCCCAGCAGGGACAGCCTTACGGCCAGCCTACATTCGCACCCTCCGGCCCGGCGGGCTACCAGCAGAAGTCGAAGATTATCGCCGGTATCCTGGGCATCTTCCTTGGAGGTTTTGGCATCCACAACTTTTACCTTGGTCGCACCACCCGCGCTGTCATTCAGCTGGTTCTGACGATCTTCACCTTCGGTGTTGCTTCGCTGTGGGGCTTCATTGAAGGCATCCTCATTCTGGTGTCCGCTCCGGGTAGCGAGTGGCACCGCGACGGCAACGGCATTGAGCTCACCGACTAAGTTTCTTCGTCTGTGTCGGACTTGCAGTCCGAACACACCGCACCGCTCTGGGATGGCACTGTCAACCCAGGGCGGTTCGTCCTTCAAGGGCCCGACCCAGAGTCTTCGAGTCGGCGTATTCAAGGTCGCCACCCATTGGCAAGCCCATGGCAAGACGCGATGTTGAAACGCCGATGCTCTTCAACATTCTGACGATGAACGCAGCGGTTGCGTCGCCTTCGACATTCGGGTTGGTCGCGATAATGACCTCGGTAATCTGATCGTCTTCAAGACGCGACAACAGTTGACGGATGCGGAGTTGCTCGGGGCCGATGCCACGGATCGGGTCGATGACCCCGCCGAGCACGTGGTAGCGTCCGCGGAATACCCGTGACGCTTCGATCGCTTGGATGTCTTTCGGTTCTTCGACGACGCAGATCATTGTGGGGTCACGCCGGACGTCTCTGCAGATAGAACAGGTTTCTTCTTCTGTCAGGTTCGCGCACACCGAGCAGTGGTGAACCTTTTTCCGCACCGCCTGAATAGCATCGACGAGTCGAGCAACGTCATCTGGTTCCGCATCCAATATGTGCATGGCCATGCGTTGTGCAGACTTCGGTCCGATTCCGGGAAGCTGACCGAACTCATCAATCAAATCTTGAAGAGCACCTTCGTACATGGTCAACGTTCACTTCCGTTCGGGATTGTTTCAATGATCTTGCCACCGAGGACGTCGAGGACAACGGGGAGGCCAACCATGGTTGTGGTTTCAATATCTTCGTCATCCATTGAGGGCAGGTCTTCACCCATGTCGAGCGGAGCGGAATCCTGATCGTCATCGATAGGCCCATCATTATGGGCATCGCTACCAGCGCTGTTGTCACCGTTAGCCCAGGCATCACCTGCAGATTGAGCCGTATCATCTGAGTCTTCAAAGCTCACCGAGTTCGTCTGAGCAACGGGAGCATCCGCCCAGCCACCGGGCGTTGTCTGCTGATTATCGCTCGTATTTTGCGGGTCAAAATCGTCGTAGGTGAAGACGCTCATGGCACGGCGTACCGGCCCCCCGGTAGGCACCGGTTCTGCCTGAGCTAAAGACTCAGAATCTGCCTGCTCGTCGCCGTGGCTATCGGAGGGGCGATCATCGGATACTCCCGACGAATCCGAGTGAACCTTAAAACCCGGGCTGGAATCCGCAAGCGGCCAAGCGGGATCCGCATCCACGCACGTTGAAGCAGAGTCAGCCCCAGCTGACCAAGCGTCATCACGGCGAGGTTGCGGTCCGTTGTGCACCTGTTGTGATTCGCTCAGACCGTCCTGCGGTTCAGGTTCACACGCTTGGGCTGGCTCTTCAACGTCTTCGTGCGGAGTGCGAATAACTACTTCACCCCACGGGTCATCCGACGCTACCGGATCAGAGCCGACGTGTGGGGCTGAATCGGGGGCAACACGTGGCGCTGGATCACCCAGGGCCTGTGAACCGACGTCAGGAGCCTGGACAACGCGGTGCTCAAAAGGGGGCGGCTCCGAAACCCATCCAGCATCGGGCCGTCCATCTCGGTTCGCGTTGTTGTTGAGTGGGATGTTCGGTGTCTGACCTGAATAGGAGTGATCGGCGTGAGCCGGATCGGAATATGCATGGTGTGATGCAGGTGCCGAAGGTGCCGTTACTGCCGGCCCTCCCGATGCTTGTCCCACCTGTGCGCTGAGTTCATAGCGCAGACCAGTGACCTCGTAGATCGCGTCGGAGACGATCTGATGCCTGCCACCGCGTTCAAAGTTCGCCATGATTCCTTCGGAGGGGAACACCAGCACAAGGTTCGACCCATCGATCGCACCCAACTGCGCGTTCGTGTTGATCAGCGACCATGCGACGCGGCTCATCGAGGCCAGACGGTCAAGCACTTCATTCCATCGAGCTCGAACGATGTCCGCCTGCTTCCCGCCGTTCTGACGTGGTGTCTGGCGAGCTGGTGCTTCAGTTGACGAGGCCGCGTCCACCGAACGGGGCTCCGCCTTTGGCGCAGGCGCGGGCTCTTCAGTTTCAACAGCGGGAGCACTGTTCTGGGACTGGGCGACCGACGAGTCATCCCACGAGGATGAAGGGGTCACAGCCACATCGGGCCACGAGGACCCCTGCTGAGGCATTGGGGTAGGAGCATCGGGAACCGATTCCCCATCACGATGTGGAGACGAAGGAGCTTGGGCACGTGGTGTCAGATCCGCCGGCTGGTTCTGCTGGTTCGAATCAGGGCGCGAAGCGCGTTGGGCTGTCTGCGCCAACGCAGCGCGAGCCGCCTGGGGGCCAGAAGCTGAAGGGGCGACACCAATCGGCTTATTTCCAGCATAATCAGCACCGTGATGTTCCCTTGGAGCACCCCCACCGGGCATGCCAACCGTGCCGGGAAGTGGCATATCTGCAACGGCCTGGCCAGAAGGTGTCGGCACAAGAATGCGCCCAATAAGAAGCTCAAGCTGGAGGCGCGGTGATGTTGCACCGGTCATGGAGCGAAGTGCCTCATCGGTCAGATCAGCTGCGCGAGACAGCGGACGCGGACCCCAATTCACTGCCTGATGGCGCATACGATCGAGGCGCTCAGCAGGGATGGATGTCAGGACATCGCCTGCGCCGTCACCTGCGACCGCGATAATCAGCAGGTCACGCAGTGTTTGAAGGAAGTCTTCAACGAAGCGACGCGGATCATGACCAGAATCCACCATGCGTTCAATAACGCGGTAAGCCGCCGCACCGTCGCCACCAGCGAGGCCATCAACGATCTCGTCAAGAAGAGCAGAGTCCGTGTATCCCAGCAGCGAAACAGCGGTTTCATACGTGACAGCCGAGTCGATGGAGCCTGCCATCAACTGATCAAGAACGGAAAGAGTGTCACGCACTGAACCGCCACCGGCGCGCATGACCAGTGGCAGAACACCGGAGCCAATGTTGACGTGTTCTTCGTCCGCCAACTGCTGCAGGTAGGGTTCCAACACATCTGGCGGAACCAGACGGAACGGGTAGTGATGGGTACGAGAACGAATCGTTCCGATCACGCGCTCTGGTTCTGTCGTTGCGAAGACAAACTTCACGTGCTCTGGGGGTTCTTCCACCAGCTTCAGCAGCGCGTTAAAGCCCTGATTTGTGACCATGTGGGCTTCGTCAATGATGAAGATCTTGTAGCGATCACGCACGGGCGCGAAGGTGGCGCGCTCACGCAGGTCACGCGCATCATCAACGCCACCGTGGCTGGCCGCGTCGATTTCGACAACGTCGAGCGACCCCGAACCACCGGTGGCCAGTTCCACGCACGACGGGCAGGTTCCACACGGAGTATCAGTCGGTCCTTGCTCGCAGTTCAGACAGCGGGCCAGAATACGCGCTGACGTGGTCTTTCCACACCCGCGCGGACCCGAGAACAGGTATGCGTGAGTCACTTTGTTTGCACGCAGAGCAGCACGAAGTGGCCCCGTCACATGGTCTTGACCGATGACGGAAGCGAATGTGTCTGGACGATAACGACGATACAGAGCTGTGGTCACAGTCCAACCCTACGTGTACCCATGTAGAAATGCGTTTGCATGGCAGAAAAATGGGAAGAACCACTCCCCCATATTCACCGTCATTATCGCCTCAATAGCAAGGAAAAGTCGGTGTTCAGATCCCGTTTATTCAACGAACGTGAGAATAATCAGATTTCGGTGCTCCCCCTTCGCTTTTCCGACTCGCCACTAGCCCATAAACGCAACCGCACGACGGAGACATCGAACGCTGGAAAGACGAAATTGACTCTGGATTCCCTCACAGCTCCCTCGAACCGAGGGTTCCACGGGCATGGGAATACACAACCCAAGCAATGACCCCTCGGACGATTCACGTTCCCGACGCACTATGGAAGCTTGCCGAGATTCGAGCCAAACAGCTCTGCTCCACGCCTTCAGAGTGTGTTCGCCAGTCCCTAGCTCGCCAACTCGTCGAATCCTGGCCGCGCGTGTCACAACAATCGGGCTCGCACCACGGTAGTGGCACGAGCCCGAAAGATTATGTAGTCAGTTTATGTAGTCAGGGGCTTCACCCCATCGCGAGTATCACGCCTGTGGCTGAACGTCAGCCCATTCGCCAAGCGAGACGCGGTGACCGGTGTAGAACGGACGATCCTCGCGCACGTGCAGGCGAGCCCGGGTGTAGCGCTGAGCGTGAAGCACGCCCTCCAGGCGATCGAGCGTGTCAGCCTCGAATGCGAGAATCCACTCGTAGTCGGACATACCGAATGCGGACAGGGTCGAACCCTTGACATCCGGGTACTGGCTGAAGCCATTCTTGCCGTGCTCGGCCATGATGGCGCTACGCTCTTCGGGCTCCATCAGGTACCAGTCGTAAGAGCGGACGAACGGGTAGACGGTGATCCAGTCGCGCGGTGCGACGCCTGCGAAGCATGCGGGCACGTGGCGGGTGTTGAATTCTGCGGGAGTGTGCTGGCCCATGACGGACCAGACGGGGATCAGGTAGGCACCCAGGGGCGACGCGAGCAGACCGCGGTAGGCCTTCTGCAACGCGAGCGGATCGTCGGCGAGCCACCACACCAGCAGGTCAGCGTCGGCGCGCAGACCAGCAAGGTCGTAGGTGCCACGCAGTTCCACGCCCTCGGGGGTGATGGCTGCCAGGGTTTCCTCAACCAGGACCTTGCGTTCTACTTCATCAGTCGGTAGCGGTGCACCGGTCGCGAAGACCGAGGTCAGGCCGTAGTGGAAGCCGTTGTTGATGGCGTCGATATCGACGTCGGTGGCGTCGCGCGGATCCTTGTGCGAGTAGGTCTTTCCGGTCTGGCTCATTGGTTCTCCTTTGATGTGAGCTTTGTGTGAAGCTATTTGGTTGTTTGTTTCAGTTGGCACGAATGTTCAGCGGGCAGTTTTCTCCGATTGACGAGGCCGCCCATCGTTCTTATTCGCGTGACTTTTCTGGGCGGGTTCGGCCGGGGTGGTGTGCGTCGCGTGGGTGAGTGTGCGTGGGTAGTTCGCCGTTCTTCGCGGCGGTTGGCCCTGCAACGACTGTCTTTCCCGTGTCGAGACCTTCGATCATGCGACAGCAGTGGCTTGCGCATTCGTCCGGCCACGCGCCCAGCGGAAGGGTCGAGGGTTGTTCTGGGTTTTCTCCGCGAGCGCGGGCTGCGCGTTCAAGGATGAGGTCGGCAAGGGATGCGATGAATGCGGGGTGCGTGTCGACGGTGCGCGCGCGGTCGTAGTCGAGTTCCAGGTCGGTAGCGGTTTGCTTGGCTTCGGTGTCGAGGTCAAAGACGACTTCCATATGGTCGGAAATAAAGCCGATGGGTGCGCATGAGACGGCTTTGACGCCTTCGGCTTTGAGTTCTTCGAGCCGATCATTGATGTCGGGTTCCAGCCAAGATGCGTTCGGGTTGCCCGAACGCGAGCAGAAGGCCAAGTCGGTTTTCAGCGTTCCTACTTTGAGTCCAAGCTTTTCTTCGACTGCGGGGACGATCAGTTCCATGAGCGCGAGATGCTGACCCGCGTAGTCTGAGCCGGTCTTGTCGGAATTACCGGATCCGCCCTGCATCGGGGTGGGGATGGAGTGGGTGACGAAGACGAGGTGCAAATCGTCAATCACAGTTCCTCGATCGAGTAGCGTCTTCACTGATTCGCTGACAACATCGATCTGGGCGGTAAGAAAGCCGGGGGAATCGTGGTACGAGCGAACCTTATCGACGATCACGTCCTTGCCACCATCGGGGAGCAGGGCGAGTGCGTCCGCGACATCTTCGCGGTACTGCCGGCATCCGGAGTAGGAGGCGTAGGCAGAGGTCTGCATCATCAGGATTCTGCGGGCACCACCCTGGACAAGTTCCGCGATTGTTTCCGACATGAAGGGATGCCAGTTTCGGTTTCCGAGGCCAATAGTGATGTCCGCGCCTCGTGAGTGCAGTTCCTCGCGCAGAGCTTCTAGCAAGGCCTCGTTGCAGGCGTTGATGGGACTGACTCCCCCGAAACGTCCGTAGTGACCAGAGACTTCCAGCAGGCGCTCGTCCGGAATCCCCTTGCCTTTCGTGGCGTTACGCATGAAAGGGAGCACATCGTCGGGGCCATTCGGGCCACCGTAGGAAACCACGAGAAGCGCATCGTAGGGTGCGGTCAGATCAGACATTTTCTGCTCCAATTCCAAGGACTCGTTCAAGCGCTTCGAGGTATTCATGCGCATTTCCGTCTGCTACTGCTGCCCTGGCAGTACGGCAGGGCGCGTTCACCAAACGCGCCGCCAAGTGGTGGAGGGCTCGAGCAGTGCGCGCGGCCTCGTCCTCATCACGGTGAGAAAGAGTGGCACATTCTTCTTCGACGATCGCGTCAACTGCGTTTCTGAGGTTCACAATCGCACGGTCAACATCCGCCCCATGGGCGACGTTGACGAAGGTTGTGACAGCGTCGGCGATGATGGCTTCGGCGATGTCGATGTCTTCACGTTGGACCGCGGGCAGGCGATCAGAGACGTTGTCCAAGCCGATGCGAACCACCTGGTCTGCTTCGAAATCGTCGATTTCAATATCGGGAACCAACGCAAGATCCACAATGATCAGTGGGCTGTCGGCGCCTCGGGTGGATACGGCCGCGCGGATCTGATCTGCGGTCAAGACCGGCTGACCACTGCCTCTGCACGAAACAATGAGGTCCGCGTGGGCAAGCTCGTCATCAATGGTGTCGGGGACAATTGGACGGGCACCGTGACCTTCACAAAACGCTTCGGCGCGCCCCGACGCTGAGTGGACTCCGATCTCGCGGACGCCATAGTCGCGCAGGGCACTGACAGTTGCACCCGCGTAGGACCCGGTTCCAAAGAGGATGGCGCGTTGGTCGCCGAGGTCGCCTCGTATTTCCTTCGCTAGGTCAAGGGCGACGTGAACAATGGAGCGTCCATGGCCAGCAAGACTTGTTTTCGCAGCTACTTTGCGTGACACCGCGGACGAGGATTGGAAGAGGCGCGAAAGAGCGGGAGTGATCGTCCCCCGTTGCGTGGCCACTTCAGCTGCGCGACGGACTTGACCGACAATTTCACGTTCGCCGATAACCATGGAGTCCAAGCCCGAGGCAACGCGAAACAGGTAGGCGACAGCGTCCCGACCAGAGCGCGATGTCACCGCATCGAGTCGTTCACTCAGCGCCACCGGGAATTCAGCGGAGTCGACAACAATATCGACGCGGTTACAGGTCGATATCGTGACCGCACCGTCGATCACTCCGACTTTGAGGAATTCATCGACAATCGACGGGGTGGTGCGACTAGCCTCGGCCACGGCATCAAGGCCCTGGTCGGAATGGCTGACGGATAAAATATGAATTCCCATTTCGTCGCAATCAAACCATAATTAAACCTATGATTCACAATTTATGTGAATCATTTTGGAAATTCATTTAACGACAATCTGACAGATAAAATAAATGACACTTTGACATAAAAACAAATTGTTGAATCTGCCCCCACCATGTAAGGAAAACCGTGACCCTTTCGGACAACGCGCCCTTGGCGACGAAGGCCACCACGTCACCCGTGGCCGAGTCTTCGTTCATGCAAGCAGTGTCAGGCCGTCGACCAGCCACGACCCCCGTCTGGTTTATGCGCCAGGCAGGACGTTCTTTGCCCGAGTACCGCGAGCTGCGCGCACGCTCGCAGGCATCAATGTTGGACGCGTGCCTGACTCCCGAATTGGCAAGTGAGGCGACACTACAGCCGGTTCGTCGCCACGGGGTTGACGCAGCGGTGTTCTATTCGGACATCATGGTTCCCCTGCGACTTGCGGGGGTGGATGTGGAGATAGTGGGGGGCGTTGGCCCTGTCATCGCGTCTCCGATTCGTTGCGCGGATGACGTTAATCGTCTGACAGAGCGCGGAGCGTCGCTTTCAATCGCGCCCGGAATTGAGCAGATCCGCCAAGCCGTACACATGACAGTTGCCCAGCTTGGGTCCACTCCCCTGATCGGTTTTGGTGGCGCACCTTTTACCCTCGCCTGCTACCTGGTTGCCGGCCGACCTTCTCGCGACCATTGCGAAGCTCGAGCGTTCATGTATTCGGATCCGGAGTCATGGGATCGGCTGATGACGTGGTGCGCAGATGTCACCGGAGCGTTTATCGCCGAGCAGGTATCGGCTGGCGCATCAGCCACTCAGCTGTTCGATTCGTGGGTTGGCGTGCTGGGCGAAGACGATTATCGGCGCCACGTGTCCCCCTATTCAGCGCGTGCGATCGAGGTTGCCGGTCGCGCCCTGAGTTCAACAACTGGAACGCGCGCCCCAATGATCCATTTCGGCACAGGCACACCGCAGTTGCTGACCGCGATGCATGATGCAGGTGGCGATATCATCGGCGTTGACCAGCGCATTTCTTTGGACTCAGCATCCGCGCTTTTTGACGATACTGTTCCCCTGCAGGGCAATCTGGATCCCGCCTACCTGACCGTTCCATTCGACATTCTTGAAGCAAAGGTGCGTCAGATTATTCGTCAGGGTAAGGCCGCACCGTCCCATATTTTCAACCTTGCTCACGGCGTTCCAAAGGACACAGATCCACGCGTTCTGACACGTCTGGTCGAGTTGGTGCATTCGCTATGAACGCCGGAAATCGCACGATCTCATCGACAAACGAATTGTCCCGCAATCACTGGGACACGATCGTGATCGGTGGCGGAATTGCTGGACTTGTTTCCGCCTGGGAATCCGTCAAAGCAGGCCAGACGACCCTGCTTGTTGAGTCGCGAGGCTATGTGGGCGGGCAGGTCGCGTCAATGATGGTGGGTGGTGCCCACGTCGACATCGGCGCGGAAAGTTTTGCTCTACGAGGCACCGCGATGACCTCCATGGCTGAAGAGCTGGGGCTGAAAGTCACAGCACCCAGTGGAGGGCGCTCGCATTATTTCCTGCCGCCCGTTCCTCATTCTCTCCACACCACATGGGGTCTTCACCGGTTCCCATCGGACTCGATGATGGGCATCCCTTCTGACCCAGCATCGGCAGAAGTCCGGGCAATTCTTGGGGATCAAGGGGCGATGCGCGCATGCGAAGACCTGACTTTACCTCCCCACGTCGGCGCCGAATGCGCCGACGTGGCCTCGTTTATTGAAGCCCGCATGGGGCGAGTCGTGCTTGATCGCTTGGTCCGCCCGCTGGTTGCTGGCATTCACTCGCAGGATCCTGAGAAGCTGGATGTCGACCGCGTACTACCCGGGATGCGCGCTGACCTACTCCATCACGGGAGCCTTGCGAAGGCTGTTGGCGCACGACTGGAAAAGTCGAGCGGGTCACGTGGCGACGTCAGCATCGAGGGTGGAATGCAGGTTCTGATCGACGCCCTTACAGCTGAGATTCTGGCAAAGGGTTCCGCGATTGCGACGCGTTGCGGCGCGGAAGCGATCTGTCGCGCATCTCTCAGCGCCAGCAACTCGAGCACCGTCCAATGGCAGGTGGATATTCGCGATACGACCCCGGCTGGAGCTCCTTCCGCAGAACCTCGTCGAACGTCGGTCGGACGTCTGCTCACAGCCAGTCGCGTCATTCTGGCGTGTTCGCACGCACCCGCTCTGCGTGTGCTCACCCCTTTGTTCCCGGAAGCCCAAGAATGCGCGTTTGCGCCGGGCGCGCCGATTGTGCGGTCTTTCCTCGCTGTTCGAGCAGAGGCACTGGATAGCGCTCCGGTTGGTCCTGGATTGCTGGTTTCGCCCGATATTTCTAGCGTTGCCGAGTGCCCTGTAGGCGCGAAAGCACTTTCTCAGCTGGATGTGAAGTGGGCATGGATTGCCGACGAATTGCGAGAGGCTCACGGGGAGCACGTTCATCTTCTTCGCCTGTCTCACGGTCGGCCAGGGGATGAAGATCGAACGCCATCACTGGGCGAGCTTCTGCATGACGCTAGCGTGCTGACCGGTACGGATCTTGGAGCCGAGAACGTGATCAATCACAGGGTGATTCACTGGAATGGCACTTTGGCGCAGGCGACACCCGACTTGGCTCGTCGAATCAGCGCCCTGCGTCAGAAGGCGGAATCATTACCCGGCTTGTTGATTTGTGGGGCGTGGGTATCAGGTTCCGGAATCGCCAGCGTGGTGGCAGATGCACGTCAGCGCGTACGGGGTGAGAGGCGCTCACTCCTTTTCGGCAGGTGAAAAGAATTCATTTAATCCTGAAATACGAATTACGTCATTACCTATTGCCGAATATCTGTCACATAAATTCCGACTCTCCAGATAGTTTTTAATTCACTCTGTCATAAAATAATTGAATCCGAAGAATTACGTGAAGAGAACCGACTTTTGTCACTATCAATTATCGAATTACCCTCATCTCGTCTAATCTGCAATGGTGACCATGAACTCCCCCATCCCCGCTTCCGATACCCCCGTCCTCAAGCTGGGCACGCGAGCTTCGAAGCTTGCCCTAACCCAATCGCAGATAGTGGCGGACGCGATCGAAGAAGCTGGCACACATGCGGGCACCCCCGTCCGCGTGGAGCTTGTTCATATCACGACTCACGGCGACGTTGACCCAACTCCTCTGTCGAAGCTGGGGGGAGCCGGGGTATTCGTTGCCCACCTGCGCGAATCTCTACTGGCTGGCGAATGCGATATTGCCGTGCATTCGTGTAAGGATCTGCCGACCGGCGATATTGACGGTTTGTCCCTCGTCGCGATGCCACCGCGCGAGGATGTTCGTGACGCTCTCTGTTCGCGAGGTGGCGCGCCGTTGGCAGAGCTTCCAGAAGGCGCAAAGGTTGGCACGGGTTCTCCCAGGCGTAGTGCGCAGATTCTGGCTACCCGCCCCGACATTCAGATCGTCGATATTCGTGGCAATGTTCCGACGCGCCTCGCACGCATCAACGAAGATCTGGACGCCGTCATATTAGCAACCGCAGGGCTCAACCGTTTAGGCATGTCAGAGGCGATTGCACAGTACCTTCCGACCAATCAGATGCTTCCTGCCGCCGCCCAAGGGGCACTGGCTATTGAAGTGCGATCCGACTGGGATCCCGCGTTGATCGCTCTTGTTGCGTCGTTGGATGACCCGGCAACACACATCGGCGTAACTGCAGAGCGTTCGCTCATGAACGCATTGGGTGCCGGATGCGCTGCACCACTTGGAGCGCTTGGCACAATCGACGACGGAGTATTGACCCTGCACGGACGCGTGATCGCGACCGATGGCAGCCAGGTGCTTGAACGTGTGGCCTCGTGCCCCATTCCCCAGGTCCACGATTCCACGTCCGCGATCTCCACCAAGACGCACGAGGCCGCAATCTTACTGGGACGCGCGCTTGCGCAGACCCTGCTTGGGGCGGGAGCCGAAGAAGTTGCTGACATACACGCCACGAAGAATCAGACGAAATGAGCACCGACGCACACGTCTTCATCACGCGCCCACATTCTAAGGAGCGCCCCGACCCGTTTGGGCAGGCGATCGAAGCCCTCTCGACTCCGAACGTGCACGTTCACGCTGACTCTTTGGAACTCACTCGCACCACAGTGAGTGACGAGGAGTGCAAGCGTTTCGCAGATGATCTCATGACGTACGCGGCAACGGGTTCGTGCGGATGGATTCTGTTTACTTCAGCGCGCACAATTCGCGTATGCGCACATCGCATCGAGAATTTTGTCGATTATATGAAGTGCGTGCACGAACGAGGCGCGCGCATCGGCGTGGTTGGCCCCGCCACAGCAAAAGCATTGAAAGCGCTCGGCATCGACGTTGATCTGCAGTCCGAAGGGTCCGGGGAGGACTTGGCGAACGCTGTTGTCGCTTTCGATCGCGAGCGCAGTGTCCAGACTCGTGAAGTACTACTTCCACAGTCGGCAATCGCCAGGGTTCAGCTTCGCCAGATACTGAGCGAGGCCAGCTATCCTGTCCGTCATTACCCGGTCTACACAACGGTCACGATCGCTCCACGGTATTCTCTCGAGCTTGCCAGAATGTGCTCGTCCACCTACGTGGCCGCAACGGTCATCACCGCCCCCTCATCAGCGCGAGCTTTGAAAGACGTTGCGCCCTACTTATTCCCCCATATCCCCGTCATTGTGTTGGGACAGGCGAGCGCCACAACGATGGCAGAGATCGCTCCCGAAGCTCAGGTCATTGTCGCCGATCATCCCACTCCTGACGCGGTTGCCGACTGTATCAAGCGCATTCTTGAAACACATGCTGGTCATTCACCACAGAAAGGGATCTGACTTTCCATGACTTCTCCCGCTCCATTCTTCCGCCCCCGCCGAGTTCGACAGTCTGCTGCGATGCGTGGCCTCGTCCGCGAAACTCGAGTGAGCGCCCAGCAACTGATCGCACCCGTGTTCGTCCGCGAAGGCATCGACTCTCCCGTGCCGATCACTTCAATGCCGGGCCAGTTCCAGTTCGACATTGATTCGTTGCGTCGCTACGCAGCCGAGTGCGCCGAAGCTGGCATCGGCGGGATTGACCTGTTTGGTGTGCCCGAGGTGCGTGATCCGACCGGTTCGCAGGCGTGGGCAGAAGACGGGATTCTGAACCGTGGCATCACTGCCATTGCCGAAGAAGTGGGCGATGCACTCGTCATCTGTGCCGACACCTGCCTCGACGAATTCACTGACCATGGGCACTGCGGTGTCCTCGACGAACAGGGCCGCGTTGACAACGATCCAACCTTAGACCTGTACGTCAAGATGTCTCTGTCTCAGGCTGAAGCCGGCGCCCACATGGTGTCCCCATCGGGGATGATGGACGGCCAGGTGCGCGCAATCCGCGAAGCGCTTGACGATAATGGGCACGCAGACGTTGCCATCCTTGCCTATTCGGCAAAGTACGCGTCCGCGTTCTACGGCCCATTCCGCGACGCCGTCGACTCGACCCTGAAAGGCGACCGTCGCACCTACCAGCAGGATCCCGCGAACAAGCGCGAAGGCGTGCGCGAGGTTCTGCTCGACATCGAGGAAGGGGCTGACATCGTCATGGTCAAGCCCGCGCTTGCCTACCTTGATGTTTTGGCTGAAGTCGCTTCACTGTCGAGCGTCCCAGTTGCCGCCTACCAGGTGTCCGGCGAATACGCCATGGTCGAAGCAGCCGCCGCAAACGGGTGGATCAACCGCGATGCCATCATCGACGAATCCATCACCGCGATCGTGCGCGCAGGCGCTGACATGGTGCTCACCTATTGGGCGCTTGAAGTTGCCAAGCGCTTTCGAAAGTAAACCCGCGCACCACCCAGCGACACCCGGCAACTGCGCAAAACAGCGCGAAACTGACCGGCCTCGTCAATTTCTATACGACGTTAGACTCATGAATATACGGAGAACCCGATGACCACCAACGAAGAACTATTCACCCGTGCTTTAGGCGTGATTCCCGGCGGAGTTGATTCTCCCGTGCGCGCGTACGGATCCGTCGGTGGCGTCCCGCCGTTCATCACATCCGCGAAGGGCGCATATGTGAAGGACGCGACTGGGCGCACATACGTGGACCTGGTGTGTTCGTGGGGACCCGCCCTGCTGGGACACTCGCACCCAGCAGTCATCGAAGCCGTTCAGAAGGCGGCAGCGAAAGGCTTGTCGTTTGGTGCACCGACCGAGGCGGAAGTTGAACTCGCCGAACTGATCCGTTCCAGGGTGAGCCCCGCCGAGCGCGTCCGTTTCGTCTCCACCGGCACTGAAGCCACCATGACCGCCATGCGTCTGGCACGCGGAGCGACCGGTCGCGACCTGATCGTGAAGTTTGCCGGCTGCTACCACGGGCATTCTGACGCCTTGCTTGCGGCCGCCGGATCGGGTGTTGCTACCGGAGGTTTGCCCGGATCCGCGGGCGTGCCGACTGCGGTCAGCGCTCAGACGATCGTGTTGCCCTACCACGATGAGGTAGCCCTCGAAGAATGCTTTGCCACCCGCGGTCAAGAAATTGCCGCCGTCATCTGCGAAGGTGCGCCGGCCAATATGGGCGTCGTTGATCCCGGATCGTTCAACCTAGCGATTCGTCGCGTCACTGAAAAGTACGGTGCGCTGATGATCTTGGACGAGGTATTGACCGGCTTCCGCGTTTCCGCCGGCGGAATGTGGGGCTTGCGTTCAGCATCCGAAGGTGGTTGGGCACCCGATCTTTTCGCGTTCGGGAAGGTTGTCGGTGGCGGTATGCCACTGGCGGCGGTCGGCGGACGCGCAGATGTGATGAACCTGCTGGCTCCGCTCGGTCCCGTCTATCAGGCAGGAACCCTGTCCGGCAATCCGCTGGCGACCGCAGCCGGTATTGCCACCCTGAAGCTTGCCGATCAGGGCGTGTACGACCATGTTGACTCAGCCGCGCAGACGGTCATCGACATCGTGTCGTCCGCCCTTGTCGCCGAGAGTGTCCCCTTCGGCATTCAGCGCGCCGGTTCGCTGTTCTCCATCGCATTTGGGGACGAGGCCGCGCAGGCTCCACTGATCAACTACGCCCAAATGCAGGCGCAGGACACGTGGCGTCACCCGGCGTTCTTCCACGCTTTCCTTGATGCTGGCGTTTCCTTGCCACCGTCGCTCTTCGAAGCGTGGTTCGTGTCAGCCTCGCATGGCGAACGGGAGTTTGAAGCAATTGCCGCGGCGGCTCCTGTAGCGGCGCGCGCAGCTGCGCGCGCCGTAAAGCCACAGTGAGGGCTCGCCTGCGCCCCCACAATCTGACGAGAATGTCAGAGCACTACCCCTGATAGGGCGTGCCCGCTACCTGGTTTCCCAGACAGCGGGCACGTCTTTCTAGGCGCTTCTTCTACGCGAGTATCTTGAGGGAGCTACGGCTTAGAAGGGCTCGTAGAAGTCACGACTCATAGATGAGCCGTAGTCCGCGGAGGCATTCCAACACAGCACACGTATGCCCTATACGCCACGGTGTCCCCGCCGACTTGCTCGTCAGAGGGGACACCGTGCGCTCAATGCGTGAAAACAGCGACCAGATTGGCCTACTTCAGACGCTGGCCTTCCCTGTAGACCTCAGCAACCTCAAAGTCCTTGGTAAAGACAACGGCATTCAGGACGACACCAGGCTCGAAAGTGAGGGTCACGCCAGCGCGTCCCTCGATTCCGAGCACCGCGGCGGGCGCACCAACGCCTGCGCGAACAACCTGTTCAATGCTCAAGAATCCGCCTCGCACCAAGCGTTGCAGTTCCTCGGCGATACGAGCCGTGCCACCGGCAATCGTGTCCGTTCCTGCAAGAACAGCAACACCGTCAGTGATGTCCACGTCCAAGCCACCTAGCTGGTAATTACCGTCAGGCATACCAGCGCCCGCCATCGCGTCGGTCACGAAGACAACGCCGTGTGGGTTTTCAGGCTCAACGAAGCGGACGACGTCAGACACCAAGTCAGCGTCCACGTGGATCGTGTCAGCAACCAGTTCAACGGCGACCTCACCCGCACGAGCAGCAGCGAGCAGTTCCCGGACAGGACCGGGAGCGCGGTGCGTGATCCCAGGCATTGCGTTGAACAGGTGCGTCGCAGTCTGTGGCAGAGTCTTGAATCCGATCTGCTTCGCGTAGGCGGTCGTCTCGGCGATGACCTCGCGAGTACGAGGCCCCGACGACACCGTGTGCCCCCACGACGGGATTGCGCCGTAGTCCAACAGGAGCTTCGCAGCCTCGGTAGCACCTTCCACTTCGGGAGCGATCGTCATCGAGCGAATGTAACCCTTGCCCGCTTCAAGCCACGTGCGTAGCTCATCAAGGTCGGGGTTACGTACCGCTTCCGGATTCTGCGCACCACATTTGTGAGGCGAAATGTACGGGCCCTCCATGTGGATGCCGATCAGATCACCGGACTCGCAGGCTACGACGAGTTCGCGGATCGCCGGCAATGGGTCCACCAACGACACCGTTGACGCCAGCATTGCCGTCGTCCCCATCTGACGGTGAGCGTTGATCACCGTCATGATCTTTTCAAACGTCGGCTCATCCGGGAACGAGCATCCCCCACCACCGTGGCAGTGAATGTCAATGAAACCCGGAGTAATCCAGCCCTTCACAGACTCGTCATACGGCAGAACCTCGACAACGCGACCATCCTTCACAACCAGGCCGGAACCACGCGTGTGACCGTCAGCGTCCAGTACCTGCCCGGTTAGAGTGACGACAGAGTCCTCGTCGACCAGTCCGTTGACTGGGAGTGCACCCGCGGCGCTCATCGCAGGATCTCCCACGCGTTCGTGTACACCTCCTTGTGGGCGAGCTTTGAGGCAGCCGCTTCGTCGAGCAGAACCGTGACGCTGGGGTGCATCTGGATGATGGACGCCGGCCAGAGAGCCGAAACGCCACCCTCGATCATCGCTGCAACCGCGTCAGCTTTGCCTTCTCCGGTGACGATCATCAGCAGGTGCTTCGCATCCATGATCGTGCCCAGGCCCTGCGTCATGCAACGGGTCGGAACCTGGCTCACGTCGCCGTCGAAGAACCGAGAGTTATCTTCGCGAGTCTGCTTGGTCAACGCATCAACGTGCGTGCGCGACACCAGCGAACCGCCCGGTTCATTGAAGCCGATATGACCGTCTGAACCGATGCCGAGGATCTGCAGGGTCACGCCACCAGCAGCCTTGATTGCCTCGTCATAGCCTTTCGCTGCAGCCTCAAGATCGTCGGCGAAACCGTTGGGAACATTGAGGTTTTCTTCGGTCAGGCCGGTCTTGTCATCACCGACGAGCTCGCGGGACAGTACCTTACGGTAGCCCTCCGGATGGTCCTCGGCGATGCCGACATACTCGTCAAGCGCGAACGCCTTGAAATCCGTTAGAGAGAACGTCCCCGCTGCGTGAGCATCGCGAATACGAGCATAAAGAGCCAAGGGAGTAGAACCCGTAGCAACGCCCAGCGTCTTCACGTCGGCGACTGACAGGACATCAATCAATTCCTTGATAGCGACGTCTGCAACTTCGTCAGCCGTCTTGAAAATACCGATCTGCATGGTGTGGGACTCCTTTGATGACCCAAGTGCGTCTTTTAACCGATGCCATCAGTTTATGATTTGGACGATTGTCGCGGAATACGTTCACCGCATGTGCGAAGCGCGGTGGAATTATGCCCATAGAAGCGCGGTGGAATTATGCCCATAACGTAACGCCAATCACGCCACAGGAACCGGCGACCACAACACAACCCCGCCATTCGTTGAAATGGACTAGCCCCAAAAATTGGACTGGTTTCATTCTAGGCGGTTAGCGCTTCAAGGGCGGAGACGGCGGGATTCGAACCCGCGGTACGCTTCAACACGTACACACCCTTAGCAGGGGTGCGCTTTCAGCCACTCAGCCACGTCTCCAGTACGGAAGTACCCACTAATCCTAACGGGTTTCGATGCCGTGAGGGAAATTGGCGCATCGAAATCACATGACGAAAGCATGGCACTCCCCGATGGAGAGAACTCGGCTCAGTCGAGCCGAGTTCTCTCGTCCTCAGGAACGATCAACTGTTACGAACGATCAACCGTTACCGAGTCTTCATCCTTGCGACGACGAGATATCAGTGCACCAACACCCGCTAGACCAACAAGCACTGCCACTCCGAGAAGTCCCACAATCGATGTACCAGTGAGTGCAAGCGTGGATTCAGCTTTCTTCATCGGCCTCCCACTCAATGGTGTAGCCACTTCGTTTTTCCCACCGCTAGGCTTTGCCACCGCAAGTGCACGAATAGTTACCGGCTCTTGCATGGACTGCTCGAAAAGAATCTGAAGCGTCTGAGTTGCAGGGACCTTCACCGTAGGCTTCAAGATCTGGGTCGGTAGCTTCGCACTCCACGTGTCTCCATCAACCGTTCCAGCAACCGGCTGATCGTCAACTTCAAGCATTGGAGCTTTAACTGCACACGCTTGAACCTTGGACTGATCTGCAACTGCACCCAGGGTTAAGGTAGCTTGGATCTGCGGGTCATCCTTTGAATCCAGCAGAACGTAGTCGGGCTTCTTCTTGGAAACACACGCAAGGTTTGCTTCGCCAGGAGCGCCCTTGCCATCCACCTTCGGAAGGTAGAGCGGATCGGGCGAGCAGGTTCCCTCCGCATCATTATTAAGCGAAGCAGTCCAGTTCGTTGATTCGATACCTGCATGCTTAATCGTCAGATATGTAACGTAAAGATCCGCCTGGGGGTTAGCAACTTGCTCAGCATTGGCGACAAGTTCGAAAGAGGCTTCTTCACCTTCGGTGACACTCTTTTGGGTTTGCCCCGTTATCCCCTTGTACTGCCAACGATCCTTGGTTTGGTGAGTAACGGTTGCAGTGCCCGACAGTTCAGCTTTTGAGGACTCCACAGTCACCGATTGCTGGGACTTCGAATCAATGTCGCACAACGCGTTTACGGTCGGGGCAACAGGAGCCTTTGCGCTGGTTGCGACCGTGAACGAGGGGACGTTTGCCAGATCCTTACCGTCAACGTTCACCACCGGCGTGTGCGTTTCAGTCATGTCGTGATCTGCCGGAGCGGTGCGAGTGACGCTCACCGTTGCAGTCCAGACATTGTTTTCAATAGTGCCAGTGGCACGCTTCCCATCGATCGTAACGACGGGGTCAGCAGGAAAAACAGGTTTGCCCGGCTCCGGTTGGGCTTGCGAGGCAATCTGCCAGGCTCCATACCTTTCATAACCCCACTCTGACGCGGGATTATGGTATGCACTGAGCCAGTAGGCGTTGTCGGGAAGCGTGCACGTTACCTCAACAGTTGATCCTTCGGGCATCTTTTGGCTGGCAGGAGTACAGGTTGCAGGCAGATGCTTCCGGTCCTTGGTGTCGATAAGAAACTCGACGTCGTAGTTAGTGAGTCGCCCCTTTTCGTTTTCGACGACGAATGTTGCCTTCTTTTCTTCCTTCACCTGCTGAAGCGGGATCGACACGGTGTAGTCAACGCTGACGTCTGCTTTCGGTTCAACGTCGAAACGGCTGGCGGCAAGTGGCTGGACGGTAGCGTCGCCGAGAGCCATTATGGGTCCCGGCTGAGTGTCAGCGTAGCGCGCACGCATGGTTCCGAACATGCTCGAAGCCGGGCTGTATCGGTCGCCGGTCAGGTTCGCCCCGGCCGCCCATGCCGTCGGGGTGACTAGGATGCTGGTAGCAAGAACCACACATGTAGCGACTCCAGCAACACGCAGTTGAACTTTCATGTCTACTCTCATTTCTGGGACTTTTTAGGCATGGCTACATTACATTAGGCTCACCTTATTTCAAAGGTGAAGGCACGCATCTATCCGCGCACCCTGACCCAAATAAAGCCCGTCCAGCACCCCTAAGATTCGGGCATTAGCCCTCATTAGCCCCAAGATCCAGCCCGCCGTAACACACCCGCCCCTCCAGATCAGAAAGATCAACAAGGGCAGAGTTTTGGTTCCACACGTGCATGGGCATCCACCGCACGTTTTGTTTGACCCATTGGTTGAGGCGAAGTTGTCGGAAGGTGTTTTCTTCAGCTGGTTTTGAAGGGTCCTGGGTTTTGTTCCTCGGTTTTATCGAGGAGGATAAGGGCTATGGCCCAACATTATTCGCAAGAGTTCAAAGCTTGAGCAGTGTGTCTTGTCAAGGAGCGGTTAAAACAGGACCCGGCATTGTCCATGAGGGTGTCAGTGGCGTGCGTCGGGGCAGATCCCCGATCACTACTCAGCCCACACACGTACCGGATAGGCGACCAGACCTTATGGAGCGTAACTTCCGCGCTAAGCACCCCCATCAGCTCTGGGTTGCTGATATTACCTATGTCCGCACCCGGGCCGGGTTCGTTTACACAGCGTTTGTCACCGATGTATTCTCACGCATGATTGTGGGCTGGTCCACCCGATCAACCATGCGAACCGAGGCATTGCCATTGGAAGCCCTTGATCAGGCGATTAGCCAGGCCAAAGGGGAATCTCGCCTCACTGGCCCACCACAGTGATCATGGCTCTCAGTACGTCTCCAGCGCTTATGGAAGTTTGCTTGCCGAGCATAGTATCGCCTCGTCCACTCGAACAGTTGGAGACTCTTACGATAACGCTCTAGCAGAAACAATCAACAGGCTATACAAAACCGAGCTGATCTACTCCCAGACCTGAGCAGGAGTGACGGAGGTCGAATTCGCGACAATAAACTGGGTCCACTGATGGAACACCACTAGGCTCCACAAAGCTCTTGAGCACCACACCCCAACCAAGATCATCACAACTTATAACCAGACCCACGCCAGACAACTGGCACCCAATTTAAGAAGCAGAACAAAACCCAAGACACTTCATTTCGCGCTCAAATTGACATGAGGCACCACGTACTTTTCATGACAGAAGTAGTATTTAGAAATTACAGATAGACCCGGTAGCGTCTTCGCCACAACGACTGCACACAAGATCTCAGGGCAGCAGTAACCACGGACATTTTCTGGGGATACTTTCAGGGTAGAAAATCTACCTTTGAGGACGGGCGGGAGGCTCAAAACCCTCCCGCTTGGCGTGGGTTTTATACCGCTTAGTCCAGATTACTTGTACTGCCGGCAATAAGGCTTTTAACTGTAAGTAGCAGATACACAAACATCCTGGTTTTACGCAATATTGCTGGTTAATACGAGAGGAAAGGAATTGGAACGGAATGAAATTCACGCTCACGATTGATCCCGCCGTAACCGAAACTATCGTGACGGTAACGGCGCGGGAGGTCGATGCTGAGGTGCAAGCGATTCAAAGGCTTGCTTCCGGTAGCCTAGATAGCTCTTCCTCCCCCGCAGTCGAGCGCCCGCTTCGCCGCCTCATCGGGACAAGTGGCAATGACGCCACGGTGTTGGAAGTGCGTGCGATCCTCGCGTTCTTTACTGAAAAGAAAGCGGTGTTTGCCCACACCAGTAAGGGTGATTGGCGGATCAAAGCCCGAATGTACGAACTCGAAGAATCTCTACCTGCAGGCGATTTCGTACGTATTTCACAATCGGAGATTGTCAATATTGCCGCGATTAAGAAACTTGATCTTTCTTTCTCGGGAACGATTAGTGTGCAGCTAAAAGATGGCTCGCGCTATTACGTCTCCCGCCGACAACTTCCAGCTTTCAAAGCCAAACTTGGAATCTAACCCCCGCAGAAAACCCCTAACTCACGCAAAGGATAAAACCCATGGAAACTAAAAGCATAATTGGTCTCACCCTGGTAGGGGCTTGCATTGGGATCACTATCGGCACCAGTATCGAACTTATTTTTTCTTCTCTTTCCTCCTCTAGCTATTACCCGGGAGCTCCAGAATTCTTAAACAGTTTTGGAAACGAAAACGTGGCAGTATTGATTGAGCGGCTTATTTACGCAGCCTACGGCATAATCAGCAGCTTCGCGGGGTTGCTTTATCGTAACGAAACCCGCCCGCTTATCCTCAATACCGCCCTGCATTTCGGGATCGTACTTATCTGTGGCATCGCAGCTGGCAGTTACCTTAAATGGTGGAGCTCTAGCTTCGATATGCTCGGCGTAATCATCACAATAGTGCTTATCTATCTACTGATTTGGCTATTCAATTGGCTAGCGGCTCGCGCCGAAGTCAAAAAGATGAACCAAAAATTGCGATAAAGCCGGGTTAAGCACCACCCCATCAACGACAACGAGGTGCACAAAAAAGTGTCGTGACATTGCAAACGCAATGTCACGACACATACCAGAGCGGAGGGCGAGGGATTCGAACCCCCGGTGCCATTGCTGACACAACGGTTTTCAAGACCGTCACCTTCGGCCACTCGGTCAGCCCTCCAGTGGGATTCAGAGTACATGAAAAACATTCAAACTCAGAACCGAACAAACACCTGGGGCCGCGGAATGCATCATGATGACACAATCCGTGGCCCCACGGTAAGCGAGAAGATCAGTCAAGCGTGGCCGGCCTCGTCAATCAGTAACGAAACCACCACCCCACTGAGATTCTCAGTGGCGGAAGTGGAACAGGTTCCACGACTTCTTATCCGACGGCGCCTCTTCCGGATGATCCAACAGTCCGCGCGACAGGGAGGACGCGTAGGGCGGCCAGAGCGGAACTCGGACGGCAAGCATCGCCTGAACAGCGTGGTACACATCCCAGCGCGACGACTTCGCCGCAACAACGGACTGGTTGTGCGCGTCGAGGCGACGAACCCAGCGTCCCGGCTGAGAAATCAGGTAGTCATTAGCGAAATCAAGGAAGGAACGGTAGCAGTGTTCGAAGTGCTCAACCTCGCCGGGAGTGACGCCGTCATCTAGGTAGGCACGACGCATGGACGCCGCCGCGGTAATGCCCTCACAGACAACCCACTGCTGGTGCTCATCTTCCCCTGGGACGGGCTCACCCATGGCATCAACGCAGGTGGCGAAACCGGGTTCGCCGTCGCAACGACGCCAACCATCAACGCGGGCGCGTTCAAATAGTTCGAGGCCCATTTCCATCAGATAGTCGGGCACGGTGCGATCCATGGAACGTAGGCCGGCACGAATCTGCAGGGCAAGGCGCGACCACTGCAGAGCGTGGCCGGTGACGTAGCCGTGGTAGACGCGACGCCCGTCGGTCTGCCCCTGAGGTTCTCCGGTCAGCGGCCGCCATGAGTTGTCGTAGTACTCGGGCAGGCGCCAGTTGTTTGTGGACGCGGTGCGATACGCGAAGGCCGCCATCGCTTCGGCGCGTTCGAGCCAGACGGGGTCGGTGGTCGCTTCGGCGGCAGCAAGGTAGGCCTCGGCGGTGTGAAGCAGAGTGCCCATAGTGCGTACCGGCAACGCTTGCGTGAATGCTTCGTCGAATTGATCAACGACTAGGCCATTTGGTTCGATCCAGTGGCGTTCTTGGTCGTGGAGCAGGGTGGTCAGCAATTCGTGGGCAACCGGGCGGTTGGCGACCGCGGCTGCGGCAACACCAAGGATCACGTACGCGTTGTGGTACTGCGACTTGTCACGGACGCCGTCATCCCACGGGACGCCGTGTCCGTCGGCGTCAGGGTCAGACTTGATGGAGGTCCACATGCCCCCGTTGACAGGGTCAACGAAGTAGCGATTCATGCACTTGATGGCATGGTCGGCGTAGCGACGTGTGCCAGGCAGGCCCATCAGAACACCCAGCGAGAAGACGTATGCCATTCGCGCGGTGACGGCAAGGTCGATGCTTCGGGTAGGGTCAGGTTCGCCCTGATCGGTCAGATGCGCGAAGCCCGTGGGCACAATCGCCCCTTCTGCTTCGGCGATTAACGCTTGCATTTGGGCTGATAGCCACCTGTTGTGCTCAATAGAGTCGAACCACCCCACGAGGGCCTCCTGCATCATCTTCGTTGCATGGTCACGTACGCGCACCGGAGTGACCGGCGTTACATATACTAACGGTATTGGTGCCTCGTCTGCGAATTCGGTTCACGAATACTGTCACTTTTCGCTTTTCATTCATCGACGAGGCCGGCTCCACTTACCTATTCACCTACCCATTTTGTTTCGCCAGTCGAAAATGACTCCCCATTTCGGCGCGCGAGTGTCAGACTGTGACCATGCATGAAAGAGCTGGCACCATCGCCCTTCCAGAAGACCTCATTAACGTCGACGAGGTCGTTTCCGCTTACTACGACATCGAGCCCAATCCGGCCAAGGTCGAACAGCGCGTCTCATTCGGTACGTCCGGTCACCGCGGATCGAGCCTGAATGGCACCTTCAATGAAGCACACATCGTTGCAACCACCGCGGCGATCGTTGAGTACCGTGCAGCCCAGGGTTTTGATGGCCCGCTGTTTATCGGTCGCGATACCCACGCTTTAAGCGAGCCCGCCTGGCGCACCGCTCTTGAAGTTCTGGCTGCCGCCGGTGTGCGCGTGAAGATTGATGCTCGTAATTCCTACACGCCCACCCCGGCGGTTTCTGTTGCCATCCTTGGCGCCAATGGCGCGCCCAAGGCTCTGCGCACATCCGGCCCGGGCTTGGCTGATGGCATTGTTGTTACCCCGTCACACAATCCGCCGCGCGATGGTGGTTTCAAGTACAACCCGCCTCACGGCGGTCCGGCTGATACGGACGCCACCGGTTGGATCGCGAACCGCGCAAACCAGATCCTCGAAGATGGCTGGCGCAAGGTTCCGCGCATCATCGGCACCTCGTTGTTCAACGATGAGCACCTGGAGAAGTTCGACTACCTGACCTACTACGTCGACCAGCTGGATACCGTCATTGATATTGACGCGATTCGTCGCGCCAATGTTCGTATCGGTGCCGATCCGCTGGGTGGCGCATCGGTTGACTACTGGGCAGCGATTGCTGAGCGTTACGACCTGGACCTGACGGTTGTGAACCCGACCGTTGATCCGGCGTGGCCGTTGATGACGCTGGACTGGGATGGCAAGATCCGCATGGACTGCTCCTCCCCGTATGCAATGGCCTCCCTGCGCCAGTTAATGACGCCGGACGCTAATGACAAGACTCCGTATGACATTGCTACCGGTAACGATGCTGACTCGGACCGTCACGGCATCGTCACCCCCGACGGTCTGATGAACCCGAACCACTACTTGGCAGTTGCGATCGAGTACCTGTTCACGCACCGCCCGAACTGGCCGACGGATGCTGCGATCGGCAAGACGCTTGTTTCATCGTCGCTGATTGACCGCGTTGCTGAATCCATCGGCCGAAAGCTGATCGAGGTTCCGGTTGGCTTCAAGTACTTCGTCCCCGGTCTGCTTGATGCGTCGGTCGCTTTTGGTGGCGAGGAATCTGCCGGAGCTTCCTTCCTGCGCAAGGATGGCACGGTCTGGTCGACGGATAAGGATGGCATCATCCTTGCTCTGCTGGCTTCCGAAATCACGGCTGTCACCGGTAAGACACCGTCGCAGTTGCACGATGATCAGGTTGCTCGCTTCGGCGCTTCGGCCTACGCCCGTATTGATGCGGTCGCGAGCCGTGAAGAGAAGGCAAAGCTTGCAGCCCTGTCATCTGACGACGTGACTGCGACGGAGCTTGCTGGCGAGGCCATCACCGCGAAGCTGGTGCGCGCCCCGGGTAACGACGCTGCGATCGGTGGCCTGAAGGTGACAACCGAGTCCGCATGGTTCGCCGCTCGCCCGTCCGGCACCGAGGACGTCTACAAGATCTACGCCGAGTCCTTCAAGGGGGCCGAGCATCTTGCCCAGGTCCAGGAGGCCGCGAAGAAGGTTGTGTCTGATGCCCTTAGCTAAGTCTGAGTAGCAAGACATTCGTTTGACGAGGCCGTCGGGATTCACCAGAATCCTGACGGCCTCCCGTGTTGCGAAACCGATCTGTCCCTGCAGGGATACTCACCACCACATGGGCTAAGAAGGCACAGCTCAGTAGCCCCATTAAAAACGGTCTTGCCGGGACAGCTTCGCCCCCGCTACCAGCCACGCAAATCCTTACACCCATGCCTACCGACACCTACATAGAAAACGCCTGGAAACAAGCCAGCCTGAAACACCAAACCGACGGAGTTATCCCACAATGGGCAGACGCCATCGCATGAAACGAACTACGCCACTCCACCCCATACAACAACGTCTGGGACTACCCCCCAGCAACACAATTTGTCCTATAACCCAAAACTTGCCACCGTCCCTCCCGACATCATGACCTTCAACGGCACCGCATTCCAATACAAGGCTCACCCACTGCAGGTCCACGTCAGCAAGCACATCCGCGTGTGGTTCCTCGAAGCGGCCACGACAACTTCGTCAACCACGCCATGAGTTACGCCGAAAAGGGCCAGCAAGAAACCTTCGAGGTCACCGAATAGGGGTGAGCAACCCCTCCATGAGACCAGTTCGCCACATCGATAGAATGCAAAGGTGTTCAAGTCATACGCGGAAGTCCTACGCCTCAACAGCGCATGGAAATTCTCGATCTCCGGGCTCATCCTGCGACTGCCCATGTCGATGATCGGTATATCCATCATCCTACTGATCAAGGCAACCTACGGTAACTACAGCCTTGCTGGCCTAGTATCCGCCGTGAACATCATCGCGACAGCTCTGGCCGCACCCACACTGTCCCGACTGGTCGACCAATACGGCCAAACAAAAATCATGGTGCCGTCCCTGATCATTTCTGTCGCTAGCGTGTCCGGCATGCTTGCGGTCGCACTGCTTCATGCGTATCCCGGCCTCGTCTGCCTTTTCGCAGCACTTGCCGGAGCGACCTGGGGATCCCCATCCGCGCTCGTCCGCTCACGCTGGGCAAAAACCGTACAACGCCCCCGCCAACTCACCACCGCATACGCCTACGAATCCGCGATGGACGAAGTCGTCTACACGCTCGGCCCTGTACTCTCAACAGTCCTGGGCACCGTTTTCCACCCGGCACTCGGCATCATCCTGATCGTCGTCTTTGTCCTCATCGGAGGCATCGGATTCTTTAGCCAGCGCGCAACCGAACCTGAGCCCTCGCCTCGACCTACCGGTCACCGCCGTTCATCCGTGATCCGTACACCCGCCGTCATTGTCCTCGCCCTTACCTACGTCGGCGCTGGCATGATGTTCGGAGCAAACGACGTTGCCGTCGTCGACTTCGCGGACGCACTCGGCTACCCCGCAATGTCGGGCGTCCTGCTCGCACTCTTCTCGCTGGGATCAATGTTCGCTGCGCTCGTCTACGGTTCGCGCACCTGGCAAGCCCCCATGTGGAAGCTCTACGCGATCGGCGTCTTCGCGCTCGCCATCGGGTCAAGCATGTACCTTCTGGCACACTCACTCCCCGTCATGGCCGTCATCATGCTGATCGCAGGCGTCGCATGCGCGCCCACCATGACGAACGTCAATATGATCGTCGCGCGAGTCGTCCCCTCTGAATCCCTCACCGAAGGACTCACCTGGATGTCGACCTCCCTCAACCTCGGCTTGTCCATCGGGTCAGCTCTTGCCGGCCCTGCCATCGACACGCGCGGATCGTACGGCGGATATCTGTTCATGGTGGTCGCAGCCTGGCTAATGGTGCTGCTCATGCTGGCTGGACTGAAGATCGTGCGTAACGCGACGAGTGGCGCAACCTCGACTGCCGAAGTGGCACCCGTGCCAGACGAAAGCAACACCCCCTCCGCGTCGGGCCATGCAACGCAGGAGCAGGACGCGGACGGGCAACAAATCGGGCACAATGGAAGCTGACCCTCAGGAGATACATGCTCGCCGAACCGCTTATCGATGACGAAACCCCGTCATTTCTGCTCGCACTGACCTCGTCAGTTGGCGAGGCAAGCTCCCGTATCCTCGCACGCGCATTGGAAGAGTGGGGCTTCATCCCCGGCATTGTCGGCTTCGGTGGGCACGGCTCCACGCGCAGAGCGCGCATCCTGGGGCGCGTGCTCATGGAACGCACCGCCGACCAGCGTTCGTGGCTGGCCGAGCGACGCGGGTGGCGCCAGTTCTTTGATGCCCAGGTTCCTCGTCAGCCTGTTCTGGTCACGGTTGGTTGCCAACGTCGAATTACTTTCGCTGATCGCGGTGGCTACATTGACCTGACCGTCGAGGGGCATGGTCTGACGCCGGGCTGGCATGACGCGTGGATGCAGGTTCTACACGAGGGGGATCTTCATACCCTAGGCATCGGCGAGGGCGAGAGTCTGACAACGCAAGATGCCCTCCGCCTGTCGGGGCAGACGGGACACGGGTCGCAGAGGATCCGCGCGGGGAAGCCCGTTTGCGTTTCCCTACGCATCGCTGGTGATAACGAAAAGTACGGCGTCGTGTCTGACATTGATGACACGGTGATGGTGACGATGCTCCCGCGTTTGGTCACTGCCGCGAAGCATTCCTTCGTTGACCGTGTGTCGTCGCGAGAGGCTGTTCCTGGGATGGCGGGCTTCCTGACGTGTTTAGCGGACATGGCGCACCGCCAAGCTTCGGCTAACTCGCAAGCTTCGGCTCACTCGCAAGCCCCCCACCCCCAAACCAAGGACAAGCACACTCCCGTAATTTCGACTGAATCGACAATCCCCCAGACTTGCGTCGACTCCCAGCACGAGGCGTTGCACGCTCCTCTTATCTACCTGTCGACGGGTGCGTGGAATGTTGTGCCCGCACTTCGCGACTTTCTGGATCGCCTGAATTATCCGCGTGGCGGGTTCTTGATGACGGATTTTGGGCCGTCGAATACGGGTTGGTTCCGCTCGGGTTTTGAGCATAAGCGTCGCGAGTTGCGAAGGCTTGCTCGGATGTTCCCGTCGATGAAGTGGTATTTGGTTGGCGATGATGGGCAGCGCGATCCGGAGATTTACGCTGAGTTCGCGCGTGAGCACCCTGAGAATGTTGCGGGGATTGCGATCCGCTCATTGTCGGAGATTGAGCAGTTCATGTCGCACGGTACTTTCGAATGCCTGTATCCGGATGCGTTACGCACAGTGCCGAGTTCGATTCCGGTGTGGTTCGGCTCAGACGGGGACGCGTTGGGGGAACATTTCCGTTCCGTGTTCTAGGGTGCTGGGATACGAGGCCGCGCCTACATCTTCAGCTTGAATACCTACTCTGGGCGCGATAGGAAACTGGATATTACCCGGATAAATGCGTGGATAGCACGCGTTTTAGCGCAAGAACAGGTATGCCTAGGCGCTAGGAATACCAGGTCGAACCGACCTAGCAGTCAGGAAGCAGATTCTTCCGTCGCAGCTTCTTCAGGCGCGCCGGACTCAGGGGTTTCGCCCGATTGCCCGGACTGACCCGACTGTGCGCCGAGCTGCCCACCGTTTGCGATCAGCTCAAGGTCATCGTCAGACAGGGGCAGGCACTGGGCAGGAGCTGTAAGAGCATCGGTGGACTTGAGGATTTGCTGGATTTCATCAGCGCTCAATGCGCCGTCATAGAACGTGCCCAGCAGAACGGTGACAGATTTGTCGGTTGCGTCGGTCAGGACGACCTTCGAGTTCGGGAAGAATCGCGCGACCGTGTATGCGTCAACAACGCCAGCGATGCCGGTATCAATTTCAACAGTTCCAGCGTATTCGGTGGAGTAGTTACCCGGTTCAGCGGGGGCGAAGCCTGCTGCGGTCAACATTTCTGTTGCGTCAGAGGCGATGCCTTGACGCGACGTGGTGTTCAGAACTTGAACTTTCACCGATGCGGGGTCAACCGGGAGTGCTTTTTCCGGTGGGCACGGTACTTTACCGCTGGTGGCGAACTTTTCTGCTTTCGAGAAGGAGTTGCCAAAGGGAGCTGAAACAATTCCCGTCAGAATCAGCGCACTGAGCAATGCAAGAACGAGCATGATGACGATCGTCACAGCGAACGTCATGTTTTGGCGACGCTGGCGTTCTTGAAGGAAGCGCTGACGAGGGCTAAGTGCGGGATGCGGTTGACTCACGTCTTTAACCTACTCGAAAAGTGGCCGATTCGGCAGGTTCGCAACACAACTATGGTCTGTCGTACGTTCGCTTTTGAAAGTCGAAGTGCATTTTTGCCCAGAAAGAGTAGCGTGTTAGGGAAAGCTAACTGTGTGAAAGGACCACGATGGGTTTCCTCTCTGATGACCTGCTTGCTCGTATTCACGAGCGCGCTACCGTTCACGATCAAGAGAACACGTTCCCGACAGACGATCTGGCTGACCTGCGCGAAGCTGGTTACCTGGCCGCTTTTGTTCCGAAGGAATACGGTGGCGCTGGCCTGAGCCTCGTTGAAATTGCAGCGGAGCAAACGCGACTTGCGAAGGCAGCTCCGGGCACGGCGCTTGGCATCAATATGCACCAGATCATCGTGGGCCTCGGCCGTCACCTAGTGCGCAACGGAAACGATCGCGGCGAACTGATCCTGCGCGACGCGGTTGCCGGTGAGCTTTTCGGGTTCGGCATTTCCGAGCCGGGCAACGACTTGGTTCTTTTCGGTTCGATCACGAAGGCGACGCCGGATGGCGAGGGTGGCTACTCGTTCGAGGGCACGAAGGTCTTCACGTCTCTTGCTCCCGTGTGGACGCGCCTGCTGACCTTCGGTCGCGATGATTCGGGCGAGGACGGCCCGCACTCGGTGTTCGGCATCATGCACCGCGAAGATGGCGGTTTCACGATCAAGGATGATTGGGACACGCTCGGCATGCGCGCGACCCAGTCGAATACGACGATCCTCGAGGGCGCTCACGTGCCCGCCGATCGTATTCTGACTCGTTGCGAGCCCGGCCCTTCAAAGGATCCGGTTGTTTTCGGCATCTTCTCGAACTTCGAAATTCTGCTGGGCGCCACCTACCAGGGCGTGGGCGAACGTGCGGTTGAGGTCGCTGCCGAGCACGTGAAGACTCGCAAGTCGGTGAAGAACCAGACGGTGTACTCGAACGATCCGGATATTCGTTGGCGTATCGCCGAGGCCGCGCTGGCAATGAACGCGGTTGGCCCGCAGATCCGCGAGCTTGCTCGCGACATTGATGCCGGTGTTGACCGTGGTCCGATCTGGATGCCACAGTTGTCGGCGGCAAAGAATGCTTCCGCCGAGGCCACTCTTCGTGCAGTTGAGCAGGCAATTCGCGCGTGCGGTGGCTCATCCTACTACAACCGTCACGAGCTGTCTCGTCTCTACCGCGATGCTCTCGCTGGTCTCTTCCAGCCATCGGATCAAGAATCGTTGCACGGCGCGTGGGCGAACGTGGTCCTTGGCCCGATCGAAAAGTAAGGCTCACCCCGACGCAAGCGGGAAGGCTACGGGATCACCCAGTCGGCGCAGATAGTCCAGTTCGTAGTTTTCCCCAATTGACGAGGCCGGCGTCCCTCACACCACGACAGTGTGTGAGGGGCGCCGGTGCGTTTCAGGGGCGCGAGCCTATGAGGCGCTCGCATGTTCCCTTACTCGCATGTTCCCTAGTTGTGGCGTTCAGACGTGGAGCTCACTGGTTCCAGATGAACTGGGACGGCAGGATTTCACCCTTGGTATCGAACATCCAGCCTTCGCGAGCAACAGCGAAGGAATTGCCGGAAATCGTGTTCCAACAGGAGATACCGTCTTGAGTTGAGATGCAGGCGACATTTCCGTTCTTCACGTACGAGCCGTACGCGAGGGAGCTGATGTATTTGCCGTTCATCGGCGGGGCAATGTTGGCGCAGGAATAATTCGTGTTCTTGGAGTCGACGGTGAAGAGTGCGCCTCGGTTGTCACCACACACCTCATACCCGGCCGCGCCAGTCCAGTGGGTTTCATTGATCTGGCAGGAAACCATGTCTCCGCCAAGAGTGCAGATGATATTACCGGACGGAGCTGAGAACGTATCAGCAACCATGGCGCTTGACGGCGCCGGATACTTTTCTTTTACCTCTGGCTTCGCCGACTGCGGTTGCGCGGGAGTTTGCGCCTGCGTATGTGTCTGAGCCGACTGCGTCATTGAATCAGCGGACGTGTCGCTCGACGAACCTGAATCAAACCAACCGGCGAATGCTCCAACAGCGCCAATAGCAAGAACGATCGCGATCACCGCTAGGACGGCCAGAATGATCACCAGTGTTTTGTTCGTGGAGTTCTTTGCAGGCTGCATCGACACGCCCTGAACGGGGTATTGTCCCTGGTAGTTCATGGGCTGTTGGTATCCCTGTTGCGGGATTGTACCTGCGGGCATGTAGCCAACGGGCATCTGCCCCTGGCTGGGCATGGTGACTTGGTCAACCGTGGTTTCTGGCTCTTCTTCGACCTGAGTAGACTCAAGGGTAACGTCCTGCGCCGGCTCTTGTACCTGAGTGTCCGGCTGTTCAATCGCATCAACGAACGTTGGGGTTGAGGCATCGGCCGACTGAGCCGTAGGTGCGCTAGCTGGCACAGCCCCCGCATCGAATGCACGACGCTGTGCGACTGCAGCGACAACCTCTGGATTGCCAAGTGACTCCATCCAGTCAAGCAGGCCAGCGTAGGCATTCGGGTGGGCTGCGATTGCCGTATGCAAGTCTGGACGCACCGCAGCAATCAGACGAAGATCATCTGCACTGGTGTTGGGGTCCGCGACAGCGAGTACCGCATCGGGAGCATTTTCAGACGTAGCCATGGCATTCCTTCATATCTTTGGCACACGAGTTGTCTTGCGACCATTGAGCTTGTGCTATTCACTCTAGCGTTCACCATGGGCAAATCGCGGTGTTCGCGCGCGTGAAACGATCTGCATTCACCTCATGCCCGCTCTATGAAGGTACGTCACCGACAGCTAGGGCATTCAAGCAAGCCGGCGCGTGAAGGTTTCAAAGCCGAGCGCCTCGCACGCATCTGCGAGCGCCAGTACTTGCTCATCCCATCCCGCTTGTTCGGCGATGAAGGCATCGGGGGTTCCTTGGGCGCGAGCCTGCTGGAGCGCGAACGAGGCTACCCCACGCTCTTTGAGCGCGAGAGCGACATCCAGTCCATCCCCCGGCCCTCCGGGGTAGACGGTCAGTCGGACCTCGTAATCAATTCCGGCAACGACAGGCGTAATGTGCGCGCGGGTCCCGGCCTCGTCCCCCATGACTCGGCTGGCGTGCGCCCCGCGGTGCGCTTCATCGGCGTAGTCGAGCAGGATGTCGAGGGCTTCCCACGCTTTTTCTCCGCTGCCGGGGCGGGCGACGACGGATGGGTAGTTCTCAGGGAGTGCCTTGATGTCCAGGCCGACCCAGTCGACGAGCCCTTCTTCGAGGAGGGTGCGAAGGCGCGCGGGATAAGCACCCGCGGTGTGCAGTCCGACGGCAAATCCGAGGTCTCGAACACGTCTCATTGCGGGGATGAGCGCCAACTGACGTGTCGCTTCCCCGCCAGAGAAGACGACGCCGTCAAGTAGGTCGTGCCGTCGCGCGAGTAGGCGTTCCAAAGCATCCCACGCGACGACGCCCGGGATTCTCGGGTCGAGGATCGCACAATTCTGACAGTACGCGCACTCCCACGGGCACCCCTGGCAGAAGACGGACGCGACGAACTTTCCCGGCCAGTCCACCGTCGACATGGGGACAAGTCCCGCGATTTGCAGGTCGTCGGGGGTAAATTCACGAGGCCCGGAAGCGAGCGTCAGACCGATTTGACCAGTGTTCACCGCTCGCCAACCGGCGGGAACGCAGACACCAATTCGCCGTGGTGGGAAGCGGCATCCTCGCTGAACATTGTGCGCTCAGCGTATTCGCCCTTCTTGCCGATATTGAAGGACTGGACTGGGCGGAAGTAGCCCATGACGCGGGTCCAGACCTCGCACTGCTGGGGCTCGCGATCCGGGTGGGCGGCGGCGCACTTTTCGCACGTCTCATGCTCGCCAGCCAAGTAGCCGTGAACAGGGCAAATGGAGAAGGTCGGCGTGATCGTGATGTACGGGACCTTGAACGCAGTCAGGGAACGGCGAACCAATTCCTTGCACGCTGCGCCGGACGAAATACGCTCACCCATGTACAGGTGCAGAACCGTGCCACCCGTGTACTTCGACTGCAGGACTTCCTGATCCTCCAAAGCCTGGAAGGGGTCGTCCGTGTAGGAAACGGGAAGCTGGGACGAGTTCGTGTAGTACGGCTCGGTCGCGGTTCCCGCCTGCAGGATGCCCGGGTAGCGCTTGCCATCTTCCTTCGCGAAACGGTAGGTCGTACCTTCAGCCGGCGTCGCTTCGAGGTTGTAGAGGTGGCCTGTGGCTTCCTGAAGCTCCACCATGCGATCGCGAATATGGTCGAGGATGCGGACGCACATGTCGAAACCGCGTTCATCGGTCAGATCGTAATCATCGTGACTGAAGTTTCGGACCATCTCGTTCATGCCGTTCACACCGACCGTTGAGAAGTGGTTGTCCAGGCTTCCCAGGTAGCGACGAGAGTACGGGAACAGACCGCGATCCATGTGGAACTGGATCGTTTCACGCTTCAATTCAAGGGACTGTGAGGCAAGGTCAATGAGGTGATCAAGTTCAGCGATGAGGGCTGCTTCATCATCGGCGAAACGGTAACCGAGACGCGCCATGTTGATCGTCACCACGCCGATTGAACCCGTCAATTCTGCCGAGCCAAACAGACCGTTGCCGCGCTTGAGCAGTTCGCGCAGGTCAAGCTGCAGGCGGCAACACATCGAGCGGATCATGTGCGGGTCAAGGTCGGAGTTGATGAAGTTCTGGAAGTAGGGCAGGCCGTACTTCGCCGTCATTTCGAACAGGCGATCCGTGTTCGGCGTATCCCAATCGAAATCCGGGGTGATGTTGTAGGTCGGGATCGGGAAGGTGAAGACGCGACCGTCGGCGTCACCACCGGTCATGACCTCGATGAAGGCCTGGTTGATGAGGTCCATTTCATGCTGGAGCTCGCCGTAGGTGAAATCGCAGACCTCGTCGGCGATCAGCGGGTATTCCTCTGCCAGGTCATCCGGGCACGTCCAGTCGAAGGTGAGGTTCGTGAACGGGCACTGGCTACCCCAGCGCGACGGAACGTTGAGGTTGTAGATCAGTTCTTGCATGCACTGGACGATCTCGTCGTACTCCATGTTGTCCAGGCGGACGAAGGGCGCCATGTAGGTGTCGAACGAGGAGAACGCTTGGGCGCCGGCCCATTCATTCTGCAGGGTGCCAAGGAAGTTCACAATCTGACCACATGCGGAAGAGAAGTGTGCGGGTGGTCCGGAAGCAATCGCGCCACCCACACCGTTGAACCCTTCCTGGATCAGGCGTTTCAGCGACCAGCCTGCGCAGTAGCCGGCGAACATGTCGAGGTCGTGGATATGGTAGTCACCCCGGCGGTGCGCTTCGCCAATTTCACGGGTGTAGACCTGTTCGAGCCAGTAGTTCGCAATGATCTTGCCGGCTGAATTCAGGATCAGGCCACCGAGCGAGTATCCCTGGTTCGCGTTTGCGTTGACTCGCCAGTCAGAACGGTCGAGGTATTCGTCGACAGTTCCCAGCGCATCAACGTCATAGCGCAATTGGGTGCTGGTGTTTTCCGCGAGCGGGGATAGTGTGGATGGCGAGGCTTTTTCAGCGGCGTTCATTGGTTGACCTTTGGCGATTCTTCGTTGAGGAAAAGCTCTGACCAGTGGAAACGGTGCGTTCCCAACGGTCAGACACGAACGCAAACACTACATCTAGTGCTTGCGCGAAACGCTCACCACTATATGTAGTTGCTCAAGTGAAATCGAGTCTCTTTGACGCAACACGCCCTAGTATCTTTCGATCACGACACACACCAACGCAAAAACGGGACCAACGTCCCGATCGTCGTTTTGAAGGCGGGCGAGTGTCGACTCTAGGCACGCGCCGGATAACAAGAATTAGCGTTCGTTCCCACTGAGTGAATCGACCTCATCAATGACCCAGCCGGAAATCACAACAACCCACAGTGTGCCCGCGATAGCCAGAATGCGCGCGCGACTGGGAGATTCTTCAAGGAACTCGGCGAAGCCGTATCCGGACGGTCCGGGGTTTGCGACCGCTGACACGTCTACGCCCGCAAGCGCCACAACTGTCAAGATCGAGGCAACGATAAAGCCAATCACCAAGGCCATTGCGACGTACGTGCGCATCCCGCCGATATGTCGTGTGCGGTGTTCAATCGGCGCCAATGCCAGCGCCCAGGCGCCACAAATCAGGAACGCGACAACGACGTCCGCGATCCGGTGCCACGCTGAGATCATCACCGATATCCCCATCAGGGCAGTCCACACCCAGCCAACCCACGCTGAAGGTGCGCGAAGCCACGGTGGCGCAACCATGACCAGAGCAAGCGCGATCGCCATGGCAACTGTTGTATGCCCAGATGGCAGGGAGTTTGCAACGTCTGTTGTCACGCCGAGGTTTGGCCGATCCAGCAGGTATTTTGCGATCTGAGTTGTTGCGTTAGCCCCGATCACGACAAACATTGCTCGACCCGCCAATGTTGGGCGACGACGGATCACTGCCACAACAAACACGATTGCGCCGACGATGATCATCACGGGAACAGATGCAATGGATGTGATCAGATGCGTCAGGTTGCCTGCGCTGTCACTCCAGCGGATCGCGGCTTCCATGAACAGGGTGTCCAGAGCCTGCCCAGCGGGCGTCGTGACGGCGACATAGCTGATAACAACTGCGCCGATCACACATGCGATCGCCGAAACGATCCTTCGACGAAGCCGACGCGCATACCAGTGGCCCGTTGACGTCCCGCGGGCAGGTGCCTGGCTAGTTGGGGACGAGGCCGCGCCTGCTTGCGTGCCTCGTGGTCGGTTGAGGCGCGATGGTTGAGGCTGGCGCGCTTGGGGAACGTTTGGGCGTTGCATACGCGTGTCACCTCTTCGTGCCTGTTGCCTTGAACTGTCCGCTTCATCTGGTGAAAGTGTCGAAGCAGGACTCTGGGACTGCCTGCACCATTTTCGTGGTCTATACAAGTAAACGGTACGCACATACCTTATCGATAACCCGCCCATATCCGCTGAACAGAGCGGGTCAGGCGTGAACAAGCGCGCTTGAACGCGCCGGCGTACGCATACTTCGATAGAGTAAACCAACTCTTTCGAACGTCGTTCGCCGAATCACGATCCGTGGTGGTGGACGGCCTCGTTCCTTCATCTTCAGGAGAATCTGGATGTCCACGACGACGCCCGTCAGCACCGAGCGGATTCGGCAGTTGCTTTCCGATCGCGATGTTTCGTTCGGGGAATACGGCGAGGCCGAACTCGCGATCCCGACGCGCAACGCCGTTTTCTTCTGGAATATGTCGAACCCGCAGGTATTACAGTTGCGTGCTCAGTGGCGAGGAATTGCCACCGACGACGCTCAGTTCACCGCACTGGTCAACGAGGTTTCGGCGTGCAACTCGTCGCGCATCCTGCCCAAGGCGTACCTTGCTCCGCTCGAAGACGCCGGGAAGTTCGGCCTGATTGCCGAGTGCAATGTGGTCGCGTCGCAGGGGTTCACGAAGGCTCAGCTGGATGCGTTCTGGGAGTCGTCGATGTCGATGATCCTGACGTTTATTACCGACTTGGAAGCAGCACTTCCAGAATTCGTCACGTGGTCTGACGAGCTTGATATTCAGGAGGACAACTGATGAGTGCTCCCTTTGCCGTCCCGAACGATGATCAGACTCCCTACCCGATTACTTTCGACCGTCTGCTCAAGGCGTTCTCGGATAAGAACTTCCAGGTGGAGCAGGTCAGCGAAGGCCGTGTTGCCGGCGCCATGTTCGATACGACGCCATTCCTCATCATGCTGGATACGTCGAACCGTTTCATCACGATCCGCGCAATGTGGGCAGCCGACATTCCGCTTGCGTCGTCAACCCAGCAAGTTTTTGCCGCCGCAGATTCGTGGAACCGCGAAATGTACTTCCCGACCGTCTACTCAATGCCGGACGAAGATGGAAACCTGCAGGTGTGCGCTGATTTCAGCATCGATGCGATCGCCGGGATCTCGAACGACCAGCTGTCCGAAAACATTGACGCAGGCATTTCGACGGGTCTGAAGGCGATCGAATACATGAAGCAGGCAGCCGAGCAGACTCTCGGTTGGACTGACCCGCGCAAGTGAACGAGGTTCCCGCGTCGGGTATAGCCGGTCAATCCGATGGTGAAACACCTGCGCGCGCCGACGCCTCCTTCGCCCCAATTCCGTCCCCGAATGCCGGCGATCTTGCGCGTCTGCTGATGGATATCGGTGCGGGCGATGATCGTCTGATCGATATGCACGTCATCGAAGGGCGGGCCGAGCGCACCGCTGAGTGGCCCACCTGGGTTGCACTCGACGTTGTAGAAGCATGGAAAGCACGAGGTGCTCTCCGCCCGTGGTCTCATCAGGTTGAGGCGCTGGATGCCATTGCATCGGGCAATGATGTTGTCCTCGCGACGGGCACGGGGTCTGGTAAGTCTGCGCCAGCATGGACCCCGATCCTCTCTGACCTGGTGAACGCCGAAGACTCCGGGCGTATTTCGCAGATTCGTCGTCGCCCGACCTGCCTGTATATTTCGCCGACGAAGGCACTGGCCGCCGACCAGATGGCACACCTGTGTGCGTTACTGTCAGTTGCACCCTCTGGTTCTGCTCTGCGTCAGGTTCACGCGGTGACCGCAGACGGTGATACTCCGAGGGAAACAAAGGATTGGGCGCGAGCCAACGCCGACATTATTGCGACGAACCCGGACTATCTGCACTACGTGATGCTCCCCGGCCACGAACGCTGGACGCGATTCCTGGCTTCCTTGAAGTACATCGTCATTGACGAACTCCACCATTGGCGTGGCGTCGTCGGCGCTCACATTTCGCTGGTCATCCGCCGTCTGCTGCGCATCGCGCACCATCTGGGTGCTGATCCGATCATGATCATGCTGTCCGCGACAATCCGCGATCCCGAGGCCGTCGGCGAGGCTATGACCTCCCGCCCGTGCATCGGCGTGACCAACGACGGTTCGCCCGCTTCAGACCACCAGTTGTTCCTCTGGCAGGGGCGCCTCGTCCCCGATGAGGCCGAAATGGATATTAGTGCATTCTTGAAAGCGGTCGCAGGGGAAGAGACCGTTGTGGAAGCGCCGATGCGTCGCGTTTCTGCACAGACCGAGGCCGCGTCCCTGACTGCCGCAATGATCGAAAAAGGCGCGAATCTTCTGACATTTGTTCGTTCACGTGCGGGTGCTGAGTCGGTTGCGGCGCAGGTTCGCGATCAACTCTCATCCCATGGTTCGCCTCTGGCCGGGCGTGTTGCCGCGTACCGCGGTGGCTTCTTACCCGAGGAACGTCGCGCCTTGGAATCAGCGTTGCGAAGCGGACGATTGCGTGCGGTTGCCACCACATCTGCTCTGGAGCTGGGGCTCGATATCTCCGGTTTGAACGCGACGGTGACTGCAGGCTGGCCGGGGACTCGCGCGTCGCTCTGGCAGCAGATTGGTCGCGCCGGACGCGCAGGGGCAGGGGGCGTTTCTGTTCTGGTTGCGTCCGATAACCCGATGGATGAATACCTTGTTCACCACCCGGATCAGATTTTTGCCCCCGTAGAAGCAAACGTCATTGATGCCACCAACCCGTGGGTGTTGGCGCCTCATTTGTGTGCGGCGGCCTCGGAAATCCCACTGTCGCTTGAGCGCACTGATGGTGAAGATCTGGCGCTGTTTGGGGCCTCGTTCCCACGTCTTGCACGCCAGCTTGCCGACGAGGGCTACCTTCGCGAGCGACCAGCCGGCTGGTACTGGGACGCAACCCGTCAAGAGAGGGCCGCCGACCTGACTGACCTGCGAGGCGGGTCGGGAGACGTGCAAATTGTCGACGCGCGCACGGGCGCGGTGATCGGCACGATGGACGCTGGGTCCGCGGATGCGCACCTTTTTGCCGACGCGATTTACGTGCATCAGGGGCGGACGTACCACATCGTGGAGTATTCGCCGATGATGAGCGCCGCGCCTGCTAAGGAAGCGCGAAGTGGCGGGGGCGTGCCACGGGAGCGGAGTGCGGGCGCGCTCGCACAGCCGGCCAGCGATTCTTTTGGGGGCCAACCCGACGCCGGCACCTCGTCCGCTCGGCCTCGACCTATCTCTTACATCGCGCCACCGACCCCTGAGGAGAAGCAACGGATTGCGCTCGCCGAAGAGGTCCGCACTCCCCTGCGCACGCGCGCCAAACAACGTGTGTCCGTGTCGATCACGTCGATTGACGACACGTGGACATCCGACGATGGGCTTGTGACCTGGTCGTTTGGCAGTGTGGATGTGTCGACGCGCGTGACCGACTACGACCTATTGCGCCTGCCGAGGCTTGAGTTCATTCGCAACATCGAGCTCCACCTGCCAACACATACTCTGCCAACGAAGGCGGTCTGGTACGAATTGTCGCCGGCCGCTCAGGTGCAGTTGCGCGGATTAGGAATCGGGAACGAGGATCTGTCTGGAACGTTGCACGCGGCCGAACATACGTCGATTGGGCTCCTGCCCCTTTTGGCTACGTGTGATCGCTGGGATTTGGGTGGCCTGTCAACCGCGGAACATGATGACACGGGTCTGCCGACTGTGTTTGTGCACGATGCGTTCCGTGGTGGAGCTGGGTATGCTTCCGCTGGATTTGAGAACGCAGGTGAGTGGATGCGGATGGTGCTTTCAACCCTGGAATCCTGCGACTGCGAGGACGGGTGCCCGAGGTGCGTTCAAAGTCCGAAGTGCGGGAATGGGAATGAGCCATTATCGAAGGCTGGCGCCATTGTTCTGACGCGGTTCCTTGCCGAGCGTGCGCCGGGAGCCTGAAGCTTTTCTTTGTGCAACTGGGCTCTTCGAGAGTGTGGCCTGATCCTGGCAATACGCCACGTGATGGTGGCGTAGATGCTTCAAAGGGCCAAACCTTGCGGCTTGGCCCTTTGAAGCATCCCATCAACACAGAAAAGAGTCTCCCGATAGCATCTCCTCAACAATTCCGTCAGCGGTGACGAACCCTTGTGGTTCGTTCGCCGTATTCCTTTGTGATGACTATTAATGTAGACACCCAACCTGAGAAGACCACCGAATCTCCCTATGAAAATGCTGTGGGTTGAAGGCTATGAATTGAAGGAGCAACCAAAACCATCGGGTTATACGACAAAATGTGTGGCATTTGGGGTCCTGGTTCGTTTAGTCCCAGGGGTTGGTGTATGGGCTGGTGTTGTGGTGGAGGTCTTGCCAGGTGATGGCGTCTCCCCATTGGGGCAGGCTCGTTGTTTTGATCTCTGCGGGGTGGATAGTTTGATAGGCGGCTTCAATGTCAGCATCTGTTGGCATCGTTTTGAGGATTTGAGCTGGTGGTAGTGGGTGCTCAGTGTGCATGTAGCACCACCAGAAAATTGCTTTGATCCGCCTAGTAAGGCTCAGACCACGGTGATCGGGCAGCATCTGACGAAGAGGGGCATTTGTCGCCCCCTCAATGCGGTTGGTCATTGCAGGCATGGGCCGATCCCAACTGGGGTCAAGGAAAGCAAACAAAGTGCCCGTGCTGATCAGACGGTTAAGAGTGCGACGGGCTTACCAGCCGAGCATGCGTGGGAACCCAGCCCCCATCTGGAGTGAGCGTGCGTTGGGCAAGGAAGTCCTCCCACCGTTGAGCCCACCCAATGTAGGCTGCGAGCCACTCTGAGGCCTCAGGCGCGGTTTTCGTCCGAATCAGGCTCTTACCTAGAGCGTAGAGCTCTTGACTGGCCTGTAGTCGCGGGCGAGTGGTGGTGGCACTTCGGATATTGACAAAAGCGTGGAAGGTGCACCGCTGCACCACGGTAGTAGGCCAGATGTTCTTGCGCGCCTTCTCAAACCCGCTTCCCCCATGCCCTCTTTCCGGACGAGCCTCACGGTCTCGACGCTCCATCCCGGCCGCGCTCCGCAGGAAGTCGAGACCGCGGCGCGGCGGGTGCGGCGTCTGGAATCCTTCGACATCGGGATCGAGGCCGGACAGGCGCGCGTCACCTTGCGCTTCACCGCTGAGGACGAGGACGAGGCGCGTCTTGCCCACGCCGAGTTCCTTCACGCGGTGCAGGAGGTCGTCGATGTCCCCTGCGCGCACCTCGCACAGGTGGTGCGAGGGCGGAGCGTTCCGTTCGAATAAGGGGAGCGCCCCGCCCGGGCGCCGAGGGGGTCACTTTTGACGGACTTCGGGGCGCCTTTCTTCAGCCCACAGGACGTGGTGGGTCGTGCCGGGGTCGTCGATGCGCCGGTAGCCGTGCGCGCCGAAGAAATCGCGCTGCCCCTGAATGAGGGCAGCCGGAAGGCGCTCGGACCTCAACGAATCGATGTAGGCCAGACCTGAGGCGAACACGGGGGCGGGCACGCCCGCGAGAATCGCGTCGGCGGCGAGCCTGCGCCATGCGGGGAGTGCCTTCTCAAGCGCCGAGGCGAATGCGGGAGCGGTGAGCAGAGAGGGCAAGGCGGGTTCGTCCTCGTATGCGGAGGCGATGTCGTCGAGGAAGTGGGCGCGAATGATGCAGCCTCCCCGCCAGATCCTCGCGATCTGTGCGAGGTTGATGTTCCAGCCGTTGAGTTCGGAGGCCGTTGCGATCTCATGGAAGCCCTGAGCGTAGGCGGCGATCTTGGCGCCGTACAGGGCCATGCGCACGGATTCGACAAAGGCCGCACGGCTGGCGGGAGTCCGTTCGGCGGTTCCCGGGGTGATGTCCGCATTGCGAAGGGCGGTGCGCTGGGCGATCGCCGAGGAGGCGGAGCGGGCGAAGGTCGCTTCGGCGATCGCTGGCACCGGGACGCCGTGGTCGAGCGCGGTTTGCGAGGACCAGACGCCGGTGCCCTTCTGACCGGCTTGATCGACGATGACGTCGATGAGGGGCCGGCCGGTCCTCGAATCGACCTGATCCAAGACCTCGGCGGTGATGTCGATGAGGTAGGAGTCGAGTTCGGTACGCCTCCAGCTTCGGAAGACTTCGGCGATCTCATCGATGCTGAGGCCTCCGATACGACGGAGGAGATCGTATGCCTCGGCGATCACCTGCATGTCGGCGTATTCGATGCCGTTGTGCACCATCTTGACGAAGTGCCCGGCTCCGTCGGGGCCGACGTGGGCGCAGCAGGGGCGGCCGTCGACTTGGGCGGCGATGTCTTCGAGGAGGGGGCCGATCCGCGTGTAGGACTCGTCGGCTCCTCCGGGCATGAGCGAAGGCCCCTCCAGGGCGCCCTCCTCCCCTCCGGACACCCCCATCCCGACGAAGTGGATCCCTTCAGTCCGTAAAGCTTTCTCGCGGCGGATCGTGTCGGGATAGAAGGCGTTTCCCCCGTCAATGATGATGTCGCCGGGGGAGAGGACGGATCTGAGCTGGTTGACGACGGATTCCGTCGCGGCGCCGGCGGGGACCATCACGAGAACGACCCTCGGGGTCTTGAGGGAGGCAGTGAAGCCTTCGATGTCCCGAGCGGGACGGAAGAGCCCCTCGTGGGAGTAGTCGTTGACGAAGCGCTCCGTGAGATCGGGCGTGTAGTTGAAGAGGGCGACCTCGTGGCCGTGATGGGCCAGGTTGCGGGCGAGGCTCGTCCCCATGACGCCGAGTCCGTAAACGCCGATGTCGGCGCGGGGGAGGCGGTTTGGTGCGGTGGTCATGTCTTGCCTTTCCGTCCGCCGCCGCGATGCGCGGGCGGCGGACTCCTCACCGGGGCATCGATGCTGGGGTGAGGGGTCAGTCCGTGGTGAGGAACCCGCGCAGCCCTTTTTCGAGGAGGGCTTCGCGGACTTCGGCGACGAGGGCGCGCATCGCGTCTTCGGCTGCTTCGGAGGAACCGGTGGCGATGGCGCGCGCGACCTCGTCGTGGAGGTCGAGGGCGATCGGCTCGGGGTGGGCGGGGTAGAGGCCGAGGCGCGTGCGCCCGGCCAGGACCTCGGCGACGAGCTCCCTCAGCGCGTAGAAGGTGTCGTTGTGGCTTGCGGCGAGGATTGCCGAATGAAGCTTGATGTCGGTGGCGAGAAAATCGGTGAGGTCGTCCTTCGCGCCCTCGGCCCGCAATCGTGCGGCGAGTTCGAGGATCCGGGTGCGTTCGCCCTCGGTGGCCCGGCGCGCGGCCGCAGCCGCTGCGACCGGTTCGATGGCGGCGCGCATCTCGTTGAGGGCGCCGAGTTTGGGCCCTCGTGGATCGGCATCGAGCTGCCAGCGGATCAGGGTCGGTGAGAGCGCATCCCACTCGGACGCGGGGCGGATCAGGATCCCTGCGCGTCTGCGGGATTCGACGAGCCCCATGGATTCGAGCGACTTCACGCACTCGCGGGCGATGCTGCGTGAGACCCCGAACTCCGTCTGGATCCATTCGAGTGTGAGCGTGCCGCCGATCGGTAGATCGCCTGCGGCGATCCTGCGTCCGAGCGCCTCGAAAACATCACTGTGGAGCGAGGGGGACACGTTGAGCTCCTTTTGTTGAGGCTTCTGCGCCAATCATTATAGGTCTGTGATCTATGGGACTTTCCTCCTTCTTGAAAGGTATGACGTATTCGGTACTATAAACGTACTATATGGACGAAGACGTCATATTTAGGAGGAGTCGTGGACGACACTCGCGAATCATCGCTGACCCACCTCGTCGTGATGGGCGTTGCCGGCAGCGGAAAGACGACCGCCGCAGCTTCACTGGCCGCTCTGACATCGTGGCCCCTCGCCGAAGCCGACGACTTCCACCCCGAAGCGAACATCGTCAAGATGTCTGCGGGCACCCCCCTCAGCGACGAAGACCGTTGGCCCTGGCTCAGGAGCCTGCGCGATTGGATGAGCGGGCAAGTGGACAAGCAGAGCTGCTCCATCGTCACCTGCTCGGCCCTCAAACGCGTCTACCGCGATCTCCTTTCCGAAGCGAAGGGTCGCGTGCTCTTCGTCCACCTTGTTGCAGAACAGGAGGCCCTGCGCGAACGCATGGAACAGCGTGAAGGGCACTTCATGCCCCCGCAGCTCCTCCCCTCCCAGTTCGCGACCCTCGAGCCCCTCAAGCCCGACGAGGACGGCATCGTCATCGAATCGCGCGAAACCCCGGAACAGACCCTCGCCGCCGTACTCGACGCACTTGAGAGCGCGGGCGTCGCCATCGCCCGCTGATCACCATTCGCACAGGATCATCACTTTCCAATGGAGGAATTCATGATGTCACCCCTTCTCGGAGCAGCCGCCAAGGCAGTCGTGCACTCCGACAATGAACTGCAGCTCGTCGGCGCAGCCCTCGCAGGCATCACGACGATCATCGTCCTAATCGTCTGGAAGAAGGTCCACCCCTTCCTGGCCCTGACGCTCGGCTCGGCCGTCCTCGCCCTCGTCGCAGGCATCCCCTTGACCGACACCTTCACATCCTTCTCGACGGGCCTCGGCTCGACCGTCGGAGGCGTCGGCACCCTCATCGCCTTCGGCGCGATCATCGGCAAACTCCTCATCGAATCCGGCGGCGCCGATCGTATCGTCGACACGATCCTCGACAAGACCCCCGTCTCCCGACTTCCCTGGGCGATGGCGCTCATCGCCTTCGTCGTCGGCATCCCCCTCTTCTTCGAAGTCGGCATCGTTCTGCTCATCCCGGTGGTCATGCTCGTCGCACGCAGGGCCGAGCAACCGCTGATCCTCGTGGGCGTGCCCGCGCTCGCCGGCCTGTCCGCCCTGCACGGCCTCGTACCGCCTCACCCCGGCCCGCTCATCGCGATCGACGCCCTCGGTGCCGACCTCGGCATCACACTCGGCCTCGGCCTCCTCGTCGCCATCCCGACCGTCATCATCGCAGGGCCCATCGCCGCCTGCGTCATGGCCCGGTGGGTTCCGATCGAGGCCCCGGCCCCTCTCGGCGGCGAATCGACCATCACCGAGCCGCAGAAGCGCCCCTCGTTCGCCATCTCGATCTTCGTCGTCCTCCTCCCCGTTCTCCTCATGCTCGGCCGCACCCTCGTGGAGACTCTGATGGGCTCCGCCAAGGAGACGCTGCTCTACACCTGCGCGGAGTTCCTCGGCCAGCCGATCGTCGCCCTCCTCATCACCGTGATCGTCGCGATCCTCGCCTTCGGCGTGGCGCCCGGCCGTAAGGCCGACGAGATCTCAACGATCGTCGGCGCCTCGCTCGGCCCGATCGCGGGGATCCTCCTCATCGTGGGCGCCGGCGGCGGCTTCAAACAGACCCTCGTCGACTCCGGCATCGCCGACGTCATCGCAATCTGGATCGAACAGGCCTCCGTCCCGGCACTCATCGCCGGCTGGCTCGTCGCCGTCGCTGTTCGCCTGGCAACTGGGTCTGCGACCGTGGCGACGATTACGGCTGCAGGTATCATGGCCCCCCTCGCAGGCGCCATGCCCCCGGTCGAGGCCGGCCTCCTCGTCCTCGCCATCGGTGCCGGCTCCGTGTTCCTCTCGCACGTCAACGACGCGGGATTCTGGCTCGTCAAGGAGTACTTCGGCATGACGGTCGGCGAGACCCTCAAGACGTGGTCGCTCATGGAGACGCTCCTCTCGTTCGTCGCAGGCGTCATGGTCTTCCTCATCGGAGCGATCCTCGGGGTCCTCTGATCGCGAGCCCCCGCGCGGATGCGCGCGGAAGGACAGAAGGCCGGGGCCGAGGGATCTGAACCCCGCGGCCCCGGCCCATCCGGGTCCGAGGCCGACCCTCAGCAGGCGCAGACCCGGCCTCCTCATTCAGCGGAGAGGAACTCCGCGAGAACGATCCTGTGATTCGCGCGCCCGGGCATCGCCTCGAGAGTCAGCTCCTGCGCCAAGCGCACTGCGAGGGCCTCGGCGGACTCCTTCTCGCCGTGGACCGTCAGTACCTTCCGGGGCCGAGGACGCAGGGCCCCGACCCAATCGATCAACTCCGATGCGTCCGCATGCACGGAGAACTCCTCGTCCTTGACGATCCGGGCGTGCACGGCGACCTCGGTGCCGAGCATCTTCACGCAGGGGGCTCCCTCGGCCAGGGAACGGCCACGAGTGCCGACGGCTTGGTACCCCGTGAGGACGACGCAGTTGCGCTCATCGGGGAGCATCCGGGCCAGATGATGAAGAAACGCGGCCGCCGGTGGCCATCCCCGAGGCCGAAATGATGATCGATGGGCGGGAGAAGGCGTTGAGGCTCTTCGATTCGTCAACGCTGCGCAATTCGTGAAGCTCGAGGTGGGGCAGGCGCAATCCCCGTGCGCCCTCGCTCAGCTCCTCCGCCTGCGAACGGGCCCGATAGATCTCCAGTGATGCGAGCGCCATCGGGGAATCGACGAAAACGGGCACCCGCGGGATCCGCCCCTCGGCGCTCATCTCGTCGAGCGCCAGGAGGACGACTTCGGTCCGGTCCACGGCGAAAGCCGGGACGAGGACCGATCCTCCCGCATCGACGGCCGAGCGGATCGCCTCGGCGAAGGCTTCGTGCGCAGGGCCCTCGGGCTCGGGGTGCTCGCGGTCGCCGTAGGTCGACTCGACGAGGACGAGGTCGGCGCCCTCGGGGATCTCACGGCTGCGCAGCACGGGGTGCGTCGAACGCCCGAGGTCGCCGGAGAAGAGGATGGATCCCTCCGGGGTGGCGAGTCGGATCGACCCGGATCCGAGGATGTGCCCCGCCCTCGTCCATCGGGCCTCCAAGCCGTCGCCGAGCTCGAGCGGACGGTCGAACTCGACCGAGCGGAACAGCGGCAGGGTGCGTTTGACGTAGCCGATCCGGTACAGGGGCTGCGCCTTCTCGTGACGTGAGAATCCGTGCGCGTTCGTGTACTCCGCATCCCGCTCCTGAAGATGGGCCGAGTCGCGCAGGACGATCTCGGCCAGCGCGAGGGTCGTGTCCGTTCCCCAAATCGCCCCCGAGAATCCGTTCTTCACCAGGCGCGGCAGGTAGCCGGTGTGGTCCATATGCGCGTGGGTGAGCAGGACGTCGGTGATCGAGGCGGGAGGGACCGGGAAGTCCGGGGTTATACGACAAAATGTGTGGCATTTGGGGTCCTGGTTCGTTTAGTCCCAGGGGTTGGTGTATGGGCTGGTGTTGTGGTGGAGGTCTTGCCAGGTGATGGCGTCTCCCCATTGGGGCAGGCTCGTTGTTTTGATCTCTGCGGGGTGGATAGTTTGATAGGCGGCTTCAATGTCAGCATCTGTTGGCATCGTTTTGAGGATTTGAGCTGGTGGTAGTGGGTGCTCAGTGTGCATGTAGCACCACCAGAAAATTGCTTTGATCCGCCTAGTAAGGCTCAGACCACGGTGATCGGGCAGCATCTGACGAAGAGGGGCATTTGTCGCCCCCTCAATGCGGTTGGTCATTGCAGGCATGGGCCGATCCCAACTGGGGTCAAGGAAAGCAAACAAAGTGCCCGTGCTGATCAGACGGTTAAGAGTGCGACGGGCTTACCAGCCGAGCATGCGTGGGAACCCAGCCCCCATCTGGAGTGAGCGTGCGTTGGGCAAGGAAGTCCTCCCACCGTTGAGCCCACCCAATGTAGGCTGCGAGCCACTCTGAGGCCTCAGGCGCGGTTTTCGTCCGAATCAGGCTCTTACCTAGAGCGTAGAGCTCTTGACTGGCCTGTAGTCGCGGGCGAGTGGTGGTGGCACTTCGGATATTGACAAAAGCGTGGAAGGTGCACCGCTGCACCACGGTAGTAGGCCAGATGTTCTTGCGCGCCTTCTCAAACCCGCTTCCCCCATCAGTGACCACCAACAAGGGCGGGGCGATACGGCTCATTAACGCTTCCCACGCGCTTGCTTTCTCCGCTCTTGCCGCATACCAGCCCAACACATACTCATCGCTTCGGGCAATCAGAACAACAGCTTTGCGCCCTAGATGGATGCCATCAACGTAGATGACGTCATGGACCTGGTCAATGATGGGTGGCAAGGCCCAATAGCTCCACAACGCCTGGCAACGCCTCTGGAAGGATCTGCCCTCACCGGGAAGCTCTTTGAGGGTTGTCCCTGACAACAGCCAGTTAAGGAACGCTGATAAGTCTTTAGCTCCCGAGTCGATACGTTGCACCATCGAGGAATTACACCCCCGACACCTCCACCTGACTCGTCCAGCAGACGTTCTTCCATTGCGATTCATTGACTGGGCGCACACAGGGCAAACGGGAGCTCTCATATCTCCCAAGCAAACACATCAACTTAAAACCCGACTTTTCCGCTCCAAAACAACGAAAAACAAGCCTCAATGCCACACATTTTGTCCAACCTCCAAGTTGCCCCACACCAACTTCAACACAGACTTTCCCGCACCAAAACAACGAAAAGTCACCAAAAATGCCACACATTTTGTCGTATAACCCAAACCATCAGCCTCTATCGGCAACCAGATACTCACTGGTGCAACCACACATAAACAACGTAGCTGGGATACCACGAGGGGCTAGGCCTTACGGCCTAGCCCCTCGTGGTATCCCATCAACACAGTCAAGTCTTCGAATAGCGCCCTTTCCGTCAGTTACGAAGCGTCCAATTTCTTCGCATCTGCTTTCCTCTTGATGTCTACTACAGTAGCGAGCTCTCCTTGGGAAACCATTGAGTCTTCCTTAAAGTTTTCTGAGAGTTTTTGCTTCCTTCACACATCAGGTCTCACGTTCACCTCACGTGTTCACAGGCCCAGCACGCGCGCAGGAACGAAGCATCACCGGAATATTCATGACAACAACCGACTGTCTGACAACAATTCGGGTATCCGACTCGACCACTTCGCAACTCTCGAGATCCGCATCGTTACGAGCCACCACGTCGCCCGCCAGGTCACACGGTCTGGACCCCACGTCTTCCCACTGCGCAGTCGCCGACGCATCCGCGCCCGCGAGCGCTCCAAGGTCGGCGATCGCATCCAGACGAGCTTTCGCCGAATAGAGTGCACCTGCGAACACAATGACCAGCAGGCAGATCAGCGCCAGCGCACAGATAGCGGTAACGAGGATCGTGCCCGAGCCCTCTTCCTTTTCCACCACCCGTCTACGAGGTTCCCGATTAGGCGGTGTAGTGCACGCTCTCATGGCACCAACGAGTCCTTTTTGGCTCTGATCGTGCACGTGTTGTCGCCAATGGTCAGTCCTGAAATCGCATGCCTTGAATACGTGGCGCGAGCTTCAACCCACTCACCGTTTTCGACAACTGAAACACTTGCCCCTTTTTGGGCAAGAGAGCCCAACGCTGTAGCTCCAACTTGGGTTGGATTCGCTACTCCCATCATCGCGGCACGCGCTGCTTCACTTGCCGAATGGCACAAGCTCTGACGCGCCAACACTGTGGAGGCAACACCGAGCACCAGCGCCAGCATCAATGCGATGGCAACACAACCAATTGCCAATTCGACCGTCACTGAACCTGTTTCATCGCGACTCCGCCGCGTCTGTTTTGCCCCATCGGCTACACGAGCACGGAAGTGCCTGAAATGCGCATCTCCACGCACACACCAGGCGAATCGCACCTTTTCGAGCCCTCGTTTCCACAGGCGCTGACCCGGCCAAGGCGGTTTCCTTTCGATTCCCCGTGGGGAGGGGTATATACCCCTCCCCACTTCCACGTCAGTACTCACAATGACAGCGCCTGAGTGATGATGTTTTGAAGCAGTCCTTTCACGACTCCGGACTTCAAAACGACAATCAGGAGTCCAGCCAATCCAGCAGTGGCAACCGCACCGATTGCATACTCGACTGTCGTCGAGCCTTCTTCTAAGTCCTGGTTACCCTTCGGCATGACTTTCGTGACGAGCGCCGACGTGGCGTCATGCACCGCCAGTTGCCCCTCGATCGTCTTTGTCGTGAGCGTGTCTAACATGATGTTCTCCTTTTGTCCGATGACCCCGAGTGTTCTCCGGGAGTTCAATGGTCAAATGTCTGCTCGAACTTTGCGAACGGACGAAAGCGATTGTGTGGATAAGTTCTGGCCCAGAGATTGGCCTGTGAATAACTCAGGGTGACGGAGGCGAAAACATGCTTCTTTACCCAAGTCCGATAATCCCGTCGCCCATCAGATGAACAACGATCGGCCCTAACCCGAGCGCCAAGAAGGCTGGTAACAGCAGGGACCCAAGGGGGATAACAAGCGTCACGCCGAGCGCTTCAGCGCGAGTCCTCGCTTCTGCAAGACGACGAGCACGTATCTGGCGAGCAGTGCGAGACAGCAAGTCGTCTGGAGCGATCCCATCGACCCACGCCGAGTGAAGAGCAAGCGCAAGCTGGTCTGCGGCTCTCTCTTCCCAAGCTCGTTCCCATGACACTCCGAGCCGTAGCTCGCGCCCGATTCGGGCAAGCTGATCATCACGGGTCGCCTCACCTAACGATTCGATCACGCTGGGGATTGCTGCACCTGATTCAAGGACAGCTCGCGCAAGATCGCAGGCAAGAGCAGGATCAATTGGTTCTTCTTTACCGCGAGCCCTTCCCATCAGGTAGTGGCTCAGAAAGTAGGCGCCGACCATGCACGTGAGCCCTACAATTGCCAGAACAGTTCCGATTCCGCCCGAAACAAACTGTTTCAAGGGCTCAGCGCCCAACGCTTGCGCTGCTATCACTCCCATGAGTGGCATTGCCAGCAGGATTCGCGTTGACATGCGGGAGCCTTCTGATGCGATCCGGCGAGCTTCTTCCACGGCCTCTGCATCTTCTAAACCATCGGCAACCGCATCGAGGATATGTGCCAGTGGAGCGCCCGTTGCTCCGCTTAAACGGCAAGCTGAATCCAGCGCCTTTGAGGCATGAATAACCCCACTACCCTGAACGGAACGTATCCACCTCCCAAGACTCGCTTCCTTCAGAGAACGGGGAATACGGTGCCCAATGCTTTTCAAGCCGATGATGTCCGTCAAGACCAGGGGCGTTCCTACTTCGTCAATCCCAGCGAACACCACATCGGGAATGAACCGTTTCCACGAAGTCTCCCAAGCAACACCGGTCGGCGCACCTCCACGCAATCTGCCGGCCACATCCGCGACAAGAAGGGCAAGGCGCGCGCCATCTAGCTGTGTGAGCGGCGAACGCCACGGAGCGGTTCGGTGGCGTCGAGCCAAACTACCCGGCACAGAAGAGACGCTGGAGCGTCCAGCATTGTCGCGATCGTGCGATGACTTCTTGATTCCGACTGTTTTACCCCACGCTTTCACCAGGTTCTTTTCATGTCTGACCTGCGCATACTCAAGAAGAATCCAGGTAGTGACTGCGACGCAGCAGGCAACAAGGCTGATCATGGCGCACCGCCGTCCAGCCCGCACAGGCGCTGTATGTCAGTCCAAGCGCTACCGAAATGGGCTGTCCCGTCTTGGCTCACCTCAAGCGCAAGCTCACACTCAAGCTCACCGCCCTGACGTTTCAATATGCCGATTTGCCCAACCCATCGCCCGGGGAGCTGAGCCTGTTCCGCGTAAGACGCATCAGTGTGCGGCTCTGCTTCGTCAGACGGCTGAGAAACCTGGGGTTTTATGGCACTGCGACGCATATGAATAACCGCATCAAACGCTGCGACCGATTGGTTAATGACCGCGGAATCGCTGAGTCCCGCAAGGCCTCCCAACGCATGTAATCGGGCGGGAACATCCTCGGCAGAGTTTGCGTGCAGGGTGGCCCATCCGCCGTCGTGCCCAGTGTTGAACGCGAGCATGACGTCGCGAACTTCCGGACCACGACATTCACCAAGAATCAGACGGTCGGGCCTCATTCGCATGGCTGCTCGCACGAGCTCCGACAGACTGATCCCACCCTTGCCCTGCACATTCGGGTGCCGTTCGACAAGGGATACAGCGTGAGCGTGATCCGGGTGGAGTTCCGGAATTTCTTCGATGCACACGATTCGCTCGTCGTGAGGGACAAGCGACAGCAGGGCTGAAAGAAGCGTCGTTTTTCCGCTGCCGGTTGCCCCAGAAATCAGAACGTTGGCACGACGAGCACACAATGCGCGAAGCACCTGAGCCACAACGGGAGCAACCGACCCGCACTCCTCCATTTCACTCAGTCCCATCCCGCGAGCGCGCGGGGTTCTCAGCGAGATGAGTGTCCCGGATGCGCTGGGGGCGGGAAGGACAGCGTGGAGTCGGATTCCTCCTTCGAGTGTTCCGTCAACGATGGGACTGGCATCGTCAAGGCGTTTCCCGCAGGCGGCCGCCATGTGTACAGCGAGGGCGCGCGTTTGGGCGTCCGTTGAATGTGAAAACTCGCGTTCTTCCAACCCAAAACCGCGGTCGATCCACGCGTGAGTGGAGTTAATGAGCACGTCGGTGACTCCGTTGATTGCCAGTAGGCGGGCGACTTCCGGCCCGGTTCCCTGCGCGAGAGTTCGGATTCTTTCTTGAAGGTGTCGCATTTCGTCGACGCCCGCGCCGGGGCGAGCGCTTTCTGCGACGGCTTTTTCGAGGTCACCGTGTGTTGCCAGGTGCCGCAGTGTTCGCTCTTCAATTTCTTGACGGCTCAGTCGCCATCCGTCTTCGGGCGGATTCTGAGCTTTCTGACGAGGCATGCTTTTGGGTGCGTGGGGCGTGAAGAACATCAGAGCGCACCCTCACCGATTCCAAGCTCGCAGAACAGGCGACGACAGTGCGCCTGTAGTGCTCGCTTGAGCGTCAAGACCGGGGCGTTAGTCAGCGCGCGGATATTCCCACTATTCCCCGTCGTAGTCAGCAATACGCAGGGCAGGCAAGACTGAAGTGGCCACAACGTCAACGAGCACGCGCACTGGGTGGCGCCCTGGCGGTCTGCTCGTCCGATCAATACGAGTGCGCTCGCATGTGCACCCACGCAGGCGGCCGACCTCTCGTCCCACCGTCCACAGTCAACTACGCACCCGTGTCCGGCTTCGTTCAGACTTGAAATGACCGCGCCTAAGCGAGAGTCCAGTGGCGTAGCGACCCCAAGCCCATCCCCCGTTAACACGCTGACGCGTTGAACGATGGGCAGGGTGCGCGCAAGTTCGGGTGAATACGCTACTTCCCCGTACGCCAGATCCGCCCATCGCACGCCACGGCTCTCCGGTAGGTCTGCGCACGATGGGGCTGGTGCGTGTCCGCTTGCGTCAATGAGTACGAGGCCGCGCTCATGCGCGAGTTGGTGCGCAATCGAGCTGGTCCCGACTCCTCCGTTCCACCCAGCAACGCAGATACATGGGCGGGATGGATGCGTTGAAGACAATGCTGTAGCTTCCGTTTCTTCGCGCGGTTGTCCAGCGTGTTCACGAAGGATGGCGCGAAGAAGGTCCTCGTCTTCAGGAAGGCGGAATTGGCCGTGAGCTCCTACTTCGATGCGGGTGCTTCCCAGTCTGCCAATCGCGTACGGTCCGGCAATAACAAGAAGAGGCGAAGAGTAAGGTGTCCGGCCTCGTTCGTCTGCGTCCTCGAGCCACGAGTGCGCATCACCCACCTGGATGTCCACGTGCTCGCGCGCAATCATGCGACGCACGAAGCGCTCATCGTTGCGGGTAAGACCGTCGAGAATCAGACGCGCAGTGCAGGGCGCATACTCTGGCTTCACCGTCCCGAATCTGCCCAGCCCACGCCGAGCACCCCGGATGAAAGTATTGCGTTTACCCATCGAGTTTCCTCCAACACACCCGCCGAGCCCCACTGAAAAGACCCGACTCGTTGGACGCACTCTTGCACTGCGAACAGGCAGATTCCACGTGAGCGTAGTGAAATTGTGGAAGACTAATCTGATACCAATCGACCTGTGGATAAGTGGGGTCACAAGCCCCACAATTTCACCAAATACGTCAGTGCCGACTCTAATCCGTCCCGCTGACCCTCGAATGGCAAGGAGCATGTGATGATTCAACCCCCGCTTCAGCGAAATTCAGCTGCCTTCTTTGATCTTGATAAGACGATCCTTGCCACGTCGTCCTCGATTGCTCTTCAGAGCTCCTTCGTTGACGCCGGCCTCCTGTCGCGCCGAGCTGCCGCCATGTCCGTCCTCGTCCAGCTTCCCTACCTGCTCAAAGGCGCAGATGAAAAGCGGATGGACAAGATGGCTGAAGCGATCGGTGACCTGGCCAAAGGCATGAATGCTTCCCTCCTTGAAGCGACCGTTGAATCCTCCATCGACCACGCGATTGACCCGGTGTGTTTCACGCAGGCACTCGAAGAAATCCAGTTCCATCATGACCAGATGCGACCCGTTGTTGTTGCGTCCGCATCTGTCATTGAAATCGTTCGCCCGATTGGCAAGATGCTGGGTGCTGATGCCTGTCTCGGCTCGATCGCTGAAGTGAATGACGACGGTGAGTACACGGGCACCGTGCTCCACTACAACCAGGCGGCGAACAAGGCGGCGGCCTGCAAAGAGCTTGCCGCCAAACGCGGGTGGAATATGGATGAATGCTGGGCGTACTCCGATTCTGTTTCCGATATTCCTCTGCTGTCTGCCGTCGGCCACCCGATCGCCGTCAACCCCGACAAGGGCTTGCGTGAGGCAGCCGTGAAGAACGGGTGGGAGATCATGCGTTTCACTTCGACCGCAGCTGTTCACCGAACGATTCCCACGCCGTCGCGTCGCACGCTCGCCATGATCGGCGCGGGTGTGGCGATTGGCGCGGCAGCCGTAGGGTATGTGACAGCAAAGCGCGCCTAACTACTAGGGCAACGTGTCACCTGCGGGTTTCTGGGCTAAGTCGCCTTTTGAATCGCCTACTGTCGGACCTGCTTGTACTTGACGAGCCTTGCGATCTAGCTGAGCCTGCCAGCTTGGACGTGGAAAGCAATGTCAGCGCCGATCTTCGCGCCGTATTCGAATGCGCGTATCGAATGGACAAGCCACCTGGCAACGCTTTCCTCGCTGGCAGCCACCCAACCGCCGAGCGCGCGCGAGGCTTCCGCTTGGTTCTCAGCATCGAAGGCTGAAATCACTGCGACACCCGTGGGTTCAACTCCTTGGGTGACCAGAAGCCATCGCGCAAGCCCATACCCGACCGCGCCAGATGCTGGATCAAAGACGGTGCGAAACCGGAAGTGCGCAACCAGGCAGGCTGCTTTCACAAGCGCCGGTAATTGCCCGTTGATCAGCGTCATCGCATATGCGAGCGCACCGCCGTCGTGCGGAATTGCTACGTGTCCAACATCGAGTCTTCCCGATTCGACGAGGCCGGAACAGGCATCTCGGTGGAGTCCCGCGATCAGGGCCGGAAGTGGCCGAGGGGTTTTTCGGGTGGGAACTCGAGCGTTTAAAGGGTCAAAACCTGCCCTGAGGTTCGCTTGGGACCTCCAAATCCCCAGTGCCAGGTCCATCGCTGGATCGCGGGTGGCACCCGATCCGGTGCGTTCATCGGTGACAGCAGACCAAGGCGCGTCATTCATTGAGGCGATACGCATGTCGTCAACATGTGTTCTGGCGCCACACAGGATCGCAATCGCTGCTGCCTCGCGGACTGACGCCTCGGCGCGAGCTTCTTCCCAACCGCGACGCAGTCCCTCGTGAAAGCGCAACGTGGTAAACGCCTTCAAGGCGTCCTCGCAAGCCAAACGTACTTCTTCGCGGGCACTCGCACCGGCGATGATGGCAAGCGTGGGGTCAACAAGGGAATCGATAGTCACTTCTTCAGACTACTAACCGGTGGCCGCTGGGCGGGCATATGCCGGATGTGCGACATACTTGAGGCATGAATCTTCGCCCGATCCCCCGTTCTGATCACGTGCGCAGTGGCGTATACGCCCTTGTTTTTGCGCCCGTCGCCCTGATCTTCATGGGGTCGTCGATGGCTGATTTACAGGCGCAAGCCGCCGTTGGTCTGCCACTGGCTTCGGTCGAAGGTTTGATCGGTGTCGCGTTGGCGACGATTATCTTGGCATTGGTATCACTGAACTGCGAGGAGTCTCCCGCCGGAATGTACGTGACGTCCGCGCTTTCAATTCCGATTGGGCTGAGCCAAGCAGCCGGTTACCTGCGCGTTCCACTCTTGCAGTCGATGATTTTGGATCTGCCAGATATGCGTTCGTCGGTCCTGTGGAGCCTCTACCCACTGTCGGTCACTCTGATCACCGGATGTGCCGCGGTTGCGCTGACGTATGCGCGCTACCCGGCAGTCAAAATCGATTCTCTGGTTCCTTATCCTGCGATTACAGGGCATCGGCACACGTGGGTGGCCTCGTTGTCGATTCCCGCAACGCTGATTGCGTCGGTACTCTTTGTCTTAGCGGCACCGAATGACACCAGCGCGGTGAGCGCGAACGGACTGTCCGCACTGGAGCCGGCGGCGGGAACGCACGCTCTCGAAACGATCATCGCCGCGATTCTCTTGGGTTTAACTGCTCTGGTCGCACGTTTTTCCTTGACCGGCCCGCAGGCTGGCGCGTGGCTGATCATGGCGATTCCCACGTACATGCTGGTTCCGCTCTGGTCATCAATCACGGGTTCCGTGGTCACTCCGGGGCCCTCGGTGACGACTCAGTTGGCGCTTGCGTCTCCCGTCATTGCGTCCCTGGGATGTCTGTTGGGCGCCTCCACAATGGGTATCTACGTGGCACGACAGCGGGTCAGCGTAGGGGACGAGGCCACCCAGCTTGATACACAGCGTGACCAAAACAATGGTGACGAAACGCGCCTAGCGGATAAATAAGCCGAAAGTCCGGCATTTTTCTCGATAGTGTGTACCCACAAGCAGGAGGAGCACCATGTCTGATCAGGATTTCACAACACCCAAGGACGATGACTTCGTCGCACCCGAAACATCCGAATACTTCAGCGATGAACCGATGATGGCCGAAGGTGAAGCTGCCGATAGCCCAGCACTTCCGCTGACCGGCGAAGAGGTTGACCTTCCAGGTGAAATCTCAAGCGCGGACGACATTATCGGCGAATCGTCTCTTGTTCAGACCGGCCAGATTGAGCCCGTGATTCTGACCCCGCACACGACCACCATCCCCGTGATGACGGACGGTATTCCTGCGATCGTCATCGACCCGGTTTCGGATCCGACTCCGACTCCGCGTGACGTGATGGCGAATCGTGTTGACACTCCCGCTACCGACGAAGCTCCCGCAACTCCCGCTTCGGTTGAAGCATCGACCGTTCAGCGTCGTTCCTTTATGACGGCCGCTCCGGTTGAAGAGGTCGAGGAAGAAACTGAAACCACGTGGAAGCCCCGCGAAGAGGCTGTTGAAACGACCGAACCGGAGCAGCCTTTCGTTGCGACGACTCCAACTTCGCTTGATGATTCGATCTTTGAAGGCGCAACCCTCACAGCAGAAATGCCGTCGCGCGCCGGAGCCCACTGGGGTTCCCTGCTCTCGTTCTTCATCCTGGCACCGATCGCCTGGTATCTGGCCGCGGATGCTGGCTCGCGCATGACGAATGCGATGACGGGCGCTCCGATAACCGACACTCCTCTTGTGTCGACGCTGGCACTGGGTGAGCTTCTGGTTGCAATTGTGATCGGCACTGCTCTGCTGATCGCTGCATGCAAGTCCTCACTTGGCCCCTGCTTCTCCGGTGTGATCACCACGATCATTGGTCTGCCATGGCTGGTTGTTCCGGCCATGACCGCCGAATACACCAAGCCGGTTTTGACATGGCTGTACAACTGGAACACGGTGGGCGCGAACTTCACGCACCACGTCCAGCTTGCCGGTTATTCCGGTCGATTCCTTCTGATGGGTATTGCCATGATCTTCATTGGCATCCTGTCCCACCGAGTCCGTCGCACCGGTCGCGCCGAAGAGGTCCTGCGTTCCGAGGTCGAAAAGGTGAACCCGACCAGCGCTCACTACACTGCGCGCGCACGTCGCAAGGCAGAAAAGGCCGCTGGCCTGCGCTGAAGATCCTGATCAGGCTCTCCCCGGTGGGTGCAAGCAAAAGCTTGCACCCACCGGCGTTTTTATGCCCAGACCATGCGCAATAAGCGCGGATGAACAGTGATTAAACAAAGACGACAGAGGAATAAAACAGGTCGCCTGCTCGTTGTGATCAACGCACAAACGCTCGCAGATTCGGCGGTTATATGCGCGTTTTCGGCGTGTCCACACGGTTTCTTCACCTAGTAGCGGTCAACAGGGCATACTGTGTGGTGTATCAGTCTCGTATGTCCTATGGCACACGAGTGCTCAATAATGGTTTCGACCTCGTTACCCACGAGGCCACGAGCAGAAAGGAGCCCCGCCACATGATTGGTGACGGTAACTTCATCAGCCAAGTCCCGCTGTTCGGCGGCCTCGATGATTCCCAGCAGATTTCCCTGCAACAGAAGATGGGCCACACGACCCTGCGTCGTGGCGAGACTCTCTTCGACGAGGGCGACCTTGGCGATCGCCTCTACATCATCACCGAAGGCAAGGTGAAGCTCGGTCACACGTCAAACGATGGTCGTGAGTCCCTGCTTGCAGTCCTCGGCCCCGGTGAAATCATTGGTGAACTGACCCTGTTCGATCCGGGTCCGCGTTCCACCACCGCAACTGCCGTTTCCCCGGTTTCGCTGCTCCACCTGGACCACGAAGACCTCATGGAAATCCTCGACACGAACCCGACCCTGGCAAAGCACATGCTGAAGGCACTCGCCCAGCGTCTGCGTCGCACCAACGAGTCTCTGTCCGACCTCGTCTTCTCCGACGTCCCCGGTCGCGTGGCAAAGGCTCTGCTGGATCTGGCAGATCGCTTCGGCACTGCATCCGACAAGGGCGTTCACGTTCCTCACGACCTGACCCAGGAAGAGCTTGCTCAGCTGGTTGGCGCTTCGCGCGAAACCGTGAACAAGTCGCTCGCCGACTTCGTCTCCCGTGGCTGGATCCGCCTGGAAGGTCGCGCAGTGACCCTGCTCGACGTTGACCGCCTGGCACGTCGCGCACGCTGATCTCACAAGGTAACCCTCAGGGTTTATCCTTCATTAGACGCAACTGGGGGGCTCGGAACTTTTAGTTCCGAGCCCCCCAGTCGTATTCAGTCTGTTAATCCGTCAGCGAAGCGCCAACCGATCAGGCCATCACAGCTCAGTCTTCGATCGGTCGCTTCAAGTAGGCAACCAGATTCTCTGAACCAGTCGGACCGGGGATCACCTGAACGAGCTCCCACCCGTCAGAACCCCACTGGTCAAGAATTGCTTTCGTGGCATGCGTAAGCAACGGAATCGTTGCATATTCCCATTTAGTCATGGCTCAATCCTACGTTCTTCACTGCCACTCGTTCCACGACGGCCACGCCGTCGCGGCCTCGTCAATCAGCGGCATCAAACGAAACTGACGTTCACCCGCGAACGTGCGCAAGCACCCGCGGAACCTTCGCCGCACGAATCTCAGCAGCCAGCGGATCCGGGGAGGACTCCAGCCAGGCCCGCCAATTTTCAACGGTCGTGTAGTGGCGAAGCATTGCGCGTCGCTCACGCTCTGTCAACCCACCCCACACGCCAAAATTGGCTTCGGACTGCAGGGCGTCAGCAAGACATTCCAAACGGACCTCACACTGCAAACAACGCAGGCGTACCTGGCGCTGCGCAGCCCCTTGAACAAATGAAGCATCAGGTTCAGAGTTTGCACACAGCGCCTTTGCTACCCAACTCTGATCCTGGTCAATGGTGGTCATGAATATGCACTTCCAAATCGCTCGCCTATGAGCTTCCACCTGTGACGATACACACATCCACAGTAATTAACAAACCGACAATGTCTCGCCTTGGCAGAGAGTCACACAAAAAAGAAGCGTCTGCTCACTGCGGAGCGCTCACCAACACGTATTCTTAACCTATGTCGCACAATCACTCGCGCCTTATCCGGCCCGCACAGCTCGTCGCGCTCCTCGTGGCATTCGTGTCCACGTCAGCACTCATCGGCGTGCTCGGGGCAGGCATGTTCGTCCCGCTCACCGGATCTCTCGCGCTCGCCACCAAGTCGATGCCGGAAGTTTTCAACGACCTCCCCAGCGAAATTGAAGTCGTCGAGCCCGCAGAAGAATCGCAAATGCTCGATTCAACAGGCGCAGTGATTGCACGCTTCTACGACAAACAGCGCATCGTCGTCCCCTCGGCAAACATCGCCGACATCATGAAGCAAGCCATCGTCACAGTCGAAGACAAGCGCTTCTACGAACACGACGGCGTTGACGCAACCGGCATCGCCCGCGCATTCGTCAACAACTTGGCCGAAACCGACACCCAGGGCGCATCCACCATTACGCAGCAGTACGTTCGAAACGCCCTCCTTGAAAAGGGCTACTTGGAAGGCGACGCTGAACAGGTCAACGCGGCAACCGAACAGACCGCAGCCCGCAAGCTCCGCGAGATCAAATACGCTCTCGCCCTTGAACGGAAGCTGGACAAAGATCAGGTTCTCACCGGTTACCTAAATATCGCGCCCTTCGGCCCCATCACCTACGGTGTCGAAGCCGCATCGCAGCGCTACTTCTCCAAGAGCGCCTCTGAAATCAACTACCTCGAAGCAGCAATGCTCGCAGGCTTGGTCCAGTCCCCCGTTGAATACAATCCTCTGTCATACCCTGAAGCAGCAAAAGAACGTCGCGACCTTGTTCTTGGCTTGATGCTTGACCAGAAAGTCATCACGCAAGAGGAATACGACGCGGGCCTCGCCACCACCATTGAAGACATGTTGAACCCGAACGTCTCCGCCGAAGGATGCTCCGGCGCATCGGGCTCCTCCGCATACTTCTGCGACTACGTCCTGTCACAATTCCTTGCCGATGACACCTACGGCGATACGTCCGCGAAACGCGAACACATGCTGAAGACCGCGGGCATCACGATCCGCACCACCCTTGATCCGACGAAGCAAGCGATCGCTTGGAACTCACTGACCAGCGCGATCCCCGTCGACGACGCCTCCGACGTTGATACCGCACTGGTGTCCGTTGAGCCCAGCACCGGACACATCCTAGTGATGAGCCAGAACACCAACTACGGTGTTGAAGCCGGCCAGACCATGGCAAACTACGCCGCCGATGGTCAGTTCCAGGTCGGTTCGACCTACAAGGTCTTCACCCTGTTGCAATGGTTCAAGGAAGGCCACAGCGCCTACGAAACCGTTGGTTCAGCAAACCGCTACTACGGTTCGAACGCCTTCCACTGTGGTGATCAAGCGATCAACACCGGCCCCTACAACGTCGTCGACCTTCCCGGCAAGGACGGCGCAATGAACGTCATTCGCGCAACCGGCCTGTCGGTTAACCAAGCGTTCGTGAACATGGCATCGCGCGTTGACTTCTGTCAGATCTTCCAGACCGCCTACGACCTTGGCGTAACCCAGAACGGCGAGGTCGCCGACCTCTTCCCGGCAAACGTCTTGGGCACCTCGTCAACAAACCCGCTTGAAGTTGCCGGTGCTTTCGCTGCGATCGCGAACAACGGTAACTACTGCAAGCCGAACGCGATCCTGTCGGTCACCGACCGCGACGAGAACACGCTGAAGGAATACACGCCCGAATGTAGCCAGATCATCCCCGAAACCGCCGCCCAGCAGACGGCAACGACGCTGACACAGGCCGTGAGCCAGTACTACACGTCCACACGAATCGCTGACGGCCGCCAGTTCGCCGGTAAGTCGGGTACAACGGATAACAACTCGAACACGTGGATGAGCGGTTTCACCCCCTCTCTGGCCACCTCGGCATGGGTCGGCCACGCGAACGCTTCAACCCAGCCCGTTCAAAACGTGACCATCAACGGCGTCTACTACGCCCAGCTTTACGGTGAGACCTTCGTTGGTCGCACCATCTGGGCACCCTACATGTCAGCCGTTATGGCGAACACTCCGATCGAGCCCATGCCGATGGTCAGCATCGGTTCCCCCGCCCCGCAGCCTCGTACTCAGCAGCCCGCAGCTCAGGCAACCGAGCAGTACGAAGAGGAAGACTCCGAATAAGGCAGACCCATGACGTACGACGCGCACACAAGCGCCCTCAACATCGCTGGGCGCGCGTTTAAAGGCGTCGGCTACACGACCCTCGGCATGGGGTTGGCAGGGGCGTCAGCACTCGCCTGGGGCTCGTTTGAACGACGCTGGCCAACATTGCGACACGTCCACGTCACCTTGGATCCATCGCGCAATATCCAGCCACTGACAATCCTTCACGTCTCTGACCTGCACATGTTTCCCGGCCAAGACTTCATCGAAGATTTCCTCAGGAAAGTTACGGCCACAAACCACATTGATTTCGTCGTTTCTACCGGCGATAACTTCTCCAGTGTGGACGGCCTCGTCCCCCTGATGCGCGCCTACAAACCACTGCTGGACTACCCCGGCGCCTACGTGCTCGGCTCGAATGACTACTATTCGCAGATGCCGAAGAGCTGGGCACGCTACCTTGTCGGCGGACACCCTCAAAAGGCGCGCACAACGCCGGACCTGCCGTGGACTGAACTGACTTCCGCATTCCACGAAGCCGGCTGGACGAACCTGACTAACCGCGCAGATACGCTTTCGATTCCCGTTGTCTTAGCACCGGTTGCGCGCGTCTCGTCTTCGTCGACCATCGCACCTGGCGCTTCTTCGCCTTCTATTCACGAGGCCGCGCACACGTCCCAAACGCTCAGCTTTATCGGGACCGACGACGCGCACCTCAACCGCGATCGACTTCCCATCCCGTTGGATTCGTGGGCGAACCAGCAGAACCTGCGTATCGGTCTCACGCACGCTCCATATACGCGCGTTTTGAACGCCATGACGGACGCTGGAGCCGACCTTATCTTCGCCGGTCACACGCACGGCGGTCAGATTGGACTTCCCGGTTTTGGAGCGATCGTGACGAACTGCGACGTCCCACGGAAATACGCAAAAGGGCTGCACTCGTGGCGATATGGCACGCACCAGTCCTTCGTCAATGTCAGTGCCGGACTGGGGACGTCGCGCTACGCGCAGGTTCGTATCGCAACACGCCCCGAGGCCACTCTTCTTTCAATCGCATAGCGTTCACGCAGCCCGTTTGGATAGCGCTACCAGCGAATGATTGCCACGCATTTAGGCTGGGCGCTCGGATCGGGCACTGTGACTTATTCGGCAGACTCTAGGGGCTTTCCGTTTTGTCATCTGGGACTTTGACTCGCTATACTCGAACAGTCGCACGGGGTGTGGCGCAGTTTGGTAGCGCGCTTCGTTCGGGACGAAGAGGTCGTGGGTTCAAATCCCGCCACCCCGACTCGTGTGAGATCCTCCGGCACTGCAGGTGTCGGAGGCTTTTTCATTTTTTGGCGACGAAGAGCTTAAACGACAAATGTTATATATCAATCGTTCATCATAGAAGCGTCGAGCAGACAAAACCACCGAATATAAAGAAAACGGCCTCAACCCGCAAGTCCAGACCGTTTCAGTCGAGCCACCTGTGGGAATCGAACCCACGACCTATTCATTACAAGCCCGGTAAAGAGTTCCACTCATTTTCGGCATCGTATCTTCGCTGGCTCTGTGCTTCGTTTTTCTTTTTACTCGTATTGCCAGCAACTATGGCAATGCCAGTAATGACGGCAACTATGGCAGTGATGGCGCTGCCAGCAATGCCCGTTTTTTTCAACAATTGGGCATGCTTGCCAATGCTAATGGCTGAAACTTTAGTCATGCTCAAAACTGTTATTCCTTTTGAACAACTCGCCCGCCTATGGACTGTAGAGATGTCCGCACGCTCTTTGTCAGTCAGGACGATTGATGAACGATTACGTGTCGTAGACCAATTCACTCAGCAAACGGGGGTGAACGCTCAGGTAGCCAATTTCGAGGACATTACTTTATGGCTTGCCACGTTACCGTCTGCGATCACGCGCCACACATATTACGTGCATCTGCGAGCCTTCTATCATTGGCTGGTTATCAGCGATCACCGTCAGGACAATCCTATGTCCCGCGTTGCAGCGCCTAAACGTCCTAAGTATCAACCGCGACCTATCACAGATGAACAGCTACGAGCCGTTCTCACCTCGCCTCTGCGTCCCGCCACGCGCACCCGCATCATGCTTGCTGCCTTTGCTGGGCTGCGAGTCCACGAAATAGCGAAAATACGCGGACAAGACATCGATCACGCAACGGGAATGATAACCGTAGTTGGAAAAGGCAATAAAACCGCCGTTCTGCCAGTGCATCCCATCATCTTGCGCGAGGCTGAACACTACCCTCTACGCGGTTGGTGGTTCCCTTCTTCTACATGCCCTCACACGCATGTAGAACGTCGGGCAGTTGGCTCAAGTATTTCTGACGCTTTTGCGCGAGCGGGTATCACAATGACTTCCCACCAGCTACGCCACTATTTCGCCACAGCCCTACTTGAAGCAGGAGCAGACGCGCGGGTAGTGCAAACCCTTATGCGTCACGAAAACCTACAAACAACCGCGCTATACATGAACGTTTCAGTGCGCCTACAACGCCAGGCTCTCGACCTACTACCAACCATGTTCAACAACTACCTGTTCTAACCGCCAGCACTGCCAGCAACGTCGGCAATGACGGCAACGCTGGCAACCGTAGACATGTAACCCATGAGGAGACAATGATGCTCACCATTTCACTGTGTAATCAAAAAGGTGGAGTTGGTAAATCAACTACCACCTATCACCTAGCCCGCGCCGCGGTTCTTGAGGGCTTGCGCGTGATCGTCGTAGACCTTGATCCGCAAGGCAACATCACCAGTAGCCTCGCAAAACACCCAGTAGACGAGGACACTGCGGGGTTGGCTGACGTGCTCTCAAACCGAACCAAGCTACCGATAAGCGAAGTCACCGTACCTGGCCTATGGGACGGGGTAGACCTCGTACCCACCACGGGTGAGGCCCTACCAGTAGTAAGAGACGAACTAGTAGTAGCAGGAGCTGGACGCGAAAGCAGGCTACGCGCCGCCTTAAGTCCTATCGCGAGCAACTATGACGTGTGTCTTATCGACTGCCCACCATCACTCGACCAGCTCACAATCAACGGCCTGACCGCCACCGACATCACCCTGATCGTCACACACTCCAAACTCTGGAGCGCTAACGGGCTAGCGAGACTACTCAGTTCGATCGACCAGATCCGCACCTACTACAACCCCACACTCACAATCGGGGGAATCATCATCAACCAGCACGAAGCCCGCACCACCAGCGGCGGGCACTGGATAAGCGAGCTAACCCATGAAGTAGAACAACGCGGACTAACAATCTTTAACCCACCCATCCCTAAACGGGTAGCAATCGCAGACAGCGTGGAAGCCAGTCAGCCACTAGAACAATGGCCCACACAAGAAGCAGCACAACTAGCCGACATCTACACCCAATACCTCCATGCAATCCAAACCCACCAGGAAGAACAGAGCAATGAGCAAAATCAGTAACAAACAACTCTTAGCCACCTACAGGCAGGCGAGCAGTGAAGAAAAAGACATCTATCTGAAGTTGCTGTACAACGACACGGTAAACGCAACTCACTACCTCCAATACTGGATCAAACCAGAACACCTAGGACCTGGACCCTACACGTGGACAGAGAAAGTCCAACATGTGCTAGAGGCCAAAGAGTTTGAGCAAATGCTCCAACTCCACACCCGCCTATCCGAAACCGCTCACGCCATCAATCGACTAGACAAACACATGCGAAAACTCGACGAAGGACACACTCATGACTAAACCACAACCTAGACGTAGCGCCCTAGCAGGCCACAGCGTCATCACCCAGACCCAGACCGAGGCCAAACCACGGGCACAAACACCCACACCCAAGACCCAGGCCAGTGGTATCCAAAAAATCACTGTTCGGGTAGATGAAAAAGTGGCAGACGAAGCACGTGGCTTATTCATCGCCAGCCTTGCCAATAATGGGCCGACTACGTGGAGCAAATGGGTAGAACAAGCCCTCATCGCCTACAACACGCAAGCCCGCGCCCGACTACACGCGCCTGTCCCACCACGCCAAATCGGCACCCTACCCCTCGGACCGCGCGGCCCCATCAACTAGACTCGACATCAACACAGGTCAAGGAAAACACCATGAGCACCAACGAAGCCGACACCCCATTACAAGAAACAACTGATACTGCGATGAGCGAGCCAGTCTCTACGGTGACACCACCGTGGTATAAGCGCCCGCCCATTATTGCCACCATCGCCGTAGCACTCATCGCCGTGCTGGTTGTGGTTGGGGTGGTATGGAAAACCCACACTGATACGTTGAGCGCGCGCGAGGAATACCAGGCGACCCAAGCCACCTATCAGCAGACCTTGACCGAACTTGACCAGACTAAGACGCAAGCCAAAGCGCTTATTGATCTAGTGGCTCAGCGGGCTTTAGACACTGACACCACGGCTCTAGCCGTGGCGGTAGAAGAAGCAGACGCACTTTCAAGCGTTGAGGCCCAGGATGCTTCCGCGCTAGGACGTGAACAAGCCAAAGAAGCTACGCGCGCGGTCAAGGACGCCCAAGGGGAGGCTCAAAGCGTGCTTGATAAGCTCACTGCTTCATTTGCTGGCGTGCGTGAACACGTCGCGGCCGCGGCTACAACCACTTTTGACCAGGGGATAAAAACCCTGAATGAGGCAATCGAAGCCGCTGGCACGGCTAATCGTGAAGGCGTAGAAACGAGCGTAACCGACCAGCTTGATGCTGCACTGAAAGAAGCTCAAGCACTCGACCAAGCCAAGCCTGAAACGCTGGAGGCTGTGGCTGATATTGAGGCTGTGTTTACCCGCGCCGACCAAGCAGGCACAGTAGCCAAAACCCTAAGCGATGCCACCACAGCGGTAAACGACGCGGCCACAGCCTACACACAAGCCCAACAGGCTCAAAGCACGGGCGGATACAACGAAAGCAACGGTGGTGGCTACAGCGCCAGTACCTACAGCAACTCGAACGCAGGTGGCAATGGAGGCGGTGGCTACAGCGGTGGTAGTGGTGACGTGTGCGGCGGCGGACCATACTGCTATAACCCAAACTTCCCCGAATGGATACAAGCCACCGACGACGGAAGCTGGCACCACCAGGTGCAGCCAGATGAGAATGGAACAGTTATCGGCGATATTCAAGGAGAAGTATGTGTAGGTACTTGCGATTGATGTGCCGGAGTTAATCGCTAAGTATTCCGATGGCCCGTAGACCTAGTGTCTGCGGGCCATCTTTGTGCGCGCACACTCCACGTAATAGGTGAAGCCCCTGAATGGGTTTCGTGATCGATCATCAAACCTATATGAAAGTGGAGTAGTGATGAGTATTCCTATAACCACGCACGCTCAAGACGCGCCTCGCGCCACTAAGGGTGGGCTGGCTTACCGGCTAGCTCTCGCTTTAACAGCGCTTGCGCTTATCTTTGTCGGCTCTCTGAGTGCCTTGCCGGCTCACGCGGCGGGCTCTTGGGTGCGCGGCGTGCCTATTGGAGGAAGTGTTGGCTGGCTTGGCACGTGGATTCCCTACCAAGGCCAGCCCACGCCTGGTCTGTGTATTCAGGCTGACGCGGTCAATCCCTCGGCGGCAGTTGCCGTCACCCCCGGAGAGCTGACGAGTCAGCCTGGCCTTAGCCGTCCGGCTGATCTGAGTGTTGATATTGCTCAGATGGCGTACATCATGAAGTGGTACACGCCAACCTCGCTTGAGTTTTCGAATACTGACGTAGACGCGGCCGCTACAGGTTTTCTTGCACACGTGAACTTTGAGAACTCGGGTCGCGCTCAGGCGAATGTCAATGAGCTACTCCAACTCACGCCGGCTAACATTCAAAACCGGGCACGCCAAATGGTCGCAGAAGCCAAAGCGGCCGGTGTCGCCGGATGGCAAGCAGGTGAACCAGAAACCACCAACCACATGTACGGCACGCTAGGTAAGTTGGGCTTAAAGAATGCTAACGGTAGTTTTATTGCGGGATACCCCTACACCATTACGCTAAATGGTCCAGCGGTGTTCGACGAAACGGGTACTAATACTTACACTGGCACCACTGCATCTACCCCCATTATGGGCATCAAGTGGCACTCAACCGCCAACGGCAAAGTCTTTGCTACGACGGAATACAAGAATGTTACTGCCCCTGTTCTCGGTTACGCGTCGCCTGGTGGTGGCAGGCAGGACGTGATTTTCGATATTGAGAGAGTTACATCTAAGACCGTTCAGTCTCCGACGTGGGATGTTATCTTCGATTTCCGCCCCCAAGGCCTCTCAAATGTGGATACCGCTAAGGTCATTGACAGTGGCGCTGAGCTGACTGACACGTTCACCCCGAACGCTGACCCGAACTACGGGGACGGTAAGTGGCTCAACATCGATGGCACCAATGTGCCCGTGAACTACCGCGCAAGCCTCTACTACATCGACCCCCTCGCTCCAGCAGGCCAGAGCGCGACCGTGCCAGAAGGCGCAGAACTCATCAAGTCCGTCATCGTCAAAGCAGACGGGCCTGAAACGGTGCTTACCGCTAGCGCAGGGGCCGCACCCAAGGACGGTTTCTACACGTGGGTGTGGGAAGTAAAAGCCGATGACCAAGATGCTGAGTGGTCAAAGTACATTAAGGCCGACTTTGTTGACGACTATGGCATGGCAGACGAAACCACGTCGGTAAGACACCCAGCTCAGATTGATTCGAAGTTGAGTGTGCGTGACACCAAGGCGGGCACCTACCTAGTAGATGACGTGTTCGTCACCGGAATGCCCTCCGATCACCCCAACTTTGAAGGCGCAGCCGGGTTCAAGGCAGACGAGAAACTCATCTCTCACGAGGTCTTGTTTTTCCCCGCTGGCCTTAAAGTAACCGAAGCGAACCGCGACAAGGCTGAAAAGATTGGTCAAACCGTCACCATTGCCGCTAAGAACGGTGTCTACCCCAGCGTTGGTGACACGTCGTGGATCGCTAAGAAGGGTGCGGACGGCAAGCTAGTAGCCGGCACCTACGTATTCATCTCTACTTTTGCTGGTGATGACCGCGTAACCCCATTGGCTACTTCTGTAGAGGATGTGACCGAGCAGTTCACTATCACAGCTGATGGCCCGAAGCTCAAGACCACGTTCACCGGCGAAAACGGTGAAAAAACCTTGAAGCCTGGCAAGGACACGAAGCTGGTTGACAAGGTGTGTGACGCGAACGAGAAACTTGTTCCCGGAACTGAATACACCTTGAGGCTCAAGGTTCACAACAAGACCACCGGCAAGATGGTCATGGTAGACGGCACAGAGTATGAAGCGACCGCGAAGTTCACGCCCAACACTCCGCAAGACTGCGGGAAGGTAGTAGCCAACCTGGACACTACCGGCATGGCAAACACTGAACTCGTTGCCTTTGAATACGTCTACGACGCAAACGGGCAGCTCGTGGGCACCCACACGGATGCTGGTGACGCGGATCAGACCATTAAGCTCGCAGCCTCGGACAACTCCGGTGGCGGGTCTGCTCTGGCCAAGACCGGCGCAAACCTCGCACCGCTAGGCGTAGCCACGCTACTAGCCACGGGTGGTGCAGGTGCCCTCGTAGCTAAGCGACGCAAGAAGTAACCCACAAGATCCCCTCCAGGGATAGTTAAGGCCCGCACCTTTTGGTGCGGGCCTTAACTGTGCGCGCACACCCTACGCAGTAAGTGAAGTCCCAAGCGCGGACTGAAACAAACACCGGTGACGAACAGGAAAAACAGTGTCTAGACTCAAAACACTCATAAAAACTACGGCTATGACCATCACAGCCACAGCCCTGCTAGCAACAAGCGCAGGACTTGCTAACGCCCTACCTCCCGAATCAAAAGACAGCGCGTTAGAAGAAGTCGGGCAAGGCTACCACCTACAAATCGATGACAGCCTTGTGTGGTTTGGAGGATTGAAAAACCCAGACGGACATGACCCCCTCATCTGGTCCACCATCTTCACCAATAAAATCCCCTACGACCCGCAAGGCTACTTTCTTAACACAACCAACGTTGATAACCACCAAGACCCCCAACTCAGTGTGACTGGCACACAGATGGGGTGGATTCTAGCCACCTACGAATCTGTTAATACCACCCAGTCTCGCGCCGCCATATCACTGCTTAACCGGCTCAACTTTGACGCTTCGGCATATGCGCTCGACCCTAGCCACGACCCGAACTCAGAACTGCTCCGCCCCGCACGCGAGCGCGCCGCCAAGGCCACGGCCGCCATGCAACAAGAGCATCCCGATGTGGTGGAACTAGCGAAAAAATACGCTAACCAAGCAGTAAACGCATCACCCGAAAAGTTCGGCTCACCAACCGTCCAAGGCGATGGCACGACCGAGGGAACTATTAACCTGCGTTGGATCAACGCCCTAGGCAAACCCAGCCAAGGACTTAAAGCCACGGCCACGCTAGATGGCCCGGCCGTATTCAAAGACAGTGGCACTAAAACATGGCAAGGCGAAAGCACAAGCGAAGGCTTCCAAATACCCTGGAAATCTACCGGAGCTGGCACTGTTAAAGCCGAAATTGAAATCATGACCGGCTATTACTCTCTCGTTATCCAACTCAATAGGAAAGGACTGACCTCGGTACGCACAGGCCCCGGCAAAAACACGAGCGAGGCAACCCGGAAACAGGAAATAGAGTTCAACACTGCCGAACCAGAACCTGAGCCCTCGCCAGAACCATCGCCCTCGCCAGAACCTGAGCCCTCGCCAGAACCAGCACCTTCGCCAGAACCAGCACCCACGCCAGAACCAGCACCCACGCCAGAACCAGCACCCACGCCAGAACCAGCACCCACGCCAGAACCCACACCCTCGCCAGAACCTGCACCCACGCCAGAACCAGCACCCTCGCCAGAACCTGCACCTTCGCCGGAACCCACACCCTCGCCAGAACCTGCACCTTCGCCAGAACCCACACCCTCGCCGGAACCAGCACCCACGCCGGAACCTGAGCCCACACCCCAGCCGCTTGCTCAAACAGGCGCAAACCTCGCACCACTAGGCGTAGCCACGCTACTAGCCGCAGGTGGCGCAGCCGCCCTCGTAGCTAAGCGACGCAAAAACTAACCCCACAGGCCCCTCCAAGAGATAGTTAAGGCCCGCACCAAAAGGTGCGGGCCTTAACTCTGTGCGCGCACAACCTACGTAGTAGGTATGAGCGAAAACATTACTATTTACACCACCCCGCACTGTCCAGGGTGTGCCCTGACCCAACGCAAGTTGGACAAGGCAGGAATCACCTACAACGCCATTGACTTAAGCAAGCGACCCGACCTGGTAGAACAGTTCAAAAACGAAGGCCTCCTATCAGCCCCGATCATAGAAACCCAAACGGGTCGCTCATCTGGGTTTAACCCTGAACGCATCCGCGAAATCATCGCCCTGGCCACCCCTTACACCAAACCAGACCAAGCGGGCCGCGCAAACAATACCGGCCACACAAGCGCTGTCAGCACCCCCAGCCACACTAGGAACCTCGATCACGGTGTAACCACCGAGCAAGGGCGCGGGCTGTGAAAACGACACTCATCGCCGCAGCCCCGCTCATGCTCTTGCCTCTGATGATGACTGGAGGCGGAGCCGAAGGAGCAGGAGCGGGCCTAGAGGGAGTGCCCCCCGAATATGTGCAGGCCGTGATGAAAGCGGGCAGTATCTGCACCGAAATCACGCCCAGCCTCATCGCTGGACAAATCGAGGCTGAATCCGGGTGGGACGCGAAAGCTGTGAGCCCAGCCGGCGCACAAGGTATCGCTCAGTTCATGCCCGCCACATGGAAATCTCACGGGATAGACGCAAACGGGGACGGGGTGGCCGACCCGTTCGACCCTATCGACGCTATCGCCAGCCAAGGCCAGTTCATGTGCAAGCTAGTAGACGCCGTGAAAGCCTACGTCGCGAGCGGGCAAGCAACAGGAAACGTGGTTGATCTTGCCCTAGCCGCATACAACGCGGGACCAGGAGCAATCCAACAATACCGGGGCATACCCCCATACTCTGAAACCCAAAACTACGTAACCAAAATCAAACAGCTGGCCAAAAAATACACTCAAAAAAGTGCTTCAGCCTCGTCCGTAGTGGCCACTGCCCAAAAATATCTTGGCACCCCCTACAAGTGGGGAGGCACCAGCGCGGATGGACTGGACTGTTCGGGCCTCATCGTGCGCGTCTACACCGACCTCGGCAAACCCCTCAACGCGCGAACCGCCCACGACATCATCACCCGAGCAGGCACACCCATAGACCAATCAGCCCTACAACCAGGCGACCTGATCGGCTTCGCCACTCCGGGCAGTGGTCACTACCACCACATCGGCATCTACGCAGGCAAAGACCCCAGTGGCAACCGACTCATGATCCACGCCCCCGACGTGGGCGGACACGTCGAACAAATACCCCTCGACACCCCCTACTGGCTCAGCTTGCACTGGCAAGCCGTCCGCATCTAACCAACCAAACAACCATTGAGGAGTCCAACAGTGAGCTACATAGTACGAGCTGGAAATCTAGCAGGCCCCGTCAAACTCACCCTCAACGATGACGGAACCCACCACGGGCGCGTAACCGTGATCGTAAACGACCGGGCTAAAGACCCAGAAACCGGCAAGTGGGAAACCGTGGCCACCACCGGCTACTACCTACGAGTCCACGGGCAGACCGCCGTGAAACTCAAAGACTTCCAAGAGTTAAACGGCAACGCCGCCATCATCTTTAGTGGCACCTATCGCGCGCGCACCTACACCAGTCAAGACGGGCAAGAGCGCGTAGCCCACGACGTGTGGGTAGACCACATCGGAGCAGACATTGCCCTCCAAGAACTACACATCAGCACCAACGACTCCACAAACAACTAACCAGGAGATTCAAATGGACAACCAATACACCACGCTAGAACTCGTAGAAACCCTCATCGAGCAGGTCCAAGCCCAGCAAGACCAGATCGAACAGCTCTCACAACGCCTCCAGGCTCTTGAAGCTCAAAGTGGCAAGGTAGGCAACTAATCATGGCCACCCGCAGCAAAGAAGAAGCCAAAGAAGAACGCGAAGCCAAACTCGCCAAAGCTCACGAAGAAATCGCCGCAGCAGCTGCCCGGTTCAAAGACACCCAAACATGGAAAGACATGCTGGACTACATGGCGAAAATGCCCCAGTACTCCTTCCGCAACCTCGTGTGGCTCCACACCCAAGCCCACCAGCGCGGAAGCAAGGAATCATCGTTTGCTTCCTACACAGCGTGGAAAAAGCTAGGTAGACACGTCCAAAAAGGAGAAAAAAGCTACCACGTCCTAGCACCCGTCACCTACAAGCTCCCCTTCCTCAAAGATGAGGACCGGCCAATAGACAAAAGCGAGCTAGAAAAGTACGACAAGAAAGACATTATCTGGAAGCCCGCCGTCACAGGGTTTACCGTGCGCCCCACGTTTGGCTACCACCAAACCGAAGGTGAACCGATCAAAGGCAAAGACCTACCCCAAGTAACCGGAGAGCGCTCTGAGCAGTTATGGCAGCGCGCGAAACAGATTGTGGCTGATCTTGGGTACAAGTATGAAGAAACCACGCGCAAAGCTCTTGGTGGCGCATACGGGGTAACAATGCGGCCGATGATCGAGGGGCAAGGTGAGAAAACCATCGCGGTAGCCACCGACGCGCCTGAGGCCCACCAGTTCAAGACTCTTATTCACGAGATCAGTCACGCCCGACTCCACATGGACCAAGCAGATCAAACTGAGTCCATGCATAGGGGGATCAAAGAAGTAGAAGCCGAATCATGCGCCTACCTAGTCAGTAAATACTTCGGCCTCGACACAGCCGAATACTCCACCGGATACATCGCCGGGTGGGCAGACGCAGACGAAAAAACCATCCTCGCCACCGGGGAACGGGTAATCCAAAACTCGAACTGGATCATCGACCAGCTCAACCCGCAAACACCCAGCGACGAAGCAGTAAACACTTTGCAACGCACCCAAACCAGGCAACAACAACAAGAACAATCCCAAGTAGAAGAAGCACACGAAACAACACCCACACGCTCAAAACCACCCTTGCCCGGTATTGGGGAGGTGCCGCAGCTCAAGAAGCTGGATCACCCAACCCAGCACCCCACCACCCGGCGCACACCACACCAAACCGCGAGCCTATCCCTACACAGATAGGAACCAGCAAGCAGGTAACACCATCAGTGGCACCAAGTGGAAATGGGGCATATTCATGGCTGAGAAGTGGACGTTAGCGTCATTCTTTGCGGGAATCGGAGGGATCGACCTCGGGTTTGAAGAGACCGGCAAAGTAAAGACGATTTACGCCAATGAGTTTGATTCATATGCCGCCCAAACGTATGAACAGAACTTTGATCTCACAGTAGATGGGCGCGATATTCACGAGGTTCTGCCCGAAGAAGTACCCGATGCCGATATCTTTGTCGGCGGTTTCCCCTGCCAGGCCTTTTCAGTGGCGGGATACCGTCAAGGGTTTACCGACAAGAAAGGTCGAGGCGATCTTTTCTTCGAATTGATGCGGATTATCGCAGTGAAGAAGCCTCGCGTCATCTTCCTTGAAAACGTGAAAAACCTAGTGAGTCATGATCGTGGGAACACATTTCGAGTTATCCTTCAGGCTCTGAAAGAAGAGGGATACCACTACCGCTACCAAGTATTGAATGCGATGGAATATGGGAATACTCCCCAGAACCGTGAGCGTATCTACATTGCCTGCTTCCGGGATGAAGCAGATTGTGTGCGATTCTCATTCCCAGATCCGATTCCGCTAACAAAGAGTCTGTCAGACATTATCGATTTCGATCATGAGGTGGGTGAGCGCTACTACTACACCGCTGGAAAATTCAAGGGCGACGTGTATGAGCAGCTTGAGGCTGCGATGGACGATCCGTCAGCCGTCTATCAATGGCGTCGTCGATACGTACGTAAGAACATGTCTGGTGTTGTCCCGACTCTGACCGCAAACATGGGCGAAGGAGGACATAACGTTCCCATCGTCCGCGTGAGAAGCGGTATCCGTAAGCTGACTGCTCACGAGTGCTTCAATACGCAGGGTTTCCCACTTGATTTCAAGCTTGCAAAGCAAGCCGAGTCACGTCTGTACAAGCAGGCAGGAAACTCGGTGTGCGTTGAGGTTATTCACCGCATTGCCGAGAATATCGTCCGCGCCCTGAGCAACTGATCACCATTTTTAGGGTGGGCGTTTGGTGTTGCCTTAAGGCTTTGACATGGTGGGTGTTGAGATTGACTCTACGACAGCAAGGATTGCGAGCAAGCTCTACCCTGATGCGAAGATTCTCAATGAGTCTTTCGGGGATACCCGCCCTGACTGGTGGTGCTGACACGGGCAGAATCGTTCGTTTATGAACGCCCCTTGTACACCTGTGAACGATGATTTACATCGACGACAAGAACTACCATTACATCATCTTCAATGAGGCACACGAGCCGATAATCTCCAACTCGGTAACGCCACAGTCCTGCCAGGTTTCCAGTCAGACCCTTCCCCTGCATCCGAGGGTCATCAAGCTCTGAAATCTGTCGAAGTTTAGCGACGATACGTCGAGCTATTGGCTTATCCAGCTTCGCCAAAAAGCGTTGCGCGCCTTTATCGACCTCAACCTTCCACGCCAAGGTCAGCCTCCAACTCATCAAGGCTTACAGTTTCAAGTCTGCCAGCACGCCAATCTTCAACCTTTTGCATGAGGCCATACTCGTATTCAAGGCGATCAATCGACTCTGCGAGAGCTTGGGTGAGGTAGTAAGTTTTCGTTCTGCCTGTCATCGACGCAAGGCGGTCATATCGACCTGCAAGGTCTTGCGGAATACGTAGTGCTGCGACTGATGTTGCCATAACTCCTCCCAAGTGTTTACGTGTAAACATCTTAGCTGGTTCCCGCTTCTTATTCAATCTCTGGCGATCGTTTTTCGGGGAAAGAGTATTGCCTGGAGATTCTCATTATGAGTCGGGCACCAGTGATGTGTGTCGTGGTGGCCCAATACGCAGATCCAGCGCTGTTTGGTCCACGCCCAGCGCCTTAAGCAGCGAGGGTAGCGAGACTCTCTCAGTGAAGATTCCTGCCGCTATGAAACGGGCGCTAACAGCCACGGCAGACAAGGAGAACATGACCACTAGCGAGCTAGTGCGCGCCATGCTCACCAAATCACTCATAGACGCATAGCCACTAAGCAGGTAAACCCACGGTTTTCGCTACACACCCCGCGCAATGCGGGGATAACCCCTACACACTAGCTAACAGCGCCACAATCACTGACGCAGACATCGAGCACGAATTTAGCCCCTACGACTGAGAGTCCAGACGAGTGTGCATTATCGACCGATAACGCACGCCATGACTACCGAAACAAGAAACCGCGTAAAACCAAGCAAACAAAACGTGCAAAACTAGCGCCCAAAACCTGACCCGTGCAGAACCACCACCCATTGAGTAACGCACGCGCACGCGATAGAATTAAAACAATACGGGGAGGCATTATGGACACTTTCGACATCGAGCAACGCTGGCCCGAATTGTTCCACAATCTTGATGAGCAACAACGACTCGGCGTGCTCAATACACTTGCCGCATTGTGGCATGAGGGATTCGAGCTGACCAGAGAAGATGTCGAAAACCTTACCGACTACGCTGCGGGCATTATCGACGCTGAGGAATACCGGGTGAGAGCACACGCAACGGTGCGCGCGCAGATGAAACTTGCCCGTACAAGTGCTTAAGACATGCCCAAATCTTACGAGTCTTGGGAATCGTATTTTTACCCTGAAACATACGACCCCGACACGAGACAAGGAACTCTACGAAACCTATTCGGGGAGCGCGACAGGGAACTTCTTAAGCAATTCGAGAAAGTCGAAACGGCTTCTAGGCTGTACGAACTTGAAAGCAACCAAGTCGCTATAGAGCGCACTTTTGACTCCGCTCACCTACGGGCATTGCATAGCTACATTTTCCAACACGTGTACGAATGGGCGGGGCAATACCGCACGGTAGGCATAGCCAAGGGTTACTCATCCTTTGCCGATGTAACGATGATTGACCGCTACTTGAATGATGCGCACGATCTTGTTGAGAGAACTGAATGGAACACGCTGGATAAAACAGGCTTTAGCGCCCAGATCGCGACCGTTTACGCCCTACTTAACCAAGCCCACCCTTTTAGAGAAGGTAATGGCCGAGCAGGCAAAGCCTTTCTGCACCACGTTGCCCAACTATCTAACTACACGCTACGGTTCGACCAGGTCACACCTCGCCAATGGAACCAAGCGAGCGCCTTATCTGGCCCAGACCTTGGCTCTTACGAAGTAGTGCCCGACTCACTCATTCCAGTCTTTGAGCAAATATCAACCCCAAAGGCGACCGTTCGCCCACCCTTGCCCGGCATTGGAGAGGTCCCGCAGATTAAGAAGCTGGATCACCCAACTCGGCACGCCGCGCCTCAACAGCGTCAAAGCAGAGGCAGGAGTCACGGTTATGGACGGGGGATGTAATGAGTCTTATTGGTTATGCGCGGGTGTCTACTCTGGAGCAGAATCTGGACGGACAGATAGACGCTCTCACCCAGGCAGGGTGTAGTCGTATCTTCACTGACCATGCTTCGGGTACTAAAACCGTGCGCCCCCAGTTAGACAAGGCGATGGACTATTTGCGTGAGGGTGACACGCTTGTGGTGTGGAAACTCGACCGCTTAGGCCGCTCACTACCCCACCTTGTTGAGGTTATTGCGGACTTAGATAAGCGCGGTGTTGAGTTTCGCTCTCTTACTGAGTCGATCGACACTACTACTCCGGGTGGACGTTTGGTGTTCCACATGGCCGCAGCCTTTGCTCAGTTCGAACGTGACCTTATTAGAGAGCGAACCCGAGCGGGCCTTGCTGCCGCGCGCTCCCAAGGGCGGCTTGGAGGCCGGCCCGCGCTCATGACACCTGAACGGTTAAAGACCGCTAGAGCCATGCAAGAAAACGGGTCTAATAACGCTGAAATTGCCAGGGTACTCGGCGTTAGCCGCTCCACCGTCTCAAGAGCCTTAAACCCTCATAAATAGTTAAGACCCTCGCTAATGCCTGAACTTATGCCCGCTAGCGCGGGGAGTAGGTAAGCGGACGAAATCAGCACTATCCGCCATCACTTCAAGAAAACAGGACTGGCTTTGTCCGGCTAACCATTAACAAACAACACAGATTGAAGTACAATGTACTAAAAGGCGTTGGGAGACGGTAAACATGGCTTTTTCAATCAGACTTAGCGAGAAAGAACGCAAGCTAGCCACAAGCTATTCGCACTTGCACGGGATTTCTTTAGGTGAAGCATTCAAGCAAGCACTGTTCGAACGTATCGAGGATGAATACGACGTACAGATAGCCCAAGAAGCTCTGAACGAGTGGGCACGAGATGGATATAAAACTCGCCCGATTGAAGAATTATGGGAAGAGTGCGGGCTGTGAACTGGCGTTTAGAAACATCCAAAGCATTCGATAAAGAATTTAAAAAGCTCGATCACTACACTCAACGAATCATCAAAGGCTGGATTACTAAAAACCTCATGGAAGCCGACAACCCGCGTATTCACGGCAAAGCCTTAACAGGCAATCTCGCTGGCTTATGGCGCTATCGCATCGGTGACTATCGACTCATTGCCGAAATCAAAGACGATAAGCTTTCTATCTTGGCTATCTCCATCGGGCACAGACGCGAGATATACCGCTAAGCAAAAACGGCTAGGAAGTTTCCTAGCCGTTTTTAACGTGATTTGGCCACGCGGTGCGTGGCCTTGTTTCTTTTGTGCCACTGGTGGTGGCAATTGTGGAGCGCGTGAGCGCGCACTCTTCTTGTCTCCGGGGTTTTTTCCTGCTGGCTTTCGAGTCTACGTCGCGTGGTCTGTCCGTCAAACGCTTTGCGTTCAAGTGGGTGCGGGCTTTCACGGCATAAACCACTTCGTTTTTTATTCCATGACCCGCGCCCACTTGCCGATGGTGACGGGCAGACCTTGTCCGCGACTTGTTGACTCCGTGCCAGCCGGCAAAAACAAAGTCACAACCGACACACAGCACCTGGAGGGAGTCATCATGGATAGGGACTTGGCGCTATTAAAGGAGCGCGTAGATGAGTTCATAACCAAACTAGATAGTTTGGTTCAGTCGGATTGCTTGGAGGAGTTGTCTGAATATCTTGACGATTGTTGGGACATTGAGGTTACGTTCAACATGCAAGGAGAGTTCAATGGGTTCAGCTTAGCGGTGGCTCTTGGTGGGCCGAACATTTACATCTCTTACCATCGTTGCCAAGCCGTGGCAACGATTAGCGGTTCGTGGGGAACGATCAACTATCAAGACTGCCTTGGCGCTGATGTGAGCGATGCTCTCTGGGATGCAGGAGAGCATTTAGCAGAACAGGCGACATACGCGATCGAACGCCGCAGCCGCAACCCGTGGTCACACGTGGCATAAGAACACAGGGGCGTGCTAACCAAAACGGGTTAGCACGCCCCTGTTCTTACTACTCGTCCTTAAAGAGCGCGCTTGATGGGGGCGCGGCGATCTTCTTGACCTTGGGTAGTTTTGCTACGTCGAAGAATCCGGCTACGTTGAGGTCGCGTGTGGTCCAGCCCGTAGCAATTGCCGCCTTGTATGCGTTCTTGTATGAAGATACGACTGCTTCAAGTTGGATCATCGCCTGGCCGAGGTTACGCACTGCGTCCTCCCGGTTCTCATCGTGGTTTAACAGTTTGGTCACTGGGTCGAATGGGTTTGACATTCAAAGTTTTCCTTTCACTTCACAAAAAGCCACGGGTTAATGGCTTCGCCCGTTACGTAGGTTGTGCGCGCACACATGCGCACAACCACCAGACCAAACCGAACCGAACTCGCAACGCGGTCACCCGCGCGTAGGCGACGACTATCAAGAGTGATCGTGTCTCACAGCGAAGCTGTGCGCCACTGCGCTTCACCATCGCAACGACAGGCGTAGCCACGCCACTCACCGCCACTCCCCGTCGCACGCTCCGCGACTCGCACCGGCGCGTATCGCGGACAGCGGTCAAGCCACATCCATGTAGCTTGCACCCCTAGCCAAACAAACGCACAAGGTGCGTTCACTGCGCGCCCTAGCGCACACAACAGTGTGCGCGGTCGCCTGGGGAGCAAGCTATATGATAATGGTACCATTATCAGGCTTGCAGGTAGACACGTGGTTCTACCTGGGGCACACTAGGAGTGTGATCCCTTCGGGTCGCTACGCTGAGGAGATTGAGACTGATGAGTGGGTCGGACAAGCCGGATAGGCAGCGCGTTGCATCGCGCGATGTTCGTCGCGCTCCCCGATCGATTAACGGCCTTCAGCGTTCGTCGTTGCGTGTTCACCTCACAAGTAAAGAGCGGGCGTTGCTTGAAGCTAAGGCGAACAATCAAGGCTGGTCACTCTCTCGCACTCTCGTCCACGCTGCGTTGCATCCAGCTTCGGCACAAGAAATTGATACCGACAATCTTGCAGAGGTTATTACCGACTTGCGCGATTACCGTCGCAAGCTCACCGGCTTGGCTAACAACCTCAACCAGCTCACTCGCTACGCTCACGCGAAACAGGAACTGCCTCAACATATTGATGATGTGCTAGGCCAGGTTGAGCGTAGCGTTGATGAGATCAACTATTTGCTTGCGAGTGTGCGCCGATGATGCCCAACATTGTTGATGGTGGCGACACTGGTGGCCTCATGCGTTACCTGGTTGGCCCAGGACGCGCGAACGAACATGTCGAGCCGCACTTGGTGGCTGGCTCAAGGACGATCATGAACAGGTGGGGCGACTGGTCAGAACTGTCGCTTGCTCAAGCAAGCGAGATAGCGAACTATCTCGACTCATTCATGCACGAGACCGAACGCTTCGTTAGCGGACCTATCCGCAAGTTTGATCCTGAAATGGGTAAGACACGCGTCGCTGATTACGGTCCAAACCACGTGTGGCACTGTTCTTTGTCCCTGTCCCCCGATGAGGGTCCATTGTCTGAGGACAAGTGGGCGGCAATCGCGCGCGACTTCATGGACGAGATGGAGTTCACCGCCGCGTCAGGCAAGGCTGAGTGCCGGTGGGTGGCGATCCATCACGGCACGTCTAAGAACGGTGGGGACCACATTCACATTGCCGCGAACATTGTTCGCGAGGACGGCACGAGGTGGAACTCGTGGAACGATCAACCACGTAGCCAGCGCGCGTGCAACACGCTTGAGCACAAGTACGGGCTACGCATTGTTGAGTCGCGCGAACACGCGCGCAGCTCCAAGTGTGACAGCGCTCAAGCACTCAACGCTGCACGGCGCGCGGGCAAGCAGGTGACCGACCGGGCCGCGCTTGAGTCACGCTTGCGCGCAGCATCTAAGGCTGCGACTAGCGAGGTGGACTTCATTGCCCGCGCCCGTGGCCTGGGCGTGAGGTTGCGCCCACGCTTTGCTAAGGGACGCACCGATGTGGTGGTGGGCTACTCGGCTGCGCTACACACTAAGCCGGGCGTCAAGACGCAATGGTATGCGGGCGGTTCCATCGCGCGTGACCTCACGCTGCGGGCGCTGCGTGATCGTTGGCCAGACACTATCGAGTCCGCCACTGACGCGGTGGGCGCGTGGCAAGACGCATGGAAGGGCATGCCCCTGTCAGGCGGCCGCCGCTCATACACGAGGGAGGAATGGCTTGGCCACAAGCGCGGCCTGGACATCTACCGCGACCAGCTGAGCAACGTTGATCCAACTGATCGATTGGCTCTTGCTAACGCCACTAATGATGTGGCTGGTCTACTCGCTGCCGCTGCACAGCAACCAGACTTAAGCGATGAGATGCGAGGCGCGCTGGACTACTGCGCGCGCCAAGTGGGGCGTAGCGGGCAACTCAAACAACGGCCCGCACAAAAGAGTGGGACAAGCCCATGGGTTGTCCTTGGAGCCCAACTGCTCAGCACCGCTGTTACTCCAAAGAACAGTGAAGTCTCCTACGCGCTTGCCCTAGTGGCAACAATGGAGCTAGTAAAAGCATTGGCCGACCTATACCGGCAAGCCCAACAGGCCAACACTGCGGCCGCAATGCTGCGTGACACGCGCGGCGTGTACGAGCGCGTGCGCATGGAAGCCCCCTATCTGCAAGCCACTACGCAGTTGCAGGCTGAGCCGGTGCCTTTGCAACAAGACACGCTACCAGCACCCACGACCACACAACAGCCGGCCCTTTCACCTGAACAGATCATCGAGCCGGCAGTGGCGCGGGCCAGCGTAGGTGAACTCAGCAACGAGGCCGAGAGTGAACGTATCGGCCAGCGCACCCCTTGGTTTGCCACCCCTCAAGGCTTTACCACTCCAACAGAGCACAGTGATAGTCGCACTAACCATAGTCACCGCGATTACATGAGCGAACTACGTCAATCCCTATTCCAAACCCCGGCCCAAGCCCAAGCAAGCGAGAACCAGGGCACGCAACAAGAACAAACCTCCACGAGCGGGACAGACGCTAGTGAAGCAGGTAAACGCTCCAAGCCGCCACTACCCGGTATTGGAGAGATCCCGCAGATTAAGAAGGTAGGCCCCACCCGCCACCGGAGCAAACCAACGTGGCTACCACCCAAGCGTGGTGGGCAGTCCCGCTCCAGGTAGTGCGCGCACAGTCCACGTAGCGGGTATGAGTGAAGAAGTAGATACCCCTGGCCTGTACTACCCCACCGTGGACGTGTTCGTTCGTGATTTTCTTGTGCGCATCTACGAGCGCGCCTTACCTAAAGGGCGGATGACGTGGTGTCCGCAATGGTGGAAGCATGATGAAGCGGTCTACCGCTTGCAAGCCTTATGGCTTGCTTGGGAGCACATGCGCGTCCACGATGGGCCGCTAGCAGCTGCGCAGTGGCTGGTAAGCTACGCTGATCCAATCATGGCGGTACTACTCGACAATGACGGCCCCTTCAAAGGCTGTAGCGTCGAGGGCGGGCATCGCGACATGCGGCCTCACCCTGATGGGGAGCTTCCTTGTGAGCCAGCCGCTCCTGACATTATCCAGCCGCGCGAATAATGACGAGCGGCCGACACTATGTAGTGTCGGCCGCCCTCTCACTCGGTCTACATGTGGCGGGTCTGTACACGCACCGCCTTCTTACTTGGCACTCGCGCGGGAGTAGTGTTCGTCTTACCGCTCTTGCGCGTGGCCGTCCTAGCGGGCTGGTGTAGTCCCGTGTCGGCAGTCATCGCCGCGCGCACCGCCTGCGGGTCTGCTCCCTGATCGAGCAAAGACTGGGCGTGCGCCTGTCGGGCCTGCATCGTATCCCACGCCACCTCAGCGCCGCGCCCGGCATGCTTGGCTTCGCTCATCTCTTTCACCGCTACGCCTTCTGCACCCTCGCTAGACTCGCCCGCCTTGAGCTCCTGCCTCGCCTCGCGCCCTTCTCGGCCTTCAACGCCCGCCTGACGCTGAGCGTGAGCGGCCATGCCAACGGCTTCGGCGTACATCTGCTCAGCTGCTTGAATGTCGGGATAAATATCGCGCACCCGCTGCGCGATATGAGCGTCCCCGTCTAGCCACTGGGATAAGTCTTTTTGCCAGAGACTATTGAGCCAATCCGGGGCAGTGTCCTTCTGCTCTTGCACGTAGTCCAAGATCGCCTCGGCCCGATCCTGGCCCACCATCTGATAGTCCCCGTCCTGATAGGCCCGGTACAACACTTCTTGCACGGCCGGTTTTAACTCGGCCGCGTCCTCACCATCGAGCACGGGAGCGTCCTTCAGTGCCTCGTCCACACTGGGAATATCACCTGGTCTTGCCAGCGGGCCGTGAACGTCAATGCCCCACCGTTCTTTAGCCTCCCTCTCACACCTGCGCGCAGCTAACTCTGCCTGGGGGTCAATATCGCTAAAACGGCGTGCCACCCCGTAAACGTAGGCTGCGTCATCTTCGACGGCGGTGTGCCACCACTTATCGTCAAGGGCTTGAGAGTAAACCTTTTGCGCTAACAGGCGCTCATCCTCAATCGCCCTTCGCAACGCTCTCTCATGGCCGGCTGAGGATTGTTCAGCCTTGCGTAAGGCTTGTTCTCTGCGCATGGCCATGAAACGGCCCACCGCCATCGCTACCCGCCATGCGCGCACCATTTCCGCGCTGGTCTCATTCAACACGTGATCTGCCATAGTATTCTCCCTTAACTACTTGCCCGGCTGATAATCTTCCTGGTCCCAAAACGGGATCAGTCGCACCAAAGTGGCTACCGCGCCCGAAGCGAACACCCACGCCCTGCCCTGGGGGAGAGCCTGCAAGTCCGACACGGTGGCAATAGGCCGCTGTTGGGATGCCTTAGATGTTGAATACGACCTGCCCTGAGAAGAACTTGAAATCTGGGTAGAGTCCACCCAATGTGTACCAATCAGTTCTGAGAGGTTGCGCAAAAAGTCTGGCTCTGACACGCCACCGCCATACACCTTCACATTCGCGGCCGACCAAAGGGCCTTCATGCCCTTATCGCCCCACACTCGCTCACCCTGACTCCACGACTGCAACACCGTGTCTACACACAGCCCGCGAGAACCAAAATGGGAATACTGCGAGGGTAGTTCGTTCCACCGACACACATTCGCCGCCTCGTCCAACTCGATCAGCATGGGAGTAGCCAACCTGCCGCCCGCCTGGCTAGTGGCGTAGGCCGTGGCCGCTTCAACCACGGCCACGGTAAGCGGGGTGACAATCTGGGTTGCACTGCCGCGTCCTTCTTGCGACAAGCAATACAAGGTTTGCTTGGTCTTAACGAACTCGCTTGGGTGAAACTCGGGCACGCCCTTGACGGGGGTGACCCAACGCATGAGACGCGTGTTATTCAAAAAGTGCATGATCCGCACCGCGCCACCATACACACTGCCGCGCGTTTCAGCGGGCATACCCATAAACCCTTCCAGGCTAGTAGCAGCTTTCAACAGATCATCTCGCACGTCATCCTCAGCGCACTCGCCTGCAAGGCTGCGGAGCAACAGAACCGGCTCATCATTAGTCTGGTCAGCCAACCACGTGTGCAAAGCCGTAATGGGCTTGCCTGCCGTGGCGGCCGCTAACAGCATCGGGGCAATCAGTTGGCACGCCCACTGATCCCACATGTCGTTACCATCCTTATTCGACACGTCCTCAGCAGATAAAAACATGTCCGCCAACGCGCCTGCCTGCACATAATCAGTCACGTACGACAGCGGGTTCCACCACCACGACTGTTCCTCCCCAGCGAGGCCTTGAGGATCAAACACCCACGCTTGTTCACCCGTGGCCTGAGCACGACGCGTGCGGGTCTCATCTACTATGTCCCGTTTGTTCGACGTGGCCACAACCGCGCCAGGAGCAGCGAAAATGCGCGGCACCACCCACGAGGTGGTCTTACCTGTACGCGGCCCTGCAATCGTGATACACACGTCCTCAAACGATGACATGACCGGTATCCCACCAGCCACCGTGCGACCCACCGGGAATCCGAGGGCACCACTCACGCCTAAACGCTTCGCTTTAGCGGCCACAGCCGCCTTCGTGATCGGCTCAATATCTTTACCCCTACCAGCCCACTGCGCGGCCTCATCACCGCGCCTAGAGCGCTTAGAGCGGCGTGGAAGTGCCAGAACCAGACCAGTAAGGACAAGGATGAGGAGGGCAACGCCTACCCCGCCAATCCACCAATACACTTCGCCGGTCGGGTCAAGCCGGCCCTGAAACACCTCGATCATGAGAGTAAACGGGTTCCACGAAACCCCGTCTACCCCGCGCCAGAGCGCCCAAGTGTGTGCGCCAAGAGTGATAAGTAGGCTAGCTGCGCCCACAATGGCGATAAAGACCGCCATTACAACAGTGGACGGCTCCCACGTGGATACATCATCGCGCGCACTCATCTTCTTTTGTTCCACCGTTGGTTCGTATCCGACAAGGCAGCCTCCCCCGCTACGAAACGCACCTGGAACGGTGTGCCCGGAGCGTTCGAGGTTTTCAACATGAACTTGCCCATGCCAAGAGGCGGGGCGTCCCTACCCGTGGTGGGGTCGTACGTGCCCGGAGCATTCCACGAGGTCAGCATCGACTTTTCCTTCTCAGTCAAAGAAAACACGCCCTCCAACAACTCCATCTCACGGGCGGGCAGACCACCTAAAAACAGCATTTTCGACCGCTCAACAAACCCCAAGGCTTTAAGCCGGTCTGCCGGGGAAGCCAGAGCGTTAAAATCTGCCATCGAGTGCGTGACCATCAGCTGACCCACACCCACCGTGCGGTTCAGACGAGTAAGAGAGTCAATACGCTCAACCAAGCCCGATGAGGCGCGCAAAATACGCCACAGCTCATCCATGACAATCTTGTAACGCCGCCTCGGAGCAACACCCGCATCAGCCAGTGTCTGCGCTATCTCCACGGTCGCAAACCCGTACGACCACGTAGCAAGCAACAACGCGGCCTGTAGGTCCTCTGAGGCTTCCTTAAATGCGGACACGTCAAACACTACGGAACGATCCATCATCATCGGCGTTGTGGTCTCCACCGCGAATAGACCGCCAAAGCGGCCCGACAACAAAGCCATGAGCGACGCTTCCAAGCTCTCGGTGACCGTCCGGTAATGGTTAATATCGCCGCGATCCAGTGCGGCTGCGCGGAGCTCATCTGGAGCGGAGCGCACAACCTCCAAAAGGTCAGCCAACACTACTGGCCGATCATAGGTCTCCAAAATACGGATAGCCTCGTCAACAATCGTCTCCTCCCTATCTGAAGGTGGCGTGCGACGAATAATGTGGATGAGGGAGCACACCATGTCTTTCTTACGCTCATGGGCTGCGGCCAGGAGCTTGTCACGATCCTCAAACTTGCCTGCCGCTTCCAACAACTCCACGGCCTCACGCACGTTGCCAGCATCGAGTGGGTTAATACCCGCACCACCATGCTCAATACTGATGACTTGCCCGCCAAGGGCTTCAATCAACGCCACATAGTCTGGCTTAATATCGCCCAGAACCATCGTGTGCACCCCGAACCCGGCTGAAGCGGTAATCATGCGCCGAACCAGAGAGGACTTACCCAAACCGTTCAAGCCGAGCACCATTGCCGAAGGGGCACTAATCAAACCGCGTTCAAACCATGAGATTTCGTCGGCGCACACTGCTCCCCCACCGTGCAAGGCCCGGCCAAGGGGCGCTCCCACTAAAGCCGTGTTCGACCCCACGATGAAAGGGAACATGCCACACACTTGTTTCGACGTGGCGCGCCACGGCTGGATCAGCGGCTGATTAGCTACCGTGCCAGAACCAGGCTTGCCCCTACTGCTAGTAGTGGTAGAGCTGGTGAAAAGAGCTGATACCAGGTCAGTTACAAAAGCCACGCCTACCAGCCTCCAGACAATGCCTGCGAAGCCGGGCGAAGCCCTAAAGGTAGGCCGAGTGCGAACGCGCTATCCTGCGCGCCATAAGCCGGGCGCACCAAAAGACGTGAAGAAGCGGCCAACGCCTGGACCGCGCTAGAAGTATCATCAAGCTCATCGGCGCTCGTTGTGGCGCTAATAATCAGCGCGAAATCCAACAAGCCCGCGCCCGACGCTTCCTCATCAGCCACCTGCTGTGCTGCGCGAAGCTCCCTACGCGCAGTAGCGGTAGGCCGAGGCGTGTTCTCCACCCGCGCGGCCGCGCGGTTCACATCCGCATCCGCCGCCCCTGGAGCCTTGGCCGCATCCAAAGGCCGGTACACAATAGTGACGCGCTTGCGCTGCACGTCACGAGACGGCTCTAAAATCTTGCGTAGCACGCCAGATTGGACATACCCGCGCGCAGGCCTCGACATCACCCACGTGCGTGAAAGACCCGAATCGTGCCGGTAATGATCCCACTGGGCCACAGCTCTCATAGGCCCGGCATCCTCCCACGTCAAAGCAACGTCCTCACCAGCATTAGCTGCCTGCTCAAACAAGGCTTCACTCGCCGGATCAAACGCCACGCGCGTGAGCTGACACACCTCACGCGCGGTCAAAAGATGCACCCCGCCCGCGCCTGTGCCCATCAGCGTTTGAGTAAGACCCGGCAAGTCCGAAGAAATACGTGAAACAACTTGCGGACGTTTCTTAGCCGAAGCGCCCATCTTAGACGGGTCAAACGTGAGCGTAATCCACGCGCGCACCCTCGCCGCACCCTGCCCATAATCATCGACCACACGGGTCAGAATCTGGCGGGCTACCAGCGGGGCCTGATCGCTCATGCGAGCACCCACCTCGCGGCGAAGCCGATCCCCACTATCAGGAATCGTCTCCACACACACGCTGGCCTGAGCCACGCCCATTTGCCCGCCCAAATCACCAAGCCACATGCCCCACAATGCCACCTGGTGATCCACCGTGTCCTGATCGGTCAAACCGCCCCCCTCAGGTGAGACAGACATGACCACGCTGAGCGTGCCATCCCCATGCTCAACCAAACCATAGGGACGCTCATAAGAGTCCTTATGCTCACTCAGACGCGAGCCGTACAACATTCCAGGTAGGTGACACTTACCCTGCGTTGGATCAACCGCAAGACCACCAGAAGCATGAATGTTCGACTTCCTACGCGCCGCCCGCCGAAAACGCATCTTTTGCCTCATCCTTTCTAAAACCGACACTCCGTGCACGTCGCGCGTAATCACAAGCAACACTCCGCCTGCCCACGCCACGGCGACAAGGGCTGCCACCATCACGCCTTTGGACATGGCCACCACCGACACCACGGCCAGGCCAAGCAAAACAATCAACGACTCACCAAAACCGAGCTTGCCAAGCCCTGCGCGACGTGGAACCCGCCAGTTGCCGTACGTGCGAACCTTTACCGCCTCATCACTCACCACTGAGCCTCCTGCCCACCATTAGGCCCGCCAGAAGAGCCACCAGCATCTGCTGCGTCACTCGCACCCGATGGGGCCTGCCCGCCCGCGCTAGGCACCGCATCTTGCCCGCTAGCACCCGTCTGGCCACTAGCTCCAGACGGTCCTGTAGCGCCGTCTTGACCGTTAGACCCAGAAGCTCCCGCCGGACCAGAAACACCAGGCGAACTATTCTCGCCGCCGCCAGGCGAACCACCCGAAGCTACGCTATTGATTGCCCCGTGAGCTGATTGGGCTGCGCCAAGGGCAGCGCCTGCTACTTCGGTAGCGCCACCACTAGCGGCCGCACCCGCGCCCCTGGCGACCGTCATCGCGCCAGTAGCTAGAACCGCGCCCGCACCAGCACCAGCGCCAGAACCGCCACTACTGAGCGCTTCAGTGGCTGGAACCATGAAAGTAATCAGTGCGGGCAACGACAATACCGCCAAAATCATCATGATTACCCCGGTAATGAAACGAGTAAGCTCATCACCATCAGCAATAGACCACGACTCGCCCTGCACCAGCTTGATTGCCACCGCGTAAATGATTGACGCGGCCGGTTTGAACATTAAGAACGCGAAAAACCAGGCGATGATCTTGCTCAGCCATGCCCTACCCCACTTGGTAGAAAACGCTCCCGCCGCCACAGGCATGATCCCAACCAGCAAAATCAGCATCGATGAGCGGATAAACATCAGACCAATCTGCACCAGGTTTGCCACCAGCGCACCCAAGCCGCCCACGATCAAAATCGTTAGCCCCAGGCCACCGTTAATACCAGTGACGTTGAGAATCTTGACGCCAAACTGTCCTGCATCACCATCTATAACCAAGCCAATAACCCACGTGGAAAACTCATCTGAGGCCTCCACCAGTAGCTGGCCTGCGCCAACAGAAACACTGGAAACCAAAGCGAGAGCTAACAGGGCGTGCAAGACGTTCATCGCACCCTCACCGCGCTTAGAAAGGGCCAAGTGAATACCAGCGACCATAAACGAGCCGATAGCTAAAGCCAATACGAGGAGACGAGTGGTGGAATGGATGAAACCAACCGCAGAATCGGCTCCAGTCAGGCTAGGCGTGCCAACGCCTAGCCATACCGTGCCGACTTTCAGCAACGTGGCCGACACGTCCTGAATGATGTTGAACGCCCACTGGGCAATAATGTTCTCACTCGCCTCAGTCGCGGCCTCGCTAATTTTGCACGACAATTCCCAGAAATGACACATTTACGCGCCCCACTCCACGAACCCCTCTAAAGGCAGCGAATCAATAATCCGCTCACCCCACGAATCAGTAGACGGAGCCTCCACCTTCCAATCCCCGTCCTGCCACACCAGCACCACCGGGAACCCCATCATCTTGTCGGGAGAGGCCACGGGTGAAACAGCGAGAACCACCATCGCGTTATCAGGGCCGCGATCTTCATACTTAAACCCGTGAATCATCACAGGCGAACCAGTCTCGCCCTGCCACTGACTCTTAATCTGAGACTCCAACCGATCCCGGTTAGGCCCTGTAGCCATGAGCGTAGGCACCACCTCATCGAGGCGTTCCTTCGATGAAAACCACGTGACGAAGTTAGCCGACGCAAGAATCGCTCCAGACGGGGTGTGCGCAAAACAATGCGAAACGCCCTCCGTCACGCCCGGCCCATACCCGTCAACATGTGGCACCTGAATACGATCACCAACATCGATCGGCACAGACGGCAAGGCCTGAGATGGAACCACCTGGTCATGGGCGACAAGCCCGCACACTGAATCAGACTCAGGTAGCCCCGCGTCCTCGACCAGGCCAGACTGGGCCTGGCCCCCACTTTCCTGCCTAGTAGATGAGACTTCAACAGGCTTATCACCGCCGACCTCGCGAGCGTTCTCGCGGGTAAACAATAAGAACGCCAACCCCACAATCAAAGCGACAAGCAGCAAGGCAGAAACAATAAACCCTGGGCGAACCAGACTATTAACAGCCTTTTCTTCCTCCGCCATCACAGCAGCGCTTTCGCTAAAGCCGCAGCCGCTGCGATCACGACCGCGCCCATAATCACAAACCCGATACGGCGCACGTTCTCATTACCCATGCCACGCTCATTAGAAACCGCGAGCATAATGCCACCAATAATGAAGCCCACAATCACCGTTGCCCCGGCAATCCACATCAGCCAGTTCAACACCGTCGACACCTTATCCACCACGCCAGGGGGAGCCACAGGAACCGGGTTGAGCTCCAAACCAGCCAAGCCAGCTACCAAGCGTGCCTTACCCGCACCAATCAGGGCAGTACCCCTAGAAAAAACCGTCATCAGACTTCCTTTCCAATCACAGACAAATCTTTCAAAACCTTGCGAACCTCACGCGAAACAGGGGCCTCCCACGCCAGTTGGACGCGCCACGCGGCCTGGAACGACACCAGCCACACGCGCGGAAACGCCCCCTCTATCCGCTTACGTAGCTCCACCAGCTCTTTAACTGGCCTGCCCGGCGCGTCCGCAGACAACACCAAGCCCGCCAACTCCACGCGCTCTACCTGGCCAGAAGCCCACTGGATAGCGGCCGACTGCGCGGCCCGAAGCCCCACAAAACTATTGCGAGCAACCACCACCGCGCGAGTAAACCCACTCGGATCAGGCCAACCCACGCCAGCATCGCCAGCGCCAAGAAGCCTCGCCCACGACGTGGCCCCAGCCCCACCATGAGCAGCAACCACCCACAGCGGACACTCCTGGCCGGAAGCCGAAACAATCGGCAACCCGCCCGTCATCGACACCTGTGCACCCGGCTTCCACACCCGCGCCCGCACCGGCCTTTCCGGCGCGGGCGACTGCACAGGCATGACAGGCGGGCTAGCCCACGGATTTGCTTCACTCATGTGCGCTCCCTTCTACGTACTACGTAGAACGTGCGCACACACCCAAAACAAGGACGAGAAATGACCGCCTGGCCACCCATCACCATCACCCAAAACACTGACGGCACCATCACCATCGCCAGCGCCGGCATCACCCAAGCCCAACTACCACCAGGACAAGACGCACATAGGCAAGCCATGAACGTCGCTGCCTCCATCGCCAAACACTACGGGCGCACCCTCCCCGTGACCGCCAGCGGCCCAGACGGCACCTACCACATGAGCATCCACCCAAACGGAGACATAGACACCCACCACACCGACAACGCGGAAACCCCCACCACCGACAACGCCAGCAATGCCAGCAATGCCGGAGTTGCCAGCAACCTTGCCCGCGACGAACTAGACCACACTCAGCCCCTGCCCCAAACCCTGCACAAACAAGCCACCCTTCCACCCCAAAGGCCACCAGAGCCACAAAGAGTAGAAGAAACTATTGCCCCAGCACCTCAAGGCATTAACAGAAAAACGCCTCAGGAAAAAGCAGAACCTGCAACGCACAACCCAGGTGACAGCAAGGATAAGCCGGCCCGAATCAAACGGTTAAAGCTCATCGTGGCCACACTCATCATCCTCATGACGCTAGCGGTCATATTCAGTGTGCGCATGCTACAACCAGGTGGCGGAAAACCCAGCGAACCAACCGGGCAGCCAAGCGCGCCGGTTTCGACTCAAGAAACCGACAAACCCACACCCCAGTCTGAGACCCAACCGCAATCAGCACCCCAACCAGAACCTGCACCCACGCCGGAACCAGAACCAGCACCAGAACCCGAACCAGAACCCACACCAGCACCCACGCCAGAACCAGCACCCACGCCGGCTCCAGCACCAGCCCCAGCACCCACGCCGGCTCCAGCTGGAGTGACATCAATGAACACCTCGGTAAACACCAGCGGAGGCGGAGCCGCGCACTTCGCAATCAATCTTTCGGGCAGCGGCTACGCCACATGCAGCATCAGCATCGGCGGAACCGGTGGGGCGGCAAGCACCTCAATCCCCGGAACCGCATACGCCACCGTTAGTGGCATCCCACTCGGCACACAATCATGGACCACCAGCTGCGACGGCCTAGCAAACTCGGGCACCATCACCATCTACTAACCGGAGAAACCAACACATGCAACAACTCGAACACCACAACGAATACATCGTCACCTTCGAGGGCACAACCCCCGACCAGGCCGGAAGTAGATACTTCATCGCCCACGACTACGCCACAGCTCAAACCGTGGGAACACAACTGGCCTACCAATACGGCTTTGACCCAAACGAAAACAGAATCTTCTACCGCATCCTCATCACCGTCGCCACAAACACGGTCGAAGTAGGACAAGACACCAACTACGAAGAAGTCATCCAACAAATCAACGACGAATTCAAACCCCTATAAAAACCAAAAAGCAGAGTGCCAATTTGGCACTCTGCCCACACTCCCTATAGTGGCGTGCGTCACATTAACTAGGCTGCGGGGGTAAGAGCCTCAACCACCTCGCGAGCCGCTAACGCTAATGATTCATCATCAGCATCCAAAATACTACCCTTCACGCCACGGCGAGAGCCAACTAACATCGTCATCCACGCCCTTCCCGCATCCGGGCTCACACCAAGATCAGATAAACGCGGATCAACACCAGCTGCCCGGTGCCGCCTTGACGCATCACTCACCGCCAGTTCAGCCACGCGAAGCGTGCCCGCCCACGCCAAGGTCTCACTCATACCCGCATCGATCAAGGCCTCAACCAGTCGAGCAAGCGGGCCGGAAAAATCATCGACCGACACCCACACCTCACCCTCCTGGCCCATACCAGGACGCAAACCCATCTCAGGCATCATCGCTGGCTCCACCAGCTCCTCCACGCCACGAGCATCATCACGAGCAAAACAACGCCGGTTCACAATCGTTGTCCACACCGCCCACGGGCTAGAAGCCTCAACAAGTTGCTCAGTGCACGTTATCGCCACCTCCCACGCGATCCCATACGTGTCACACGCCGCTTCGGAATACGACATGCCCGAAAACTGCATACCCCTTGAAATCGCGCTAGAAAACTGGCGCGCACCCACCTGGTGCAACGTCGCCGCCAAACACTGAGCCGCAGCCCCACGCCAACCCTCAGACGCGGCCTGCTCAAGAGTCCTGCGCAAACCCTCATTATCCGAAATACGCAAAGCCACAGTGCTCTCGCACGCCTGAGCGCCCGACTCAACTACTACCCCAGCCTCGCGAACATCATTACTGACAATCGCTTGGCTACGAGTAGTCACCCAATGCAAAACAAACCTTGACGAAGCCTGCTTACCGCCCCGATAGCGCATCTTTCGAGAAAGCACGCCGCGCTCCTCCAACCCAGCTAACGCGCGAAACACGCTACGGCGCGCCACGCCCGTAGCCTCCACCAGGTGCTCAACCGCGCAAATCACCACGCCCCGAGCATCAGCCAAACGGGCAAGCTCAAACAGGACCAGCGACTGCGACGGGGTTAAACCCTTCACGCCACGCGCCCACACCGGCCACGACACACTCACGCCGACTCGCCACCCAGCAAGACAGCGTGACGCTCCTGCGCCAAATGCAACTGCTCCACGCGAGACGCCTCCGGGTTCTCAGACACAACCTGGCTCCACGCCTGATCCCACAACGGATCAACATCCCCAGGCTCAACCTGAGCCGCAAGAGCCTCAATGCGCTCTTGACGCGCGCGCTCTGCCTGGCGCTCGCGCTCTTGACGCGCGCGCGGGTCCTCATCCGCGCTACGGGCTGGGGGCTGGCCCTTGAGCACATTCGCCCGAAGCCTGTAACACACCAAGGCCGGCAAACGACCAACATTGGGCGGCAAAGCCTGATCCATCACCTGGCGAATCTGGGCCGGTTGCCAACCCGCGTCCACGCACTCACGCAACACCCGCGCCACCGCAACAGCGCCCGTAGCATCCAGCACCCTCAAGGGCGGTGGCAGGCACTCCGCGATCAACTCCGCATCCGCCACCCCCAACGGCGAATCAATCTCGACTTCCACACCAGACCCAACCGAGCCAAAAAACTCACCCTCGCACCCCACAGGCGCTTCCTCGTGTGTAGGTTCGGTTTGGTTAGGTTTGGTTTGGTGGTTCTTAATTACGGTTCTTATATTGCAAGGGGACACCCGTGTCCCCTTGGTAGGGGTCATGGGTGTCCCCTTGGGTGCTTCATTTGACCCGTCATTCCGCAAGGGGTCAATTTGGCCCTTTGCCGGAATATCAACGATTTCGCCACTAGCGCTATTGCTAGGGGCCAATTTGACCCTTTGGCGACTTAGCGCAGAAAAGTCCCGCTCTGCTCCTACATGAAGTCGATACAAATTAGCCATACGACCACGAGTGGACGATTGCATTTCCACATCGATCAAACCAGCATCACGCAACGTCGCGATATGGCGCTTCACCGACCGGACCGACATGCGGGACTTACGAGCAATAGTCTCCTGCGAAGGCCAACACGCGAAGCCATCATCGTTCGCCGCGTCCGCCAAAGCTAGAAGCACCATCGTCTGCGACGTGTCTAGACCCTCCAGGCCCCACACCCACGTCATAGCCTGAATACTCATGGCAACTCACTCCCCACAAGCACCTGGCAAATAATCGGGTAGCGCTCATCGCGGACATCGCACCTATCAACCTTGACAAGCCCTAAACGCTCAAGACGAAGTAGCGTATTCATAGCCACTTTAGAATCCATCCCACAGTGCTCTGCGAGCCACTTTGTCGAACGGATCATTACCAAATCTCCCTCGCCAGCAAACTGACTCAAGACCAACAGCATCAGTTTCTGCTGCGAGGTAATGCCCTTCTTAAGATCAAATGCCCAAGCAAGCGCAGCAAAGCTCACAACACGCCTCCTAACAGCAAGCGGGCTGACCAGCAGCCCGAATCAGACCACCGCCGAGCCTCAATAAGACCCGAACGCTCCAAAGAAGAAATAGCCGCTTCCACACGAGACAAGCTCAACCCCGTCACGCCCGACACCAACGCCGGATCAACACGAACAGCACCATCGCCATCCGCCTTCCACGCCAACCTAAGCAAAACCAACTTGTCACTCAAGCGACGACACTCAACCCGCCAAGCCCACTGAACAGCCTCAGCACTCACCAGACCCACCACCAGACAGAACGGCCTCACCGCTTGCAATAACGCCTGTGTCAAGACTTATCGCCAAATCAATACGCGTTGAGTACTCCATAATGCTTGCGCCCGCAGTGCACATACGACCGGTCAGCGCTTGAATCTCGCGGAGGGCTTTCTCGTCTTTGATAGCCCATACGAGGTCATACAACTTACTAATCGCGCTGGCCGTATCCTCGGTTTCCCGCACCGCATCACGCAACGAAGCGATAAGGCTCTCGTATGACTCCCGTCCTCGCTTATTCCGCATCGCGACCCGCCTCATCGCTTTCAATAGGAGTTAGCAGAAAATCAATACGCGTTGAATAATCCGTGATGATTGAGCCCGCGGTGCGCAGACGCCCGGCCAGCATTTGGATATCATTTTGAGTCTGCTCATCTTCGATGAACCATACGAGTTCATACAACCTACTAATCGCGCTGGCCGCGTCCTCGGTTTCCCACACCGCATCACGCAACGAAGCGATAAGGCTCTCGTATGACTCCCGGCTTGGTTTATTCGGCATCATCAAACCCACCGCCAGACAGAACGGCCTCATTGCGGACGGGAACGCGCGTCATTAGCTTCTCAATGTCTGCCCGCTCAAAAAAGCGTCGCCCGCCCGGATCTTCTATATAGGGCACTTTGCGTTCGCGCGCCCAGCGCATTAGGCGCGAATAACTCGTGTGAGGCAAAAGTGCGGCCGCTTCATGGCCGGTGAGCAGATCGTCCTGTTTCAATGCAGATGTGCGTTTTTCGTACATATGCACAACTTACAAACCGTGTAGATGATTGTCAATGTTTTACTTGTGCATATTTCGTTCACTTGATACACTGGAAGCATGGCAGACGATGTAATCGATTTTGACAGAGCAATTGGCATGACTGTTGCTCAGTACATGTTCCTGCACAGCGAAACGCGGAGTGACTTGGGGCAACTTCTGGGCGTAACTGGTCAAAATATTTCGCGCAGACTGCATGGGTACGCAAAGTGGTCTGCCGAAGAATTACTTACGATTGCCACTAACTACGGGCTAACACCTAACGACCTAATGCCAACAAGGGGAGTAGATGGAAGCTGGATACCCGCGCCATTCGTCCCCGGATATGCGAAAACCCCCGCTCTCGCGGGGTCAACTCAGAGCCACCTGTGGGAATCGAACCCACGACCTATTCATTACGAGTGAATCGCTCTGCCGACTGAGCTAAGGTGGCCTGTCCGCAATCCCCACAGGGGCGTTCGGACAACGGTATAACCATAGTGTGCGCCACGGGTTTGCCGCAAATGACTACCCAGATTAACCGTTTGGATATTCCTCACATGCGAGGCCGCCCGCAATCCGACGACCATCCCACCCGGGGGCGGAGCCGATCGGCCTCGTGAATCAGGAGGCGGTCACGAACAACTCAAACCGTTGGCCGGAACTCTCCCGTCGACCAAGTAGCCTTCGACTGCATCCACCACGCACGTACTGGCCTTCTTCGAATAGGCGGTGTGCGACCAGCCTTCAACCGAGACCAGCACACCGGACTCCAACTGAGACGCCAAGTTCTGCGCCATCACATACGGAGTCGCAGGATCATGCGTCGTCCCCACCACGACAATCGGCGCGGCACCCTTCGCACTCACCGGCTGGCGAGCCGCATGATCAGTCGGCCACGCACTCAGACCGGCCGACGCATACCCCGAATCCGCGCCGAAGACCGGGAGTGTATCAGCCAGTTTCTCAGCGGCCTGCGCCCACTCTTCCGGGGTGCCAACCGGCTCATAATCAGCGTTATTCACCGCGATCAACGCATCCATCGAATTCGACGCGAACGTACCATCATCCTGGCGCTCACTGGACAAGTCCGCGATATACAGCAACTGCGAACCGTCGCTATCCTGTACCGCCTGGCGCACCGCCTCGGTGAGGACAGAATACGAATCGGACGAATACAAGCCCGTAATAATTCCCGTCAACGCCAAATTACGCGTCAACGGACGGTCAGGATCCGAAGTCTCAAGTGGCTGATCCGCGACAGCATCAAGAAAGGCCACAAGATCAGCGACCGCGTCATTAACGCTTCCGCTGAACGGGCAATCCTTCCCCGCAACACATTCTTCAAGCCAATGGCGCGCGGACGCTTCAAAACCTTCCATCTGAAGATCCGACACCTGGTTGATATCCATCGCTGGATCAATCGCACCATCAAGAACGAAACGCCCCACCTTGTCAGCGAACATATCGGCGTAGAGTGCGCCAACGAACGTGCCGTAGGAATACCCAAGGTAGTTCAGCTTCTCTTGACCAAGAATTGCACGAGCCATGTCGAAATCCTTCGCCACGGACACCGTATCGATGTGCTTGTAGACGTTCCCGGACAGTTGCTGGCAACCATCGGCGATCCTGGCGCTCAGCTTTTCGGCGTGCGCGATGATCTCAGCGGGATCCATAGTGCGACCGGAGACACCTTCGCCAGCAGTCCCGCCATCGCCCAGCGTGCCATCCGTCGCGTAGGCATCACGCTGGGCATCCGTCATGCAGATCGCGGGGGACGAGGCGCCAACGCCACGAGGATCCAGAGCAACGATGTCATAAGTCTTCACAACCGCATCGCCCAAACCATCGTTTACTTGGCCGACCAGTGACGACACGGCAGCGCCACCCGGACCACCAAGATTGTAGAAAAGCGCCGGAGCATCCTCGACCCCACTGCGATGCACTGCGATCGACAGCGTAATTTGCTCGCCCGAGGGCTCGTCCCAGTCCAGTGGCGCGTACAGCGTTGCGCACTGATAGTTCTGCGGATCGGAAGGAGACACCGACGAACCGTCGGAAATCTGTTGTGTCGAGCAATCGCCCCAGTTGATTGTCTGAGCATAGAAATCATCGACCGATGTGCCCGAAACGGCGTTCGGTTCGGAGGGGCGGACGGAGCTCTCGGAATAGCGGAAGCTGTTAATCAGGAGCATTGCCGCGTTCACGATGAACGGCAACGCCAAGACAACGACGCCAACAATCGCAACAATCGCTATTCGACGCTTCGACTTCACAATCATAGGACAAGGATATGGGAGTCCTCGTCGGAGTGAGTGCTTGGGCTGACGTTAAGCCTGGGGACGAAGCGATACTGCCATCGCTTCGAGCACAAGAAGTGCCTGTCCGTTCGACACAAGGCGCTTGCGGGCTTCTTCAATTGCGGCAACGCGACCCATTGTCTGACGAGGCGTCGAATCGGACGCCAGTTCGTAAACCAAATCTTCAAGATCAGCATTCACCAGCTGTTGACCGGTCCCCAACTGCACCATCAGCACATCGCGATAGATCGCGAGCAAATCAACGAGCGCACGATCTAACGCATCGGTCAGAGCACGCTTGGAACGGCGCTTCTGGTCGTCTTCCAGTTGTTTGAGCATCACTCTTTGCTGACGGTCAGGTCGCTCGGATTCGTCCATGCCGAGCTGGCGAAGCAAAGCTGCTTTCTCTCGCGCGTTTCGTTCAAGAGTCTGCGCATCAGCTTGCGCCTGCGCTGTCTTCAAAAGACCTTCGGCAGCGAAAACTGCTTCTCCCACGGAGCGAACGCGAACCGGTGCGGTCATAATCTGACGACGGCGCTCACGCATTTCAGGGTCTTTCGCCAGCGCCCTCGCCAACCCGATATGCGACTGGGCGGTGCGGGCAGCGCTGATCGCGCTCTGCCGGTCTGCCACGCCTTCCCTGACAAGCAGGTCAGCGACCGCTTCCACGGATGGAATACGGAGCCCAAGGTGACGGCAACGCGAACGAATCGTCGTAATCATGTCTTCTGGGCTGGGAGAACACAGGAGCCAGACGGTGCGAGCGGGCGGTTCTTCAATGGCTTTCAGTAGCGCGTTCGCGCCGGCTTCAGTCAGACGATCCGCATCTTCAACGATGATGACGCGCCAACGTCCCTGCGAGGGTGCTGACTGAGCGTGGAGAACCAGAGAACGCGCGGTATCGACAGAAATGACGCTGGCTTCTGTGGCCACAAGGTGCACGTCAGCATTCGATCCGTTCATCGTTGTTATGCAACCTGGGCAGTGTCCTGCACCCATGTCGGCTTCGGTGCATTGGAGGGCTGCCGCGAATGCCCTGGCAGCAACCGAACGACCCGAACCGGGCGGTCCGGTAATCAGCCACGCGTGGCTCATCGCGCGAGAAGCGTCATCGCCGGCCGAATCGATATCGTCATCGGAGGGGTCGGCTGAAGTGCGATCCGCCTGGGAGGGATCAACAGACGCGTGCGCATGTTCCCCATCGACTAGGCCACGCGCACCTAGCGCAGCACCTCGAAGGATCTCGACGGCGGCTTCTTGGCCGACGAGTTCATCCCAGACGTGTGCTCCACGGAGCGCCATTAGGCTTTATCTTCTTCTGCGGATGGCCACAGGGGCACCTGTCCTGCAAGGATTCCAAGCATTGACTTCTTCTTGGATGACTTCGAAGACTGAGCGCCGGACTTTGTCTTGGCTTTCGGCGCCGAGTGCGACGCCACCTTCGCGTTATCCGTAGTCAACGGTTCGGCAGATTTGTCGACCGGTCGAGAAGGTTGATCGACGGCGGTTTCATCATCCACGTGTTGAACAACGCCAGAGCCGAAGCGTTCTTCAAGGACACCACGGATTTCGGAAAAGACTTCGTCGGGCGTGCCAACGCCGTCGATCACGATAATGCGTTCAGGTTCAGCATCGGCCAAACGCAGGTATTCGTGGCGGACACGCTCATGGAAGTCCGTGGATTCGCGTTCCATGCGGTCGGGGGCGTCCGTGCGACGACGGGCTCCCACCTCTGGAGGCAGGTCGAGCAGGAAGGTCAGGGTCGGATCTAGGCTCTGGGTTGCCCACATGGACAGGGAACGAATTTCGTCAACACCAAGCGATCGAGCGGCCCCTTGGTATGCGAGTGACGAATCGATATAGCGATCAGCCAATACGACCTCACCGGCTGCAAGAGCTGGACGGATCAGGGTAGCAACGTGATAGGCGCGATCCGCTGCATACAGTAGGGCTTCGGTCTGAGGATCGATGTCTTCGGGACCGTTTTGAACCATCTGACGGATCTGAACGCCAAGCTCGGTACCGCCGGGCTCACGGGTGACCTTGACTGTACGACCACGCTCGATAAACCAGTCACGAACGCGCTGGATCTGCGTTGATTTTCCAGCTCCGTCGCCACCTTCGAAGGTGATAAACACACCCTCAGCGCTCATCCCCATACTCCCGTCTACCGTCATGCTTTCAATCGTCGCATGACCTGCCCTGTTTTGGAACAAAGACATGTGTTCGTCGCATGCACGTCACTGCAGGCCCCGGTGTTCAGTTCCTGCCGATGCGCACCGGTCGACCACTACTTCGTTGTCTTCTTTGCAGCAGTTTTCTTTGTTGTTGTCTTACGTGTCGTGGTCTTCTTTGTGCTCGACTTCTTCGCGGTCGCACGACCTCGCTTCGGAGCCGGCCCCTTTGCACGCTTATCGGCAAGTAGCATGAAGGCACGTTCTTCGGTCAGGTCTTCGACGCTTTCTGCACGAGGCACCGTCACGTTCGTTTCTCCGTCTGTCACGTACGGACCGAAACGACCGTCCTTCACCGTGACCTTCTTACCGGACACCGGGTCTTCACCGAACTCGCGAAGCGGTGGCTTTGCAGCGCCTCGACCGCGAACTTTCGGCTGAGCGTAGATCGCAAGAGCCTCGTCCACCGTGATCGTGAGCAACTGTTCTTCCGACGCCAGCGTGCGCGAGTCGCTCCCCTTCTTCAGGTACGGACCATAGCGACCGTTCTGAGCGGTAATCACTTCCTGCGTTTCCGGATCAACACCGACCTCGCGCGGAAGCGAAAGCAGTTGGAGAGCCTGTTCAAGGGTCACCGTCGACAGGTCCATGCTCTTAAACAGCGATGCGGTTCGAGGCTTCGGTGCAGCCTTCTTGCGTCCCCTCGTAGTCGTGGCTTCTGTTTCTTCCGGTTCGGGAAGAATCTCGGTGATGTAAGGGCCGAAACGGCCGTTTTTTGCCACCAGCGTGTGACCGGTTTGCGGATCAACACCCAGCTCGCGACCATCATCTGCAGCAAGAGCGAACAGTTCGGAGATCTTTTCGGCGTTGACCTCGTCGGGAGCAACGTCTTCGGGCAGGTTGGCACGCGTGCCATCAGCCTTTTCAAGGTACGGGCCATAGCGACCCACGCGAACAACCACGTCATCACCGACAGGCTGCGAGTTCACGGCGCGAGCATCGATATCGTCGCCGAGTGATTCGACCTGATACTTCAAGCCGTCTTCATCGCCCTTGCCATTTTCACCCAGGTAAAAACCGGTGAGGAAGTCAGCACCCTTTTCTTCACCGGTAGCGATGCGGTCAAGATCCGTTTCCATAGACGCGGTGAAGTCGTAGTCAACCAATCCAGGCAGGCTCTCTTCCAGCAGACGCGTGACCGAGAATGCCAACCATGTCGGCACAAGGTACTGACCGCGGTGCGTGATGTATCCGCGGTCACCGATCGTCTGGATCGTTGCCGCATACGTGGAAGGACGACCGATGCCACGCTCTTCCATAGTCTTGACCAGAGTTGCTTCGGTGTAGCGACCCGGAGGCTGAGTCTCGTGTCTTTCAGCAATTGCTTCCACGACGTTTGCACTATCGCCTTCGGAGACGTTCGGCAGAGTTGCTTCTGCTTCACTGTCCTTTTCAGCGTCGTAACGACCTTTGTCACGGCCTTCTTCGTAGGCTTGACGGAAGCCGGGCTCGGTGATGACCGTGCCAGAGGCGGAAGAAACAACAGAGTGCGCACCATCGGATGTGACAATGTCGGTAGCAACACGAATCGTCGCGGTAAAACCGACAGCGTCGGTCATCTGCGAGGCAACCGTACGCTTCCAGATCAAGTCATAGAGAGCCAACTGCTGACGGCTCAACTGACCTGCAACCTGTGCGGGGGTACGGAAGTGATCGCCGGCGGGGCGGATAGCTTCGTGAGCTTCCTGTGCTCCCTTCGCAACCTTGCCGTACACGCGAGGCTTCTCGGGGACAGAGGCGGCACCGTAAAGTTCTGCGACCTGCGCTCGAGCCGCGGCAATGGCTTGGCCGGACAGTGCAGTCGAGTCAGTTCGCATGTAGGTGATGTAACCGGACTCGTACAGAGACTGAGCGGTACGCATTGTCGACGAGGCATTCCAGTGCAGCTTTCGCGAGGCTTCCTGCTGCAGTGTGGACGTCGTGAACGGCGCTGCCGGACGACGACGATACGGCTTCTGCGTGACCGAATCAATAACCGACGTCGTGGATGCTTCCAACGCGGTGGCGAGATCTCGAGCGAGTGCCTCGTTCAGGTGCAGGACGTCAGCCTTTTCCGACTTGTCCTTCAGAACACCCTTCTCGCTGAAGTCGGAACCTGTTGCTACGGATCGACCATCAACGTGCGTTACCTTCGCGTTGAACGCGTCGCCTGCTTCGATGCGGGTCTGGATTGACCAGTATTCAGCGGAAATGTGGGCAATACGGTCACGTTCACGATCCACGACCAGACGGGTTGCCACTGACTGCACGCGACCAGCCGACAGGGAAGGACGGATCTTGCGCCAGAGCAGAGGCGAGACCTCGTAGCCGTACAGGCGGTCAAGGATTCGACGGGTTTCCTGCGCATCGACGAGCGCCGTATCGAGCTCACGAGTGTTCTCAAGCGCGCGAGTAATCGCTTCCTTTGTGATTTCGTGGAAGACCATACGCTTAACCGGCACCTTCGGTTTCAACACCTGCAGAAGGTGCCATGCGATTGCTTCACCTTCGCGGTCCTCATCAGTTGCCAGGAAGAGTTCGTCGGCTTCTTTCAGCGCACGCCTGAGTTCGGTGACCTTTTTCTTCTTGTCCGGGTTGACCGCATAGTAAGGGGTAAAACCGTGCTCGACATCGACGGCGAAGCGACCGTAGGGGCCCTTCTTCATGTCGGTCGGAAGCTCCTTCGGCTGAGGCAAGTCACGAATGTGCCCAATTGATGCGGTCACATGGTAGTCGGGACCTAGGTATCCCTCGATGGTCGCAGCCTTCGCGGGAGACTCCACGATGACCAGCTTTGACGCTCCCATGACTCACCCTTTCGGTGCCTAATTTGAATTCAACGAAAATCGTCGCGCTTGCCTGACCTTACAACGGACCCGGCAAATTTCGCGCACTGTCCACTCGGTGTCAACGAAAGTCCACTAGACGGTCGACTGCTTGCTACACGTCGCAATTTCAAGCATTCCTGCCCGAATCAGGGCTCGAAGCGGAGTGTCGACTTCCGCGCGAACGTCTGAGATTTCACGGTCAGTGAGCATCGCCACGGCCGCACTGATCTGCCCGACCTCTAGTTCGCCGTCGCACGCCCCAACAATCGCTGACACGGCGGTACCGACCATGATGGATCGTCCAAGTCCACTGCCCTGATGCATGATCATGACGTTCGGATCAGGGGTACCTGGAACAAAGTGGCGTTCTTCAGTCACGTCATCGGCACGAACCAGAGTCAGCGCACCAAGATCGTCCGGAAGGCGCAACGCATCCAACGTGCGCTCGACATCTGCTCCTAACGGCCTGCGCCCAGTGAGTTCAAGATCGAAGTGCTGGATTCCGCGAGCGCCACCCGCTTCGTCCGCGTCCAGTCGTCGCATGGCAACAAACCCCATGCCGACTGCGCCGACGTTCGCGCTGTCAAAGTCGGCGAGCCATTTCGCGTATGCGATTTCTCGCTTCGAATCTACGAGGCCGAAAGGATCCTCGACACCGACCATCGCTCCGGATTCGCCAATGTCCAGTTCAGCATCCGCTTCAGAATCCGCGTCGTGGGGATCAGCATCTTGAAGCCACATTTCCACGTACTGCGCGGGGTCCAAGACATCGCGCTGGACAATCCACGCGTCCACGGGCCGGTCGGAGAACCACGGCTTCAGACGATCTGACCACCCAGAATCGGGATCCACATCCGCGGGGATCTCCCAGTTCCCAATCATCTGCATATACCCGCCGGGCACCAGATAATCTGGGCCCATCTGGATTACGGTGCGAACTAGTTCGTCACGACTCATCCCGCCATCGCGATATTCGAGCAGATCGTCGCCATCTCCGCGCAGAACATCAGGAGTAATAACAAAGGGAGGGTTCGTCACGATCAGATCAAAGGTCTGTCCAGCAACGGGGTCAAAAAGCGAACCCGCACGCACATCAATCTGCATGTCATTCAACGCCGCATTAAAGCGTGTGAACTGGCACGCGCGCTCTGACAGGTCAGTCGCCACAACACGTTCACAATGAGTTGCCAAGTGCATCGCCTGGATTCCGCAACCACACCCCATATCGAGGGCAGACGTAAAGGGCTTTCGGATCGTCATCTCAAGCAGACTGGTGGATGCTCCACCCACACCCAACACGTGGTCAGGGCGAAGAGCTCCGCCTGTCACCATTGACGTTAGATCTGAAGCAATCCACCAATTCAGCTGTCGAGTCGAATCGGAATCTGACCCACCGCTGACCATAACGTCGGGAATCACAGCGCTGTAGGGGCGCAGGTCAACCGTCGCACGGTAGCGCGACGGAGAGCTCGAGTCGGCCACGGGTTGCGCAAGACCCAGCGACACGGCACCGGCGACGCCACACGTGGGAAGTGCCTGATCCAGCTGCTGGCCCGCCACCGTATCGCCCAACATGAAGAGCCTGGTCAAAACAGAGATCGGAGCGGTCTGAGCCCTCAGTTCAACCAACGCAGGCACACGCTGTTCACGCCCCAAGGCCGTAAGAGCACGTTGCGACACAACCTGCTTCAGAGCATCGACGTACCAGCCGGCATCATCAAAGTCAGAGCGCAGACACGCGATCAGTGCCGGATCAACGATCGGCGTATTGGCAACAGCCACTTCGGATTCGTTCATGACACCAACACTAGTTGCCACCATGGACAAATCGAATTGCACAAACCGCGCCCTGTGAACACGCAAACTTGTATCCACACGCGTGGCCTCGTCACTGAATCACCAACAACCAGCGGAAAGCGATCGTACTCAACACAACCACGCACCAACTCCTTGCGCATTCACTCCCACACCCGTCCTCGCTACACGCAGGCACCCCAACGCTGGCATGATGAGACGTACACACCGTCTACTTCAAGGACAAACATGGCCGGCGGACTCATCGCACTTCTCGACGACATTGCCACGCTCGCGAAAGCAACAGCATCATCCCTCGATGACATTGCTGTCGGCGCTGCAAAAGCATCGTCGAAAGCCGTTGGCGTCGTCATCGACGACACTGCCATCACCCCGCAGTATGTAGCTGGCCTTGACCCGAGTCGTGAAATCCCGATCATCAAGAAGATCGCGCGCGCATCCCTTATTAACAAGCTCGCCATCATCCTGCCGGTCGCATTGATCCTCACCTGGCTGGCCCCCTGGCTTCTGCCTGTCATCCTCATTATCGGTGGCTCGTATCTCTGCTTCGAAGGCGGAGAAAAAGCTCTCGCCAAGCTCCACCTCTATCCCGAACACGTTGACCACAAGGACTCAGCGACCTCCGTTACTCCTGAAGAAATTGAGATGGGCATCGTTTCTTCCGCCACTCGCACTGACCTGATTCTTTCCGCGGAAATCATGCTTATTTCGCTGGCCGACGTCACCACCACCTCCAACCTCATCAAAGTTGGCATCATGGTCGGCGTCGCCTTCTTCATGACCTTCTTCGTCTACGGAATCGTCGCTGTCCTGGTCAAAATGGATGACCTTGGTCTACGCCTCGCAGAAAAGAAGGGTGGCATTGCCAGCTTTGGACGAGGCCTCGTTTCCATCATGCCGAAGGTCTTCACCGTCATAGGAATCGTCGGCACGGTCGCTATGCTCTGGGTCGGCGGACACATCGTCATCTCCTCCCTCAATACCCTCGGCTTCACCGTGCTCCATCACATCGTCGAGCACGGCGTCTCCTACGTCGAACACCTCGGTGGCACCGCCGCATGGACCGCCGAAACCGTCCAATCCGGCATCTTCGGCATGATCTGGGGCATCGTCCTGGCCTACATTTGGCTCGGGTTTTCCAGCGTCATCAAGCGGGTGCGCCACACCAAGTAAGGGCATCGACGAGGCCCCAACGCAACACCTCCATCAGCAGAGGCGAGCTCGCGCACCAATTGCGCCAAGACCTACGACAGGCGGGCGCGGCCTCGTGAAACCACACCCGTTGCACCCAACGCGCGTTTTATTCCCAGCCGGCAATGGCTGAAACCTCACGTCCATGTTCCACCGTTCCCGTAGCAAAAGGGGACTAAAGCCCTGTACCCTCGAAAGTGTGAACGGCAGTCGCGGCACTGCCATTAAATACCTAACGAAGGAGACGCAATGACCGTCTACACGCTCCCCGAGCTCCCCTACGACTACGCAGCACTCGAGCCGCACATCTCCGGCACAATCATGGAACTGCACCATGACAAGCACCACGCAAACTACGTCGGTGGCGCAAACACCGCCCTTGAGAAGCTCGAAGCAGCACGCGAATCCGGCGACTTCGCCGCCATCAACCTGTACGAGAAGAACCTTGCGTTCAACCTCGGTGGCCACACCAACCACACCATCTTCTGGCAGAACATGACCCCCGACGGCCAGGGTCGCCCCGAAGGCGAACTCGCCGCAGCAATCGACGAATACTTCGGCTCCTTCGAGAAGTTCCAGGGCCAGTTCGCAGCAGCGGCTCTCGGCCTGCAGGGCTCCGGCTGGGGCATCCTCGCATGGGATGCACTCGCTGGCCGTCTGGTCACCTTCCAGCTGACCGACCAGCAGGGTAACATCCCGGTCGCCACCGTCCCGCTACTCATGCTGGATATGTGGGAGCACGCCTTCTACCTCGACTACCAGAACGTCAAGGCAGACTACGTCAAGGCATGGTGGAACATCGTCAACTGGGACGACGTCGCAGCACGCTTCGAGCGCGCCCGCACCCAGTACACCGGCCTGGTTGTCGCCTGACGCCTGCCTAGTCTCTGACTAACAAAGCAGAGCCCCGGACCTCGTAGAGGTCCGGGGCTTCGTGCTTCAATCAGAGGGTGCTCAGAGCAACGCCAGCATCGTCGGCGAGACAAGCTTCAGGACATTGTTGCGTCCCTCTTCAGCCGTCGGAGCATCCAGCGCATACGCAGCCATCTGCTGGCAGGTCGCCAGGTCGTGCAGGCGAAGAGCGGCGCGAACAGCGTTCACCTTGGTCGGTGCCATCGACAGGGAGCCAACACCCAAACCTGTCAAAACCAGCGCTAACAGCGGGTCGCCACCGGCTTCACCGCAGACACCGATCGACTTGCCTGTCGAACGACCACCTTCACAGGCGAACTTGATCATCTGCAGGACAGCCGGCTGCCACGCGGTGAGCAGCGGAGCAAGCTCGCCGTCCATGCGGTCAGCGGCCATCGTGTACTGCGTCAGGTCATTCGTGCCGATCGACGCAAAGTCAACGATGGACAGCATCTGGTCTGCTCGGATAGCGGCCGCGGGAACTTCGATCATGATGCCGACCTTCGGCAGGCCCACGCCACGCGCCTTGTCGGCGAACCACTGGGCTTCCTCAAGTGTGGACACCATCGGTGCCATGACCCAAAGGTCAGCCTTCGTGGCCTCGTAGGCGGCAGCCAAAGCAGTCAGCTGCGTATCAATCAGGTCCTCGCGAGCCTGGCAGAGGCGCAAACCGCGACGGCCAAGCGCCGGGTTTTCTTCCTTGCCAAGATCTGCAAACGACAGTGGCTTGTCGGCGCCGGCGTCAAGCGTGCGCACGACAACACGACGGTCACCGAACGCCTGGAGAACCTTGGTGTAGGTTTCCGTCTGTTCTTCTAGCGAAGGCGCATCCGCGCGATCGAGGAACAGGAATTCGGTACGGAACAAGCCGGAGCCTTCAAGGTCGAACTTAGCTGCGCGTTCAGCGTCATCGATCGTGCCGATGTTGGCGAGAAGCTTGACCTTGTAGCCGTCGTAGGTCGCACCTTCACCGGACGAGCCGGCAAGCGCGGTAGCGCGATGACGCGAGCGCGCCTCAAGAAGCTCAACTTCTTCGTCGGTCGGATTAACGATGACTTCACCGACGCCACCGTCAAGGGCGAGCATGCACCCTTCGGTGATATCGAGGATGCCGGTAACCTTCACGATTGCCGGAATACCAAGCTGAGCGGCCAGAATCGCGGTGTGCGACGTGGGGCCACCAATTTCGGTGATGATGCCCTTGACCTTCTCAGGGTTCAGGGTTGCAGTTTCAGCGGGTGCCAGATCGCGAGCAACCAGGATGACAGGCTCATCGAATGAGGGAACGCCGGGCGCCGGAAGTCCGCGCAGTTCACACATTGCACGGTCGCGCACGTCGTACAGGTCGGTGGCGCGTTCCGCCATGTACCCGCCCAGTCCGCGGAGCATTTCGGCGTATTCTTCGACAGCTGCTTCGACTGCGGCAGTCACACCGAAGCCCTTCTTCAGCTTCTTGTCGATCCCCTTTGCCAGACCGCGGTCTGACGCGAGTTTGGCGGTGGCTTTCAGGATCGGCTTCGACTCTTCGGGAGCCGTTTCCATACGTTCTTTGAGGCTGTTGCTGACTGTTGCGAGAGCCTCGCGCACACGGGCACCGTCCACCTCGGGATCAGTGCAAGCAGGTTCGTTCGTATCAACGCCGGGTGCTGGGCGCACGATCGCTACCGGAGCAGCGGCTGTTCCGGCTGAGACGCCGATTCCGTGAAGGACTGAGTGTCCGGTGCTCATGCTCACTCCTGGTCGAGATCGCGCGAAAGCAGTTCGGCCAGCGAGTCGAGAACAGCGCCAGCGTTGTCATCTTCGGTGGACAGGGTGACTTCGTCGCCGTGCTTGACACCGAGGGTCATGATTTCGAGGAGCGATGCTGCGTCTGCTTCTTCACCGTCGAACGAGATAACGATGTCGACACCGGATTCATCAACGGCATCGGCAAGGACGGCAGCGGGGCGCGCGTGCAGACCAACGGAGGAGGCGATGACAACAGAACGAGAGATCATGAGGTTTTCCTTCCAACCCGGGTATGTCCATCGTTGGACATATTGACCCTTGCCTTTAATCGTAAAAGGAATTATCGTGCCTGTCAGCACACTTTCATGGTGCAATTGCGCGACCATTGTCACGTCAGCGCCTTCCGCCTTCTTCCCCATTCACGAGGCCGGCCACACTTTCCTCACCCACAGCCAAGCCGAGGGCCGACTACACACCGCACCAAGACGCCCAGACTCGTCCCCTTTTTTGCCTGCTTAACACGGACTTGACCAAGTATTCTGCGCGTCAGGCACACGTTCAACAGGCGACGAGATGAGTAGTCAGTAAATAGGCTCACACTTCGACAGAAGTCCATATGGTCTGCACACATCAACATCTAAAATGAACCGAACGACCGCCAGCAAAACAAGGACCTAACCCGTGAAGTCACACTCCGAGCCCACCCTGGCCGACGTAGCCAAAGAAGCCGGCGTCTCATTGACCACCGTGTCGCGAGTCCTCAACAACCGCGGATACCTGTCCCAGACAACAAAGGACCGCGTCGGCGACGCGATCGCGAAACTCGGATACCGTCCCAACCAGCTCGCACGCGCACTCCACGGCAAAAAGTCCGACACCATCGGATTGATCGTCCCGACTGTCGCACTCCCCTTCTTCGGCGAACTCGCCGTCGAGATTGAAAACGCCCTTGCCGAACAGGGCTACCGCATCCTTATCTGCAACTCGATGGGACACGCGGACCGTGAACGCGACTACTTGAACCTACTGGTTGGAAATCGAGTCGACGGTATTATTTCTGGCGCACACAACGAAGCGCTCGAGGAATACCAAACGATCCGCATGCCACTGGTCACCATCGACCGCGAGCTCTCACCCCGGATCCCTAACGTTCGTTGCAACAACGAAACCGCCGGATACGACGCCACCAGGCGCTTGTTGGACGCAGGCTGCCACCGACCGGCCCTGCTGACCTCGCGCGCGCACCCGAAGAACCTGCGCGAGCACGGATATCGTCGAGCCCTTGGCGAAGACGGCGTTGAACCGGTCATTCTGGAAGTTCCCTTCCACACGGATTCTGCGATCCGCCAACTGGCCGTCAATGAATGCCTCAACTCTGTCGCCGAAGAAATCGATGGCGTTTTCGCCACCGATGACCTGGCCGCGGCCGAGGTCCTCGAATGGGCACGCCTGCACAACCTGACCGTTCCAGGCGACCTGCGAATCATCGGCTTCGATGGAACCCAGGCTATTCACCGCGCTCTTCCCGGACTGACCACGCTACGCCAGCCCCTCGATCTGATTGCCCGCAAGGCCGTCGAGATCCTGCTTGCGCAGATCAACGGTGAAACTAGCAGCGAGGCCCACGGCTCTGCCGACACATCCGATGATTCTCACGACCGAGCGACTGGCGGAAGCTACGAGTTCCCAGTGACTTTGATTGAAGGCTGGACCACGTAAGCACACATCTCAATTCAATCGAATCAGGGGCACTGACGATTGTCAGTGCCCCTTCATTATTCGCACTCAGATCACACACACGACGGGGAGAAGGCCGTAGCCTTCTCCCCGTCACGTGTCAGGAATAAAACCCGATTAGGCAGTTACTTCCTTCGGCTGTGCCTCAAGGAAGGTATCGTTCGTGGAAACGGTGCCCGTGCCGGAAAGCTCGACGGAGTCAAACTTCTTCTTATTGGTGACGACAACCGGGGTGATGGTATCGTAACCGGCTGCGCGGATACCGTCCCAGTCAACCTCGGCGAGGACATCGCCACGACGGACCATGTCGCCCTTGGCGACGCGGGGGGTGAAGTACTTGCCTTCAAGCTTGACCGTGTCCATACCAATGTGGATCAGAACCTGCATGCCGGATGCGGACTTCAGGCCGTAGGCGTGGCCGGTCTCGAATGCGACCGTGACCTTGCCGTCAAATGGTGCGACGACTACACCACCGGCGGGAATGATTGCTGCGCCCGGGCCGAGCATGCCCTTGGCGAAGGACTCGTCCTTGACTTGCTCGAGCGGGATGATTTCACCGGCGAGAGGTGCGGTGATGGTGTAGTCGGTGTCTGCGCCTTCGGCGTATTCAACGATCTTGGCTTCTGCGACGCCAGTAGCTGCAGGTGCAGCTACGACGGCAGAATCGGCGGATGCTGCGACTGCGCCACCTTCGGTCAAGTCCACCTTGCCTCGCGTTGAGGCATAGGCGAAGGTGGCACCGAAGGATAGGGCAAAGACGAGGATTTCAAGGAGCAGGTACATCGGGATGTCGTTCGGGATGATCGACACGAAGCCGACGAAGCCTGCTGCACCGAGTGCCTGGCCACGAACGTCGAAGAGTGCGACGCCGGCGGAGCCGATTGCTGCAGCAACCATGCCGACGTAGAAGGGCCAGCGCAGGCGCAGGTTGACACCGAAGATTGCGGGTTCGGTAATACCGAAGACTGCGGACGCGCCGCCGGCGCCGGCGAGGCCCTTCAGCTTGGCATCGCGGGCCTTCAGGAAGACAGCGAGGGCTGCAGCACCCTGAGCGATGTTTGCCATGGAGGCGATCGGGAAGATGAAGTCACCGATGCCACCATTAACGGGGAGTAGCGGGATTTCAACTGCCGGGAAGGACTGGTGCAGGCCGGTGACGACGATCGGCGAGTAGAAGAAGCCGAAGATCAGGCCACCGATTGGGCCGAGCGTGGAGTAACCCCAGTTGATGCCGTTGGTGATACCTTCTGCGAGAACGCGGGTGATCGGGCCGATTGCGATGAATGCGAGGAAGCCGGTGAGAAGCATGGTGACCAGCGGGGTGACGAGGAAGTCAACGGTGCCGGACAGGCGCTTGTGCAGCCACTTTTCGATGACGCACATGACGAAGGTGACGGCGAGGGTCGGGATGACCTGTGCCTGGTAGCCGATCTTGGCAACTTCCATGCCGAAGAGGTGCCAGTATTCAACCTCTGCGTCGCCGGCAAGTGCCGCGCCGGTATTCCATGCATTGAGCAGGTCGGAGGAGATCATTGCCGCGCCGATTGCTGCACCGAGGTAGACGTTGCCACCGAAGCGCTTTGCAGCGGAGAAGCCAACCAGGACAGGCAGCGAAGCGAATGCTGCCGACGAGATCATGTTGATCAGGGAGGCGTAGTCAGCGATGGCCGGGAACATTCCAACGACGGACTGTTCGCCGAAGAGGCCTTCAGCGGTCAGAACGTTGTTGATAGCCATCATCAGACCGCCGGCGATCAGGGCGGGGAGGACTGGAACGAAGATGTCAGCGATCATCTTGATGAAGCGCGAGAAGAGGTTGCCGGACTTTGCGGCTTCTTCCTTGGCTTCATCCTTGGAGACCTCGCGGACGGAGTGGTTTTCGACCATCTTGCGGTAGACGTTGTCGACATCGCCGGGACCGACGATGATCTGGAACATGCCACCTGCTGCGAAGGTGCCCTTGAGGTCTCCGTTCGCGTCGAGGGCAGCCTGGTCAATCTTAGACTCGTCGACAATAACGAGTCGCAGGCGGGTTGCGCAGTGTGCGGCTGCGCTGATGTTATCGGCACCTCCGACCGCTTCTACAACTTCGGACGCCACCTTGGCGTAATCCATTGCCATCCACGTTCCTTTCTCGGTGGGCCAGGCGCGTGTACAACGTCGTCGTTCACTACCGGGCTATATAGCAATCGTTTGACATACTATGTGCGCCATACGCCTCAGCGCAAGGGCTTTTGTCTCATTGTTATGTGGACTTTTCGCCGAACTGACGCGCAAAAATGTGCGCTTACCACCTCAGCAGTGATGACCTGCGGACACATTCCAGCCGAAGCCCACCCAGATTGTCGATTCGCGAGGCCGCGCACACATCTCACATGCACCCTTTACTTGGCGCGGACACCTTTCAGTCCAGACGAGCCCTGCATATGTTTGTCAGAGTTACAGAACCCGATTCGCATCGCGCTTCGAGCCCAGCTGCTTCACCGTTCAAGAAGGAGCGGAAGGTGAAGGCCTTGCGACCATCTCCGAGGAAGATTTCAGTGAGAGACCGGTCGTGGATGATCTCAATATGCTCCGACTCTTCATCCGCGAGGGTCACGGTTCGTATATCTCCATGTGGGTAACGCGAGTCGGAGCGATCAACGGTCAGGGATGACGGACTCAGTGTCACATTCACTCCCGCCCCCTTTGAGCCGATGACGAAAGTAATGGAGGTGGCCTCGTCGGATGAAGTAGCGGAAGGTGCGTTGAACTCGACGTCAGCTGAGAACCTCCACGAACGCGAACCCGCGAGAGTCTCCACTTCGGAGTCGAATGACAGCGGCAAGCCGGGCAGGTAGGGACGCTGAACAAGCACGCCGTCAACCAACACCAGCTGTCGCGGAGAGGTCAAGCAGTGCACCCACCCTCCGGTTTCGATCGAGGGCTGGTCATCTTCGCTGGCGTTGCCGGCCCAGCCGACAAGAAGCGCGGGCTTCTCGTCACTCCATGCACCCCACGCAGTGTCAGTACGCGCGTAGACCTGGGGAGCGTAGAACTCGAAACCGCGGTCAAGCTCGGTAAATGATCCGTCACACTCGGTAAATTCTGTGCCGACCAGTTTTCCGACGATGTAAATGCAGGGGAAGATGTTTTCGTAGCCTTCGACGTCGGGGGCGATGCCCTGGGGACAGAAGATGAGGACGTCGCGGACTTCACCACTGACCTCATCGCTCAGGCGAACGAGGTTCGGGCATTCCCACATGTAGCCGAAGGCGTCGAATGTGCCGTTCGCATCGGGGAAGGTCATTTCTCCTTCACATTCCCAGGTACGCAGGTTGCTCGAACGGTAGAGAAGGGCGGCGCCGGTTTCGTTTTCACGTTGCACGCCGAGGAGCATGCGGTAGCTACCCGGCACTTCGGGATCGGCCCAGACCTGCGGGTCGCGGAAGTGAGCGGTATAGCCGTTGGGCTGATGGCCGATAATCGGCGGAACAAGCTTGGTGAACGATTTCATGTCGGACGTGATGACGACGCACTGGGTCGCTTCGCGCTCACCGGTCTGAGGATCCTTGTAGTTGCCCGTGTACCAGAGTTCCACGCCCTCTTCGGTCGCGATCGCAGTACCGGAGTAGGCGCCGTTTGCGTCCTGGTGACTGTCGGGCAGGATCGCAGGTTTCAGGTATTCCCAGTTCACGAGGTTCTTCGACGTCGCATGACCCCAGTAAACAAGCTTCTTCGGATGCTCCGGGGTGTACTGGAAGAAGGCGTGGTAAGTGTCGCCAACTTTGATCAGGCCGTTCGGATCATTGAGGCGCCCAACTGGCGGAGCGACATGAAATTGGGGGTAGTCCGCGTCTTCGCAGGCGTGAGAGCGACGTTCAGCATTGAGTGCAAAAGCCAGGAAATCCTCAGTCATTCTTCGAGACTAGCAAGTATGCCACTCGTTTGACAGAGGCTTTCGGTCATAACTTTACACACACCTCGAATCAGTCGGCCCGAATCGGGAAGCACGCCGCTTATTCAATTCCAGCAATTCGCGAGGCAGCACCGCAGGCGCGACCCCACGATCAAGATCACGCGACACCGTCTCAACCAAAGCGTGAACAAGCGCGGACAAAGCCCGCAATTCCGTCATATTCGTCGCCGAATCGAACGAGCGAACCTCAATCGTTCCACAGCCCGGCGATGGGCGAACATCCCAGCGAACCTCGTTGAAATTCACGATCCCGCCCGCGCGCTTCAAACGCTCCTCAAGATCTTCGACCTGCTCCCACGAATCCAACAGGTGTGGCAAGCCAGCGGTCGGCAGGCGTGGAGAGTCGGAATGTCGCCCGCGAAAAACCGCCTGCGGATGCGAAAAAGCTGGAACGCAGGCAGACTGGAAGTATGGAATTTATACTTCGACTCATTGCAACCATGGCTGGCATCTGGGCCGCGACTCTGATTGTGCCATCGATCAATTTCACCGACGGAACGTCACTAGCCTCCACTCTGATCGCCCTTGCGGTGATCGCATTGGTGTTCACTCTGGTGAACTCCCTGATCAAACCTCTGGTGAAGGTTTTGACCTTCCCCCTGTACATCCTGACCTTCGGTTTGTTCGCCATCGTTACCGACGCCCTGCTGTTCATGCTGACCGGCGCACTTTCAACATCCGTTGGCATTCCCTTTGAAACGGGTGGCTTCTGGGCAAGCTTCTTTGGTGCTGTCATCACCGCAATCGTCTCGTCCCTTGTTGCCGGCTTGATTGGCGCAAAGAAGGACAAGTAGTCCGCGTTCGGGCAGGTGACAATGTGAACCGCTGAGATTAGGGGGCGGGGGTGTTCTGGATCCAGAACACCCCCGCCCCGTCGTATTGCTCGACGCTTCGCACCTCAGGGAGATGCAGGCGGTGACCGAGGCTCTTTCAGATTGGCCACGTCTCCATTCGCCATGCCGCGTCCCAGAACATCCATTCGTATCGGCTGGCCTGAACGAACGCGTCCCTCATGCGCTGGCGCTGGAGTTCTACAACGCCTTCGGCCACGCGGTCAACGATCCCGCGGACGATCTTGGTTTCTTCCGCAAACACGGGGTTTGCGTACATTCCAATCCAGTCACCGTAGGGGTGTTTTTCAAGGTCACCGGCAGTGTCGAGGAGCTCAGTCCCCACCACTTGGTAGATCCAGAAGCAGGGCAGAACCGCTGCGACAGCAATCCCGTATTCACCGCTGGCAAGCTGGGCAGCCAAGAAGTCAGAGTAGGCACGACACGTTGGCGAAGGCGTTGCCGCTGCCATCACGTCGACGTGCGACGCGTGGAGCTCTCGCTCAACCTTGATCGAATTCGCCGATGCTTCGGCCCAGAACACCAGGTCATCCGGATCGTGCGCAAAAGTGGCGAGACCAGCAAGAGCCTTCGCGTATGCAGCTAAATACAGGGCGTCTTGGACCATGTAGTAGTTGAATTTGTCTTGGCTGAGGCTCCCGTCACCGAGACCTCGAACGAATTGCCCCTGGTCAATCGCTTTCTTAATGGGGGCGATCTCTTCCCACAGTTCGTCAGTGAACATCATTGTCCTTCATCATGTCGTCATTCCACAGCGCGTAGAAGTGGTGGACGGGACCGTGCCCGTGTCCGACTCCAAGCTCATCAGCCTGTTCGATCGCGCCCGTCAAGTACGCCTTCGCGCGCGTGACAGCTTCGAGCCACGAGTCGCAACGCGGGCGAAGAGCCGCAATCGATGATGAGAGCGTGCATCCTGTTCCGTGCGTATTCTTCGTGTGAATACGGTGAGCGGTCAGAATATGCGGTTCTGAGTCACCTTCGCCGAGGAAGACATCGCACGCTTTCTCATCCAGGTGACCACCCTTCACCAGCGCATTCTTCACGCCTAGCTCGCGCAAAGCGAACGCTTGCTCCGTCATCTCATTGACGTTGGTTGCCCAATCGGATTCAAGAAGAACCGCTGCCTCAGCAAGATTCGGTGTAATCAAATCTGCGACAGTGCACAGCTGCCGAACAGTGGCGATAGCCTCGTTGTCCAATAGCGGATCACCCGAAGTTGCCACCATCACCGGATCAAGCACCGTGTAAGGCAACCGCGGAAGGTATTCACCAACAAGGCGTGCCAAGTCTGCAGTTGCCAGCATCCCGATCTTCGTTGCATCGGGAGCAATATCGTCAAGAACCGTGTCTAACTGGAGTTTGACGAAATCAACGGGAACCGCGTGGACTCCGGCCACGCCCTTCGTTGATTGTGCGGTCAGAGCGGTAATGACGCTCATCGCGTACGCACCATTGGCGCTCATCGCTTTCATATCAGCCTGAATACCTGCTCCACCCGAGGGATCAGATCCGGCAATCGTCAAAGCGGTCACTGTAGGAATCATCGATCACTCACCCCCGTCGCTTCCTGACGACCAGCGTCGGGAGCGCTGCTCCACGCATTCAGAAGATCGCGAGCAGCCTGCTTCGGATCCTCTGCGCAACAGATTGCCGAAACCACGGCACCACCATTCACACCACGCGCTTTCAAAGGTGCCATGTCATCGATACCAACACCACCAATAGCGACACTTGGCATAACGGCAAGGCGCGCAAGCCGTTCACACCCGTCATAGCCAAGGACATCGGGCGTATTCGTCTTCGTTGCCGTGGTGCGCAGAACCGAGAGGCCAACGTGATCTGCAACCCCTTCGCTTGCCGCAATCCGCGCCTCTTCATCAGTCCCAACAGACAATCCAAGGAACGCGACCTCGCCGATCATTTCACGCACAACCTTCGCGGGAAGATCCGATTGACCAACGTGCACACCCGCAACTGGGACACCCAATGCGCGAGCTGCGAGGAACACATCCACCCGGTCATTGACGATCACGGGAACCTGGTCGCCGACCGCATTCGCTACTTCGCAGACCTCATCAAGGAAGGGACCGCCATCGGAAGTCTTCGCGCGAAGCTGGACGCACGTTGCTCCACCTTCGACGGCGGCTTCAACCGTTTCAAGAACACTCCGCCCCATCGATTCGCACTGCTCAGCATCCGTCACCAAATAGACCCGCAGGTCAGGAGCATTCCTCATGACAGCGGAATCCTGTCAAGGTCGTCTGTCGAGACCGAGTAGAGCGAATCAAGGAAGTGCATCTGGAACGTACCCGGGCCCGACGCTTTCTCTTGAGCAATCTCACCCGCAGCAGAGTAGACGGCGTGACCGGCAGCAACCGCTTCCAGCGGCGTCACCGCACGCGTCTTCGCCGCACCGACGAAAGCAGCGAGGAACGCACCCAGCGCACAACCACCACCGGTGACGCGAGTCAGCATTTCTGCGCCACCACCAACACGAATAATCTGATCTGCGCTGACGATTGCGTCGGTTGCGCCGGAGATTGCAACAACACTGCCGTAGTTGCGCGCAATGAGCTGGGCTGCTTCGAACGCTGATTCAACCTCGTCGGAGGCATCGACACCACGACCACCAGCTCCCTCACCCGCAAGCGCGATGATTTCCGAGGCGTTACCTCGAACAACAGTCGGCCCCATTGTCACCAGCTCACGCGCAAGATCGGTGCGATGCACCAAGGCACCAACCGCAACCGGATCCAATACCCACGGAACGTCCGCTGCGACCGCAGCTGACGCGGCTTCACGAGCAGCTTCACGCTGTTCGGGGGTCGGCGTTCCCAAGTTAATCAGCAGACCGGACGCGATCGACGCAAACGGTCCCGCTTCGCCAACAATGTCGACCATTGCAGGGGCAGCGCCGATGGCCAAAAGGACGTTTGCCGTAAAGTTTGTGACCACTGAATTGGTAATGCACGAAACCAATGGGCTTGTTTCTCGGACAGCTTCAAGAGCCGAAGATACGATGGCACGATCCATCATTGACATTCCCTTCGTCAGAATTATCTCGACAGGTTCAACGGGTTTTTTCTCAGCCTGTGGCACCCCGTGTCACGCCATCACGTTAGCAGGTTGGACGCGGTTTCAGAACGGTCGTCTGCATCTGTCCACCGGTGTTTATCCGATTGTTCAGCCCTCGTCATGGATGCGCCTAGTATCGAAGACATACGCTTGAGAGGTCGTCTGCTCGGTCAAACCGAGCGATTCGATCCGATGTTCTTCCCATTCTTTAACCTCGGTAAGCCCCGGCTCATTTTGGCGATTCTCAATATCTCCTAGCAGGTTGCGGTAGGTTCCAATGTCGTGCGCAACCAAATTCTGTCCCTGTTTTTCGGCCGGGATGTACGTTTGCCCGTCAAAGTGAACGGTTGTCACTCCTTGGGAAGTCGCTCCCCCGTCGAGTGCTGGCACCAGGTCTCTGGTGTTCTCTAATGCGAGGACGTGGACGTGCGAAGGAGTCTGCGATCCGCCAATCGGGGACCCCGCTGTCAGGGCTGATACGACGTGGTAGTTCTGGTTCACGTCGCTACTGGTCGCCAGTTGAGCGGCAATAATGCCTCCTTGCGAATGACCAACGAATTCGACGGGTTCATCCGCTTTGATTCCAGCCATTTTCATCGCCTCTAGGACCGCGCGCGATTGGTCGGATTCACGCCCTGCTACCCCCTCAAAATTGGTGAGCATATCCTGCGGGTTACTTCCCCCGACGCTCCACTTCTGAGTACCTCGAATGACGACTGACCAGGACGAACGTGTTCGTGATCCACCTGGCGATGACGCATCGGAGGGAATCGGAGTGCTGTGTCGGATGATCTTGATTTGCCCTTCTTCGCCTCCTGAATTCAGTCCTGAAAGTGACTCCAACAGTTGTGATGGTTTTCGCGGAGTTTCAACCGTGGACATAGGAGTAGGGGTGCTCATTGCAAGTCGAGTATCGGGGGTAGAAGGGGTGACCACGCGCTGAGTCGGATGCGAACGGATCGCACCAACCCCCTGCCCCACTCTACCGACGATCGACAGAACGGAGAGCGCGAAAGGCGTATGCGGACTCGCCGCCAATATGGGAGCGAATCCTTCTTTCACTGCTTTGATAATCCGATGTCCTCTGCCGGCTCCCGACGAGGAGCCTGTCTGAATTTCCACGCCCGTGACATTTCCGAAGAACAGTGCACCAATTCCGGACGACCACGATGCGGCGTACCCGGCGACCTGCTTCGTTGAGCTTCCGGGCACACCGCGCCGAGCGCCGAAAAGATGCAGAACGCCGAAGGAGAACGCGTCAAGATCGCGTTCAAAACGAAGTGCCGTTAAACCATCTGAGCGCCCGAACATGAACGCCAGGATCGCTGATAGGACATCAAGGTTCCGCGAGCGCACATCCCATGTGTTTTCCCTTAGCCACTGTGCAATCATCGGAAAGCCCGGTGCAGGCTCTGTGAGGTTCGGCTGCGAAAGATTCAGGTTGAAGATGGGACTGTCGTTGTGGGTTGATGACAAAAGCGCAACCGCTCGCGAGTCTGCGCCCGAATAGATGGCTGCACAGTAGGCGATCGAGTCGGCGAATGCGGACAGTTTGGCGCGAAGATACGTGATCAACGAGGCCACTTCTTCTATCGCACTAACAGCCGTGTATGCGGTGGGGCTGAGCCCGATGCCCAGGCGTGCATGATCCTGAGCCGACCGAGTGGAAGCGATCAATGCGGATAGCGACTCTTCACTCTTGCGAAGCCGGGTACATGCCCTGATCAACGCATCCGTGTCAACGTGCGTTGGCCCGCTTGTCACAACAATTCTGTTCATATCAGAACACACCTGATGACTCAGAGAACGTATGTGAAGCAAAAGAGGCAGGCGTATATGCGCCCAGCGATAACGGATTTGTTGTTTGTCCGGGCATCAGAACAACGCTGGCTAGCTGACACTCAGCAATCGCCGTGTCGAGCGCTAAAAGCGCATCATCTCCCGAGTCCATGACCACTCCGAGCTGTCCTAAAAGCACCAAGAGGTCATCTCGAGCTGCATCTGCAGCTCCACCCTGCCAGTCTTCGAAGCGCTCACATGCAACGTCGCCGTGTATGTCTTCAAGCACTTTGCATACGCTCCACATTGATTCGCGAGCGACCTGCATATTGCCTACTTCATCCACGGATCCTCCTTCCACTCCCCACGCTAGAAGGACAGTGACAACGAGGAAAGTCGAGGGAAGCAAAATTGTGGATAACCAATTTCAGGGACGAGCACCTGTGGATATCCTCGTAACAATTGCAGCCTCTAAGGAGTAACACCGTGGAAACGTTCCGGAAAACCGACCATCGGCCTCAGAAGATCTCCTATGAAGTGACAGCGCTCTTATGGCTCGCGGATGCGGGCGATCAGGCAACGCGGATTGTTCCCGTGCTCGATTACGGGAAGACCTGGCTCGAAGAGCCAGTCCTGTCTCGCATCGAAGCAACCCCGCGAATGGCTGAGGAATTTGGACGAGCCCTGGCGTATACGCACGCAGCGGGCGCGCCTCATTTAGGCGCTCCACCGTCCGGGCATACAACCGACGGGTGGATGGGTGAAGCTCCATTGCCTCTCTTAGCCGATGGGGGCAGCGCATCTTGGGGACAGTACTACGCCAAATACCGGGTTGAGCCCTATATTGACTGCCCAGCTTTTAGCCAGACAGACCGCGAGCGCCTGCATCAATTCGCTGAAAAACTCGCATCCGGGGTGTTTGATCATGACCAACCCGCTCTTGTCCGTTCCGGGGAAGTATCTCGACTTCATGGAGATCTGTGGAGCGGAAACGTCATGTGGACACCCGATGGTGTAACCCTTATTGATCCAGCAGCCCAAGGGGGTCACGGCGAAGAAGACTTGGCGATGCTCGGTGTTTTTGGTTGCCCTCATCTGGAAACAATCCGCGATGCGTACGCCGAAGCGTCACCTCTTCAGGATGGCTGGCGCGAACGCATCGGGCTTCACAGTCTTCATATTCTGATCATTCACGCCTATCTTTTTGGCGTGTCCTACCGGTCAGATGTGATGCAGATAGTGAAGAAATACGGCTAGTACAACAGGTGGGAGCCCCTCCGGGTCGAACACGTGCCACGTGCTGAATCAGTACGCCGCTTGTGCTCCGAATTGAGAATCCGTTTCGGCACTCGCTTCACTGTCGCGCAGGGAGATCTGAAGGGCCTCGTTCAGAGCACTCCGGATTGCTTCAACGTAAATCTGGTGCCCCTGATCCGTTGCCGGGTGCACGGAGTCTCCGGCAAGATCCTCGGGGTGACGGGAAATGGGGTTCGCCCAATCGGCCGCGAACACGTTCCGGTAGCGCGTTGCTGCACGCCAAATCGTGTCATTCGACGGTGGGATCCACGTTGTGCGAGCAGGACCGAATGCAGTGACCAGGATGAGCTTTCTCTCTGGCCCGATCTGGGCAACAAGTGCGTCAATCTGGTCGTCTGTCACGACATTATTCGTTGCCAGTGAGATGACGACGTATTCGCGAAGCAAGCCCTGCGCGTTCAAAGAATCGATGATGGGACCAGCAGCAAGAACAGAACGCGAGACCTCGGCATCAACGTAGACACCCGGGAATGCTTCGCTGAGCGCAGCCGAAGAACCCAGGGTGACCGAGTCGCCAATAATCGTGATTTCTTCGCCAGTGACCTGTGGCTGCGTGTAGTCGTAGCGGCGGATGAACTCTGGTTCGCCACTTTGTGCGCCAGACTGTGCGTCGCTTTGGGTCTCGCTCTGCGACTGGTCGCCCGACGAGGCCGCATCCGCGGACTGCGAGCCGGACGTCATCGCATCGCTGGCAGGAGCCGACATTGCTCCCTGTTCAATGGCAATTTGAGCGCTCGACTGATTCGGCGAGAACCAAAGTGCAACCGCAAACAGGGAGGCAATCACCAGTACAATCACGGCGATGACGATGCGTACTTTTCCAGTGAATGTCAGAAAACCTGACCACACGATACGGCACCACTGAAGGAAGCCGACGCGACGAATTGGAGTCTCAATAAACCTGTACGACAGCGCGGCGAAAAGAACCGATGCCACTGACACGAGCGTTGCCGACATTGACAGACTCATCTGGGGAGCCACGTAGAAAGCGAGCACCCACAACGGCCAATGCCACAGGTAGATTCCGTAGGATCGTTCTCCCAGCCACACCAGGGGACGTAGTTCAAGCACCTTGCGAAGCAGGCGGGCAGTCCCGGCGTAGGACACGTCGGGAAGCAAGCCACGGATAGTGAACGCCGTCGTCAAAGACACGATGACCATGCCCCACGGGTACATGAAAGACTCCGGCAACACGGTCATCAGGAACATCGTGGCAAAGAATGAGATGACGCCGAAGAAGCCTATATATCCGGCATGTTTGGCGCGTTCATCGACCATTTGCATGGCGTTGGGGACGGCGAATGCGAGGGCCGCGCCGATCATCAGACCCCACAGGTGAGTGTCTGTTCCCATGTATGCGCGCGAAAGGTCTTGGCCAACTAGGACAGCGTGCCATGCGGTCGATGCTCCGCCGATTCCAAGAGCGATCCAGATTCTGAGGTGTTTCGGTAGCCGAACCAGAAGAAGGAGGATCAGTGGCCAGATGACGTAGAACTGCTGTTCAACGGCGAATGACCATGCGTTGGTCAGGAGCAGTGGCGACTGTTGCTCGAAGTAAGAGGCGCCGGAGATGATTTCAAGCCAGTTGTACGTGCCGGTGAGCACGCCGACGACTTGGCGAGGGAGCGCAACTAGCGCATCCGTCCCGCTGAGCAGAGCAAGGATTCCCGCACCAATACACGTCGTGACCGCCGCCGGGACAAGACGCCTGAAACGTCGAATCCAGAAATGACCGATCCCAAGTGAACCGGTTGAATCCAATCGGTCTATCAGCAACAAGGTGATGAGGAAGCCCGATAGGACGAAGAAAATGTCGACGCCCGCGAACCCGGCTTTCGCGTACTGCGGGAGCAGGTGATAGACCAGAACGAACATCGCTGCGATGCCACGCATGCCGTCGAGTCCCTGCAAGCGTCGTCGAGTTGTCAGAGTTGGCGTCGGTTCCGATGGGGTGGACGAGGCCGCGCCTACTGACGAATCCCCTTCATTGTCCGAGTGCGCGGACTGAAAACCACCACCGGATTGACCGGAGGATTCAAAAGCACTCGGGCTCGGAGTATGGGGGTTCGTCACGCCCAAGATTTTAGAGTATCCACCATCGGGACACCCCATCGGGTGACGCACCTCAAAAGGTCAGACCCTCTCACGTTGAGTGGCCTCATCCCCTATCGACCTGCGGATACACTGTCCCGCTGACTATTCACGCGCACCCGAATATGTCCGGCATCATTACTTTCGTTGCGCAACACCGTTTCTTAACCACGCGCCAACATGAAAAGATGACACTATGAGCGCAAACTGGATTTCCCTTTTCTCTACCGATCATGGTTACGCCGATCTGGCAGCATCTGGCGAACCTTTGTCTCCGCTTGACGGCCGCTACCGCGCAGCCGTTGCACCTCTTGCGAATTACCTGTCCGAAGCCGGCTTGAATCGTGCGCGCATACACGTCGAGATTGAGTGGCTGATCCACCTGCTCGACAACACCGTCCTTCCTGGCGCGCCGACCCTGACCGACGCTGAACGCGACTACCTGCGCGCACTGCCCCGCGATTTTTCCGCCGACCACATCAAACGTCTCGGCGAATTCGAGGCCGTCACCCGTCACGACGTGAAGGCCGTCGAGTATCTGATCCGCGAGCACCTGGAGAAGGCCACCGGGGTCCTCGGCCCCGATTCCTCGCTTCCGCACCTGCGCGAGGTCGTCCACATTTTCTGCACCTCGGAAGACATCAATAACCTCGCTTACGCGCTCACCATCAAGGCTGGCATCGAGCAGGTGTGGCTGCCCGCCGCCCGCGAACTGCAGGCTCGACTGCTGCGCCTCGCTGAAGCCGGCGCAGACGCTCCGATGCTGGCACACACGCACGGTCAGCCTGCAACGCCCGTCACCATGGGCAAGGAAATGGCCGTGTTTGCCCACCGTTTCGCTCGTCAGCTGGCACGCATCGAAAACACCGAATACTTGGGCAAGATCAACGGCGCCACGGGAACTTGGGCAGCGCACGTCGTTTCCGTCCCGAACGCTGATTGGCCGGTCCTCGCTCGCAACTTCGTCGAAGGTTTGGGCCTGACCTGGAATCCGCTGACCACACAGATCGAATCTCACGACTGGCAAGCAGAGCTCTACTCCGATGTTGCGCGCGCCGGACGTATCGCACACAACCTGGCAACCGACTGCTGGACCTACATTTCGATGGGCTACTTCCACCAGAACCTCGCAGCGCAGGGCTCCACCGGTTCGTCGACTATGCCCCACAAGGTGAACCCGATTCGCTTCGAGAATGCCGAAGCGAACCTGGAAGTCTCGTGCGCACTGCTCGATTCCTTGGCATCGACGCTGGTCACCTCGCGTATGCAGCGTGACCTGACCGACTCGACGACCCAGCGCAATATCGGTGTTGGCCTTGGGCACTCGATCCTCGCGTTCTTCAACCTGGTTCGTGGCCTTGACGGCGTCGACATTGACGTTAACCGTATGGCTGCCGACCTGGATGCGAACTGGGAAGTTCTCGGCGAAGCGGTTCAGCAGGTCATGCGCACCGCGTCGATCGCCGGCGCAACCGGAATGACGAACCCGTACGAGCGCCTGAAGGAGCTGACCCGTGGCCACGAGGTCGGGGCCACCGAAATGCGTGAGTTTATCGCCGGCCTTGGGTTGCCCGCTAAAGAAGAAGCTCGCCTTTGTGCTCTCACACCCGCAACCTACATCGGTCTGTCGACCGAAATGGCACACTGGGTGAACGACGAACGCTGATCCGACTGATCGCATTAGTTTCGGGAGTGAGCAATCTGCTCACTCCCGAAACTTTTACACCTTGACCTTTGAATCGATGCGCTAGCGACTGGGCGCGATCGAAACAATCAGGACACGGAACTCGAATCTTCCGAGACCACCACTCCCGGGTGAAAAATCTTATAGCAATATCAACTTTTACAAAAGCTAAGTTTTATAGTCGTTCGGCCGGACTGTTAATCCTATAATTTTAGACTTAGATCACTTACCATATTTCTTCTCCAACTTCTCAATATCAGAGATATCAACCCACTCTTCAGAAAATCCACATTTACAACATACATATCTTTCTACTAAAATAGAAGACAGAGTAGTTAGACCTATAGGAATATTATTCCCTGCACCATAAGCTCCAACTTTACCTGGTATAAATAAAATATTGTCACTTCCACACTTTGGGCATTTGCCGGATTTTTTCATAAGATTTTGCCTCCTAAAATTCTACTTTCTATTACTTTACTTTCGCATTTTTAGATTAATTTTATAATTCATTCCAAAAAGCCTACTAATTTATATTTTATTTCTCTAGTAGAGGGCTTGAAACCCAGTATCCACCGTTGCTATCTGCCGTTGTCATAATTATGACACGAGACCCCCATCTGCGGTCGAAGACTTCCGTGGAGCGAGCTCTGCCAAGAGCATCGCGCCCACCACCAGCGAACCACCTGCGAACAGTCGCCACGTCAAATGCTCACCACCAAAGAGGATCGCGAAGATCGCTGCGAACACGGGCTCCGTCGTCATAATGACCGCGGCACTAGTCGCAGGAATTCTTGACTGCGCCCATGTTTGAAGTCCCACAGTTACGATGCCGGCAATGACCGCCATGTAGATCATGACCGCCCAGCCGTTGATTCCCGACGGCAGGACGATTCCACCTGGCAAGGCTGAAACACCACAGATCACACCAAGAGCAATCAGCTGAATGGCTGCCAAATCAAGACCGGATTCCTGACCAGCCCACTGATCAAGAAGCACAATATGAACGGCAAACAACACAGCCGAAATGAAGGTCAGTCCCTCACCAAGCCCGACGCTCAAACCGTTCAGAGACAAAATCGACAGTCCAGTAAACGCCAAGACCAGCGCAAACACGACGGGTTTTGAAATCGGCGTCCGGAACGCGATGAAAAGCAACAGTGGCGTCAGGATCACGTACATGCCCGTAATAAAACCGGACACCGACGCATCTGCCGTCTCCAGGCCAATCGTCTGCACGATTTGCGCCACGGCGAAGACCGTGCCCGCCATCAATCCGCGCTTCCACGTGGTGACAGGAGCTCGCAGAAGTGTGCGGCCTCGTAAAACAAAAATCACCAGCGCTGCAATGAAGAAGCGGACGCCCAGGAAGTCCAGCGTCGGAATCGCCGTCAGGATCCCCTTGATGATGAAGAACGTCGAGCCCCAGATCGCGGTCACACAGATCAGGGCCAGCATTGCAATGGCATCAACTCGGGTTTTCATCACGCCAGCCTAAACCAGGCGCTTGCACCGGCGGCGCGCACGTCCACTTGAAGGTTCGGTATCGAAACACAACACTGCGACGAAACCACTTGCCAGGCGTTGCACTGATTGACACCATCAATTTATGACAGTGTCGCAGCAAGAACTCCTAGTGAGCCACATTTCCATGGCCAGGCTCAAGCCGTATTTGAAGCGCACGGGAGGGGACATTCCCAAAAGCCTGGAACTATACTGTTGGCACGCCGAACTGGCGTCCGATGTTCACTTCATTCTGGGGATGACCGAAGTTTTTGTTCGCAACGCGATGGATCGGCAACTTCAGGCGTGGAACCGCAAACAGGACCCTGAAGCGACCAGTTGGCTTCTTGAGGATCCAGCTCCCCCGCTCGATAAGCTCTCTGCTTCAAAGCGAAGCCAAGCGTTGAACTGGGCGAATAAGGAATCTAAACAAAAACCGAAGGCTCACTCTCGCAAAGACCAGCCATCGCATGATGACGTCCTGTCCTGCGTCATGTTTGGAATGTGGGCGGATCTTCTTCCTCATCATGGGACAATCACGCCGTCAGATTTGGCCAGCTTGGAGGCAGAGAAGCATCGTCGCGTGTTGTGGAGACAGTGTCTGATTCACGCTTTCCCGAATGAGAAGGACCCCGACGGGTCAATCACCTACGGAAGGGTGGCGCGCCTCCACAATCTGCGTAACCGCGTTGCGCACATGGAGTTCCTGTTAGACGACGACATTGACGCGCGCATGCATGATGCCTTCAAGTTGCTTGAGTCGATCGATCATCGCATTGCCGTGTGGGTCGGTTCGAAGAGCACGGTAAAAGACACCTTGAGCAGGTGCCCCATCTAAGAATGCGCTGGCTGAAGGCTGTTTTCAGGGGGCAAGAGCGCCGTGCAGATCATCGCGGGACGCAAGGTGCCTGACGATTCGCGCACAAGCGTGAGCATCGGAACCCGCTTCGTGGTGATTCAGACTAAAGGTCGGATCACATTCGTGAAGAACAGTCGGCAACGCGTAATTTTCGAGGCCCGGAAGCATTCGTCGTGCCGTCAAATACGAGCAGAAAAAATGGTGGGGCAAAGAAAGTGTCCCAAAGTAGTCGTCCAAGTCTTTCCAGACTCGAGCGTCAAACATCGCGTTATGAGCGTAGACGGGGAGATCGCCAACGAAGCGTGCGATCTGGTCAGCGATCTGATCCCACATTGGAGCCGTCGCTACTTGACGCGGGCCGATTCCGTGAAGCCATGTGAATTCGAAGCGGCTATAACCCTGCGGGGGCTGAATGAAGGTCGAGAATTCGTCAGTCACCTGCCCGTCTTCCATTTTCACCAATGCCACCTGGCAGGCGGAGACTCCGCCACCGCGATTAGCAGTTTCGAAATCGACGGCAACAAAAGACGGTTGCGTCAAGAAGTGCAGGTTGGGAATGTATTTCGCATTAAAAGGCCGGCGCGACCGTGTTCTCTGTTCACTCAGTGTCAGCACCCCCATTCAGTGACCACCAGGATGTTGAGTCGGCGGGCAAACACCACGTGCGAGAATCAAAATCGGTGCCATCTGCCAGTGACATTCCGTTATCCAACAGGTGCACGTCACAGTCGGCAACCGCAGTATTCAGGAGTATCTGGGCACCTTGAGGGACCTGGACCTCAACATCTTCTCCACCTGTATTCGTCGCGCAGAACAGTCTTCCCGCGCTGAACGCCAGAACTTCTTCGGGAACCTGATCAGCCCAGTGCACACGGTGCGCTGACCCAACAAGTTGGCGTCGAAGTCCACCCAATCGCATGTACAAAGACAGCATTGATGTTGGATCCTCACCTTGTTCGTCACGTGCCCACGCTCGGAATTCTTCAGGTTGAGGTAGCCACGGAGCAGAAGCCCCCTCGGGTCCAAAACCCATTGACGATCCGCGCTTCTTCCACGGCAGGGGGACGCGACAGCCATCGCGGCCTCGTTGCTGGCCATTCGTGCGAATCCACATCGGGTCTTGCCTGGCCCAATCGGGAAGATCGAGTACTTCTGGAAGTCCGAGTTCTTCACCCTGATACACGTAGACCGTTCCCGGCAGAGCGAAAAGCAACGCGGTTGCTGCGCGCGCACGACGCTTGCCCAGCGCAGTATTCACGGGAGTATCTCGACGGGCATCTGCCAGCATGTCGAAAGGATCGGGGTCTTTGTCGATGCGTTCCTGACCCAAGCGGGTAACCAGGCGGTGAACATCATGGTTCGCCAACGCCCACGCGGGCCCATCTTCTTGCCCGGCAACCGCGAAGGATTGCTCAATCGAGCGACGCAACCTATACGCAAACCAAGGCTGAACCAGCAGGTCAAACGCAAATGACTGCTGAAGATGCCCAGGAGCTGTAAAACGAGTGAAAACCTCGGGATCATTGACCCACGCTTCGCCGACAAAATACTTCGGCGGATCGTAGGATTCGGCAAGCTGACGCCACTGGCTATAGATTTCGAAGAGCTCCGGCTGGGTCCACAAACCCGATTGGTCCGCGTGCGTACCGCGCGGAATCGGAAGGGACTTCACCATGCCGTGTGCAACATCGATACGGAACCCGTCGACTCCACGGTCAAACCAGAATCGCAGAATATCGAGGAATTCGGTGCGGACATCCGGGTTGCGCCAGTTGAAATCAGGTTGCGTGGAATCAAAGAGATGCAGATACCACTGAGGATTTTCGGTCCCATCGTCTAAGCGATCCCAGGCTGAGCCACCAAAAACCGACGGCCAGTCATTCGGTGGCTGACTCCCGTCACCTTCCCCGTCGGCAAAGATAAAACGATCGCGTTCGGGTGAGCCGGGACCTGCGGAAATAGCGTCGATGAACCACTGGTGTTCGCTGGAACAGTGGTTGGGGACGATATCCATCAGCACGCGAATATCCCGCGTGTGAGCGTGCGCGACCAGCTGATCGAAATCGGCCAGAGTTCCATAGTCGGGCAAAATCTGACGATAATCCGCAATGTCGTAGCCGTGGTCGTGTTGCGGAGATAGATAGCAGGGGTTCAGCCAAATCGCGTTAACGCCCAGCTTCGCCAGATCGTCCAGCGACTGCGTAACCCCCGGCAGGTCACCAATCCCGTCGCCGTTCGAGTCACGAAATGAGCGGACATAGACCTGATATGCGACCGCACCGCGCCACCACGCTCCATTGTGTTCCTGGTGAGCAGTCATTCCGACCCCCGATCTGATAGTCCGTTGTGCTCCGCGCACTCCACTATTGTCCATCAGACCATGGAGAAACCGAATTTCGTTGTTACGGGCGCCAGTTCCGATCCGACGCGGGAGCACCGTATCGCTCGAACAGGTCGGTGGGTCGAGCGGTTCCGTCTTCGAATCCCAGTAGCGTCATATCCGCCATCACTATCGACGAGGCCGCACCCGTTTCGCTCATGTCCAGAGCATCTGCGGATATACAGTTCTTGTCTGCCTGCCCCTCTGTGTCACAGTCGGCATCGGCTAGAATCTGCGCCATAATACGACCACGGATAGCGAGTGGAGCTAGTTCACCATTGTCCCAGACAGCGTGGGTCGCCCCATCAAGAATCTCTCTCAAGTCATCTTCTTGGCATTGCGCTCCGTCGGTATCAAGCGTGATATCGAAGGTCACCAGCGCCGGTTTCCCGAAGCCTTCCCCTACGTTCACCGACACATCGAAGTGAATGTCTTTCCAGTATTTTTCAGTGAGAACATCATCGATCCCCGCTTCGATCAGAGTTTCAAAACGGTCTGATCGGCCTCGTCGACGTGTCGGCTTCATTGCACGAAAGGCGATACCTGCACCCAACGCGCCAAGGCCTAAGACCCCGATCATCAGAGGGCTTCCGATCTGCGGAATCTGTGAATTCTTGCCGTTGCCGGCTGAAGGTATCCTCTGGCGTGACATGGCAGCCATCCGCATCCTCCGTCCGATTTCGGACAATTCTGAGCCTGTGGATTCACTCGTCATTGGGTGTCCTTTCCAGGGAGGGGAAGTCATTCAGAGTCGATGTGGAGAGCGCCCCTTCATCGGAGTCACTGGATGCAACTGAGACGGTGGCGCACGATGAGGAGGGTGGCCAAGAAACATCGAATTCCACGGGAGTGACGGAATCGTCTTTTGCAAGCGTTGCCACCGGGTCGAATGTCTCAAAAGAGGTCGGCGTTGTGACGTCCTGCCAGATTTCGTAAAACATGACGCGCGTGACCTCGTCATCTTGAGGAAGAAAATCCTGCAGTGCAGCAACAGCGGACGCGGTTCGACCCCACGGATTGACCTTCACCATGCGCTCCAAATAGCGCACTGTTTCGGTGTACGTTGCCGACGAATGGGCGTAATAGAGAGGCTGGCGACGCGGTCGCACCAACTTACGACCGATCACGACTCGGTGATCGACCTGACGCGCCGGAGTTCCATCCATCGACGGGATAACGTCCTGGTCGTGAGCCAGCGACACCATGGTGACGTCCGGGCGAATCCGATACCTGCGCGCCGGTGCTCCCGTCGCCAGGATTGCTTGCACATCTAGGCCGGCCATCTTGGGATTCATCGACGCCAACACGGTCGCAATCAATCCCCCCTGCGAATGACCGCAGATCAGCACCGGTTCCGTTGCGTACTCTTCCGGGTTAAGGCCATCGCGTTTCATTGCATCGTGGATCGCCATGACAAGCCCACTGCGCATATTCGATTCGATACCGATCATTTCGCGGATGTTTGATTCCATATCCGCCGGATTCGCGTTCGATTCGAAGTCCATACGCGCCGTTCCAGGCAGGGATACCAGCCATCTGCGGGCTTCTCCTTCGCCGACGCGGGTTATTTTCACCGTGTGCCCGTCGGTCATCGACCAGTACATGTCGTCGATATCGACGCATAGATCACTCAGACTCTGGGGGGCTTGCCAGCGACGAAGTGCAGCTGTGGCGTGTCCGGCTGGGGGATCAATGGACGAGGCTTCGGCTGAATCTGCGATCACTTGGGCGTGAACAGGGCCGGAATGAATGTAGCCCACGGCCGTTCCGATCGACAGCATTCCGGTCATCAATGTGTCGTATGCGCGTTTGGGAACAAGAGGAAGTGCTTGAGCTGCTCGTTTCCCCATTGGACTGTCGGGTTCAAGGGCGATACGAGCACGCATCACCGTCTTTGCCACGTGGGAAACAGCCTGCGCACTACCGGCGAGGAAGCGGACGAAGAGCGTATCAAGACCGGGTTCGTCGAAGAAAAGGCGTTGCGAGCGCTCCGATGAATCGGCGCCCATCGATTGAGAGGCGTGGCGAGCTTTTTGTCGCATCTCTTCAGAGAGGGCGGGAGCTTCTGAGACGAGGCTTAATGCCACGGAGGCAAGGAGTGCTGGAGCCAAAGGAATCAGGCGCATGGCGGTGTAAGCGGGAGAAAACGACTGGGGAACACGGCGAGGCGCATAGATGCGTGGTGTACGACGACGCGCCATGGCTTCTCCTTTCCTCGCGGTTCCTTGTCTTTCAAGCGTAGTGCGGTCAGCGAAAGGCGCAATCAGGGACACCCCCTGTTCATTTGCCTGTTCCCTGAGTTCCACACGTACCGTGGCAGATTTCAGCCATTGACACCCATACCCCCTAGGGGTATCTTCGTTTCAGAAGGACAAGCAGGAAAGGCAACCTATGGCATACGGATATTCAGCCTCCACTGACCGTTATCTGGCCAGACTCCGCCGTATTGAAGGACAGGTTCGCGGACTCCAGCGCATGGTCAGCGAAAACGAGTACTGCATCGACATCATTACGCAGATGTCCGCCGTTCAATCAGCGCTCGATTCTGTTGCCATCGGCCTGCTGGAAGACCACATGAACCACTGCGTCGTCCACGCCGCCAAAGAATCCGACGAAGCCGCGCACGAAAAGATTGAAGAGGCCACCAAGGCAATCGCCCGACTCATCAAGTCCTGAACCACCTACTTTGCACGATCCAGCCACAACAAGGAGAACAGCATGACCATGGAAATCGATCGCACCGTTGAACTCGCCGTTAATGGCCTGACCTGCGGACACTGCGTCCAGTCCGTCACCGAGGAACTATCCGATGTTGCCGGCGTGAAGAACGTTGACGTCATCCTCAACTCCGGTGCCACCTCCAAGGTCACCCTCGTGTCCGACGTTGCCCTTGACGATGACGCCCTGCGTGAAGCCGTGTCCGAAGCAGGCTTCGAGCTGGTCGGCATCACCCGCGACTTCTGAGACCCTCGGGCGCGGGCATCGCCCGCGCCCGGCCTCGTACCTCAAAACTGGCCGGCACGTGGCCCAACATAACGCGCCACGTCCTCGACCACCTCCCTTCCGCGCCCGGACACCCACGACCGCCTGCAGGCACGCCACCAGTCGGCATGCCCACACACTCAGCCTTCGTGGCACGTCCCGACAAGCGGACAAGGAAAGACAACCGTGTCTACATTCTCCACTCTTCAGTCCGTCGCCCCCGTTTCCGACTCCTATGAATCCGAGGGCACAACCCACATCGGCGAAGGCATCAAAGTTCATGCGCAGGATCTCAAGCGCCGACTGATCATCTGCATCCCCTTCTGGCTGATCGCCATGCTTTTGTCGATGCTGCCCACCTGGCAGTTCGTCGGCTGGCAGTGGGTTGTCGCCATTGCATCGATCCCCGTCACCACCTGGGGTGCATGGGCCTTCCACAAGGCAGCCTTTGCGGCTGGACGCCACGGATCAACAACGATGGACACCCTGGTGGCACTGGGCGTCACTGCGTCCTCCCTGTGGAGCTGGTGGGCTCTCCTCTTCGGTGGTGCAGGCGAACTCGGCATGCGCATGTCGATGACTCTCTTCCCACGCGCAGCCACGGCCACACATCACGCGGAAATCTATTTCGAGGGCGCCTGCACGATCACCGTCTTCCTTCTGACCGGACGGTGGATGGAAGCGCGCGCCCGATACCGCGCCGGCAACGCACTGCGAGCGCTGCTTGAATTCGGCGCAAAGGAAGCGACGAAGATCGAAGTCGATCCCGCCACCGGCGAGCGTCACGAAGTGGTTGTTCCGGCAGCATCTTTGCAGGTCGGCGACATGTTCATTGTTCGGCCCGGCGAGAAGGTGGCCACGGACGGCATCGTTGTTGAAGGCCAGTCCGCACTCGACACTTCCTTGCTAACCGGCGAATCTGTGCCCGAAGATATCAGCGTGGGCGACGAGGTCACCGGCGCGACGATCAACACGTGGGGCACCCTCGCGGTCAAGGCAACCCGAGTCGGAGCCGACACTACTTTTGCTCGCATCGGCGCGATGGTGAGCCAAGCGCAGGCCAGTAAAGCCCCTGTTCAGCGACTTGCCGACCGTCTTTCCGGAGTCTTCGTTCCGGTCGTCATCGGCATCGCACTGGCGACTTTGATCGGCTGGCTGATCGCTGGAGCATCCCTGCAAGCAGCCTTCACCGCCGGCGTTGCCGTGCTGGTTGTCGCCTGCCCATGCGCACTCGGCTTGGCGACTCCGACCGCTCTTATGGTGGGATCCGGTCGCGCATCCCAGCTGGGTATCGTCATCAAATCCGCCGAAACGCTGGAGCAGACGCGAACGATCGACACGATCGTTCTGGATAAGACCGGCACCGTCACCACCGGCAAGATGTCGCTGGAAAGCATCGTTGCTCCACCAGAGTCGAACGGCGACCGGCTATCGGAAGATATAATCCTCAGCCTTGCTGCCGCGGTTGAGTCTGCGTCCGAGCACCCTATTGCTCGCGCCATTGTCAGCGGTGCGAGCGCGCGGGGAGTCGCGCCCTCGTCGATTCGCGGATTCTCGAACCACGCAGGACTTGGTGTATCTGCGCTGGTAGACACCCCTTCCGGTGGCGATTCGCTGGTGTTGGTTGGACGCGCGTCATGGCTGGATTCCCTGGGCGTCACCATTCCGTACGAGGTCGAGTCTGCAGTTGCCACCGCCGAAGCAAGTGGCGCGACCGCAATCATGATCGCCCAGACTGGCCAGTGGAGTGATTCCAACGAGGCCGGCCACGCTCACTCAGCCACCGCAGTAGAATCGGTGGCCGACTCTTCCACCTCCGAGTCGGCAGAAACTTCGCTTGACATCCCCGGCTTGACCGCGCCCGCTCCTCTGGCCACGATCACTATGAACGTCCAGGGCATGACGTGCGCGTCGTGTGTGCGCAGGGTCGAGAGGAAGCTCGGCACACTCGACGGTGTCAGTGCCTCGGTGAACCTTGCGACCGAGTCCGCGACGATCACGCTGACCAAACCGCACACGGATGAAGAACTCGAAACCATCGTCAACAACGCGGGATACCAAGGAACCGTGCTTTGGCGAACCGACGTATCTGCGTCAGAGACGTCGATGTCAGCGAACACCGAAGAGAAGACGACCTCCGCTCAGAGGATCCTGCCGGAGCGTATTGAAGGCTACGCGTACGGTGTTCTGGTTGTTCGTGACACCGTGAAGGACACGTCTAAGACCGCAATCGAGCAGTTCAAGGGATTGGGTATTGAGCCGATCCTACTGACCGGAGACAACGAGGCAGCCGCTCAACATGTTGCTCAGCAAGTTGGTATTTCGCGCGTTATTTCGCAGGTTATGCCGGAAAAGAAGTTCGACATCATCAAGGGATTGCAGGATGAGGGACGCGTTGTCGCCATGGTTGGCGACGGCATAAACGACGCTGCGGCACTTGCTCAGGCGGGCACCCATGGCCTGGGGATCGCTATGGGATCAGGGACCGATGTTGCGATCGAGGTCGCCGACGTTACGTTGGTCAATTCCGACTTGACCAGCGCAGCCACTGCCATCCGCATTTCGCGCCGTACCCTGCGCATCATTAAGGGCAATCTGTTCTGGGCATTTGCCTACAACGTTGCAATGATTCCGCTGGCAATCGCCGGCCTGCTGAACCCCATGCTTGCGTCGGCTGCAATGGCGTTCTCATCCGTGTTCGTTGTGTTGAATTCGTTGCGTTTGCGTTCAGCACACTAGCGGGTCACCACGTGAACAACTGTCCTAACAGACTTTGCCAGTGTTTTACACTGTAAGGGTGAATCCTCCCAGTCTGCCAGCACGGTCAAACGTCGCCCCTCAACGAGTGGCAGCCATCATCCCAGCCCACAATGTTGGCCACGATGTTGCCGGTACTGTGCGCGCATGCCGAGCCATCCCCGGCGTCGATCTGCTGATCGTCGTCGACGATGGGTCCGATGACAACACGGGAGCTGCCGCCCGCGCCGCCGGTGCAGTCGTCGTCCGCCATTCTGTGGAACGAGGCCGCGCATCCGCCATCGAGACTGGCGTCAAAGTGGCCGCGATGCGCGATCGGGCGGATTGGCCTGCGCGCCTTCTTCTTGTTCTGAACGCTGACTTGGGAGATTCGGCGGTTGAGGCTACTGCGCTTGTTGAGTCCGTGATGAACGGTGAAGCCGACTGCGCGTGTTCTATTCCCGTAGGAATGAGCCTCACGTCGAAATTGGGACGGGCCGCGCGGTTGGCGCGTCGCGTTATTCGACGCGCAACCGGCTGGGAACCCGCTTACCCGCTTGCGTCCGTGCGTTGCGTGACACGCGAGGGAATCACGGCAGCTATGCCCTTTATGAACGGGTACGGCTTGGAAATTGCGATGACGATTGATGTGCTCAACGCGGGCTTGTCGATCATTGAGATTCCCTGCAGTTTCGAACGCACAGGTGCCGATAAATCATTCGGCGATTTGAACCCGCGTACGCGCTTCACCGATACGACGATCGCTTCAATTCGCACGGTATTCGGTCGCGTAAAAGCGCGCCACCATCACCCGCACCCGTATGCGAATGCTCGCCAGGGTGTTGGAATCCCCTACCCATGCGTTGCACGTGATCGGGAACTCACTGACGCCTAGCCGTTCAAGGATTTCAACCGTAAAACTTGGGTGCCCTGCTTGGGAGGATCCCAAGCAGGGCACCATACGCTTGTCAGCGACTCACACCATCAATCAGCGGATCGTCACCTGACGCGAGACCATGCCCTGGCGAGCACGACGCTCATCAGCGGTCAGTGGCTCCTTCACGGCAAGAGCCTTTTCAAGCTCAGTTGCCAGGGTTGCTGCGTCTTCGGCGATGTCATCAGCGGTCGCACCCTCGGCAAGTTCGAAGACCGGGATTGCGATGCCACATGCACGGAACGCCCCTACGAAGCGCGAGCCCTCGCCCATGCGAGCCTTGCCAGCCGCCTGCAGGCGAGCCAAGCCGGTAAACAGCGCGGACTCTTCCACGTCGGTCACGTAGCGCACGAAGTTACGGTTCATCTCGCACCAGAACATACCGGTAACACCAGGAACTGCGACGGTTGGGATGACCTCGTCGCGGTTTTCTTCAAGCGCACGAGTGGTCTGCTCGTCCATTTCCTCTTCCGGGTTCAGCCAGAAGTGGAAGTTTTCTTCGAGGCTCATTTCGCCGAAGCCTTCCGGATCTAGGATGTCCTGGAGACGATCGGAAGGTTCGCGCACATCAATGTCAATAACGCCCTCGACGCCGTCAGCCTTGGCTGCAATCGCTGCGAGAATTGCAGCGCCAGCGTCGTGTGACAGGTCGGCCGAGTTGAAACGAGTCTGAGCTGCAACCAGAATTCGACCATCGCCACGCACCATCGCGGGATGACCGTCCGGGAGCAGAGTGACGAAATCGAATTCGACCGCGCCATGCTCAGCGTTAGTGCATGCGCTCATGATGGCGCACGGGAGGATCTCGCGCATGGCGACCAGTTCAACCTCACCCTTGAGGCCCTCGTAAGGGCGGGCAACGAACGGAATCGGAGCGCGGAATGCCGGACGAGCGGCAGGATTTGTTACCTTCTTGCGGCGGCTTGCTTTACCCATAGTCCAAATCGTAGCGGTAGCACGCCCGCCAGCGTTATTCCGCGTCCGGTTCGGCGCTAGTCCAATCGGGCACACTCAAGCGCGGTGCGACAATGCAGATGATCCCGGCCTCGTCATTATTATTCACGAGGCCGGGGCCGCAAGCGACACTGGCACCTGGAAGTGCCCGGAAAAACTCAGCTATTATCCGCGGCAGCCTGAACAGCCGGAAGAGCAGCCTTGAAGCGTTCCAAGAACTTCTCGTACGCCTTAGCATCATCGGGATCCGCGTCGATGACGGTAGCCTGGGCGTTCGCGAACACCTTGGAATCAAGATATTCGGGAAGAGTCTCACCTTCACCGCGCGACTTCATGAACTGAGCGAGCACCGCGATACCCCACGCGCCACCCTCGCCAGCGGTTTCACCAACGGACGCCGCAATCCCCAGCGAATCCGCGAGGATCTTCTGCGCCACACCCGGCGTCTTGAACAGACCACCGTGAGCGAAAACCTTGTCCAGCCCGACCCCTTCATCGGCAAGAATGTCGAGTCCAATACGGACGGCCGCGAAGACGCTCATCAGCTGAACGCGGAACGCATTCGCTAAGGTGAACGTGGCATCCGGGGTGTGAGTGAACAGCGGGCGACCGCCTTCCAAGCCCATGATCGGCTCTGCGGACAACGTGTTGTACGCCAGCAGTCCCGCACCATCGGCATCACCCTTCAGCGCGTTGAAGTACAAAAGGTCATACACGTCAGAAACCTTCATATCCATGCCCGCAAGCTTCGCAAACTCGACGAACATGCCGACCCACTCATCCAACTCGGACGAACCGTTATTCGAGTGAACCATCGCCACGGGCGAACCGTCGGGAGTCGTCACCATATCGACCTCAGTGTGCAGGCGTTTCAACGCCTTCTCCAGCACGATCATGAGGAACACGGAGGTGCCACACGAAATGTTACCCGTACGCTGAGCCACCGAATTCGTCGCCACCATGCCCGTACCGGCGTCACCTTCAGGCGGACACATCGCAATACCCGGGCGGAGTGTGCCCGTCGGGTCAAGCAACAGCGCGCCTTCCTCGGTCAGGACACCCGCATCTTCGCCAGCACTCAAAACCGTCGGAAGCAGGTCGGACAACCGCCACGGCAGATGACGCGGAGCAACCAACTCGTCGTAGGCAGCAACCATCGACGCATCAAAATCACCGGCAACCGAATCAATCGGGAACATACCCGACGCGTCACCAATACCCAGAACATGACGACCAGTCAGTTGCTCATGCACCCAACCAGACAGAGTATTGATCGACGCAATCTGAGGAACGTGCATCTCTTCATCAATGACCGCCTGATGAAGATGAGCAATCGACCAGCGAAGCGGAATGTTGAAGTGGAACGCATCGATCAGCTCGGCCGCGGCGCGACCCGTGTTCGTGTTACGCCACGTCCTAAACGGAGCAAGCTGCTTGCCATCGGCATCAAACGCAAGATAGCCATGCATCATCGCCGAAATACCCAGCGAACCGTAGGTCGTGGGAACAACACCGTAGCGTTCCTTCACCTGCGCAACCAGCGTCGCATAGGCATCACACAAGCCTTCTTTGACGGCGGAAAGACTGTATGACCAGAGGCCGTCGACAATCTGGTTCTCCCACGAATGACCACCCGTCGCCAGAACCTCGTGGTCGGGGCCAATAAGAACGGCCTTAATTCGAGTTGAGCCGAGCTCGATGCCCAGCGCGGTCTGGCCGTTTTCAATCAGCTCTTGAACTGCAGCGCTCATGCGTTTAGTCCTCCACTTGTCATCGTTGACGTGTCGAAATTGTTTCACGCGTTATCGACGTCACGCTATCACTGACTCAAATGTCCGTAAGGGTTTGCCCACAATGACGAAGAAGTGCACAAATGATGGCCGCTGCACCATCGTTTTCGACGGCTCCCGTGACAAAATCACCGGATTTTTTCACATTATCATCGGCGCCACCCATGACAACGCCGAAGTTTGCCCACTCAATCATGGGAACATCATTCGTGCCATCACCGATCGCGACAGTGCCTTCAAAGGGAACACCCAAGTCGGCGCTCAGAGTTTCAAGCCCGCTGGCTTTCGTTACTCCCAGGGGAAGAACGTCAGCCCAACTGGTCCAACCGATCGAGCATTCCCAGTTCCCAATAACTCCCGCATTGGTCAAAGCAGTTTCAAACTCTTCACGGTTCATCGCTGGTTCACGAATAACAACCTTAATCGCGTCAGCTACCTTGAGGTCCTCGACCGGTTTCACGGAGAATTCTTCGATCAGTTCCCCGGGTGGAAAAAGGCCGGAGATGAGGAACATTCCAGGAATTTCCACACCGATCAGAGCATTCGGCATCCCCTGACCAACCTGGTCAACCAAGGTCGACGGATCAAAAGTGGAAATGTCAGCAGACAATGCGCCAGAAACATACGCGTCAGAAAAGTGAACGCGGATAGCACCGTTCGAGCAGAGCGCCCACGCACGAGGATCCCCCAGTTGCTCAAGCACCGGCTGCGTCGCTTCCAACGAACGCCCCGTCGCAATAACGACGTTCATCCCCGCATCTTCAGCAGCGCCGATTGCTGCGCGCACACGCGCCGACGCCCCCGTCGGTAAGAGCACCGTTCCATCAAGGTCAAGACCGATCAGGATCTTCTTCGGATCCGTCGGCATCGATTCAGGCAACGCCTGAAATGCCGATTCGACCAGTGATTCAAACTGGATCGGTGCCTCACCCGATGGGGGCGGGGACACAAGGTTAACGATGGGCGCGTTGGAAGTTTCAGCCATGCGATGTCACTTGACAGGCTCGAGCACTTCCAGACCGCCTAGGTACGGACGCATTGCTTCGGGAACGTAGACCGAGCCGTCTGCCTGCTGGTGATTTTCGAGGATCGAAACCAGCCAGCGAGTGGTGGCAAGAGTGCCATTCAGCGTTGCCACTGGGGCCATGCCATTTTCGCGGCGCTCACGAATGCCCAGGCGACGTGCCTGGAAAGTGGTGCAGTTCGAGGTCGACGTGACCTCCATGTAGCGTTCCTGGGTCGGCAACCATGCTTCGCAGTCGAACTTGCGTGCAGCCGAGGTGCCGAGGTCGCCGGCAGCCGTGTCAATGACGCGGTAGGGAAGCTCAACCTTGCGGAGCATCTCTTCTTCCCATGCCAGGAAGCGCTGGTGCTCTTCTTCAGCCTGCTCGGGGCGGCAGTAGGAGAACATTTCAGCCTTGTTGAACTGATGGACGCGGATGATGCCACGTGTGTCCTTGCCTGCAGAACCGGCTTCGCGACGGTAGCAGGTGGACCACCCTAGATAACGCTTCGGACCGTCGGACAGATCGAGGATCTCGTCGGCGTGATAGCCCGCGAGCGCCACTTCGGACGTACCGGTCAGGTACAGGTCGTCGGCGGGCAGGTAGTAGATCTCGTCCGAGTGCTCGTTGAGGAAGCCGGTACCGCCCATGACTGCGGGGGTCACGAGGGTCGGGGTCATCATCGGGACAAAACCAGCCTTGACGGCCTGGTCGAGTGCCATTGTCATCATGGCGAGTTCAAGGCGAGCGCCGATGCCCTTGAGGTAGTAGAAGCGTGCGCCGGAGACTTTTGCGCCACGCTTGGTGTCGATCGCGTCGAGGCCTTCACCAATGGCCAGGTGGTCTGCGGGTTCGAAGCCTTCGGCTGCGAAGTCACGTGGCTTGGGGCCTTCGTGGCGCAGGACGACGAAGTCTTCTTCACCACCAACCGGAACACCATCGAGGACGAGGTTCGGCAACAGGCGTGCAAGACGGTCAGCGTCTGCGTCTGCTTCGTTCGCCTTGGCTTCGAGAGCCTTCACCTGTTCGGCAAGTTCCTTCGCCCGAGCGAGAATCGCAGGGCGCTCTTCCTTGGATGCCTTACCGACCGACTTGGAAACTTCCTTCTGGGTAGATCGAAGGGACTCGAAATCCTGCAGGCTGGTGCGACGCAGTGCATCAGCTTCAAGGATGCGGTCGACGAGTTCAACATCGCCACCGCGTGCGCGCTGGGAGGCACGGGCGGGCTCAGGGTTTTCACGAAGTGCGCGAACATCAATCATGCTTCCAATCTTAGGGCAGGGTTCGGCCTGGCGTTATTCACGACCAGCGCTTGTGTGGATAACGCAAGTGAACAGGCTCCGGATGTGGACAGGCGTTTCCACAGCGATGGATTGCGGATTTGATTTATCCACCAATTTTGTTTTCTGGCGGGACGCGAAAAGCGTTCGATGGATAGTCTTGGATGCATGATGATCTGGATTGTGGTGGGCATTCTTACGCTTGCGTTCGTTCTCTTTGGTGGCCTGTGGCTCTGGCGTTGGTATCAGACGCGTCAAGCACGCTTGCAACTGCGCAAAGATGCGATGCTCACCCCCAGTTCCGCTTTCGATCCCGAGCGCGGTCGCCCACGTCCGTGGGTGATCGTGAATCCGGTCAAGCATGATGATGTGGATGCTTTCAAAGCCGAAGTCAATCAGGCTGCGCATCAGATGGGCATTGACCACGTGCATTGGCGTGAAACAACCGCGGAAGACCCCGGCACCGGTCAAGCAATTGACGCTTTGGCGCAGGGCGCATCCGTCATCATTGCTTCCGGTGGTGACGGCACGGTGCGCGCTGTGGCCGCGGGCGTTGCTGGGTCGGGTGTGCGTATGGGCATTATTCCCGCCGGCACCGGCAACATTCTGGCCCGTAACCTAGGAATTCCGATCGACGATTCAGCTCAAGCGATGCGCATTGCTCTGGGAGAAAACCACCGGGCGCTTGACTGCGGGTGGTTGCGCGTCGACAACGTCGACACACCTTCCGAGATTCCCGCGGAGGGAATGCTGGTGCGGGCGGCTCTGACGAAGAACAGAGTTGACACTGATACTCCGCCATCACTCGATCAGGCGGACTCCTCACTGGCGCACCGCGCTCAGAATCTGCCGGGAACGGACGAGTATTCGTTTGTCGTCATCGCCGGTCTTGGCTTCGACGGCGAAACGATGGCTGCGACCGATTCAGAACTGAAGAAGAAGGTTGGATGGGTTGCCTATGTGGTAGCAGCCCTCGGAGCAATCGCGAAGGAAGGAACACGACTGCGCTTGATGCTCCGCAACCCGAAACCGATCGATGATCCTGTCGGGGATGCTCCCGGAGATGATGAGCACTCTCGCGTCGTTGACGAATCCGCAACGATCAGCGGGGTCAGCGTCCCTGATCAGCCCGAATCAGTTCTCACGTGGGTTCATTCGCGCACTGTCATGTTTGCGAACTGCGGGGAACTTCCATTCATCACCTTGGCACCGGGTGCTCGCGTCGATGACGGGCTGATTGATGTCATTGCCGTCAACACGGAAGCTGGTGTGCTGGGCTGGGCGGACCTGTCCTTGAAGATCATGGGACAGGGACTGGGTGTGAAGACCATGAATCTTCCGGTTTCCACCGGCAAGATTCAGTTCAGGCAGGCAGAGGGCGCATCCGTCGCCGCTCAATCACCCCAGGTGATTCAGGTTGATGGTGACGCGATCGGAACTGCGCGAACCGTTCACGTCCGGCTTGATCCACAGGCTCTAGATATTGCGGTTCCCGGCCTCGAAAACTGAAACCGGGAAATAAGCAGTCAGCCGTTCAACGGCCACGACGGCACAACCGGGTAATCCGGAACGTCAACGCCATTTCCACCCTGAAGAATTGACGCCACCCATGCGCGACCCGCATGGAAATCCTCATCGCTGGTTCCACGCAGAACATGTGCTTTCATTCCGTCAACGCGCGGGTATGACCCCATAAAACGAACCTCGGGCGAATAGCGATGCAGACCAACAAGAGCGGCTTGAACACGTTCTTCGGAAATGTGTCCAACAATGTCGATGCTGAACGTGTAATCACCCAAACCGTCACCGCTTGGGCGAGACTCAATACGCGAAAGGTCGACACCGCGGACAGCGAACTGCTCCAACAGGGTCAGCAATGCACCGGACTCGTTCACCGGAAGAGCAACCTGGATCGTCGTCTTATCCGCACCCGTTGGCGCGGGGATCTGACCCGGCTTCGACACCAGGACGAAACGCGTCACGGCACCTGGATTATCAGCGACGTCCTTGTAAATCGCTTCAAGACCATAGGTCTGAACCGAAACCTCGTTGCAGAGAGCCGCATCAAACGGGGCGTCACCACCGGAAAGGATTTCTGCCCCGGCTGCCGTGGAAGTGGCAGGCACGTGAACAGCGCCCGGGAAAGTGGCTTCAACCCATCCACGACACTGAGCCCACGCGTGCGGGTGCGTACCAATGCGACGAACATCTTCGGGCTGGGTTCCCGGACGAACAGCCAGCTGGAACACCACTTGGACAACCATTTCAGCAACGATCACCAGTGGCTCACCTCGGGAGAGTGAATCAAGAGTCGCGTTCACGCCACCCTCAATTGAATTCTCGATCGGCACAACCGCGCGGTCGGCTTTGCCCTGGCGAACAGCGGCCAGAGCCTGCGGTGCACTGGTCATCGGCATCAGTGTCGCGTCGACTGGCGCGACTTGGCGCACGGCCTGCTCGGTGAACGTTCCGAACGGCCCAAGGAATGCGATTCGCAATGACATTGATGTCCTTCGTTATTTGTTTTCCGCAGACGCAGAGTCGGCGTTCTCAGATACGGCGCCACATGCCGTGATCCTGTAGAGCTTCGCGGTTCCGCCTTGATCCACTAATTCAAAGCCATACGAGGTATCAACGTTGTACAGGCCCGGGAATCGAGACGAACGCAGGAAGTTGTAATACTTTCCGTCTTCATCGGCGTAGTAGTGCGTGATCCCCATCTGATTGACGACCTCGCACACTTCGGGATTGTCGTGGATCTCGTTGAAGTGTTTCACCAGAACCTGTTGCCAGCGTTCCTCGTTATTGGTGGTCGACAGCTGAGGGAAAACCGCGTCATGCTGTCCAAGAACTTCCGTGTACGCCGCGCCCGCAATCGGATCACCCAGGACAAGCGAATCTCCGGGAATCAGCAGTTGCATTCGACGAATCATTGCGAGCTCAGCGGTGTCAGCCATGCCCGGCTTCCCCAGGTTTTCTGGGTCGTAGACGTAGTCGGTGGCGCGAAGGCGCGCATCCAAAGCACCTCCGCCGGTGAGTAGCAGAAGCAGGACGCCGATAACAACGTCGATCAACCAGCGTGGGAACAGTGCGGGCAGGTGTTCTTCACCCATGTTGGGGCCCACCAGTTCGTCGGTTTCGCTGGCTCCGAAGAATTCTGATTCTTCAGCTTCACCGGCTTGCACCCCCTCTTGAGCTCCGCCGGGTTGCGCCACTTCTTCGGTTCTCAAAACATGCGCTATCTCTTCGGTTCCGCCGTCATCTTCGTGGGTGAGCTGCGCGGTCGCACCCTGCGAAACGCGGGCTACCCACTCAAAAACGAGGAAGGAAATCCGCTCGAAACCGATCGCCATCAACGGCACCATTGTCAGCCCATGCGGTCCCATGATCCGTCGCGGATCCAAGTACCAGGGGGCCAAAAGGAATGTGCGGAATTCCCCGATCGGCGCGTACGCCAAGAAAGTCAGGAAGCAGAACAGCAGGTAAGAGACGATCGGCCACATCGCACCGGGCTCCCAATCGGAGGTATCGGCATGTTGAGCAGGCCCGGCCTCGTCGATGCGGAAAATGCTGAAGGCGTCAACGCTCACCGCAATGCCGACCAGCAGTAGGACAACTTGGACGGCGATCAGCATTGTCATCGCGGTCGTTTGCGAGAACGGTGGCGCGGGCGTGAACGTGTGGCTAAACGCGTACTCCCACGAAATTCCAGCACGTGGATAGTTGCCCATCGCGCGAATTTTGCCCGTCGTCAAAAGCAAGAAGGGGGTGACGAGGCTCGCCACGCAGACAAGTCCCCCGACGAAAGCAAGGGATCGAGCGCCTCGACGGTAGGCGCGAATCGCGCCCCCACCGACACCCGAAAGGAACGCAGCGATCAGCATGACGTAGATCGTGAACGCAGAACTCGGGTGAGCAACCGACGCACCAAACATTCCTGCCAGTAGCAGGATCGTCAACGGGATCTGATGAGCAAGCGCGCCCACACCCACCCGACGCGCATCCAACAAGCGCCGACCGACGATCACCGCGAGCGCAACAACGCCTGGGATCAGAGCAAGACCGGTCGCCAGTGGCCACTGGTTGTACATCGTCAGATTGTCCGCAGGCATATCCAACAGAGCGCCTGCCAGAACGGGGGCTGCAAGAATCGCTCCACGTTTACGCGTAATGACGCTGGTCATCGCGGTCGCACCAATAATCCAGATCAGCATCAGAACCAGCGATGTCACATTCGCGGTCAGAACAACTGTCTTCGGGGTTGCGAACAGGGCGGTGAAAGCGTGCCACGTGGTCGGATAGAAAACGTCTCGACCACCGTAGAGGTCAGAAAGACCGCCGAAGGGTGAAGCATTCCCGGTTCGCACAATCGTCCATACGCCATTCAAATGGAATGTTGAATCCCACTGCTGGACAGGATTTTTCGGGCTTGCGTGCAACAGCATCGGAAGGGCTGCCACGAACGTACCGACGGCGATCATTATCCACATTGAGGCTCGTAGTCGAGCCTGCTCAGCACCCAGAGGCTGGCGTGGTCCAATGTGTGACAGCAAGCTTCCCGGCTGTAGGCGCCCTCCACCAGCACGGCGAGCGCTAGCAAACAGCCAGTTCACGCATCCCACAACGAAAGCGATCCCGAGCAGGGGAAATACTTTTTCACGAGACCACGTGACATCGCTACGATCAAAAACAACGGACAGGATGGTCAGGAAGCCAAGCGTGATCGCAGGAGCAATGCCAACCGCAATAACGGAAGAGCGCACCCAGGAGCGCACCCAGAAGACTCCCGGCAGAATCAGCGCCATCACCATCTCCACCAAGATCGGTCCGGCGGCCCACCACTGTCCACACACGTTTTACTCCTGCGGAAGCGTGCCCGCGTCTACAGCGTCTACAGCGGGTTCGGCCTGGTCCTTGTGCGAACGGTGAAGGATGAACTCAACGATCATCGGGATCAGAGACACGAACACGATCGCCAAAATAATTATCGACAGGTGATCGTGCACGAAGTCGACGCCACCCAAGACCGAACCCAGGTAGGTGATGCCTGCACCCCAGAGCAACGAGCCAAGCGAGTTAAACGCCAAGAACTTCGAGTAGGGGTAGCGTGCAATGCCCGCAGCAAGCGGAATGAAAGTACGCACGAAGGGGATGAATCGACCAATCACCAGCGCGCGACCGCCGTAGTTCAGGAAGTAGCTCTCCGCTTTGTGCAGATGCTCGGTTTTCAAGAAGCGCGCATCGTCAGAGAACAGGCGACGGCCATAGCGCGCACCCAGCCAATAGCCGATCTGCGCACCGATGAATGCGGCGATGAAGGTCAGGATGACCAGAGTTGGCAGGTGCAAACCCAGACGGTCGTGCAGAAGACCCGCTGTGAACAGCAAGGAATCGCCAGGAAGAACCGGGAACAAAACGCCCGACTCGATCAGCACGATCGCAAGTGTGCCCCACAAAACCCACGGGCCCATTGCGAGAAGCAAGCCCTCCGGATCATGGAACCAGCCGATGAACGTGCTCAGCCAGCTTGAATCGGCCATCGGCGAAAGCGCCGGCAGAAGGTCGGTGGCGAGGGTCGAAATGATCACTCAGTCTCCTTGATACTCGTGCGAGCTTTTCTCGCGCGTTGGCGGGACACAGCGCTCGGCATATTCCCGCGCTTCACACCCTACCCGTCACGCGCTCGCAGTTAGGATTGAGAGCATGGAGTACACAGAGGATGACGTCACACCCGCAGGTTCCGGTGACGTTTCCTCTCAGACTGATTCTGCCCTCGCAGACCACGAGACCACTGAAGACCCGCAGAATTATGCGGAATCTGAAACGCTGGCTGACACCGCGGATACCGAAACTGACGTGGCGGACGACGGCGTGGATGATGAAGCGAAACCCCACACACCTGGCCGTCTGCCCGTCCCCGTTCACTATGCGGATAGGCAGACTCCGCGCAGGCGACGTCGCGAGGACTTGTTTCAAGCACTTTTCTGTGTTTTCGGAATCGCTGCCACGTGGGCAATCGGCGTTTTTGCGAACGCGACTACGCAGGGTGTGACAGAGGATGTTCTTCGTTTTCGTTTCATCCGTGAAATTCTGCTTCTTCCGATCACGTTGGTCGAGGGCAGCGTTGTCCTGATCGCTCCGATTGCGATTGTGGTTGCGCTGGCCTTGCGTCGGCGTATTTCCGCGATCGCTCATTCTGTGGGCACGGCGATCGTCGCGGTACTGGTGGGGTGGGCGCTCCTCTGGGCGACTTCACTGCTACCTGATGACATCACGGCTCCTCTTCGCGTGGCGAAGGCTGTCGCGCTGCTGGGCAATACGACGTCAACGGCGCTGGGGATCAACCTGATCGTGATCACGCTCTGCGCAATGTTCACTGTCGCGGGCGAGATGCAGAATATGCGAACCGTCCGTTGGGCGTGGATCGGCCTGTGGGTGATTGTTTTCCTTGGCGTGATGCGTTCGTCGATGACTCTGCCAAGCGCGTTCATTTCCGTGTTCATCGGGCGGATCGTTGGTTCAATTGCGCGGTGGTTTTTCGGCTTCGAGGACCGTCGTGCCTCGGGTACGGATATCGTTTCCGCTCTTTTGGACTTGGGTCTGGTGCCAGTTCGCGTGGTGCGTACCGATTTGGATACATCAAGCGAACCACTTTCGGCTTGGTCGATTATCGAAGATTCACGAGGCCGGCTCCACATTCAAAGTCGTGACGTGCAGACTGTCGAATACACGGTGAATCGTCGGCCTGACGTTGACGAAAATCGTCATTATCAGGTGTGGACGGTTGATGATCAGCTGTATGAAGTGGTGGCGTTGGATCCCGGTCGCGAGATTGTCGGAACGCTTGTTGACGTGTGGAACAACGTGCGCTTGCGCGGAATTTCGCGATGGATTTCCCCGTCTCTGAAGGCAACAACGGAACGCGCTACGCTGACTTCCCTTGCAGCCCGTAAAGCTGGTGTTCACACCCCCGACGTTGCTGGAATCGCTCAGGCTGGCGAGTCGTTTATTTCCGTATCGCAGGCGCTTCCACCGACGGCTCCGCTCACGTCATTCGAGGCTGACCAGATCAGTGACGCGATGCTCGATGAGGCGTGGACGCAGCTTCGTGCCGCCCATCGAAGCGGTATTAGCCACCGGGATCTTTCCCAGGATGCCGTGCTCTTAGACGATAGGGGGGAACTGTGGATTGTCGATTGGCAAAAGGGCGAGGTCGCAACCACTGAGCTCAACCGCCGTATCGACATTGCCCAGATGCTTGTCTTGCTCTCGCTTGCCGCCGGCAGTGAACGAGCTTTGGAATCGGCCCGCAGAACGGTGGCGCCCGAAGTTTTGACCTCGTGCGCAGCCGTGTTACAGGAACCGGTGTTGCCGACGAGCGTCCGACAAAACGTGCGCAGAACTGACCTGACGGAAAATCTGCGCGCGCAGTTGATGGGCGTTGAATCTGACGATGAAGTGGAGCTGACGGATCTTCAGCGTTTCCGCCCGCGCACCGTAATCATGGTGGCGGTTCTTTTCACGGCGCTCGTCGTTGTTTTGGGCTCGATGAACTTCGAAGACATTACGACAGCGGTGACGCAGGCGAACCCGTGGTGGATGGTGCTCTCGTTTGGACTCGCATGCTTGACATGGGTTGGTGGCGCAATTCCACTGATGGCACTCAGCCCCGTGAAACTGCGCTTCTGGGAGGCTCTCACCGCCCAGATCGGCGCATCGATCGCGACGATCGTTGCCCCCGCCGGCGTCGGTCCCGCGGTCGTCAACCTGCGACTATTGAAAAAGAAGAAGGTTGGCACGGTTGTCGCTGCCACCACGGTCACCTTGCAACAGTTGATCCAGTTGGCGTTCATCCTGTTGTTCTTGCTGATCGCGATGGTACTCAACGGCAGTTCTTTCTCCGTCCAGTTGCCGTATGGCACGATCCTTGCAGTCGTTGTCGTTGTCATTGCAGTGATTGCAGCACTCTTGTCGATTCCGCAGTTCAGAAAGTGGATGTGGTCGAAGATCGAGCCGACATGGACTCAGGTGCACCCCCGTCTGATCTGGATTGTTGGACAGCCTCAGCGTCTGCTTGCCATTCTTGGCGGAAATGTTCTGATGAACGTCGGTTTCATCGGAGCTTTCTGGGCGGCCCTTGCCGCGATGGGTGGCTCCATGAACCTCCTGTCACTGGCTTTGACCTACTTGGCTTCGAACTCTCTGGGTTCTGTCATCCCCTCACCCGGCGGTATTGGTCCTGTCGAAGCTACCCTCACCGCCGGTCTTCAGGTTGCCGGCGTTCCCCTATCAATCGGCCTGCCCACCGCGGTCCTCTACCGTCTGGTGACGTTCTACGGTCGCATCCCCTTCGGTTGGCTGGCGATGAAGTACATGGAGCGCAAGGACCTGCTCTGATTCTCAGTGCGTGAATACTCTTGTTTGACCAAGCGACGATTTTCATTCGCTATGAAACAATAGGGGTATGACAACGCAGTCGAATCCTCATGCAGCCCTTGCCCCTCTACCCGCTCCCCTGGCCGAACTGGCCGCAGGCGTGGAACTCCTTGATCCGATGGAAGCCCCCGCAATTCGCTGGGGCATCCTCGGTGCTGGCGGAATTGCAGCAGTTTTTGCTCATGACGTCGCCGCCTACTCGTCCGGTGTGATGGCAGGTATCGCAGCTCGCGATCCGAAGCGCGCCCAAGAGTTCGCCGCAACCTACAACGTCGAAAAGGCCTACGACTCCTACGAGGACCTCGTTGCAGCCGATGATATTGACGCCGTCTACGTCGCCACCGTCCACCCGCAGCACGAGAAACTGGCGACCCTCGCGCTCAACGCCGGCAAACCGGTCTTGGTGGAAAAGTGTTTCACCATGGATGCCGTTTCCGCGAAGCGCGTCCTGGATCTGGCGAAGGAAAAGGACCTGTTCTGCATGGAAGCCATGTGGACGCGTCACCTGCCACACCAGAAGGTACTCAGCCAGATTGTCGCCAATGGTGGTCTCGGTGCAGTTTCGACCGTTCACGCTGATCACGGCCAAAAGCTGGATCACATTCGTCGCACGTGGGATCCCGAGCTCGGTGGTGGCGCTCTGATGGATCTTGGCGTCTACTCAATGTCTTTCGTCCACCAGATTCTTCCGGACGTGAAGCTTGTGGGAGCAACCGCAAACCTCACCGACCTGGGGGTCGACGTCCAGTCCGCCGCCCTATTGAAGACCGACACCGCGGTGGCAATGGCGGCCTCGAACTTCAACGGCCGATCCGCGACCTACGGCGAAGTTGTTTTCGAACACGGCGCTATTGAGATGGAAGAGCAGTTCTACCGTCCCTCGACTCTGCGCCTGCGCACTTTCGGTGAAGGCAAGCCCGAAAATGGTGAGACCGTTGAATGGTCGGGCATCGTCCCCGGTGGCTTCCAGTACCAGGCGGCCGAGGTCGCTCGTTGCTTGACCGCCGGCAAGAAAGAATCCGACACGATGCCCAGGTCAGCGACCCTGCGCGTGATGGAACTTCTGGACGAGATGCGCGCTCAGACGAACATCGTTTACCCGTGGGAGAAGTGAGCGTCAGCTTTCCTGACTTCACACGTTTGAGTGGCCTCGTTTTCCTCTTTGGGAAAGCGGGGCCGCTTCTTTCAGTGTGTTTCAGCGCTTATGGGCCGTCCACATGAGCGTCATATACGGAATGGTCACCGGTTGTCCAGGCTCGTAGGCGAGGTGTTCGTAGAGGTACCAGCGCAGATTGTCCTGCATCCGCGCCCTTCCGGTTTCGTTTTGACGCAGGTAGGACGATCGCGTGGTGCCCAAGCGAAGAATGTCCTCAGGGGTGATGCACTCTTCGAAGTTCACGAGGCCGAGCACCGGCTCAGTGAATTGGCTGGAAAAGCTCGGTGGCTTGTCGGGTCGGTGCACGTCACCGGACCTCATAATTCTGGTCAGGCGATGAACCCAGGGGATGGAAACATCCATTTGGTTCCACACCACTCCAATCCCACCGCGATCCTTCAAGATTCGGCTTGCTTCGTGACTCGCGAGTTCTTCGTCGACCCAGTGCCACGATTGCGCATAGACAACGAGGTCGACACTGCCGGTCGGCAAACCGGTATCTTCTGCGGTTCCATCGTGAATCGCGATGAGGTGACGCCAGCACGATGAGCGCTCTTCGAGTGCTTCACTCATCTGCTGGCGCATTGCTTCTGATGGTTCAACAGCCTCCACGCATATGCCACGCTCGGCAATAAGCGCGCTCATTTTTCCTGTTCCAGCACCAATATCAGCAATGCGGGGGCACTGCTCGCCATCGAGATCACTCTTGCCAGCGGAATGATCTGCCAAGCCTCGCCTCGTCATTTCGACAAGCTGGTCAACGACCGAAACTGGGTATGCCGGACGCACCGAGGCATACTCGGGGGAGGCAATGTCGAAAGGATTCATCAGCGAGAAGTCTAGTCACTGCGAACGCTCAAGCGAGGATGGGACAGACGAATGCGTTGGGTAACGAATAGGCTCACGCAACGTCAGGTCAGAACGATCGCGTCAGCGAGCTCTTGTGGATGATCGACCAGAAGGCGAGCATCATCTTGCTCGGCCCAGGTGCGCCAATGTGGCCGATATGTGTCTCCATCGCGGGCAATCGCACGGTCGTAGCGGACGGGTTCGCCACCCTCAGCTTCAATCCAGATAATGTAGTCCGCGAACGCACAACTACGCTCAGTCAGCACCCCGCACCCTTCGACGATCGTGGGAACACCGGGAAGAACCTGCTTTGGGTCACGTTCAGTGGATGCTTCCCAATCCCAGGGGCGATAGCTGGCGATGCGACCCGCACGAAGGTCAGCCATCACCGTTTCAGTGATGGATTGCGCACCGGCGAGGCCCTGCCAACCGCGATACCACTCGTCGGGGCCAATGATTCGCCACTTGTATCCGCCAGCCATGCCATTCAGGGCATCACGAAGAGCGAGCGCAAACGTGGATTTGCCTGCGCCCGACAGCCCGTCAACCAGAATGATCGGGGTTTCGCTGGCTGAGGCGTGCGCGTGGGTCATCGTCGCTTCGACAAGGTCGGCGGGTAACGGTTGACCCAGAGCGGATGAAAACCGACGTTGTTCAGCCTGTTTGTTCGTCATCATCAGCGTCCAATTAAGGCAAAATAACCGAAATAGACGGCAGCACTCAACGCGATGATCGGCACCAGAATCGAGACGATCAGCATGATGATGTCTCGAACGCCCATGGAGGACTGGCGCGCCCACGTGCGAGGTCCGGTTGCGCCGAAGCCTCGTGCTTCCATCGTCAGAGACAGTTTCGCGCTACGGCGCAAAGCGAACACGAGCAGTGAGAACGAACCGCGTGCCAGTGACACGACCTTATGAGCGTCCCCGATTCCTCGGATCCGACGCGCCTGCTCCAAGCCCTTCCAGTCAGCGGTCATCAGCCCGGTCATGCGGGCCGCCGCTAAGGTTGCCAGCACGGGACGGGCGGGAACGTGCAGGATCTGCGCCAGACCGTCCGCCATGTCGGTCGGATCAATCCGTGACAGCAACACGATTGCCGGCATGCCGATTGCCAGGACGCGCAGAAAGATTCCGGCTGCCATCCACACGGAGCGCTCCGAGATGATTGCGGGACCGAATGACCAGAAGATTTCGCCCGCGGGGTTCGCGTACAGCAACATCGACAGAGCAGCCAAAGGCGCTGCGAGGAACAGTGGGATCATGCGGAACGCAATCGTCCGAGCGCGAATATGTGTCACCGGCAGAAGCAAAAGTTCCAGTACCAGCGCGATGCCGGCGGATACGACGTCGATCGACAGGATTAACGGCGTCGTCATCAGAATCAGGGACAGTACCTGCGTCACCGGGTTCACCAATTCGATAAAACGCTTGGGGCGCGTCGTCTCCGTGGCGGAGTGCTCGGCCTTCTCTTCCACGGTGGCGTCCGATGAAGCATGGTCGGCCTCGTCCGCTGGGATCGAGGGCGCAAGCGACGAATTCGCACCCGCTGGCGCAACGCCGACGCTACCGAGGTCAATGACGTTCTGCCCCATCGCTTCGACGAAGGCGGGGTCGTGCGTAATCGAGACGAGCGTCGTTCCGAGAGCCTGCGCACGGCGAAGCAATCTGACCAACTCAAGCCACGTTGTGCGATCCTGACCGAACGTCGGTTCATCGAGAATCAGCAGTTCGGGTGCGCTGATCAGCGCGCTCGCAACAGAAAGTCGGCGCTTTTCGCCACCCGACAGCGTCATCGGGTTCGCACCAGCAAGTGCGGCTAGGCCCAGTGCGGCCAGGTGCTCATCAACGAGGCCGGCCAATTCGTCTCCATCGATTCCCTCTTGACGAGGGCCGATCTCAAGCTCACCGCGCACAGTTGTAGAGACGAACTGGTACTCGGGTTCCTGGAAGACCATAGAGATTCGGCCTAGGAGGTCTTTCGAACGCCACTCGTGCGGGTCAGCGGATTCGCTGGGAAGACCATCCTTCGGGGTGGCTCTGATTGTGCCTTCAATCTGCGGTAACAGGCCGGCGAGCGTCAGAGCGAGAGTCGTCTTACCCGCACCGTTCGCGCCAACGAGGCACGTCGATTGGCCTCGCGGAATATCGAGGCTGATACCGGTGCGGACAGGATGCTCCGGTGAGTAGCCGATCGTCAGGTCACGAACTGACAGGATGGGAGTGGAGTCTGTCTGCCCTCCGTTATCGAGAGCCTGATTCTCTCCGTCGCTAGCTCCGAGCGCGGCAACAACATCGTCGACGGGAAGCCAGATGCCACGCTGTTTCAGCGTCTCGCCCTGCTCGGCAAGCACCTGCTCAATCGGACCATCAGCTGCAACGGCGCCATCGAGGATCACGATCACACGATCAACGAGCGACGCCCACACATCCACGCGATGCTCAATAACGACCATCGTTGCGCCGCTCACAGCAAGGACACGCTCAACCGCGTCGCGAACCCCCGCAACGCCTTCCGGATCAAGGTTTGCGGTCGGCTCATCAAGAAGCAGAAGACCGGGCTGCATCGCCAAAATCGACGCGAGTGCGAGGCGCTGTTTCTGACCGCCCGACAGCATCGACGTATTGCGATCACGGCTGACATTCAGGCCAACCGCTTCCAAAGCGGCATCAACGCGCGGCCAAATCTCTTCGCGCACAACCCCGAGGTTCTCCATGCCGAACGCCACGTCATCACCGACACGCGCAAGCACAACCTGAGCCTCAGGATCTTGCATCATCAAGCCGATGCGACCGCGAAGATTCTCCGGCTTCTCGCCCTCGACCAATAGGGAGCCTCGCGCTTCACCCTCATCTTCCCCACCGAGCAGGCCAGCCAAACCCGCCATCAACGTCGACTTACCTGAGCCACTCGGGCCTAAAACCAGAACGCGCTCACCCGGGTTAATCTGCAGATTCACCCCATCGAGCGTCCACTTCAGACGACCGCCATGACGCCAACCCCAGTCTTCGATCACTACCGACGCGGGGGTACGAGGCTCCTTGGCATCCTCCCCACGTAACGAGTCAGAGTGAAAAGCAGGAACACCGGGATCAGGCAGATTAGTGCTCATAGTGCAACGCCCCAGAAAGAGTAGAGACCGATAAAACCTGGACCCGCTGGCGGTGGCTTGTGCCTTCGCCAGCGGGTCCAGGCCTCGTCAATTCATCAGACGCGAGTCCGAACCTCGCGACCGGCCGCGAAACGATCCAGCGCGCCAGTCTGCGCAAGACCGCGAACCAGCAGCCATGCCAGCAGGCCCGCAATCGCACCCGAAATGATCAGTGTGATGAAGTAAGTGATGTTGAAGCCGAAGGACTTCGCCATGTTGCCGAACGCCAGGAACTCAAGGATCCACGCGCCCACACCGGCACCAGCACCCGAAAGGGCGGCAATCGTCAGGCTGAAGCGACGGTAAACGAAGAGAGCGAAGATGATTTCGGCGCCCAGACCCTGAGCAAGACCCGAGTACAGCGTCGAAATACCCCACTGTGAACCCAGCGCAGCGGAAACCGAAGCAGCAATGACCTCAACCAGGATTGCAGCACCCGGCTTGCGGACGATCAATCCACCAATCGGGCCACCGATCAGCCAAATACCGGTAATCAGACCACCGAAACCGGGGGTCACAGCATCCAGAACGTCGTAGCCCAAGCCACCAACCTGGTTCCAGATCAGGAACAGCAAACCACATGCAACACCAAGAATCGCGGTGGTCACCATGTCAACGACGCGCCAATTCAGGCGGGGTGCGGATGCAACGTTGTCACTCATGCTGAAGAACTCCTCTCGTGTACAGCATGGTGCTCACGAGTAGGAAGCCTCCCTACGCCGGCATTATCCGGTTCAGGTTCGACGGTCGAAGGCACTTTGCCTTCCTCTCAACCCAGCACGCGTGCGGGTTCCCGTGGCACTGAAGTAAAGCCTAATCAGCGGATACACAGATTGCGAATTCGGACGGTCGATATTTCAGAAAATGAAAGGACGTGCGATACGGAGACGCCGGATGTGCCGACAACAGGGGCGAGAAATCGCGTCTGTGCGTCAAACATCGGCGACCGCGTGATCGAGGGCGCCTTCCTCTGCGCGCTTCAACATGCGATGGCGATTGATCAGCGCAACACCGACGATAAAGACGATCCACACGAGGGACGTGAACAATCCCTGACGCGTGTCCTCAAACAGGATGAGGACGGCGACCATCGCCAGCATGAAGATGAAGACGATCCACGCGGATGCTGCGCCCCACGGAGCCTTGAAGACGGAGGCTTCGTGGCGCTCAGGGTAGCGACGCAGGTAAATCAGGTACGAGACAATGATGACGACCCACACGCCCATGAACAGGGTTGCCGACATGGATGTGACCAGCGTGAACGCCGCGGAGATTGACCCGCCGGACGCCATGACGATAATGCCGGACAGCAGGCAGACACACGACAGGAACAGAGCGTTCTTCGGGACGTGACGGCGAGACAGGCGGGCAAAGATCTTGGGGGCGTCTCCGCGCGACGCCAGGCCGAACAGCATACGTGACGTTGAGTAGATGCCGGAGTTCGCCGACGATGCAGCAGAGGTCAGAACGACAATGTTCACGATCGTCGCGGCCGCCGCTAGGCCGGTCATGGAGAACATGGTGACGAACGGCGAGCGCTCGGGGTCAACCTGGTCCCACGGGGTCACCATCATGATCGCGGCGAGAGCCGCGACGTAGAACAGCATGATGCGCACGGGGATGGAGTTGATCGCCTTGGGCAGAGTCTTTTCCGGGTCGGCGGTTTCCGCGGTCGTCGTGCCGACCAGTTCGATGCCGACGAATGCGAAGAGAGCAATCTGGAAGCCACCCAAGAATCCGATGAAACCCTTCGGGAAAACACCGCCGTGCGACCAGAGGTTTGATACCGCAGCGGTCGTGCCAGCTTCGGAGGTGGTGTGCATGGCGACCATGATGAAACCAACGACGACCAGCGCAAGAATCGCAATGATCTTGACCAGCGCGAACCAGAATTCTGTTTCACCAAACGCCTTCACGGTCATCGCGTTCAGGGAGAACAGCAGGACTGTCGTAATGACAATCGGGATCCACGCGGGCGTTTGTGGCCACCAGAATCTGACGTATCCGGTGATGGCGATCACGTCGGCGACGCCGGTGACGACCCAGCACATCCAGTACGTCCAGCCGGTGACGAACCCGGCCCAGGGACCGATGAGGTCGCGGGCGATGTCAGCGAACGTGTGATAGCGCGAGTCCGACAGAAGTAACTCACCCATCGCGCGCATGAACATGAACAGGATCGCGCCGATAATGATGTAGACCAGCAGGATCGAAGGGCCTGCTGTGGCGATCGTCTTGCCGGAGCCCATGAACAGGCCGGTGCCAATTGCGCCACCGATTGCGATGAGCTGGACGTGTCGGTTTTGCAGATTGCGTTGCAGGTGGCCACTTTCGCCGGTGTCGGCTCCTGCGCTAGGCGCAGGTGTTCCGGTTGCGCTCATGCCGTGACTACTCATCAGACTCCTTCCGCGTCGGCGATATCGCCGAGCGTGTGTGTCGGCGGTGATGACGCCGACACTACGGGTAAGCCGAGCACTGCTGCTGTGCAAGGTCCGTAATTCGCTAACAGTGCCCCAATAATTGTTTACGATACTTCACCTTCGCGTTACCTTTTCATGCGCGACACATGGCAAACGAGTCACGTCGCATTCACTCAACCGTGCCCCACCTGCGTATATGTGTCGATTTACACGATCTTGCACCTTCGCGTTTTCTCTTCCTCAATCACGAGGCCGCCCACACCACAAAGCACCAGGGCTTGCAGCGTGGGCGGTCTGAAGAAAGGTTCAGGCTTCGAGGTGAGCTTTGATCGCATCAAGCGCTTCAGCCCACATCCCCGCTTCGTCATCCCACATTTGGCGGGCCTCGTCTTCATCGTCGCTGACTGACGAGAGGCCGGACTCTTCGATGTGAACGTTCACCGAGTCGCCCTCTTCAGAGAGGGAGATTTCGACGCGAGTCGCGTATTCGTCGGGGAGCTCATCGGACGCGATCGGATACCAGCGGAAGGCGACGACATCCATCGGATCCTCGTCTGCTTTTTCAACCAGCCACTCGCCCGCTTCAGGGTCAGTCACGTGGTAGATGCCCTCATCATCAAGGGCGACCTCGTGGTCGTCGACCGGACCGTCATTAACCCACCAGCCGGGTTCGCTGACAACTGCCCACACGTTTTCAACAGAGGTGGCAATTCCACAGTCAACTTCGACGCGGTCGAAGTCCTCTTCCGGGGTGTTCTCATCATCATCGAAGAAATTCATACCTCAACGGTAACCGGAATCTTCCCACGTCACTAGATGAACGCGAATATGACTTTGGGGTGCGTCGCGGATCGCGACGCACCCCAAAGTGAGTGAATGATCAGGAAATACGCGTGACGCGGTAGCGCCAGTTTTCCGGGCCCGCTTCGATGGTCTCGACACGGTAGTGAGACTCGGAGCCCTGCAGGTGAGCAAACAGCGGGTCAGGCTGATGCGGAGCGCAGATCTGGATGTTTTCGCCTACCGGCAGAGAATCCATTGCCGCGAACAAGGCTGCGCGACGAACGACCTTCGGGATCGAGTGAAGAACGAGTTCTTCAACGCCCGCACCATGGCCACAGTGTCCGTGACCGTGATGGCCGTGTCCATGACCTCCGCGGCCATGTCCCTTACCACCGCAACCACAACCGCCTTCCGGCTTTGCCTCTTCAGCCTTATGACCGTGTCCACCACAGCCACAACCGGACGCGGTTTCTTCAACGGGGACCTCGTGGCCACGACCCTTGCCACCGCATCCTCCACCGTTTCCGTGGCCGCCACAGCCACAGCCGCCTTCGGACTTCACGTCTTCGGTGCCGGTTCGCGCGTCAACGAGCTTGAATGTCTGATGGTTCTGCGAGGGCGCTACCTCGGGTAGGGCGTCGGCCATTTTTCCTCCAAAAGCTTGAGTCATTAACTCGAAATATACCCTATGGGGGTACCCGCTCAATATAGGATTTCCGCGCCATTTCAGCGCGAGCAGATCAGTCTTCGCGGAGCGCGAATTCTGCTTCGACCTCGACGGATACGTTCAACGGCAGGGCCGCAACACCGAATGCAGAACGCGCGTGTGCGGTGCCGAAGATTTCAGCGAATAGTTCAGACGCACCATTGATGACGCCGGCCTGGCCGTAGAAGTCAGGACGCGACGACACGAAGCCAACAACCTTGACGACACCTGCGAGGTTGTCGACGCCACCCGCCAACGTCGCGGCTGCCGCGATCGCATTGAGCGCGCAGACGCGTGCGGCATCCTTGGCATCTTCGGGGTCAGTTGCATCCTCACCGACTGCACCGATGCAAACGGGTTCACCGTCAACAACAGGGAGCTGACCCGAGGTGCGGATAACACCGCGGTCAAGGACGGCTGGCACGTATGCGGCAACAGGAGTTGCGACGGGCGGAAGTTCCAGGCCAAGTTCGGCAAGTTTTTCAGATGGCAGGCTCATGACTGTCCTTTCAGTTTTCGCTGATCATATTCGTCGCAGGCGTCTGCCCGCTCCTTAGTGTCGAGCAACGCCGATTCCCTTCCAGGTTAGGCGCCTTTGCCATCGTCCGCGACCGCGCGAGGACGATCGTCACTGCGAGGACACCAATGTTCACTCCAAGGAATGTGGCGACAAGGTCGGCACGCTGTGGAGAACATAGGGTTCACATAGGCATTAGGGCCAATTGATGTGATGTGGCACCACTCATCATTTTACGACACTTCGGTTGCACGTTTTTATGTCGCCCGTCACTAACAATCTCACCTTTCGACACGTATAAACAGCGCTATTACGCGACTTTTTCAGGGCTCACACAAATTGTTGACAATCAACCTACGGTCGAAGACATGGTTGAAGTGAGAATCCACGGTCGAGGAGGACAGGGAGTCGTCACGGCATCCGACCTGTTAGCAATGGCTGCTTTTACAGACGGACACCACACGCAAGCTTTCCCGTCCTTCGGTTCAGAACGTACCGGCGCACCCGTTGTATCCTTCTGCAGGATCACCGACAAGGAGATCCGTACGCGCGAGCCGGTGCTCGAGCCTGACGTCATCGTCGTTCAGGATCCGACGCTGTTGTCGGTGATGGACGTGTTCGCCGGCTTGAAGCCTGAAGGCTACGTGCTTTTAAACTCGACAAAATCATTTGAAGAGCTCGGTCTGATGGACCTCGTGAATTCTTTGCCCAAGGGGCATGCGATCACGATCCCCGCATTCGACATTGCCCGCGAACACGTGGGCAGGCCACTTCCGAACGCGGTCATGCTCGGCGGAGTCGCGGCACTGACCGGCTTGATTGCCCTGGATTCCGTCACCGACGCAATCCGCAAGCGATTCCCCGGCAAGGTTGGCGAAGCAAACGTTAACGCCGCGACCGCCGCATACGACCAGGTGAACGCTGAGCGCGCAAACATGAAGGAGGGCGCTGATGCGTGAACAAATCGAAGGATCGCAGGCAATCGCAAAGGCTGTCGCAGCTTGCTCGCCCGAAGTGATCGCTGCCTACCCGATCAGTCCACAAACGCACATCGTCGAGGCCCTCTCCGCGCTGGTGAAGAAGGGCAACCTGACGGGATGCGAGTACCTGAACGTTGAGTCCGAGTTCGGCGCAATGAGCGCCTGCATCGGTGCTTCCGCCGTTGGCGCACGCACCTACACGGCAACCGCATCGCAGGGCCTGCTGTTCATGGTCGAAGCGGTGTACAACGCTGCCGGCCTTGGCCTGCCAATCGTCATGACCGTCGCAAACCGCGCAATCGGCGCTCCGATCAACATTTGGAACGACCACACGGACGCGATGAGCCAACGCGATTCCGGTTGGCTACAGCTCTATGCCGAGACGAACCAAGAGGCTGCTGACCTGCACATTCAGGCGTTCCGTATCGCCGAAGAGCTCTCCATCCCGGTCATGGTCTGCATGGATGGCTTCATCTTGACCCACGCGATGGAGATCGTGGACGTTCCCGAAGCAGAGCAGGTCAAGAGGTTCCTGCCCGACTATGAACCGCGTCAGGTCCTCGATCCGGCACATCCGGTATCGATCGGTGCAATGGTCGGTCCCGAGGCCTACACCGAGGTGCGCTACCTCGCTCACCATCGCCAGATGCAGGCGCTGGAACTCATCCCGCAGGTCCAAAAGGAATTCGCCGAAATCTTCGGACGTGATTCGGGCGGTCTGGTTCGCCCCTACCGTTTGGATGAGGCCGAGACGATCATCGTGTCAATGGGCTCCGTGCTGGGCACCATCAAGGATGTCGTCGATGAACGCCGCGAGCGCGGCGAAAAGATCGGCGTTCTGGGCATCACGAGTTTCCGCCCATTCCCGATCGACGCGGTGCGCGAGGCCCTGAAGAACGCCAAGCGTTTCGTGAACATCGAGAAAGCCTTCTCCGTTGGTATCGGTGGCATAGTGTCGTCGCACTGCCGTTCAGCCGTGCGCGGGATGGGCATCGACAACTACGAGGTCATCGCTGGCCTGGGTGGTCGCCCGATCACGAAGGCATCACTCCACTCGATGCTGAACGACTTGGAAGCGGGCACGCTACCCGCGCAGACGTTCTTGGATCTGGATCACGAGCTGGTGGACGCCGAGCTCGCACGCGAAAACGCCACGCGCCGAAGCGGCCCGACCGCAGAGAACATCATGCGTGATTCGAAGGCCCGCACCGACGCGGCTCTAGGGAATTGAGAGGGATAACTGATGGCTGTTGAACTTGGTATTCCCGGTGTTGGCGCGACGCAGATCCCTGCTCGCGAGCACGTGAAGTTTTATCAGGTTGGCTCCTACGCGGTGGGCAACCGACTTGCTGATGAGGACTACCGTTCGGTTCAGTCCGATCCGAACCGTCTCAATACGCTGACGTCTGGCCACCGCGCCTGTCAGGGGTGTGGCGAGGCACTGGGTGCTCGCTACGCGCTTGATACGGCGGCGGTTGCAGCTCACGGTGACCTTGTCACGGTGAACGCAACCGGGTGCCTCGAGGTTTTCTCAACCCCCTACCCCGAGTCGGCCTGGACCCTGCCGTGGCTGCACTCCCTGTTCGGTAATGCTCCTGCCGTTGCGGCAGGCGCTGCCGCTGGCCTGCGAGCCAAGGGCAAGCAGACTCGAGTCATCGCTCAGGGCGGTGACGGTGGCACGGTCGATATCGGCATGGGTTGCCTGTCGGGCATGTTCGAACGTAACGACGACGTCCTCTACATCTGCTACGACAACGAGGCGTACATGAACACGGGCGTTCAGCGTTCCGGCGCGACCCCGCCGACCGCCCGCACGGCCACGACCCAGCCGGTCGGCAAGCACCCCGGCAACCGTTTCGGTCAGGGCAAAGACATGGCTCGCATCGCCATGGCACACGAGATTCCCTACGTTGCCACGGCCACGGTCGCTGACCTTCGCGACCTGGAATACAAAGTCAACAAGGCGATGAGCTACCACGGTGCCCGCTACATTCATGTCCTCGTCCCCTGCCCACTCGGCTGGGGCGCGGCCTCGAATATCACCGTGAAACTCGCACGACTGGCAACGCAAACGGGACTCTTCCCCGTCTTCGAAGCAGAGGGTGGCGAAATCACGTCGGTGACAAAAATCCGCCGTCCCGCTCCCGTCGAAGAGTACCTGCGCCCGCAACGTCGCTTCGCCCACCTGTTCAAGGGCGGGGGCGATCCTGAAACTCTTGCACGCCTGCAGGCGATTGCTGACCGAAATATCCGTCGCTACGGCTTGATCGACGCAGATCAACTGGACGAAGACGTTCTCGACCGCGTCCTGCGCGCACCCGAAGATCCCGAGGGTCGCTTCGCAGACGACGAGACCGCCGAGTAAGGAAGAGGACCACACAATGACGATGGAAACTCAGCCCTTCGCGATCACACTGAATGTGGGGTCGTCGCTGGCAAACGAAACCGGTTCATGGCGCACTGAACGCCCCGTGTACGTTAACCTTCTTCCTCCGTGTAACGTCGCATGCCCCGCTGGCGAGAACATTCAGCAGTGGCTCTACCACGCTGAAGAAGGCGACTACGAGGGCGCATGGCGTGAAATCATGGTCAACAACCCGCTACCGGCAACGATGGGTCGCGTCTGCTACCACCCGTGCCAGACCGCATGCAACCGTGTGCAGATTGACGAGGCCGTTGGTATTAACGCGATCGAGCGCTTCCTTGGCGACAAGGCAATCGCTGAAGGGTGGACGGTTCCGGTGACCGCTCCCGATTCGGGGAAGTCCGTGCTGATCGTTGGTGCCGGCCCCTCCGGTTTGTCGGCTGCCTACCATCTGCGCATGGCTGGCCACCGCGTGCATATCAAGGAAGCGGGCCCGATGGCCGGTGGCATGATGCGTTTCGGGATCCCGTCCTACCGGTTGCCTCGTCACATCCTCGAAGCAGAAATCAAGCGCATCGAAGACATGGGCGTCACTTTCGAGTTCAATGCGAAGGTGGAGAACATTGACGACGAGGTCGGCAATTGGGACGCGATCTTCTTGGCTGTCGGCGCTCACATCGGTAAGCGCGCCTACATTCCCGCCGGTGAATCGGCGAAGATCATGGATGCCGTCTCGGTTCTTGAAGACGTCGAAACCGGTGAGAAGCCGATGCTCGGCCGTCGAGTCGTCGTCTACGGTGGTGGCAACACGGCTGTCGACGTTGCCCGCACGGCGAAGCGCCTGGGTGCCAGCGAGGCAATCATCGTCTACCGCCGTACCCGCGACCGTATGCCCGCTCACGACATGGAAGTTGCCGAGGCCGAGGAAGAGGGCATCATGATGCGCTGGCTCTCGACCGTGAAGCATGTTGACGGCGAGAAGCTGACGATCGAGAAGATGGAGCTGGACGAAAGTGGCTTCCCGCAGCCGACCGGCGAGTTCGAGGAACTCGGCGCCGATTCGCTGATCATGGCTCTGGGCCAGGAGGCGGATCTGTCGCTGATTGAAAATGCGGCCGACATCGAAATCAAAGATGGTGTCGTCACCGTTAACGATCAGATGATGACCGGCATCCAGGGCGTTTTCGCTGGTGGCGACATGGTTCCTTCCGAACGCACGGTCACGGTCGCGATCGGCCACGGCAAGAAGGCATCGCGCTACATTGACGCCTATCTACGAGGCGCCACATACACGCCGACCAAAAAGCCCGGCGATGCATCCTTGAGCCGCATGACCACTTGGTACTACTCGGACGCGCCACACCAGGTGCGCGAAAAGCTTGAAGGGCCTCGTCGCGCCTCCACGTTCGACGAGGTCGTTCAGGGTCTGGATGAAGAATCAGCTGTCTTCGAGGCACGTCGTTGCATGTCGTGTGGCAACTGCTTCGGATGCGACAACTGCTTCGGCGTCTGCCCGGACAATGCGATCACGAAAATCAAGCCCGGCACGTACGAGTTCAAGTACGACTACTGCAAGGGTTGCGGTGTGTGTGCTGAAGAATGCCCATGTGGCGCGATCTCAATGGTGCCTGAGCAGGTATAACACTGCGATCCATACCGTTTGGTCACCGCTTGTCATCGGCTAACAGTCATTGTTTTCCACTCCCCTTCCAATAGTTGCCACTTCTCAGACAACAACGCGTGGCTACCCCATTCTTTCCCGGAAGTATGCGCAGGTCAGGTGATTTAGCGTGTTCATTCATGCAAGATAGGGGTATGACTTCAAGCGCTCATCGCGGAAAGAACGCTCATCTTTCCGAAGCTGAACTCCGCACGCTGGTTGAGAACACGCCAGCATCCGGTAAACCGCGCAAAATCGCGCTACTGGCGACAATCGCCACTTTTGGATCCCTACTCTTCGGCTACGACACCGGCGTCATCGCCGGCGCCCTGCCCTACATGTACATGCCCACCGACGCGGGTGGCCTTACAATCAACGAGTTCGAAGAAGGCCTAGTCGGCGCATTCCTCGCAATCGGTGCGGCCTTCGGCGCAATCATCGGCGGTCGTCTCTCTGACCGCTACGGACGCCGCCACAACATTCTGATCCTCGCCGCCATCTTCGTGATCGGCACACTCGGTTGCACTCTGTCACCGAACGTTTGGATCCTGTATTTCTTCCGCTTCATCCTCGGCTGGGCGGTCGGCGGGGCCTCGGCAACCGTCCCGATTTACCTGTCCGAATCTGCGCCCACGCGCGTACGGGGTCAGCTGGTCGCGCTTGACCAGTTCATGATCGTCTTTGGTCAGCTGCTCGCCTACTCGATGAACGCAATGCTCTCGCGCGCCCGCGGTGGCCCGCAGGTGCAGGTCGCGTCGGATGCAACAGGCACGCTCAATGCCGGCTCCTGGTACTCGTGGGATCAGGCATCTCAGGTCGCAAACCTCGCCGTTTCGGACGGCAACGGTTCAGTCTGGCGCTGGATGCTTGTCCTGGCTACGATCCCGGCGATCGCCCTCTGGATCGGTATGCGCATGATGCCCGAATCTGGACGCTGGTATGCCGCGAACCTCCACTACGCCGAAGCCATCGGCTCACTGAAGCGCATCCGTAACCCCGAACACGATGACGTCGCCTCTGAAGTTCGCCAGATGATCGATCTTCACCAAAAAATCGATGAAGAAGGTCACTGGTCATTGCATCGCACCTTCAAGGTGAAGTGGACACGTCGCTTGGTGTTCATCGGTATCGGGCTGGCGTGTTTCGACCAGCTGACCGGCATCAACACGGCAATGTACTACCTGCCGAAGATCCTGCATGCCGCCGGTTTCTCGTCCGCTGATGCCATCACGATCAACGTCATTACGGGCGCGGTCGCCACGATCGGCGCCGCTTTTGGCCTCTGGCTGGTCGCACGCCTGAAGCGTCGTACCGTCGGTATTTACCAGGAGAGCGGCGTGACGTTCTTCCTGTTCTCTCTGGCTATCGTGTTCGCCGTCGGCATCACCCCGTACACGCGCCTTGATGGCACCATCAATTCGACGATCCCTGTCTTCCTGCCCTGGCTGGTCGTCATTCTGGTGTCCCTGTTCGTGTTTGCGAAGCAGTCGGGCACGGTCAACTGGGTTCTCGTATCCGAGATCTTCCCCGCCCGCATCCGTGGCGTCGCCCAAGGCTTCGCGGTCGGATGTGGCTGGCTGATGAACGCGGTTGTTACCTGGGTGTTCCCGGTGATGATCGCCCATTTGGGAGCTGCGAAAACCTACGCGGTCTTCGGTGCCATCAACGTGATTTCCCTGCTCTTCTACATTTACATCGTGCCCGAAACGAAGGGCGTTTCATTGGAAGACTTCGAGGAAGAATTCGCGCTCGAACACGGCTACTGAGCTCCCACCAGTACTTTCAACCTCGTCACTCGGGCCAGATCCGAGGTGAAAGATGGCAGAAGATCCCGGCCTCGTACCTATTCACGAGGCCGGGATCTCTACTTAGTCGTACTCCTTACGAAGCCCGAATTACTCAGCGTTCAGCGCACTCACAACCGCGGCGCGCAGGTTCTTTTGACCGTTCTTCAGTGCTTCTTCGAGGGACTCAGCCGGATCGCCGACCTTCACGATCTTGGAAACGCCGTGCTCAAGCAGGATTTCAGCACCTTCTTTAATTCGGCCGGCGAAGACCATGACGGGGACACCGGCGGCGCGCGCGATAGCTGTGACCCCAGCGGGGGTCTTGCCGTTGATCGTCTGAGAGTCAACCGAGCCTTCGCCTGTGAACACCCAGTCGCCTCCCTGCACTGTATCGGCTAAGCCGACCGCGTCGGCGACAAGGTCAATTCCAGGCGTCAACTCCGCATGGAGGAAGGCACGTAGCGCAAACCCAAGGCCACCCGCAGCGCCCGAGCCCGGCAGAAGCGCGTCGTCTCCGTGACCACTGGCGGTGGCGAAATGCAGATGGAGGGAGTCGAAGAATTCGACCTGTTCGGGCTGGACTCCCTTTTGCGGGCCAAAGACTGCAGTGGCGCCTTCAGGCCCGTTCAGCGGGTTGGTCACGTCGCAAGCGACCTTGACGCTCACTCCGTCCAGCAACGCACCCAAGGCAGACGTGTCAACGCTCGCTACTTGGGCGAGGTTTTCTAGCTTCGGGGCAAGCTCTGCACCATTCGCATCGAGAAGACGAGCACCGAGCTCAACAAGCATTCCAATGCCAGCGTCATTTGTGGCGGACCCACCGATTCCGATCAACAGTTCGTGTGCGCCACGCGATAGGGCGTCGCGAATGATCATGCCGAGGCCAGCAGTATTGGATTCGACGACATTACGTTCGTGGGGAGCGACCAGTTCAATTCCCGCACACGACGCAACATCAAGGACGGCCCGACCGTCCGCGAGCGCGTATTCGGATTGAATCGGTCTGCCCAGGGCATCCACGCTGTCGGCCGTGATTCGGCGAGCTCCCCACGCGGTTGCAACGGCTTCAATGAAGCCTTCACCGCCGTCGGACATGGGGACGCGCACGCAATCGGCATCGGGGTACACGTCATGGATTCCCTTTTCCATTGCCGTTACTGCTTCCAATGCAGTCATGTTCTCTTTGAAAGAGTCGGGTGCGAGGATAAATTTCACGGCGTTTCCTTGGGTGAGCAGGTGCCAGCACTGGGGTAGTACGGACAAACAGCATCATTACTGTTAACAACTAACAATAACGCGTATTGCCTGTTTTGAGAGCGGAATTGACTAGGCTAAGAACAGGAACTGCCCTAAAGAAAACTGACAAAGGAGTCCAGATGAGCGTTTCGATCGGCACCGGTAAGGTTCGCGCAACTATCCAAATTCAGGGCGCGATGACGACCGCACTTTTCGAGGCAGGAACGGATAAAGAGTTCACTCCCTCATACGTTGCCACGTGGGAAGGTTTCCCCGAGGCCCCAATTTTGGACAAGCTTCGTGGCGACTTCCTCTGCGTCCCTTTCGGCGCCGCACCCGAAACTGCCGAAGAACTGCCCGAGGGATGGCGTAACGGTCACAACGGTGCCAGCCCCTGGATTCACGGCCCCTCCGCAAACCTGCGTTGGAATGTCGAGGCGCTGGAAGCCGACTCTGCCCTACTCAGCCTGAACTACGCCGACGACGACCCGGTAAAGCGCGTGGAACGTCGCGTGACCTGCGTTGAAGGTGCTGTTGAATTCGAAGACTCAATCATCATGCGCACCGATGCTCGTCTGCCACTTGGTCTACATCCCATCTTCCGTCTTCCTAAGAACACCGGAGATGCTCACATCGAGCTCGGCGAAGCCGATGGGTTCTGGGCTTTCCCAGCCGACTCGGGAACGACGGTTCTTGAACGTGGTGCGCGTTTCAGCGACCTTGCCAAGGCCCCGCGCGCGGACGGTGGCACGATCGATCTGACTCGCCTTCCCCTCACCGAAGAGGTTGACGAAATCGTTCTGACCGCGGGTCCCAAGGACGGGCGAGTCACCTTGGTCAACGATGCTGAAGGATACAAGACCACCCTTGAATGGGATCGCACCCTGTTGAATAACGTCATGTTCTGGATCTCCAACCATGGTCGTAAGGGTGCTCCGTGGGGAGGAACCAACCTCTGTCTAGGCGTCGAACCGATTACCTCAGCATTCGACTTCGGTGAAGGCGTTTCAGCAGCGACCAGCCCTCTGACTGAAGCCGGATATGCCACCGCGATCGATTTAAAGGCAGGTCAGACCTACACGATTACTCACCGCATCACTGCCGAGCGCATCTGAGGCCTAGTAATACGTTTGAGAAACAGCGCAAAGGCTGACAGACGCATGTGACCCCGAAGGAATTCCTTCGGGGTCACATTATTCAAGCCAGGTGTTTAAACCACCCTCTGCGATTAAGGCGTATCAAGCACGCGCTTGTTCAACCTCAGTTCTTCTTCGAGGAGATCAGGTCAACAGCGACTGCGAGAATCACAACAAGACCCTTAATGGACTGCTGCCATGCGGAGTCGACTGCCAGAATCGACAGGCCCATGTTCAGAACGCCCATGATGAGTGCACCGATGATGGCACCGGAGATCTTACCGATACCACCGGAGACCGCAGTACCACCGATGAAGGCTGCTGCGATAGCGTCGAGTTCGTAGTTGTTACCTGCGGTTGCGACTGCAGCACCTGCGCGAGAGGTCGTGATGATGCCGGCGAGTGCGGCAAGGAAGCCCATGTTCACGAAGACCAGGAAGTCAGTGCGCTTGGTGTTGATACCGGACAGCTGGGCTGCGCGGAGGTTGCCACCAACGGCGTAGATGTGACGACCGAACTTCGTCTTCGCCATGACGAACGAGTAGATGACCACCAGGACGCCGATGATGATGAGAACGATCGGGGTCCCACCGGAGGACAGGGAGAGAAGGTAGGTCACGAAGGCGATTGCCAGGGCTATCAGGACCTGACCGGTGACGAACAATCCGAACGGGATGACCGCTGCACCTGCCTTGACATCCTTTGCGCGACGGCGGAAAGAGGAGAAGAGCGCGACTGCGATCGTTGCGATACCGATAACCAGAGTGACGACGTCAAGCATGCCCGCGTAGCCGAGGAACGGGGGCAGGGATCCGGCTGCGATGGCCACGAAACCCGACGGCAGACCGGAAACGGTTGCTTCTACGAGGACGATCGCGAGGCCACGGAAGATGAGCATGCCACCCAGGGTGACGATGAACGCGGGGATGCCAACGTAGGCAACCCAGAAGCCCTGCCAGCAGCCGATCAAAATACCGAGAAGCAGGCCGATGACCACTGCAAGTGGCCACGCAACATGCATCTGGTACATGAGCAGTGCGACCACGCCACCGACGAAGGCGACGACAGAGCCGACAGCGAGGTCGATGTGGCGGGCGATGATGACCATGGTCATGCCGATGGTCAGGACCATCACGTACGCGTTCTGCTGAATCAGCGAGGCGATATTGTTCGGGGCCAAAAGGCGACCACCGGTAAGAATGTTGAACAGGATGACAATGACGACGAGCGCACCGAGAATCCCGTACTGCTGGAGGCTGCCCTGCAGCCGTTTGGTCGACTCTTTCATCGTGCTTCCTTCACTCGTTCCTTGGTCATGAGCTTCATGAGAGATTCCTGTGTTGCTTCGGCCGCGGGAACGACGCCCGTGATCATGCCTTGGCTCATTGTGTAGATGCGATCGCAGATGCCCAGAAGCTCGGGCAACTCCGACGAGATGACGAGGACAGCGTGACCCTCATCGGCTAGTTGCTGAATGATTTGGTAGATCTCGTACTTGGCACCGACGTCGATGCCTCGTGTCGGCTCGTCAAGGATGAGGATCTCGGGATCGGTGTTGATCCACTTGGCTAGGACAACCTTCTGCTGGTTGCCACCGGACAGGGACGACGCGAGTGCGTCGATCGACGAGGTCTTGATGCGAAGCTTCTGTCGGAAGTCTTCGACCAGCGCATCCTCGTCATGGGACTGGATGACGTGCCCCTTGATGATCTTGTCGATGGCTGCAATGGTGACGTTCTTGCGAATGTCTTGGATCAGGTTCAGCCCCATCGTCTTGCGGTCTTCGGGGACATATGCCAGGCGGTGGCTGATCGCCTTGGTCACGGTGGAGGTGTCGATGACCTCGCCGTTCTTGCGAACTTCACCGCTGATCGAGGTGCCGTACTGGTGACCGAAGATGCTCATGGCAAGCTCGGTACGTCCCGCACCCATCAGACCGGCCAGGCCGGTGATCTCTCCACGGCGCAGTTCGAAGCTCGCGTCGTCGACGACCTTTCGGCCAGTGTCGATCGGGTGGTGAACGGTCCAGTTGGAAACTTCGAGGATTGTGTCGCCGATGGTCGGCGTGTGCTCCGGGAAGCGGTTGGACAGTTCGCGACCGACCATCTTGGCGATGATTTCGTCTTCGGTTACGCCTTCGGGGCGGTGCATGTCGATGTAGCCGACGGTCTTGCCGTCACGGATGATCGACGTGGAGTCGGCGATCTCACGGATTTCTCCCAGCTTGTGGGAGATGATGATCATGGTGATGCCCTCTTTGCGGAGCTGACGCATCAGCTCAAGCAGGTGCTCAGAGTCATCGTCGTTGAGTGCTGCGGTCGGCTCGTCCAGGATCAGGAGCTTGACGTCCTTGGACAATGCCTTTGCGATTTCAACGAGCTGTTGCTGGCCAACGCCCAGGTCGACGACGCGCGCGTCAGGGTTGACGTCCAAACCGACCTTGTCGAGCAGTTCCTTCGCCAGAATCTTGGTTTCGTGCCAATCAACGAATCCGGCGCGTCCCCGTTCGTTGCCAAGGAAAATGTTTTCCGCAACGGACAGGAACGGGGACAGCGCCAGTTCCTGGTGAATGATGACGATGCCGACGTCCTCTGATTCACGGATGGACTTGAAGCGACATTCGTTACCAACGTATTCGATGCTGCCTTCGTAGGAACCGTAGGGGTAGACACCCGACAGGACCTTCATGAGGGTCGACTTGCCGGCACCGTTCTCACCGCAGATTGCGTGGACTTCCCCTCGGCGGACCTCCATCGTCACGTCATCGAGGGCTCTGACTCCAGAGAATTCCTTGACGATATGTGACATTCGCAGGACCAGTTCATCGGTCTGCATCATTCACCTCAGTTTCTAGGAGAGTTACTTACGTCCGAGGATCAGAGACCGAGGTCTGCTGCCGTGTAGAAGCCCGAGTCAACGAGCTTCTCTTGGACGTTGTCCTTCGTGATGACGACCGGATCAAGCAGGAACGAAGGAACAACCTTCTTGCCGTTGTCGTAGGACTCGGTGTCGTTGACCTCGACCTCAATGCCCTTGACGATCTGGTCGACCATCTTGGCGACGCGATCACCGAGAGCGCGGGTGTCCTTCCAGACGGTCATGGATTGCTTGCCAGCGATGATGTTCTGGACGTTTGCCTGGTCGGCGTCCTGACCGGTCAGGACCGGCCACGCATCGGCGGTGTAGCCGTCCGAGTCGAGCGCCTGGGAGATGCCGAGTGCGAGGGAGTCGTTCGGGGAGAGGATGGCTTCAACCTTCTTGTCGGAATAGAAGGAATTGAGGCGGGTTTCCATTTCTGACTGTGCGGTGGTGGACATCCATGCCTGGATGCCGATGGACTGCCAATCGTCAACGGATGACGGTGCCTTGCCGGACGGAACGGTCAGCATGCCGGATTCAACGTAGGGCGAGAGGACGTCCCATGCGCCGGAGAAAAAGAACTTGGCGTTGTTGTCATCGGGGGAGCCGGAGAAGGGTTCGAAGTTGAACGGGCCCTTGCCGTCCTTGAGGCCGAGGGATTCTTCGATGTACTGGCCCTGCAGCTGGCCGACCTTGTAGTTGTCGAAGGTCGCGTAGTAGTCGACTGCTTCGGTGTCGCGGATCAGGCGGTCGTATGCGATGACCGGGATGCCTGCGGACTTGGCCTGTTCTAGAACGGGAGCCAGTGCGGAGCCGTCAATGGAGGCGACAACGAGGACCTTGGGGCCTGCGTTGATCATGTTCTGGATCTGGGTGATCTGCTGTTCAACCTTGTTGTCTGCGTACTGCAGGGAGACGTCGTAGCCTTCGTCCTTCAGCAGTTCTTCGAGGTGCGAACCGTCACGGTTCCAGCGCTCGAGGGACTTACTCGGCATTGAAACACCGATGAGGCCACCTTCACCGCCAGCTGCTGCGCCAGATTCGGACGAGCCACCGCGTTCTGCGGAGCAAGCGGCCATGCCAAAGGCCATGGATGACGCTGCAAGTGCAACGAGCGTCTTCTTTGCAATTCCTCGCATTGTTTGGCTCCTTCGCCATCGTGCGGTGTCGCTTCAGCACGACCCGCGGGTCTGTGATTCAAAATGGGATGTTCGCGAATCTGGGGAGTATGCGTTGCTCCCCTTCACGCAGGGGGTACGAGGCCACCTGCGCATTCGGTCTTCAATTCTGGAGAACCGTGGAGGCTGGGGTGGTTTCTTCCTATAGCCACCGCTAGCCGGCTAGTAGGGAGGGTAAACCCCGATTCCCTTTTGTTCCCAAACAAAACATAAACGGTGGCACACGTCTCGTCAAGACAAAAACAAACTGTCGCCCGTTTTCACACGGTTTTCGGGGAACATTTACCCCTATCTTGGACTTTTACGGACTCTGAAAAACTAGCCCTGAACTGCGATTTTTCCTGATTTAAGCACCGAAGTCGCTATTTTCGATTGTTATGCAACAATTTCATAACAACACCTGCGTTTCACACTCTACAACTCAGTCGACAAGGCCCAAGAAGTCTTTCACCCACAACACCTGACGGTGCCACTGATACAGGCCACCACCCTCATGCTCGTTGAATGCGTGGGCATCAATCTGGGCACTCGGTCGCTGTCCGCCAGCCTCAACCACCTTTTCACCCCACCAGTTTTTCGCTGCATACACCGTCGACGGCGGGCAACAGATATCCATGAGCCCGGTCGAGAACAACGCGGGAATCGTCGCGCGCTTCCCCAGCGACACAATGTCAAAGTAGGCGAGGGTCTCAAACACCATCTCGTCACGGCCACGGAACACGGACAGGTAGCGGACAACTTCCTGATAGGGCGTGTGTTCGCTTAATCCGACCGCACGGCGGAAGTCGGCCATCCACGCAACGTCGGGCATCGTAGCCAAAACGCGCGGGTTCAGAACGCCGGCCACAACAGACAGTGTGCCACCCTGGCTTTGCCCGGTGACAATGATCCGCTTCTCGTCGCAGTGCGGAAGGTGCGCAGTAGCCTCAACCGCGTGGTGCGCGTCGATATAGATCCGACGGAAGTAGTAGTCGTGAGGGTCTTCGATTCCACGTGTCATGAGTCCGAACTGACCAACGCCCAGGGGATGCGGATCGATGGTGTCCGCCCCTGTCCCCCAGTTTCCGCCTTGGCCACGGTTGTCCATAACCAGGTGCGCAAAGCCCGCACCCGCCCAGCCGAGGTGCTCGTACGGGAGGCCTCGTCCACCGCCGTATCCGCGGAACTCGACAATGGTGGGCAATTCTTCGCCGGGCTGAGCCGTTGCAGGAATTGTCAGCCACGCCTTGATCGGATCGCCCGCGTACCCGCCGAAGGTCACGTCGAAGACTCGGTGAGTCTTCACCACCAGATCGGTGACCTCTTCGATCTGCACAGACCTCGGGTCGAAAGGATTCTCTTCAAGAGTCGTCGCCCAAAATTCATCGAAGTCTGCGGGCTCGAAACTATCGGGGCGATAAGTTTCCAGTTGGTCCCGATCAAGGTCGAAGAAGGTCGACATGCGTACTCCTGCGTGTGCAATCCCCCCGTAGCGTGCCATCTTTGGCAAACGCCGGCAATGGGGTAAAACGATTCCTCATACCTGTTTAGCAGATATCCGACCTGCATTTGATCCAACACAAGCAAAAGCGCGAGGCTTCAAGCAACCACTTGAAGCCTCGCACTATATAGACAATCGAGGGAGTTACACCTCGCGCTCTGTCAGCCCTTGGTTGCACCACCCGCAAGACCCGCAACGATGTAGCGTTGCAACAGAATGAACAGAATCAGAACAGGTAAAGCAATGATTGTGGCTACTGCCATCAAATCATTCCAGTTCGTACCATATTGACCAATGATTCGATTCAACGCAACCGTTAACGGCTGAATCTCCTGCTTCGTCGAGAGTGTCAAGGCAAATGTGAATTCACCCCACGCCATAAGGAAAGCAAAAGACGAAATCATGATGATGCCCGGTCGAATCGTAGGAATGATAATCCGGACGATCGTCTGGATAGTGCTCAGACCATCAAGCTTGGCTGCCTCCTCAACCTCATACGGGAACTGCTTAAAGTAAGGGCGCAACAAGATCACTGCAAACGGTAGCGTCACAGAAATATCAGCAAGCACAATCGAGTAAAACGTGTTATTCAGTTCAACCTGACGGAACATCACGAACATCGGAATCGAGATTGCAATAGCAGGAAGCAACTGAACCACCGTCAGCATGACCATCATCGAGGTTGTAATCACACCGCGCATTCGAGCCACTGCGTAAGAAAGAGGAACTGCAATCAGCAACGTCAGAGCCAACACAGACACTGAAATTATCAGTGAGTTAACAAACGCTGTTCCGATGCCGTACTGACCAGAAAACACGGACTGAAACGAACCAAGATACAGATTGTGGGGATACATCGTCGGCGGATTCTGGAACATCTCTTGTCCAGTCTTCAATGCTGTATTGATCATCCAATACACCGGGAAAAGATAGACAATTGCAATCAGCCAACCGCATACTGACTTCAAGACTTGGGCGCGACGAAACCTCTTATTCACAAAACTCACTTGAGATCCTCCTCATTCAAGCTCTTCACATAGAACCAGGACAGAGCCAGTGGAAGAAGCAACGTCAACGCAGAAGCAGCCGCACCGTTTCCGAATTCAAAGATCTTAAATGTCTCGAGGTAAGAGTAGATCGGCAACGTCGTCGTTGAATCAACAGGACCGCCCTTTGTCATGGTGTAGATAAGGTCAAAGACCTTGTATGTGTTAATCACACCAAGCAACAAAACAGAGATTGAAACTGGTTGCATCAAGGGGAAGGTAATTGAAACAAACTGACGCCACTTGCTGGCACCATCCACCGCAGCAGCTTCGTACAGACCATCGTCAATCGTATGCAATCCCGAAAGAAGCAGAAGCATATTGAACGGGATGCCGATCCATAGGTTGGCAACAACGACAGCGAACATCGCAGTTGACCCGACAGTCAACCATTTCACTGGTTCATCGATGATCCCCATGGATAATAAGAAGTAGTTGAGAACACCGTAATCCGAGTCAAAGATCCACTTGAAAATGGTGCCTGTAACAACAGGGGGCAGAATCCATCCCACAAGCAGAAGAGCACGGATAATTCCATTGCCCGGGAACGGACGGCGGAAGAACAACGCCAAAGCGAAACCGATCGTGTACTGGAAGAAGAGACACGACACCGTGAAGATGACGGACAGTTTCAGCGCATTCCAAAAAGCCGGGTCATTGATAACGGCAGAGTAATTCTCAAAACTGTTAAATGAGAACGTCTGAGAAATCAGGTTCGCCCCGTTGGCGTCCGTAACACTCAAAAACAAGTTATAGAGCAGTGGAAACGCGAGGAAAACCAGTACATAAACGATTGCAGGAGCAGCCAAGAGAAGACCGAGACGGCGAGTGCGAATCTCGTTCTGAGAACGCTTGCGTCGCCTCGGCTTCTCATGCCGCTCAGCATCAGTGCTGAGCGTTGTTGTCATGATTTCACTCAGTCGGCAACAGTGGCTGGATCGTAGTGAATGCATCCTTTGCCGCAGCATCCGGGGTCTTAGCGCCCGTCAAAGCTTCCTGAATGGACAGCTGGATTGCCTCAGAGATTTTTGCATACTCAGCACCGTAGGCACGCGCGTGGGTGATCTCCATCTGCTTCTCGAAGACCTGCATCTTCGGATCGGATGAAAGCTTGAGCTTTCCAGCAAGGTCGGGGCGCGGAGAAAGCTGACCCGAAACGTCACAGAAGGTCTGAACACCATCATGAGAAGCCATGAACTCGACGAACTTCAGACCAGCTTCAGCGTTCTTTGCTTCTTGGAATAGGACGATGTTTTCACCGCCCATACCGGTTGCTGCTTCCTTACCAACCGGCAGAGGAGCAACACCCCACTCGAAGTCAACATCAGCAAGGTTGGATATTTCCCACGGACCATTCACCATCATTGCAGTTTGGCTGGTAGTGAATTGGGTACGTGCATCTTCCTGCGTGTAGTTAGCAACAGCCGAGCTCACTGCACCAGAGTCAATGAGACCCTTCAGATAAGTCAACGCCTCGGCACCAGCAACGTCATAGTTCTCAACGTCGCCACCGGTCTGCCAAACGAATGGAAGAACTTGGAAGGTTCCTTGTTCGTTCTTCACAGCAGAAAGTGCAAGGCCAGCCTTGCCGTCGGTAGCCAGAGCCTTAGCCGTGGTCGCCAGTTCATCCCAGGTGGTCGGAGCAGCAGTGATTCCTGCAGCTTCAAACATCGTCTTGTTGTAGAAGAGAGCAAGGTTATTCGAATTCATCGGCAGACCATAAGTCTTGCCATCAAGCTGAGTAGAGTTCCAAGGACCTTCAAAGAATTCGTCCTTCATATCTGCAGTGGCATCAGTGATGTCCGCAAGCAGACCAAGGGAAGCAAAATTCTGATTGTCAACGGTATCGATAATCGCGACATCTGGGACCTCGCCACCAACGCCACCTTGGACAATTGACTTTGACAGGTCACCAAATGCGAACGAGGTGCGATTGACCTTAATGCCCGGATTTGCTGCTTCGAATGCTGCAACTGCAGCGTTCATTGCGTCATTGGATACGCCCTGACCTTCGTAGTCCCAGACTTCAATCGTAACCTGGTCACCGCTAGCATCGCTCGAACCACTTGTGGCAGAATCTCCCGAACCTGTTGAACATGCTGCGAGTGCTCCCGCCAGAGTCAGCGCGCTGACGACGGCTACATTCTTTCGCATGTGACGTGACATCGACATGTCGTCTCTCCTTTGAAATCTCATCTCTCTGTGTTGTGGTTTCTGATCAATTCACTTCGTCGCGATAAACGAATAGGTGAACTCAACAGCGTTCGCATCGGCGATGATGCGTTCTCCCGACGCAAGGTCAGGGAAAAGCATGGGTTCCTGAGAGCCGGTTGCGATCTCAATGTTCTTGAGTGGCGCAACTACCTGAACGGACCAAGGAAAAGCGGAATCAGAAGTAATAGTGACCTTCGATTCTGTAACAGTGACGTTGAACGTAACATCGCTCTCTGACGATGGAACAGTTACCGTTTGTTCGCCTGGAACCAGCCCGAACAAATACAGACATACGTTGTCTGCCCAGTTGTAGACGGTCTGTTCTGAGTGCTCACCCAGCGGAAGCACCGTCCCGTCGGGAATCATGATCGGAAGCGAATCCAAGGCGTGTGTTTCTGAGTACCATCCGGCACGCTCACGACGTGAACCGTCGAGAAGGTTCGTCCAACCATCCGTCGGCAGATAGTATTCAACCTCGTCTGATTCAGAGAAAACGGGCGCAACAATCATCTTGGATCCGAAATAGTATTGGGTATCAACATGGGCTGATGTGCGATCCTTCGGATGTTCGAGAATCATGTGCCTCATGACAGGAATTCCGTCAGAAGTAACTTCACGAGCAACCTGAAGCACATAAGGCATCAAGCGATTCTTTAGAGCAACGAAACGTTGCGCCGTTCTAACTGCTTCATCGCCGTAGATCCACGGTGTCCGGTACGAATCTGAACCGTGCAATCGTGAATGCGAAGAGAACATTCCAAACGGGAACCATCGGATGAAGACTTTCGGATTCGGCTTGCCTTCGAAACCGCCCATATCGTGACTCCAGTATCCGAAACCAGACATCCCGAGAGACAAGCCACCTCTCAGAGTTTCACCCATCGACACAAATGTCGGCTCGGAATCGCCACCCCAATGAACTGGGAATGACTGCGATCCCGCGGTTCCACTCCGGGCAAAAACGATTGCCTCTTCTTCGCCACGTTCTTCAGCAATTGCTTCATACACTGCCTGGTTGTATAGGTACGTGTAGTAATTGTGCATCCGTTGCGGATCGGAGCCGTCAAACCAGATGACGTCAGTAGGTACCCGTTCACCGAAATCCGTCTTAAAGCAATCAACGCCCTGACGCAGTAGCTTCTTCAGCTCATTCTTGTACCACATGGTCGCTTCAGGGTTTGTAAAGTCAACCCATCCCATTCCAGATTGCCAGTGGTCCCACTGTCTTACAGAACCATCAAGTGCATGAAGAAGATAGCCTTGTTCTTTCCCCTCTTCAAAGAGGTGAGACTGCTGTGCGATGTATGGGTTGATCCAAACGCAAATTTTGATACCACGGTTGTGGTAACGCGCAAGCATCTCTTCAGGATGAGTGAAAAGTTCAGGATCCCAGACGAAATCACACCAATGACTGGGGCGCATCCAGTAGCAGTCAAAGTGAAGAACGCTCATTGGTATTCCACGTTCTTCCATCTGATCCAGTAAACCGTTAACTGTTTCTTCCGAATAGTCTGTCTTGAAGGACGTCGAAAGCCAAAGTCCGTAGCTCCATGCAGGGACCTGTGGAGCACGTCCCGTCATCAATGTGTATCGTCGAAGAACATCCTTCGGCGTCGGTCCAGCAATAACAAAGTACTCAAGCACGTTACCTGGGACAGAAAACTGAACACGCGTGTTAACTTCGGATCCAATTTCGTAAGAGACCTTTTCGGGGTGGTTAACAAAAACACCATAGCCACGATCGGAAAAATAGAAAGGTACATTCTTATAGGCCTGTTCAGAAGCGGTTCCACCGTCCGCATTCCACATATCAATAACCTGCCCATTTTTTACGACAGGCCCAAAATGTTCACCAAGACCAAAAATTGATTCGCCTGGTTGGATGACTAACTGTTCATGAATGAACTTCTCACCCTCAGGGGATATAGCAATTCCCATCGATTTCAGTATCGATGACGTAATCTCACGATCTCCATCATAGAAACGGAGCTCGAAATGGTCTTCACCGCCAATTTCTGCCCGCAGTAAGCCAGACGAAACAACAGCACTCTTCTTCGCTGAATCAATGGCAACGGTTCCGTTACCTTCGAGAGGAGCAAGGACAAAATTGGGAGCCAACTCACAATAACCACGGAAGTGCTCTAAACGGACGCGAAGAATTCCCTCACCCGCTGGCTCAAGAGTAATTGTCAACTGACTTCCGTCTAGTTCCGCACCTTTAAATGCAATATGACGCGTCGGCGCGAAGACACGAATTCCATTACCGACAGGGACGATGCTTTGGATCTCACGAGGATGCTGAACGTTCCATCCATCCTTCTTCAGCCAGTATCCGTTGGTGAACTTCACTGTCTCCCCCGTTCTCAATTCCACGTTGCTTCACGTCAGATCGCGAATCGTCGCTTCTTTGCGACCTTGGGCTAGCGCATTTCGTGATCAAGGATCACAAAGCAGTTATTTTGTTACAAAAGAAAACATACTTGGATAAAGAGACATTCGCAACACCCTGCAAACATTTTCAAGCTACAACTTGATAACAAAAAACTGCGCCATCAGGAAAAATGGTTTTTGACCAATCCTTTACTTATGTAAAATTAGGTCTAATATCCCACTCTTGAAGCACTTGACAGTTTGTAAGTAATCAATAATGAAAGCTGGCACAGTCCGCCATCGCACTGCATCCCAGCTCTTCCCAATTGACGAGGCCGGCCACACTTCAAAGCCCCCAGCCTACTGAAAGGCCAGGGGCAAAGAAGTACCAGCTGATATCAGGCGCGGGAAGCCAGAACCTTCGCAGCCTGCTTCGCTGCACCGAGAGCAACGTATTCGCCGGGCTCGGGTAGTTCCACAACGGCATCTAGCATGTCTGCTGCCAGGGCCTGGACGGCTGTCGACTTCACGCCACCACCGACAATGAGCACCTTGTTCAACGGGACACCAAGCGCGCGCATGGCATCGAGCGCGTAGCGCATGAGGTTGAGCAGACCTTCAACCGTGGCGCGAGCAACGTGCGCACGGTCGGAGTTAGCCAACGTCATGCCGCGGAGCTCCGCCGTCGCATCGGGCAGGTTCGGGGTGCGTTCGCCTTCGAAGTAGGGGATCAGCTCGAGGCCTCCGGCATCCGGGACAGACAGGGCGTATTCGTCGAACTCTTTATAGTTCAGGCCGGTCACCTTCATCATCGCGTCGATAATGCGCGACGCATTGAGGGTGCACGCCAACGGTAGCCAGTTGCCCGATGCATCGGAGAATCCTGTCACCAGACCGGACGGATCAGCAACGGATGTTGCCGACACTGCTGCGACCACACCAGAGGTTCCGAGAGACAGCAGGGCACTGCCCGGCTCCAGGTCGACGCCCAGCGCAGAAGCAGCGTTATCGCCAGCGCCAGGGCCAAGGACAATGTCTCCCCAGCCACGCTCAGGGTCACCGTGACCGACCACGTCCCACGGACCAGCAATGGTCGGAAGAATGATAGAGGCAGCCGTGGCCTCGTCGATACGAAGCGCAGAGGCGAGAATATCGCGACGGTACGTCGGGGTCTCGCGTGCCATGTAGCCGGTGCCCGACGCGTCGGAGCGGTCGGTTGCCAGCTGGTCCAACGCGGGCTTGCCCATGATGCGCCAGGTCAGATAATCGTGCGGAAGGCAGATTGCGGCGATCTTGGCGACATTCTCGGGCTCGTTATCGGCGAGCCAACGCAACTTGGTGACGGTCAACGATGCGACGGGAACGGAACCCGTGGCCTCGGCCCACCATGCAGCGCCCTCAGAGCTGGCATCGTCGCGGTCATCGGTGCCACGTTCGCGAATAAGGTCGCGCGCAGCACCAGCCGAACGCGTGTCGTTCCACAGCAGGGCGGGACGGATGACGTTGCCGTCCTTATCCAGGCAGACCATGCCGTGCTGCTGACCGCCGACGGACAGGGCAGCCACATCGTCCAAACCGCCGGCACGTTCAAGGGCCTCCTCGAAGGCATCCCACCATTTTTCGGGATCAACTTCGGTGCCATCCGGGTGCGAGGCCTTGCCCTGGCGGACGATGGTGGACGTAGCGGGGTCGTAGATGACGACCTTGCAGGACTGGGTCGACGTATCAACACCGGCAACGTAGGGGCGAAGAGTGCTCATATATGCTCCAAAAGTAAGGGCTTTTCGAAGTGGCACCGATGCCACTTTTCCAAGCGAAGGAAGCGAAAGTACCCAAACGGGCGGTCACCAAAAGCTGGCGACCGCCCGTAAGGATAGTGTCGATCAGGCGCGGCCCAAAGTATCGACGATGTAGTTGTTAATCGTAGCCTTCACAGACTCGAGATGGTCCGACTTCGTGGCTGCAACAAGGTCAGCCTGCGGAATGTCAAGTGAGTGTGCTTCCAGCGAGGCGAGGGAGGCTGTGCCATCTTCGACCGTCGCACCGATGCCCGAATCGAAGGACGAGTAGCGCTCGGAGACGAGGTCTTCGATAAGTCCTTCTTCGTGCATGCGGGCTGCGACCAACAGGCCGGCTGCGTAGGAGTCCATGCCAACAACGTGGGCGCGGAACAGGTCCTCAGCGGTGAACGAGGTACGGCGCGGCTTGGCGTCAAAGTTCAGGCCACCGTGCGGGCCGATCTGGCCTTCTGCGAGGACCTCCCACATGACTGCGGTGGTCTCGTAGAGGTCTGACGGGAATTCGTCGATGTCCCAACCGATGAGCTTGTCGCCCTGGTTGGCATCGAGAGAACCGAGCATGCCAGCTTCGCGTGCCACGCGGATTTCGTGCTGGTAGGTGTGACCAGCAAGGTTGGCGTGGTTGCCTTCGAGGTTCAGCTTGAAGTGATCCTGCAGGCCGTAGGTCTGGAGGAAGGCGATGGTGGTTGCTGCGTCGAAATCGTACTGGTGGCTCGTCGGCTCCTTCGGCTTCGGCTCGAGCATGAACTGAGCTTCGAGACCGATTTCCTTGGCGTAGTCAACGCACATCTGGAACATTGCTGCGATGTGGTCCTGCTCGCGCTTGAGGTCAGTGTTCCACAGGTTCTCGTACCCTTCGCGACCGCCCCAGAACACGTAGTTCTCTGCGCCCAGGCGCTTGGCGATTTCCAGGGAGTGCTTCAGCTGTGCGCCGGCGTAGGAGTAGATCTCGGCGAACGGCGAGGTTGCTGCGCCGGAAACAAAGCGACGGTTGGTGAACAGTGAAGAGGTGTTCCACAGGAGCTTGACGCCGGTTTCCTTCTGCTTTGCTTCGATCGCATCGACAACCTTGTCGAGGTTTGCGTTGGTTTCGCGCAGGGTGTCGCCTTCGGGAGCGATGTCGCGGTCATGGAAGCAGAAGTAGTCAACGCCCAGCGCCTTGTAGAAGTCGAAGGCGTAGTCGACCTTGGCGAGTGCCAGATCGAGCGGCTTGGAGTACTTGCCATCGAAGGGGCGCTGCGCTGTGCCCTCACCGAAGGGGTCGACAAGTTCGGCCTGGAAGGAGTGCCAGTAGGCAACACCGAAGCGCAGCCATTCGCGCATGGTCTTGCCGGCGACCACTCGTTCGGCGTCGTAGTAGCGGAAGCCAAGACCCTGACGGAGCGACGATGTTCCGACGAAGGGGATCTTGTCGATGTTCCAGAGATTCTCAGACATGGTTGCCTCTCAGAGATTCAGAGATCGATATGATCGCTTTTGTTACATAACAAAACATACTGTGTGAAATGTACTAGAGTCAAGAGCATGGCAGCAGCAATTCGTCGACACACGTCGGTTTCCCAGCGAGCACCCCAGCGCCCGTCGGAGCGCGCAATGGCGGGCGTGAAGGCTGAAAGCCTGCGTGCATTGAACCTCTCCCTCGCCCTGCGACATATCCTTGCCGCCCCCGGAGAGATCTCCCGATCAGGAATTTCTCAAGCAACAGGCATTACGCGGGCCACCATCTCGCGCCTCGTCGATGAGCTTATCAACGCGGGCCTCGTTCTCGAACTTGAACCATCCATCGGCGGACGAGGTCGCCCAGCCAATCGACTCACACCAGCCCCAGGAAGGGCGGTCGCGCTGGGGCTCGAAGTCAATATTTCCGCCCTTGACGCTGTTATCATCGATCTGAGTGGCAACGAAATTGCACGAAATCGCATCGAAGGCGACTTTGCGAACTCCGATCACGTCGAAGTGATGACCTCATTGGCCGACATGGCACACGCTCTCGTCGAGGAACATCTTCCCGATGGAGCAATTTTCCTCGGCAGTGGATTGGCTCTTCCAGGCCTCGTATCCCCCGACCGACTGGCACTCGCACCCAACTTGGGATGGCGCGACATCCCCCTAGAAAAGCTGCTCGCTCCCCTATCAGACCTCTACCCTGCGATCGTTGCCAACGAAGCCGACCTGGCCGCCTTCGCTGTCGCACACCCACTTCCCGGCGTTCCCTCGGGGCCCGCGTCATTCGTCTACATATCGGGCGAAGTTGGCATCGGCGCCGGCATCATTGTCGACCATCGTCCGTTCAGCGGAGCACACGGGTGGTCCGGCGAAATCGGCCACATCTGCGCAGACCCTTCCGGCCCCCTCTGCTCGTGCGGGACTACCGGTTGCCTCGAGGCATACCTCGGTCTGCGCGCCCTCGCTGAGCGCTCCGGACTTGATCGCCACGCAACCGTTGAAGACATTCGCAAGGCGGCAGAAAACGGTTCGAAGCAAGCACGTGAAGCCCTCGAAGAAGGCGGAGCAGCCCTTGGTCGAGCGCTTTCAGCCGTCATCAACTCTGCGGACATCCCGCTGGTTCTGCTCGGCGGAATTGTCGCTGAACTGAGCGAATGGCTTGTGCCCGTAGCTGAAAAGGAAATCGAAACCCGCGTTCTTCAATACGCCTGGTCTCAGCCGAAACTCGAAGTAATCCGAGATTCCCAAGGTCTTGACTCGCGCGGAGCGGCATATCGAATTCTGCAGCGCTTGGTCGATGACCCCATGGCATGGACAGCATGACAAACTCCGCAGAACATCACGGTTTTCTTTCAGGGTGCCGCAATTTCACTCAATGTGCGGGTTAATCTGTATCCATGATCGGAGATGAGAAACCCCGCCCACGCCTTGTTGACGTCGCTCAAGCGGCAGGCGTTTCAGTTTCCACAGCTTCACGTGCTCTAGGACGAGGTTCCGAGCTCATCGGTGCGCAAACGCGCGACCACGTTCGAGAGGTCGCACGCAAACTTGGCTACAGAGTGAACCCCGTCGCCAGATCTCTTCGCCTAGCCAAAACGAAGCAGATCGGCATGCTCGTCCCTTCGATCTCCAACCCGTTCTACACGGACCTCATTGTTCAAGTCGAGCACCACTTATCCCAGCGCGGGCTCTCATTGCTCATTTCCGATGCGGAAATGTCTGTCACTACGGAAGACTTGAAGCTTCGCTCATTCGAAGGGGGTTCGGTAGACGGTCTGATCATCGTGCCCTGTCACGAATCTTTCTCAACGCCCTCCCTAGAGCGCGCGGCAGCCTTGGTGCCAACCGTCCAGCTCGACAGAGCCGTCTCTTTGCCTCACATCCCATTCGTTGGCGTTGACGACGCGCACGGCGTTCGCGAAGTCTTAGGACACCTGAAGGAACGCGGAGCACGTCGCATCGCGATGCTGTCGAATACGGGCTCTGATCTATCGTCCGTTAAGCGTGTGACCGAAGCGCGCCGGGCTGCTCCCGAGTTCGGGATGGAACTTGCGGACAGCGATGTCCTTGAATGCAACCATTCCGTCGAATCGGCACGTAGCGCAGTTTCAACCCTGATCAACGGGGGAAATCGCTGGGACGCGATCGTGTGTCTGAACGATCTTCTTGCCATCGGCGCAATTACAGAGCTCCGTCATCGTGGCTTCGGTATTCCCAAGGACATCATGGTCACCGGCTTTGACGATATTCAGTTCGCCGAACTGATGCGCCCATCCGTGACTACGCTACGCCAACCTCTTCCGGAAATTGCACGCCAGGGTGTAGAGCTTCTCCTTGACGAGTCGGACTCTGAGTTGCCCAAGCGTATCTTGGTTAAAGGTGAGCTGGTCATCCGGCAGTCGACGATCCCAGAATTTTAAACGGTCCGCAGCTGTACACAATCCCGAGGCTGAACAGGCCCAAGGGTTAAAAAGCCCAGAGTTTTTAGACCACCACTGTCTGAGCACGGTCGTCCGCGACCTTATCGGCATACTCGTACCGGCCTCGCGGCATCGTAGCACCTTGAGGCTTATAGGACAAATTGTGTTGATGGGTTAGTTCGGGGTGGGGTTTCATGGGGTGCAGGCATCGTGCCTGCCCCCACTGCTGAGCCTGGTTAATATCGAAAAGGGCATTAGCCCCTAATCCTGGTATGAACCTTCGTTTTGGTGATCAGGTGTTCAACCTGTTAACCCGTATCGCCTATCGACTTAGAACGTATAGCTGAATTTATGGTGGGGTCAATGCCTTCTTCAGGCATTGACCCCACCATAGGTTATCTGTCAGATTAAGACACGTTTTCTAGCGCGCGTGCTTTGGCTGGCGCCGCCGGGCAACCAGGTAGGCACCGGCACCCGCACTGATTGCCGATAGCCCCAAAATGGTGGACAGGTCGTCGGCTCCGGTTTTACCCAAGCCGGACCTGGAGGCGTTATCCGGTTCACCTGCGTGCTTGCCTCTATAGGCTGACCCGGGAGCGATGCAGTCTTGATAGAGCTTCTCGTAGGTGGCTTTTGCCTTATCCAACTGAGTGTTAGCCTGCTGCAGGGCTGCTTCAAATGGCGCTAGCGCGGCTTTAGCTTCTTTATAGGCGGCCTCTAACTGCTGTACTTCCTCGGTAGCAGTATCTGCTGCCTGCGTGGCTTCCAGATAAGCTTGATACTTTGCGAGGACGTCATCGATCGCCTGCTGGGTTTCGGCACTAACGCTGGTAGCTGCCGGTGCACGCATCGCCATTATGCTCAGCGGTGCTACGGGAGCAGGTGCGCTACCAGGTTGTTGTCCTATCCAGGTGTCAAGGTCGGGTACTTTCTGTGCGCCTTCGTTATCTACCGCAGCCTGATCTTTAGCTTTCTGGGCAGTCTCTTTGGCCGTGTTGGCATCTACTGCTTCTTGATCGGCGGTGTCTTTAGCTTTCTGCGCATCCTCTACTGGTTTCGCCGCGGCATCTGCTTTAGCCTGCGCCTCATCGGCAGCCTTTTGGGCGGCTGCTTTGTCTGCGTAATCTTTGGCTGCCGCGTCGTTTGCCGTCTTGGCATCCGCTGCTTTTTGATCAGCGGTGTCTTTAGCTTTCTGCGCATCTTGTGCCCGGGTTTCGGCCTCGGCAGCTTTCTGCTTCGCTTCATTTAGCTTGGTGGCGGCATCGGCTACTGCCGCATCAGCTTTAGCTTTTTCGTCTTTAGCGGTATTCAGGGCAGCGTCTGCCTGCTTTACTGCATTTTCTGCCTCATCCAACTGCTTCTTAGCGTCAGCCTTGGTGGCAACTACTGCGTCATAGTTCTCTTTGGCCACATCCAAAGCTTTTTGCTTTTCGTCCACTGTTTTTTGCGCGTCATCAGCAGCTTGCTGTTTGGCGTTAACCCCATCTTGTGCCTGGGTGACTGCTTCATCTGCTGCTGCTTTAGCCTTTTCAGCGTTGTCCAGTTCCGTGGCTTTATTTTCCACCACGCCGTTCTGATTGTTAGCAGCTTCCTTGGCAGCTTTCAAAGCTTGCTCGGCAGCGGGAACCGCAGCTTTAGCATTATTAAGTGCTGCTTCTGCTTCGTCCAGCGCTTTCTGGCAAGCCTCACAATTCTTCGCTTCCTTAGCGGCGTTATCCTTCGCGTTCTGTAAGTTTGTCTCTGCAGTTTTTTGTGCGGCCTGCTTTGCCACAAGCGTGACTTGAGCTGCATTTAACGCAGTCTGTGCATCTGTAGTACCTTTAGCAGCTGTCTCCTTCAGAGGAGCATAGTAGTTTAGGAGTCTTTCCCTATACTCTGATACCGAGTAGGACTCTTCTGCGGTGTAAGTGCGGAACTGTTGAATATTTGCCATTGGATTCGAACCGAAACCAAAACCAGTATACAGAAATTCCCGTTTCATTAGCGATTCATAGTGTCCCGTGGTATTAACAATCCAATACCCGTACTTAGCTTTTTTGTTATCAGAGTAGCTAACCGGACCACCATTATCGTCATAAAAATGCTTTTCAGCGTTATACCAACCGTCGTAAGGATTCAAAGACCAAGCTAGATTTTCTCCACTTCTACCAACTTCTTGCAGAACTCCCCAGTTATTAGTGTGGTTCTTGGTAATTGCGGAACCATTAGCGTTTATTTGGGCAAGTGCCATTAACTGGTCCGTCACTCGAAGGGCATCCATGGAACCAAAGTTATTATCCCCAGCTGTTCTAAAACCATTTCCTTGATCGATATAGTCCAGAGCTTTCAGCATATTTTCAAGCGAAGTCGCATCCCCGTCAGCACCTATATGAGTGTGGTTCACAAGGGGCGTATCACCGATTTTGTAATCTGTATTGAGCTCTTCCAAGGCCTTAGTTGCATTCATCTTTTCGAAGAAGCCTTTTGATCCTTTAGCAATCTGCGCTTTAGCATCAGCTTTGGAAGCTTCCAGAGCCTCTTTCGCTGCCTTAACCGCTGCTTCCGCTTCTTTGACTGCCTGGTCTGCGGCATTCTTTTCGTTTTGCGCAGTAGTTACCGCTGCATTAGCAGCGTCGCATTTTGGCTGCTGTGCATCCAAGTCTTTTTGCGCTTTATCTCTATTGGCTTCAGCCTCTTTTTGCGCCTGGACGGCTTCCTCATAGGCGGTCCGCTTTTCCGCCTGTGCCTGGCTTAACTTACCTAGCTCAGTCTTTGCATCTTCAAAGGCATTTGTCGCGTCAACAACCGCCTGCGCTTTCCCTGCCGCGGCATCCTGCTTTTCTTTCAGTGTCGCTTTAGCAGCCGCAAGCGCTTCATCTGCAGTTTTCCTAGCCTCGGCAGCAGCGTCCTTTTCTTTCTGCGCCTGATCTACCTTTGCTTGTGCTTCACTGACCGCATCGTCGTTTTCCAGAACATCTTTAACGTCCTGCAATTTATTCTGCGCGTCAGCTAAGGCTTCTTCTTTATTTTTTACCTCATCCGCAGCGTCTTGAGCTTTTTGCTCTGCGTCTTGCTTGGCGGTTTCAGTATTCTTGGCATCCTGGTCTGCCTGCTCCGCAGCCTTGGTGGCTGCGTCCAGGTTAGATTTAGCTTCCTCGGCTTTTTCTTGCGCCGTAGCCAGAGCTGCTGCGGCCTCATCGACAGCTTTCTTAGCTTCAGCTACTGCGTCAGCTCCGGGGGCAGCCGCCTGCGCCGCAGTATTTGCTTCGTCCGTTGCCTTTTTGTTCGTCTTGGCTTTACTGAGGTTTTCTTCGGCCTGCTTTTGCTGCTGCTTAGCCTGCTCTAAGCCCTTTTGAGCTTTATCCAGATTAGCAACTGCCGCCACCAAGGCTTGTGCCGCCTGGTCCTGCATCTGCTGGTGCGCAGCGGTGGCATCATCGCGCTTCTGCTGCTGGTCAGCTTGTGCCTTCCGCAAGGTATCCTGAGCGCCTGCATAAGCCGCGAGGGGCTCTGCAATCTCGGGTTTGGATTGTTCAACATCCAAATTTGTGGCCGCATCCGTGGCTTGCTGCTGGGCGCGCAGATAATCCTGATAGGCCTTGTTGACCGCAGCTACGTCAACTCCGACGCGGCACTGCGAAACAGCTCCCTGAATATTCAACTTGCCCTGCGGTTCTGCTTGATTAATCCCGAATGCCGCTCCCGCCGGAGCCACCAGTGCGATCCCGGTGCCTACTGCAATCGCTACCTTCGCAAGCTGTTTGCGCGCCATATCAATCCCCTCTGATTGGTTTAGTATTTCGCTCGAAATAGGTAAAGATTATAGATTCCCTGTAACCCTAATCCTACCCCACGCATAAAAGTCCAGCCACCCTTTGGGTATTAACCCCAAAATGTTACTTAGCCCGGAACAGACGATAAAACAAGGAAAAAATCAACACATTTTGTCCTATAACCCCACCTTGACCTATACAGCAATCGGCGGGCCCACCACTGTCGTGATGGACCCGCCGATTTCAGTTCAGACGATGTTCAAACCGTCAGGATCTACGTATCTGAGTCTCAGTACGCAAGACCCTTCGGTTCGTCTGCCAGCACTGCCGACTGCGGGTTAACAACCTCGAAACCGTTTGCCTTATAGGCCTCGTAGTCGAAGTTCTCGCACTCGTCAAAGCCAATGCGGTGGTAGGCGTAGAAGCCTTCCCAATCTTCGTAACCGCTGCCAAGCTCCGACTCGAGGAATGCATCCGCCATGGCCATACCCTTACGTTCAGCGATGTAGAAAGCGCCCATGGCCAGCAGGTTTGCGCTGTTTGCGGCAGCTGCGCGACGAGCTGACGCAACGGATTCGCAGACGGCTGCGTGAACGTGAGGAACCTTTGAGGCTGCGATGTGGATACCCATGCCGGTGCCACAGAATGCCAGTGCTCGCTCAAATTCGCCTTCGGCGATCTTCGCACCCAGAGCAAAACCGACTCTGTGATACATGGGAGTCTTATCAAGGTCCGGCGTAATGTCGGTGACGGTCCACCCACGATCCTGAAGGTGCTTCTTCACGGCCTCCTTCAGAGGGAAACCAGCGAAGTCGGCGCCGACGACAACGTGCTTGCTTCGTACGGTCTTCATTACTTCTTCCTTCCCGCAAGGAGGCCCTTGAAGGGGTTCTTGCCGTTGAATTCATTCATGCTGATAACGAACAGCAGGACGCCGCCCCAGATGAGGGGTCGGTAGAAATTGGAGATATTCGGGAACATGTTGAGGCCCGAAGACAGGACCTGCAGCACGAGGATCGCCATGACGACGCCGGCAATTCGACCACGGCCACCGTTGGGGTTCACGCCACCGAGGACGACGATCAGAACGGTCAGCAGTGTGTAGCTTGCGCCGTAGTCGGCCTTCGCGGAGTTGTAGTTCGCCAGCATGACAATGCCTGCAACGGCTGCCATGATGCCCGACAGGATGTAGGTGCGCATCAGCAGGCTGGTGATCTTCAGACCGGCAAAACGTGCCGCGGTTTCGTTCGTGCCGATCATCAGGATCTTGGTGCCAAAGCCGGTCAGGGTAAGGATCAGGCCGACGATGACGCAGCAGATGATGAAAATGACAAGCGGCATGGGGACAAGACCGCCCAGATGGGCTGCGAATACCGAACCGAATGCGTCGGGCACGCCTGAAACGGGCTTGCCTTCAGTCAGGATGATGGCGACACCACCGAAGAGTTCGAGTGTGCCCAGTGTTGCGAGGATTGGTGGAATCTTCAGCATGGAGACGAGCATGCCGTTGATGGCACCGCAAATTGTGCCAACAAGCAGTGCGATAACCAGTGCGATCACGACGGCGAGACCTGCTTGGCCACCACCATCGCCGGTGAGCATTGCTCGCAGGACAAGGGCTGCGCTAATCGATGTCACGTTTGCGATTGCCACGACCGAGAGGTCGATGCCTGCGGTGAACATGGTCAGCATGACGCCCAGAGCCATCAGACCGAATTCAGGGAACTGGATTGCCATCGACTGCCAGGTACGCAGGGCGAAGAAGGGGCCCGGGCGAATCACGGCGAAGAAGATGAGGAGCAGAGCGAAGACGATGACGAGCCTCGTCATGTAGGCATCCTTCGTCATGAAGGACGGGAGTGCGAAAGAACGCTTCTTTACGGATTCAGTAGTCATTTCACGCTCTCCTTTCACAGAATCGAGGCTCGTTGCTTGCGGCTACGAGCAACCTGGATTGCTGAAACGCCGGTACCAACGATGATCAGCAGGCCGAGCGCGAAGCCCTGCCAGAAGGTGGGAATACCGGTCAGAATCATGGAGTTCTGAACGATGACGATCAGCAGGGTGCCAAGCACGACACCGGTCAGGGAGCCGGTACCACCGGTAATGGCGGTTCCACCAAGGACGACGGCCGCGATGACCATCATTTCCATACCAAGCAGGTTGGTCGGGTGCATCTGACCCATGGAGGTCGTACGAACCATGCCCGCGAGTGCGGCGATGACACCAACGATGACGTAGAGCCAGAACTTGGTGCGACGGACCTTGAAGCCTGCTCGTTCTGCTGCGGATTCATCGCCACCGATGGCGAAGATGCCACGACCGAACATCGTGTATCGGGTGATGAAGTAGGCAATGGCCAGGACAACCACGAAGATGAGGAAGCTGGTCGGCATCGCGGACTGGAGTCCGGATTGCGTGTTCGTCACCGTAAACAGTGAGCTAGCGCCGAAGGTCTTCATGGATTCGGGAATGTTCGGGATCTGCACCGAGTTCAGTGCGCCCTGCATGACACCGGAGAAGACGTTCGAGGTGCCGAGCGTGATGATCAGCGTGGGAACGGTCAGCCACGAGGTGAAGATACCGTTGAAGGCACCAAGCAGTGCACCAAGGAGCATTGCCATCAGGAAGGGGACGATGACCGGTCCGTTGAATCCCTGATCGACAAGGAAACGCGTAGTTGCGTAAACGGCAAGCGATGCGAGGGCCGGGAAGGACACGTCGATGCCACCAGAAACCAGAACAAGGTGGGCGGCGACGGCGAAGAGTCCGGGGACGACCATTGCGTTTGCCAGGTCAACAAGGTTGTTTGCCGTGAAGAACTGACCGCTTCGTGCCTGGATGACGAGTGCAAGGGCAACGATAACCAGGAAAACCCAGAATTCGTTGGCTCGCAGGATCTTTGTTTTAAGAGACGTCATGTTCATCACGCTCCTTGAGTAGCAACGTCACGCGACATCAGTTCACCGAGTTCGGCTTCGGATGTCTGGGCGGGGTCGATCGATTCACGGATTCGGCCAGCACGCATGATGAGGACCTTCGAGCAGTTCGTCAGAACTTCCGCGATGTCGTCAGAGATGATGACGATGGCCATGCCTTCGCGTGCGAGGCGCTGAAGGATGGAGTGAATCGTGTACTTGGAACCGATATCAACGCCGACCGTCGGACCGTTGAGGATCAGGACATCCGGTTTCGTTGCAAGCCACTTGGCAAGAACGACCTTCTGCTGATTACCACCGGAGAGAGTGGAGACCGCGTTGTCAGGATCGGGGGTCGCGACCTCGAGGTCTTTGACCCAACGCTTCTCTTCTTCGGCGATGCGCTTCTTATCGAGAACACCGAGTGCGCCAGCGAATTCGTCCATTTCTGAGATGACAATGTTTTCGCCGATGGAGCGTGACAGGAAGAGACCTTCTGTCAGTCGGTCTTCGGGGACCAGTGCGATACCAGCATCGATAGCGTCTTGGATGGACTTCAGGGTGACGGTCTTGCCGTTGATGGCGATCGATCCGGCATTCGTGGGCAGGGCGCCGAACAGTGCAAGAGCGAGTTCGGTACGGCCAGAGCCGAGCAGACCCGTAATACCCAGGATTTCGCCACCGTGGAGCGAGAAGTTCACGCCTTCGAAAGCCCCTTCTGAGCCCAGATCCTTGACCTCAAGGACGGGGTTTTCGGTCAGGGTTGATGCTTCGAAGCGAGTTTCGTCGAATTCCTTGCCCGTCATGTACTTAGCGAACTTGTGACGGTCGAGTTCGGATGAGTCGCAGGTGATGACCTTTTCGCCGGAGCGCAGGATCGTGAAGCGTTCGGAGATTTCGAAAACTTCTTCGAGCTTGTGCGAAACGAAGAGGATCGCAATACCGCGTGCTTTCAGATCGGAGATGATCTTGAAGAGGGCGTTGACCTCGTTCTTCGTCAGTGCCGTTGTGGGCTCGTCCATGATGATGAGCTTGGCGTCTGACATGAGTGCACGGCAGATGGCGACCAGCTGCTTGTCAGCAACCGAAAGGTCGCCGACGCGCGCATCAAGGTCGACATTGAAACCGATCTTGGCAACTGCTTCTTCAGCGATCTTCCTCAATCGCTTCCAATTAACGAGCTTTCGTCCGGCTGCGACCTCCGTCGTCATAGCAAGGTTTTCCATAACCGACAGGTTTGGGAAGACGGAGAAGTCCTGATAGATAACCTGGACGCCCGCGTCGATCGCTTCGAGCGGCGTCATCTTGGTCCAAGATTTTCCGTTAATTTCGATGGTTCCCGAGTCGGGCTCGTGGACACCAGAAATAACTTTAATAAGCGTTGATTTTCCGCAGCCATTCTCGCCGGCAAGACAGTGGATTTCACCGGGAGCGATGTCAAGATTGATGTCGTGAAGAGCGTGCACACCAGCAAAAGACTTGTTGATGTTCTTCACTGAAATAAGCGGCGTTGTCATAAATCGATTCCTTCCAGCCCGCATTTAGCGCATAGAGATACGCGATCGCGATTTCAGTGCTTCAACAGCATCGGTGCTGGGCATCTTTGCCCAGCACCGATGCTGAGGAGCTATCAGAAGCCGAAGCTATCGACATTGTCCTTGGTGATCTGGATCCAGCCGTTGCCTTCCAGAACCTTGTCGGAACCCTCGGAGAAGTGCATCTCTTCATAGCCCTTGACGCCCAGATTGACACCGTCAGTGATCTTGTCACCGTTCAGGATCTTGGTGGCGAGTGCTGCCATTGCGTAGCCAGCATCTGCCGGATCCCACAGGGTCAGTGCTGCAACGAGGCCCTTATCGAGGATTTCCTTGTTGGCTGCCGGCATGCCGGTACCTGCGGTGAAGACCTTGTCCTTCAGGCCAAGTTCGTCAATTGCACGTGCAACGCCGGGAGCGTCGAACGAGGAGGTGCCCAGGATGCCCTTAATCTCGGGGTACTTCTTGAGAACTTCCTTGGCGACCTGGTAGGCGGTTTCGCCGTTGTCTTGAGACTCAACACGAGGTTCTGCCTCGAGCAGGGTCATGTTCGGGTAGGCCTCCTTCTGACGTGCAACTGCACCGTCAGCCCATTCGTTGTGGGAAGCGTTCGTCACGTGGCCGACCATCGTGGTGTAGGTGCCTTCTTCACCCATGGCTTGTGCAAGGTTGTCCATGATGAATGCGCCGTACTTGGCGTTGTTGAAGGCTTCGATGTCGTACATCGTGTTTTCCTGCGACGCACCTTCGTGTGTCACAACAACGATGCCTGCATCCCTTGCTTCCTTGAGGGCGGGCTCAATTGCGCCCGGATCAACCGGAACGACGCCGATTGCGTCAACGCCCTGCGCAATGAGGTCCTGGATGACCTGCGCCTGCATCGTGGCGTCAGTTTCCGATGGGCCCTTCTGGAACACGTTCATGCCTGTGTCGGCTGCGTACTTCTGAACGCCGGTCTCCATACGGACGAACCACGGGTTGGTGGCGTCCTTAGGAACGATGGCGATCGTGTAGTCGCCGTCACCCGATCCGCTTGCTGCGCCGGAGGCTGCAGTATCACCCGCACCACCGGAGCACGCTGCAAGTGCAAGTGCTGAAGTGAGAACGATTGCACTAGCGGCTACAATACGAGACTTCATGTTGACTCCTTGAGATTCACATCCACATTGATGAGGATCGTTGCACACGAGGTGCGTGGATCATTTCGTTGCATCACACCGCCATCATTAGCGGTATGTCATGCGCGAATGATCGACCAAATAGACAGCTATCCATCTGATCGTTCGTACGAACATGCTCGATGGTATATTGCACAGCACACACGAAGCAACCTTCTTCGCATGATGTTGTGCAATCGTTATCAAAGCCCAAATACCCGCGATGTTGCTAGGTTAGATCCGACCTCGGAAAGCCAGGCAGAGAACTCTTGCGCATCACGGTAGGATTTCTGAGTACCGCGACCCGTCACCGACAGTGCCGCGTATGCGTTTGCCAGTTCCAGAGCTTCGGCTTCGTTGAGCCCCTCAGACAAACAGTGCGAGAAACACCCAATGAAGGCATCGCCCGCGCCGGTTGTGTCAATCGCCTTCGCCGGGAATTGCTCCAAGCGAACGTCTCCCCCGTCAGCGGAGAGCCACCAGACTCCTCGAGACCCGAGCGTGACGATGACGTTTGTGCATCCGGCATCCAAAAGGACTTGCGCTGCAACACGAACCTCATCGTCGGTGGACGTCGGCAGTCCGGTCAGTAGCTCGAGCTCTGTCTCGTTGGGCATGACGTACTGGCACTTCGCCGCGAGCGCCAAGTCGAGTTCCTTCGTTGCGGGCGCGGGGTTAAGAAGAACCGGAATACCAAGACGGTTACCCAGAGCGATTGCAGCCTTCACGGTTTCGAACGCGATTTCCAGCTGAAGAACAATCAGTGAGCATTCACTGATCGCGTCGGCGGCCTCTTCAAGGTCCTCCGGGGTCAGACCTTTGTTCGCACCCTTGACGATGATGATGGAGTTATGTGATTCCTGGTCAACGAAGATCGGGGCAACGCCGGATGTTCCGTGAACCTGCTTCACAAACGAGGTGTCGATGTCGTTGTTTCGGTAGTTCTGCAGGTAGGTCTCACCGAACGCATCGTCACCAACGCAGGTCACCATCGTGACTTTGGTGCCGAGTTTTGCGGCTGCGATTGCTTGGTTTGATCCTTTTCCGCCGAACCCGATCTCGAAGTCGAGGGCTTCGATGGTTTCGCCTTCGACGGGCATGCGGGTGATGTACGTGATCAGATCAGTGTTGTTCGAACCGATGACTGCGATGCTCATGGAACCACCTTGGTAAAGAGGTTGAGGGGTTAAGAGCGTATTTATGGGCGACAATGCCCACGTTTAACGCTGGATGAAATGATCCTAGCGCAAACGTTTGCGTTCTGTCATCCACTTGTCGTGTTGTTCTTCGTCGGAATCATTTCGTTATGAAATCCGCTTCGTCGTGCTCACCTTCAGCAGAAAAGAAGAACGAGGCTGCCCGCGCCTGCTGAAGCTGTGCGCCTCATTGGTGGACGCGGCCTCGTACCCCTCATCCTTGATGATTACCCTTGGTACTCGTGGCGCTTAGCTTCTAAGCGACGCTTCACTCCCCCGTTTGTCCATAACCGCCCGCCCTATTCACTATGTGGCACTCAATAGTGGCAGACTAAGAACCAGTGTTGCCTCGGTCACGACCATACAACGCTGGCTCACCGCATCCACGCGATGAGCAACCAAACCAAGAGAAGGAAGGTCCAGTGAGCACGCAAGCGCAGAATCCGGACAGCAATCAGCAGGGAAACCGACTCGACCCGTGGTTTAACGCCTACGCAGAGCGAGCTCACAACCTGCGAGCTTCCGAGATTCGCGCACTGTTCTCCGTCGTCTCACGACCCGAAGTTGTCTCCCTTGCCGGTGGCATGCCGAACCTGAAGGACCTCCCCCTCGACCAGCTCGCTGAATCAGCGAAGCGCCTGATCTCAGCGCACGGTGCCCAGGCTATGCAGTACGGCTCGGGTCAAGGCTGGGAAGTTCTGCGCGAGCGCATCACCGAAGTCATGAGCTACGACGGAATCGTCGGCGCTGATCCCGACGACGTTGTCATCACCACCGGGTCGCAACAGGCTCTCGACCTGATGACTGAACTCTTCATCGATCCGGGCGACGTCATTCTGTGTGAAGCACCATCGTACGTTGGTGCACTTGGCGTGTTCCGTGCCCGTCAGGCCGATATCGCGCACGTCCCCATGGACGACAAGGGCATCATCCCGACCGAACTAGAACGCGTCATCCGCGAGGTCCGCGCATCAGGTCGCACCATCAAGATGCTCTACACCATCCCGAACTTCCACAACCCGATGGGTGTCACCCTGTCGCTGGAACGTCGCCCGCAAATCACCGAGATCTGCATGCGCGAAGGCGTCCTCATCATGGAAGACAACCCCTACGGTCTGCTCGGCTTCCACTCCGACCCCATGCCGGCACTGAAGAGCTTCTCCCCCGAAGGCGTCGTCTACCTCGGCTCCTTCTCGAAGATGTTCGCCCCGGGCTTCCGCATCGGCTGGGCCTACGCACCACACGCCATCCGCGACAAGCTGGTTCTCGCATCCGAATCCGCGATCCTCTCCCCCTCGATGATCGGCCAGATGGCTATCGCCGACTACCTGTCCAGCTACGACTGGTATTCACAGGTCAAGACGTTCCGCGCCATGTACGCCGAACGTTGCCAGGCCATGATGGACGCCCTCGAGGAATTCATGCCAGACTGCGAGTGGACCCATCCCGACGGCGGCTTCTACACATGGGTCACACTCCCCGAGGGCCTCGACGCTAAGTCCATGCTCCCTCGCGCAGTTCGCGCCCAGGTTGCCTACGTGTCCGGCACCGCGTTCTACTACAACGGCGAAGGCGCCGACCACATGCGCCTCTCCTTCTGCTACCCGACTCCCGAGCGTATTCGCGAGGGCGTCAGGCGACTTGCCACCGTCGTGAACGCAGAGAAGGAACTGGTCGACATGTTCGGTGCCGGCTTCCACCGTCGGAACATCGATGACGTTGGCCCAGGCGTAGCACCCGCACCAAACGCACTCTGACCTGCATAAATACTTCGGCGCATCGTCGCGCATCCACACATCGGCATACCACTATTACTAAGGAGTAATCCCGTGGCATTAAAGGTCCTCATCATTGCTGGCGGCCTCACACATGAGCGCGACGTCTCGGTTCGCTCTGGACGCCGAGTCGCAAACATCCTCACCCAGGCCGGCTATACCGTGCACGTTGCCGACGTTGATCACCAGCTGACCAGCGTCATTGACGAGTTCGCACCCGACGTCATCTGGCCCGTCGTCCACGGCTCCATCGGCGAAGACGGTTCTTTACAGACTTTGCTCGAGGCAATCGGCATCCCCTTCGTCGGCTCCTCATCCGTGCAGGCGATGCTCGCGTCGAATAAGCCGACAGCTAAGTCCTTGCTCGGTTCGGCTGGCTTGGTAACACCCGGCTGGGTTTCACTTCCCCAGATCCTCTTCCGCCAAATCGGCGCCTCCCAGGTTCTCGATGCTATCGAGTCACAGACTCAGTTCCCCGTCATCATCAAGCCGACCGACGGCGGTTCTGCTCTTGGCCTCTCCGCAGTTCATGACCCTGGAGAACTCCGTAGCGCGATGGTCGATGCCTTCGCCTACGGTGAGCACATCATGGTCGAGGAACTCATCAAGGGCCGTGACATCGCAGTTTCCGTTGTCGATCTGGAAAACGGTCCGGTGGCTCTCCCTCCGGTTGAGATTTCGACCGATGGTGGTCGCTACGACTACGCAGCGCGTTACACAACGGACGAAACCGAGTACTTTGTGCCCGCCCGCTTCACCGAGGAACAGCTCGATGTTCTACGCCAAGCAGCCGTCGAGGCACACACGATCCTCGGTCTACGCGACCTGTCACGTATCGACTTCGTTGTCGATGATGAAGGCACCTGCTGGTTCATCGATGCTAATGTCACGCCGGGTATGACGGATACGTCGCTACTCCCCCAGGCCGCCAACGCTGACGGTTCCTTCGCTGAACTGTGCACGCGCATCGTTGAGTTCGTTGCCACTGGCCGTCATGTTCGGATCATCGAAGACAAGGTCGACCCTTCCGCTTCCTATGACGACGAGGCCGGCCAGACCGAATAGGGTTTCACTTAAAACAGTGGCCGGATTGCGCATCGCAATGTGCGGTCCGGTCACTGGAGTATGTGATGATGTTTCACGTGAAACAATGACGTGCTCATCAACAGAAATGCTCGTGAAGAATTGGGAAAAGTTCGATTCAACCGACGCTAAGCATTGGAATTTCGCAACAAATTGAAGATTACTTCAGCATCCCCAGAGCATGAAGATCCGCACGCGCCTGGGATGCATTTTCCCAGAGCAGGCCCTTCATTCCCAGAAGCTCCGCGGCACGAACGTTCTTCTTGCGGTCGTCGATGAAAACAGCATCTTCAGCGTCCACGTCAAAACGTTCGATAGCTTCACGGTAGATCGAGCGATGAGGCTTCGCGGAACCAACCTCGCAAGAGAATACGAAGTCATCAAAGTGCTGTGCCCATGCAGTGACGCGGATTTCTTCAGCAATAGCGAAAGGCGCGTTTGAAAGAATGCCTAGGACGATGCCGTTTTCTTCCAGTTCACGAATAATCTGAACGGCCGGTTCGACGGCGTCGTGCATTCGAATCGAATCGTACGCAACCAACTGAGCAATCTGATCATCGGTGATCCGTGGTGCACCGCAGTCGCCTGCTACGCGATCCCAGAATTCACGATCCGAACACCCCTCGTCATAGCTGGCACGGTGTGCCCACATTGCTTGGTCAACAAGGGAAACGAAAGCATCGTCGGTCTGTCCGAGGATCTCGGCCACACGCTGAGGCTCGGGATGAGATTCAACCAGTACTCCACCAACGTCAAATAGGGCGACATGTGGTGTCTGCTGTTGCGACATGCGACCCCCTAGTGCTCGTGATGGTGTCTCTATTGTTTCCGATTGACTTCCGATTAACCACTTTCGTGTCGAAAGACACGCCACATAGTGAACACCCGTCAGAAACCGCGCAATTGAACCGAAAGCACGGCTCATTACAGGGTTTGAGAGGAGGCGATTATGCATACTTTACGGAATGGTGTGCACTACCGATCCAGGCAACGACGACCCGAAGAGAGCGTATTCCAAGCAGGACAACGCCAGAAACGTTACCGCTTCTGTTCCGCGATCAGGTCCGCGATACGTTGGAGATCTTCTTCTCCAGCAAACTCAATCACGATCTTGCCTTTACGAGCGCCTTCCGTGATCGTTACCCGAGTCTCATAGACATCTGACAAAGAGCTAATCACCGCCTGCCCAAGAGCAGACACAATCTTTTCGCGCCTGCGTGTAGGACCCGTCTGAGCTTTTACCCGTCCCAAGCGAATCAATTCTTCAGTTGTGCGCACCGAAAGGCCCTCAGCAATAATACGTTGAGCAAGAGATTCCATCTCTTCAGGGCTATTCAATGCGAGCAATGCACGCGCATGACCAGCAGAAATAGTCTGCGCGGCAACCTTGCTTTGAACCGATGGGGGTAGTTTCAACAGTCGCATTGTGTTCGCAATTTGCGGGCGAGACCGTGCGATTCTCTTCGAAAGCTCTTCCTGAGTTGTGCCGAAGTCGGCCATCAGCTGCTGGTATGCAGATGCTTCTTCCAGCGGGTTCAACTGCGCACGATGAAGGTTTTCCAAGAGCGCATCGCGCAGAAGATCGGAGTCTTCCGTCTGGCGAATAATTGCCGGAACTGCCTCAAGACCAGCTAGCTCGGACGCACGAAGACGCCTTTCACCCATGATGAGTTCGAAACGAGCATTCGGCTTCTCTGCAAGAAACTCCTGCATTCGCTCAGTCATCGGAGCGTCAAAGTTAATCGGACGCACAACGATCGGCTGAAGAACACCGACCTCACGAATCGAGTCGCGAAGTTCGGCAAGATCATCTTCATCGAAAACTTCACGAGGTTGCCTGGTATTCGGAACGATTAGATCGTGCGGAATTTCGGCGAATGTTGCACCTGGAACCGGAACGAGGTTATCCAATGTTTCACGTGAAACATTCGCTTCATCAGACGACAAATCATGCTGATCCAGCTGCTGATTCGATTCCTGAGCACTGTGTTTATCGAAAGCATCGGCAATGGGGGACAGTCTACGCGGCTCCGATTTCGACTGAGTTGAACGCGCTTTCGTGGCACTCGAACGCGTTTTTACGTTTTCCTCAAGGCTTTCTGCTGGCGAAACAGACGTGGACGCCTCAACCTTTTTAATCCGTGAAGACGCTTTTTTCGTCGTCTTTGAAGCGGACTTTGTTGTCTTCGGATTCAGAAGAGACGCTGCTGAACCTCCGCGTTTACGTGACGCTGAAGGAGCTTGACCAGCCGGACGGGCGGGGAAGAACACATCGAGAGGATTTGATGGAACACTGGGGGATGACGACTCGGTCGATTGAGTATCAATCTGATTTGGAATCAAAGCACCGAGCCCCTTACCCAATGCTGAGTGACGGCCACCTGTGGTCGACTTCTTATCTGCCATCATTAACCTCCGTGACGAGTTTATGTTTCATTGTTTCACGTGAAACATCGATGCGCATATCTCGCAGCACGGGGTTGTGGAAAGCTTCAGTGAGTATTTGTTAGCTATGAATAGCGTTCTTCGTACACGCAGAGAACAGGTAATCATCGTCAATGTTTCACGTGAAACATTGGAAGCAGAGGCATCCAGAAGTGCACAACGATGCACATTGCAACGTGATTGTTTCGCGTGAAACAACCTCTAAGGCCAACATCCGGCACACATAGAACAACTATTATTATCGCAGGTCAAAGGCTATTTGACCACGTCGAAATGGGGCAGGTAAACAAAAAACTACCCCAAAAACCCCCGGTTAGCTCTGCTGAGCAAGACGCAAACTGAGCTCCAAAGCGGCCTTGCGATACGCAAGTGCACCGGTGTTACGCGGGTCGTAGGTAACGACGGTCTGACCGTATGAAGGAGCCTCGGAAATACGAACGGAGCGGGGGATAACCGTCTGCAACGTCAAAGCGGGGAAGTGGGTACGAACCTCAGCTTCAACCTCTTCGCTGAGTCGCGTTCGCTTATCCATCATTGTCAGAAGCATCGTGGAAACGTGGAGCTTCGGATTCAGGTCAGAGGCAATGCGGTCGATGGTGGTCCAGAGTTGTGAGAGTCCTTCAAGAGCGTAATACTCGGTCTGAATCGGAATCATGACCTCGTGGGCGGCAACCATGACATTCAGGGTGACAAGACCGAGCGACGGGGGACAGTCGATCAAGACGACATCAACATCGCGCGACGTTGCAAGGAAATGCTTAACCGCGTCGGCTAGGCGAAATTCGCGGGACGGTAAATCAACCAGTTCGATCTCTGCACCTGACAAATCAATCGTCGCCGGGCACACTAAAAGCCCTTCAATATCAGGGCACGGCTGAAGGACCTCGGCCAGGGGAGTGCCACCAATCAGAACGTCGTACGTAGACGGTGTTCCTGCGGGGTGTTCAATGCCGAGCGCACTTGATGCATTGCCCTGAGCATCGGCATCGATGACGACAACCGACAGGCCACCCAATGCAAGACTGGCAGCAATGTTAACGGCAGATGTTGTCTTTCCAACGCCACCCTTTTGATTAGCGACAGCGATGACGCGAGTCTTCGAGGGGCGACCGAAGGTAGCAGCATCCAGGATCTTACGATCGTGCATATTCTGTTCGATCTGAGAAAGCAGGGGAGTATCACTCCGCTTACCTGAACTCATCTGAGATCCTCTCTTGAAACTGCTATCAACGGATGCGTGCCCTAGAACGAGTTCTAGGCGAACACCCTATGAAAGTCTACGGGCGACCATAGGTAAATTGAACGACAGACGCTAGGCGCCACAGCCCACGTGTCGAGAGCCAAAGCCTCACAGCGTTAACGACGGTGCCACACCCAGAGCCTACTTCTGACGCTTGCAGACAACCACGTATGTAGATTCTTCTTCCATGATGGAAGGAACCTCGTGGATTTGAGCGCGCAGATGATGGCTCTTCAATTCCTTGGCTGCCTCATCAATTTCGATGGGTGCACGGCGCCCCTTCAAAGCGACCAGTGATCCACCCGGAGCAATGAGCTTCGTTGTCATGCGGATCAGTTTCGACATATTGGCGACCGCGCGTGCGGTGATCACGTCAGCCTGGCCTTTGCCACGCAGTTCTTCGGCACGCACCTGGTGCAGAGTGACATTGTCCAATGCTAGGTGGTCAATGACATCGCTCAACCACTCGCAACGACGTTGCATGGGTTCAGCAAGGTGGACATCCAATTCAGGACGGCAGATCGCGATGATGATACCGGGAAGTCCCGCGCCCGAACCGATGTCGAGAATCTGCCCCGAGCGGGGAAGGAAGTCGAGAACAGCTGCTGCATTGACAGCGTGGCGCGACCAGAGTCGAGGCATCTCACGCGGACCGACAAGTCCTCGAATTTCGCCTTCTTCTTCGAGCATGTGGACGTATTCTTCGACGTCAGAAAAAGCCGGTCCGAAGAATTCGCGTACCTCATCGGTGGGCTGTTCCGGGATAAATGGATCGCCAACCTTGCGCTTCAGCGGGTCATGAAACTCGCCCTGATCAGCTGAAATGTCGAGTTCGCTCACTCGGCGTCGCTCTCTTCAATCTGGTCGGATTCATCGGCGGGAAGGATGACAACACAACGGTGGGGTTCGGAACCCTCGGACTCGGAACGCAGGCCCTCGGTGGCGACAACGTCGTGGCAGACCTTGCGCTCGAAGGGGTTCATCGGGTCAAGCTTCTGAGCGACGCCGGTGGCGCGCAGACGTGCGATTGCTTCCATCGCGATATCCTGCAGTTCGGCCTTGCGGTCGGCGCGGAAGCCAGCAATGTCGAGCATCAGGCGCGAACGTTCACCGGTTTCGGTCTGAACTGCCAGACGGGTCAGTTCCTGAAGTGCGTCGAGGACCTCGCCGTCTTCACCAACCAGGCGTTCGAGTGTAGCGGACTCTTCGGAGATGATCTCGACGCTTGCGCGATCATTCTCAACGTCGATCTCAATGTCGCCATCAAGGTCAGCGATATCCAGCAGCTCTTCCAGGTAGTCGGCTGCGAGTTCGCCCTCTTCTTCGAGGCGCTCAATCGTAGACTTGGTCTTCTCACTCATGTGGTTCTCCCTTAATTTTTCAGCTTGGGTGCGATGCGCTATTCACGAGGTCGGCCACCCGGACAAAACTGGGTATCTGTAAACGGGCCGGGCCTCGTATCCCTTAGCGCTTCTTCTTATTGGACTGGCGGCGGGCCTTGCGACGCTCTTGACGACGGCGCTCGAGCTCATCGGCTGACAGGCCGGAAGTGTCGGAGACAGCGGCTTTGCGCTCTTCGCGAGCACGATTGCGTTCAGACTGTGCCTTGCGCTGTTCGCGGGACATCTTCTTAGCCTGCTCGCGCTTTTCCTGCTGGGCGCGACGTTCATTGGCCTTAGAGGCTGCATCCTTGACACTACGCATCCACATTTCGTCGGGGAGCGTGGTCCATTCCTGCATGGACAGGTTGCGCAGGACAGAGACCTTTTCGCCGGCGCTCATGGTTTCGGGGAAGTCGGTGGCGACCTTCTGAGCCTTGGCCTTCGAAGCTGCTTCAGCGAAGGTCTTCTCATTCAGAGCGATAACCTCGGCGTTGTCAGCTGTTGCGGGCAGGGCAGAGCGTGCTTCGTCGTAGGAAGCGAAGAAGGGCTTTGCCCATTCGGCGTAGCGTGCTTCGCGGTGTGCGACGAGCTCCTTGTAGGCCGGTGAGCCGGGGGTCGGCATGACCTTGATCGTCCAGAAGGACTGACCGAGTGCCCAGAAGGAACCGGTCAGCATGTAGACCAGAACGCCCATTTGGAAGAAGGCGCCAGAGAACACGAACATCAGTGGCATGACGTAGAGCATGGACTTCTGCGACTGAACCATCGGGTTGTTCGGATCCATTGCCGGCGGCATGTTGCGAACCATGGACATGCGCATGGAGTAGAACTGCAGGCCAACCATCACGATGATCGCGATGACGAAGACGGCGACGGCAACAGTGCCATCACCGGAAGTAATGGTGTGCGACAGCGGGACACCGAAAACGGTCGATCCGTTGATGTCGGATGCGACTGCCTGGGTGATCGGACCGAGGTGGTCGGTTTCGATGTTGGCGTACTTGTAGGTGCCGGCTGCTAGGTCCTTGACCGCGTAGATGGCGCGGTACATGGCGAACAGGATCGGCATCTGGACCAGCAGTGGCAGACAGGAAGCAAAGGGGCTGACCTTGTACTTCTTGTAGAGAGCCTGGGTTTCTTCGGCCTGCTTCTGACGTGACAGCTGGTCGGTCTTGCCCTTGTACTTGGCTTGGATGCGCTGCATTTCAGGCTGGACAGCCTGCATGGCGCGCGAGCTCTTAATCTGCTTGAGGAACAGCGGCACGATCAGGATACGAACGATCAGGGTCAGCAGGACGATTGAAATCACCCAGGCTGCACCCGAACCGGATGAGAATCCGATCAGCTCAAGGAAATCGTGGATCTTCACCCATACCCACGCCACCGCTATGGCGAAGGGGTGAAGGATCTTGTCAAACATGCGCGCTCCTTCAAGAAGTGCGGACGCTGAAAGCGTCCTTCGGTCGTCCGGCGGATGCCGGGAAATTCTGGGGGGTGGTGAACGAAGCGTATTCGTCGCTCATACCCATGGGGGCGGGTCGCACGATGTCGGTTGCGTTACCGGCCCAATCTTCTGGTGGTACCCATGGCTCTGGTTTCCAGCGTCCAACTTCGGGGACGTAGTCGACTCCGCCGTGGCTCCAAGGGTTGCATCGAAGGAGTCGCCAGGTGCCAAGGATGATGCCTTTGACAACTCCGTGGATTTCGATGGCTTGGAGCGCATATGCCGAGCAGGTGGGTGTATATCGGCATCGTGGTGCGATTCTGAGCGAAATATACCGCTGGTAGAAACGAATCGGGTAGGTGAAGATTCGCCTTACTAGTTCACGAGGCCGCGCACTCATCGAGCGTCCCACTTCTTCCAGGCGCGGTGAAGAGCCGAGTCTAAGTGTGTAGCGAGCTCGTCTGATGTACAGCCGAGGGCCTGGGAGCTTGCTCGAACGACGATGCGTGAACCGTCGGGCAGAGTGTCGAGCCGATCGCGCATGAGGTGCCGGAGCTGTCGTTTCACACGGTTGCGTCCCGTGGCCAGTTTGATTTCCTTTTTGGGTACGACGAAACCGACGAGGGAGTTCAACTGACCCTCGTCGGTTCGAGCGTGGACAATCAGGACTCGATCTCCGGCCCGTTTACCCTGTCGAAAGGTTGAGCGGAAATCGCCTGGATCGACCATCCGGTGTGCGCGAGGCAACACCAGTGCAGTCTCAGGCAGACAGCTTTGCGCGACCCTTGCGGCGACGCGATGCCAGAATGGCGCGGCCGGCGCGGGTGCTCATGCGCAGACGGAAACCGTGCGTCTTGGCACGACGGCGGTTATTGGGCTGGAAAGTCCGCTTGGTGGTCACAGCTGTTCTCCTTGGCGGCGAGCACCAGCACCGCTGGCACTCAACTTGTCGGTTGTATTGGTTCAGGTTCCACCGCACTCGTTGTGCGCAGGAACCTCTTGCGCGCCCTTTTGCGTGGGCACAGACAGATATCCAGGTTAGAAGTTCAGGTTTTATCAGTCAATGTGATAGCGCCGTCTGTGACGAAGTCCCCGTATCCACAACTGTGGAATACCTTGGGGATAACTTTTCCACAAATGAAAATCACATGAATTTCTTTTCGTTAGCGTGAACGTCGATTCTTTGGCGGAACTACGCGCTGACACTTTTGTAACTACAAATATGTGATTTAAAGATTCTTATCCACAACTTCATCCACAGGCTGTGAATTATTCACAAGACAAGTAGAGTAGCGACGTCACCACTGCTCAATGAGGGGCATAATTCGGTGATAGACCTCACGCAACTTCGCACTATTTAAAGGATCGATTGTGGAAACTCCATCGTTGAATGCTGCTTGGACACAAGCATTGGAGTTACTTGCTCAGACAGGTCTTGGTCCCGCAGGCATGGGATTTCTTCAATCCACACGTCCTTTGGGCAATATCGAAGGCACAATTCTTCTGTCCGTTCCCAATGACTTCACGAAGAACTGGATTGAACGCTCATCGTCAAGCGTGACGGATGCTCTGTCCCAGACCTTTGGAAAACGCACCAGGATCGCCATTACCGTTGACCCGGACATGGAACTGCCAGAAACCGCCGACGAAAAAGAGCATCAGGCGAAGAACGTAGAGGTGGCCTCGTCAACCGAAGATAATCAACCAACTACCAATGAGGTACCCAGCGCGGGGCACCACCAGACCGGCGATACACCCACCTATGCACAGAGCTTTTCGTACCCGTCGGCAGAAGAACGACTTCGACAGCTCGACGGCGTTGAAGCCATCAATGACTTCCCAGATTCTTCGTTTGAAGAGCACGATCCCAAGCGATTCTCATACGTTGCGCCTCAATCAACCGATCGCGCACTCGATACCTCGTCAACCAGGCTGAATCCAAAACACACATTCGATACCTTCGTTATTGGTCCGTCGAACCGCTTCGCTCACGCGGCAGCTGTCGCCGTTTCGGAATCTCCGGGAACTGACTTCAACCCGCTGTTTATCTACGGCGAATCCGGACTGGGCAAAACACACCTTCTGCAAGCAATCGGCCACTACACGCTGTCGCTCTACCCAAACCAGAAGGTCCGCTACGTATCATCCGAGGAATTCACCAACGAATTCATCAATGCAATTCGTGTCAACAACCCCAATAACTCGGCCGTTGAAGAATTCCACCGTCGATACCGTGAACTCGACCTGCTATTAATCGACGACATTCAGTTCCTTTCTAAGAAGGAGCAGACGATGGAAGGTTTCTTCCATACGTTTAATGCTCTCTATCAGGCCAATAAGCAGATCGTCATTACCTCGGACGTTCAGCCCAAGCACCTCGAAGGCATTGAGGAACGTTTGAGGTCACGCTTCGGATCGGGTCTGCTGGTTGATGTTCAGCCACCAGATCTGGAAACGCGTATTGCGATCTTGCAGAAGAAGACCGCAGACGAAAATCTGGATATTGACCCTGAAATCTTCACGTATATTGCTGAACGTATTTCGTCGAATATTCGTGAGCTCGAAGGTGCCATCCTTCGCGTAGTCGCGTATGCGAACCTTTACCACGAGAAGATTGACCTGGCGTTGGCAGAGATGACCTTGAAGGACTACATCTCTGACCCCGACGACACTGAAATTACTATTCCGCTGATCATGGGTCAGTGTGCAAAGTATTTCAACGTCACTATCGACCAGCTGTGTTCAACTGATCGCAGTCGCGCGATTGTCGAGGCACGTCAGATCGCTATGTATCTCTGTCGCGAGCTCACCGAATTGTCTTTGCCAAAGATCGGTCAATCATTCGACCGTGACCATTCGACGGTCATGCATGCAAATAAGAAGATCCTGGAACAAATGAAACAGCGTCGCGAGGTCTATAACGACGTCACTGAATTGACGAACCGTATTAAGAAGGTAGCGCGAGGCGGAAACTGACGACTCGACCTATCGCGGTCACCCTATTCGAAGTCTGTATCCCTTCAAGGATGTCGAAGGGCGGAGCTATACCTGCCTGCCGTCACTGCACATCACATATCAGAGCTTTCCTCGGTGTGAATGACACAGTGGAAAACGTGTCATTTGCTGATGATGGAGTGGGCTTACGTGTGAATGACAAAAACCAGTCATTTTTCATCCACAACTGCTCCTGTGTCATTCACACGATCGTACTCAGCTCTATCCACGATCAGTGTGGCTATATTCCAACGAAAAACATAGTTCTCCACTGTGTACACAACACTGATGATGAAGGTTCCTTTTAAAAAACGCGTAGCGAAAAAATCAACCGAACAGATGTGAGCGTGCCACCTTGTGGATTCACGTTGAACGAGTCAATTGGAATCTATTGCGTTGAACGCGGTGAATTATGGGTAATCAAACAACGATAAAAAGTGTCAGACGATAGTTATTCACAACAAAATATTTTCTAGGTGAATAGTTGTAGTGCATACAGGTAGAATGGCGAGGCATGTGTCGTACGTACGTTGACCGAGTTTTTAATTGGAGGCCGGCATGAAGTTCACCGTCGCAAGAGACGTTCTTTCTGAGGCAGTGTCTTGGACTGCTCGCGCCCTGCCTGTTCGCCCAGCTAGCCCCATCCTTGCCGGTGTGCGTATTCATGCAGACAATGAGGAACTGACCCTTTCATCATTCGATTACGAAGTCTCCGCTAATTCGCGTATTCCGGCCAATGTGGAAGAAAAAGGCGAAGTTCTGGTTTCAGGTCGCCTGCTGGCAGACATTTCCAAATCGTTGCCGAATAAGCCAGTCACCATTGAACTTGATGGTCAGAAGGTGAATATGCGATGTGGTTCTTCGCACTTCACGCTTGCTGTCATGCCTTTGGATGAATATCCGTTGCTTCCACTTCAGCCACCGCTTGCGGGAACCGTTGACTCCGAGGTTCTGACACAGGCTATTTCCCAGGTTTCTATTGCCGCATCGCGCGATGACACTCTGCCGATTCTGACCGGTGTTCGAATGGAAATCGACGGCGAACACATGACCTTGCTTGCCACTGATCGTTATCGTTTGGCAATGCGTGAACTTGATTGGGAGCCTGCCGATACTTCGATCGAACAGGTTGCCCTCGTGAAGGCTCGCATTCTTCAGGATGTTTCGAAGTCAATGACGTCGGATGCCAAGGTCGAAATTGGTCTGTCTAATGAAATGGTTGCGGGCGGAGCCTCATTGATTGGCTTCGCATCGTCGAACCGTCGGACCACGTCGACCATGATGGACGGCGATTACCCGCCGGTTCGCGGCCTGTTCCCTGAATCTACGCCGATCACCGCAGTGTGCGACCGCCACGAACTGCTTGAAGCTGTGAAGCGTATGTCGCTGGTTGCAGAGCGCAAGACCTCGGTTCGCCTGTCTTTCTCGGATGGTCAGCTGGTTCTCGAAGCCGGTCAGGGAGATAACGCTCAGGCATCCGAAGCAATTGAAGCTCACCTGAATGGTGAAGATATTGCGACCGCGTTCAATCCGCAGTTCCTGCTTGATGGCCTGGGCGTTCTCGACACGGATTTTGTTCGTTTCGGTTTCACTCACCCGACCAAGCCCGCCGTGATGACCGGCCAGTCGAAGGTGGATGAAGGCGAAGTGACGCAGTTCCGCTACCTGTTGATGCCGATTCGCTTCGGTGCCTGATCTTCATGCGCGTCTCGCACGTCGCGCTTGATGATTTTCGATCATGGTGCCACGTCGTCATTGAATTACCGGCTGGTCCCACGGTCTTTCTTGGCGCCAACGGTCAGGGGAAAACAAACCTCATTGAGGCTATCGCTTACCTGTCGACATTTTCTTCGCACAGGGTGTCTGCGGAGTCCTCGCTGGTTCGTATTCCGTTAGATGTCGAGGAGCGCCCGCCGGCTGGAGCGTTTGTCCGCGTGAAGACAGCCTTGGAAGACGATCGCTCCCAGGTTCTTGAGCTTGAGATCGTGCGTGGCAAGGCAAATCGGGCGCGAATTAATCGCACGAACGTGAAGCCGAAAGACATTCTGGGTCTCGTTCGTACGGTTGTCTTTGCACCCGAGGACTTGCAGATTGTTCGTGGAGATCCCAGCGTACGCAGGGCATTTCTTGATGATATTGCGGTTCAGATTCACCCCCTGTATTCGCAGACGAAGTCTGATTTTGACAGAGTGGCGCGCCAGCGGGCTGCGTTGATGAAGCAGGCGCAGGTGGCATTGCGACGGGGTCGCATCCCAGATATTTCAACGCTGTCTGTGTGGGATGAGCGGTTCGCTGAATTGTCCAGCCAGGTCACGGCAATGCGAGCATCTCTTGTTCGTCGATTGTCTGATCCCGTGGCAACGGCATATGACGATGTTGCCGATTCTCCTCGCCACTTGGTTTTGGCGATGGATGCGTCAATCGACCGAAAAATCGGGACGAATCCGGACGATCCGACAAGCGCCGACTTGGAGAATGTTGAGGCGCAGACTCAGCGTCTGTTGGCCGCCTTAGAACGTATTCAGGATCAAGAGATGGAGCGGGGAGTGAACCTTGTGGGTGCTCACCGTGATGATCTGTCATTGTGTCTTGGACATATGCCTGTGAAGGGCTTTGCGTCCCACGGCGAATCCTGGTCGGTGGGGTTGGCTCTGCGTCTTGGAGCTTTTGATCTTCTGGCTGATGACGGTGAAACCCCGATTCTGATCCTCGACGATGTGTTCGCCGAACTTGATACGAAACGGCGAGCTGGACTCACCACGCGTATGGATAAAGCGGATCAGGTGCTAATCACCGCTGCTGTTGAGGGCGATATTCCTCCCGAATTGGATGCACACGTTGTGAAAGTGGCGTGGTCGGTCGACAACGGCTCGGAAGTCCAAGAATGAACGAGCCCGAAGAAGACTTCCTGGCAGCGGCCTTGGCGCGTGCTCAGATGGATGCGCGCGCACGAGGTTTCACGCGTTCACCCGTGCCCACGTTCGTCATGCAAGGAGTGAAAGGTCCGACTCCGGGGGCACTTGTTGGCGCGAATGAAGATTGCGCGGTGGATATGTCTCGTGGTCAGGCAGATCTATCAGCCGAATCTGATTTCAGCGACAAGATGGCTGAAGCCGGCGACTTGAGTGGCATTGTTCAGGCTCAGCGCCATCGCCCAGAGGTGTGGGTAAAGACACCGGGCATGGCGGCCATGCATCGCTCGTATCATCGGTCTGGGCGTATTGATTCGATCCTGAGTTCGTTTGTGAAGGATAACAGCTGGTCGAATCAGATCCAGATTGCGTCGGTGTCGAATCGCTGGCCCGAGATTGTTGGTCCGAATATTGCCGAGCACACGCACATTGAAAGCTTCGAAGGCAAGAAGATTGTTGTGCGCTGTACGTCAACGGCGTGGGCGAAACAGCTGCAGTTATTGCTCCCCAGAATTCTGCGTCGCATCAGCGAGGTTGTCGGTAGTGGCGTGGTGGAACAGGTTGTGGTTTTGGGGCCGGTGGCGCCTTCGTGGAAGAAAGGTCCGCTGTCGGTACGAGGCCGGGGTCCGCGCGATACATACGGCTGATTGGGGCCGGATCAGGTGACGATGATGCGACCGGAAAATACACGTGTTTTTTATGGTGTGCGCGTCGATGGTTGTCTGTTTCTTATCACGGTGAGGGTGTGACTGGTCACATACCTATATTCGCAGGTCAGAAGATATTTCATTGCCTTTGTCACGGCGTGAGTTTCCCCGGTTTTATGGTCATTTTTGGTAGAATTAATGCGTTAAATCGTTGGGTTTTTCAGGCCCAGCTTGTATGAGGGGAGCCGCGTGGCTGACAACGAAAAGACGACAGGCGGGGCTGAAGGCTACGGTGCTTCAGACATCACCGTTCTGGAGGGGCTTGAGGCGGTTCGTAAGCGTCCAGGTATGTATATCGGTTCAACCGGTGAGCGCGGTCTGCACCACCTGGTCTACGAGGTCGTCGATAATTCTGTTGACGAAGCTCTAGCTGGATATGCGGATCACATCGAAGTAACAATTCTTGCCGATGGTGGTCTTCGCGTCGAAGATAACGGTCGAGGTATTCCCGTTGATATTCACCCGACCGAAGGTAAGCCCACGGTTGAGGTTGTCATGACCATCCTGCACGCCGGTGGCAAATTCGGCGGTGGCGGATACGCGGTGTCCGGTGGTCTTCACGGCGTCGGTATTTCGGTTGTGAACGCGCTGTCGACCCGCGTCGACACGATTGTCCGTCGTCAGGGGTATGCATGGCGGATGTCCTTTGCCAACGGCGGTACGCCGATCACGAAGCTTGAACGTGGCGAAGAAACCACCGAGACGGGCACAACACAGACGTTCTACCCGGATCCAAATATCTTTGAAACCACCGAGTTCTCCTTCGAGACCCTGCGTCAGCGCTTCCAGCAGATGGCCTTCTTGAACAAGGGTCTGCGTATTTCGCTGACCGATGAGCGCCCCACCGCTGTTGATGAGGGCGACGAGATCACCGGCGATGAAATGGGTCCCGCAGACGATCCGGTTCCCGGTCACCGTCAGGTCACCTACATGTACGAACACGGTCTACGTGACTACGTCGAATACCTGGATTCGGCGAAGAAGATCGAAACGATCAACAATGACATCATCGACTTCGAATCGGAAAACGATGAAGGCACGATGAGTGTCGAGATTGCGATGCAGTGGACCACAGCCTACTCGTCCAGCGTCCACACTTTCGCGAATACGATTAACACGACCGAAGGCGGTATGCACGAAGAAGGCTTCCGCACGGCGCTGACGACCATTGTGAACCGCTACGGTCGCGATAAGGGAATCATCAAAGAGAAGGATGACAATCTGACCGGCGATGACGTCCGCGAAGGACTGACAGCCGTCATTTCGATCAAGCTGACCGAACCGCAGTTCGAAGGCCAGACGAAGACGAAGCTCGGCAACACCGAGGCACGTACCTTCGTTCAGCAGCAGGTATATTCCCAGCTCACCGACTGGTTCGATGCTCACCCCGCAGACGCGAAGGCGATCATTAACAAGGGTCAGCAGGCGCAGCAGGCACGCGTCGCAGCCCGCAAGGCTCGCGAAGCTACCCGCCGTAAGGGTGTCCTTGAATCAGCGTCCATGCCGGGCAAGCTTCGTGACTGCTCCTCGCGCAAGGCTGAAGAGTGCGAAATCTTCATCGTCGAGGGCGACTCCGCAGGTGGTTCCGCCGTTGGTGGTCGCGACCCCGAACACCAGGCGATCCTGCCGATCCGAGGCAAGATCTTGAACGTTGAAAAGGCTCGCCTCGATCGCGCGCTGTCCTCTGACACGATCCGCTCACTCATCACAGCGTTCGGTACCGGTATCGGTGAAGACTTTGATCTTGAAAAGCTCCGCTACGGCAAGATCGTTATCATGGCCGACGCCGACGTCGACGGTCAGCACATCGCAACCCTGCTTCTCACTCTGCTGTTCCGCTACATGCGACCGCTGATCGAACAGGGCCACACCTATATCGCAATGCCTCCGCTCTACCGCATCAAGTGGACGAACGCCGAGCACGAATTCGCTTACTCAGATAAGGAACGTGACAAGCTCCTCGCAGCGGGTCAGGCAGCTAATCACCGCCTGCCCAAGGAAGGTGGTATCCAGCGTTACAAGGGTCTGGGCGAAATGAACGACCACGAGCTCTGGGAAACCACCATGGACCCGGCTCACCGTATCCTCAAGAAGGTCACCCTCGATGAGGCCGCCGACGCCGATGAGATCTTCACGATCCTCATGGGCGACGACGTCGATCTTCGTCGTTCCTTCATCCAGCGCAACGCCTCTGACGTGCGCTTCCTCGATATCTGATCTAACAGTCACGCACCGGCCGCAGGCCGGCCTCGTCAATAAAACTTAAGGAAAAACGTGAGCGACGAGCTAAACAACACAACCGACGCGGCTGTCGACTACGACCGTGTCCTGCCGGTTGACCTGCAGGTAGAAATGCAGCGCTCCTACCTCGACTACGCGATGAGCGTTATCGTCGGTCGAGCCCTCCCCGACGTGCGTGACGGCCTCAAGCCTGTTCACCGTCGCGTGCTCTACGCGATGTACGACGGCGGATACCGACCCACTTCCTCCTTCTCCAAGTCGTCCCGCGTCGTCGGCGACGTCATGGGTAACTACCACCCGCACGGCGATGCCGCGATCTACGATGCGCTGGCACGTCTGGTGCAGTGGTGGTCGTTGCGCTATCCGCTGGTTGCCGGTCAGGGTAACTTCGGTACGCCGGGTAACCTTGGCCCCGCAGCACCCCGTTACACCGAATGTAAGATGGCGCCTTTGGCGATGGAAATGGTCTGCGATATCGATGAAGAATCCGTCGATTTTCAGGACAACTACGATGGCAAGAACCAAGAGCCGACCATTCTGCCGTCCCGCTTCCCGAATTTGTTGGTCAACGGCTCCGAAGGTATCGCGGTCGGTATGGCGACCCGCATCCCGCCGCACAACCTGCGAGAAGTTGCCGACGGTATCCAGTGGGCGCTCGAGAACACTGAAGCATCCCGCGAGGAACTGCTTGAGGCTCTGATTCAGCGCATCCCCGGCCCGGACTTCCCGACCGGCGCTACGATCCTCGGACGCAAGGGCATCGAAGACGCTTACCGAACTGGTCGCGGTTCCATCACCCAGCGTGCAGTCGTCAACGTTGAGGAAATTCAGGGACGCCAGTGCCTGGTTGTCACCGAGCTTCCCTACCAGGTGAACCCCGACAATCTTGCCGACAAGATCGCTCAGCTGGTTCGTGACGGCCAGATCCAGGGTATTGCGGATATCCGTGACGAAACCTCGGGTCGTACCGGCCAGCGCCTCGTCATCGTCTTGAAGCGTGACGCGGTCGCCAAGGTCGTTCTCAACAACCTGTACAAGCGCACTCCGTTGCAGGAAAACTTCAGCGCCAACATGCTGGCGATCGTCGACGGTGTCCCGCGTACGCTCAGCCTGGACGGCTTCGTTCGTCACTGGATCACGCACCAGATTTCCGTCATCGTGCGTCGCACCCAGTTCCGTCTGCGCAAGGCTCAGGAACGCCTCCATATCTTGGAGGGCTACCTCAAGGCACTCGACGCTCTCGACGAGGTCATCGCGCTCATCCGTCGTTCGCCGACTGTCGACGAAGCACGTAAGGGCCTCATGGACTTGCTCGGTGTGGACGAGGTTCAGGCAGACGCGATCCTCGCCCTGCAGCTGCGTCGTCTGGCTGCTCTGGAACGCCAGAAGATTATGGACGAGCATGCCGAACTGACCGCGCGCGTCACCGATCTGCAGGACATCCTCGATACGCCGGCGCGTCAGCGTTCCATCATCTCGAGTGAACTGCAGAAAATTGTCGACAAGTACGGCGATGATCGTCGCACGCGCATCGTAGCCTTCGACGGAGAAATGTCGATGGAAGACCTCATTCCCGAAGAAGACGTGGTCGTCACCATCACCCGCGAAGGTTTTGCTAAGCGTACGCGCACCGACAACTACCGTTCGCAAAAGCGCGGTGGCAAGGGTGTTCGTGGCACGCAATTGCGCGGAGATGATGTTGTTGAGCACTTCTTCGTCACGACCACGCACCACTGGCTGCTGTTCTTTACGAACCTCGGCCGCGTGTACCGTGCGAAGGCATACGAGATCCCCGAAGGCGGTCGCGATGCCAAGGGCCAGCACGTTGCAAACCTGCTGGCATTCCAGCCGGAGGAACACATCGCGCAGGTCCTCGCCATCCGCGACTACGAGGTCGCCGACTACCTTGTCTTGGCAACCAAGTCCGGTTTGGTGAAGAAGACTCCGCTGAAGCTCTACGAGTCCTCACGTACCGGTGGCATCATCGGCATCAACTTGCGTGAAGATGAGGCCGGTAACCCGGATGAGCTCGTGTCCGCACAGGTCATTAACGCTGATCAGGACCTGATCCTGGTCTCGCGTGATGGCCAGGCAGTCCGCTTCGCCGCCACCGACGAGCAGCTCCGCCCGATGGGTCGCTCCACGGCGGGCGTTCGTGGCATGAGATTCCGCGGTGACGACGAACTGCTGTCCATGGAGGTTCCGCGCGAGGGCGCTGATCTGCTGATCGTCACTGACTCCGGTTATGCGAAGCGCACTCCGGTTGAGGAATACCCAACGAAGTCCCGTGGCACGTTGGGTGTCCGCGTTGGCAAGCTCGTTGATGAACGCGGTGGCCTTGTTGGTGCACTTGTGGTCAATCCGGATGAAGACGTCATGGTCATCACCGAATCCGGCAAGCTGGTCCAAGTGAACGCCTCGGACGTTCGCCCAACGGCACGCAACACGATGGGCGTTATTTTCGCTCGCCCGGACGAGGACGACCGCATCATCGCGATCACTCCGAACCCGGAGCGCGATATTGATAATGAAGATGGCGAATCTGAATCTCAGGACTCCGATAGCTTGGGTGATGAAACGCCGACAAACTCTTCGAATGCTGACGAAAGCGCTGATAACACTGTAGCGTCAGAGCAAGAGTCCACCCAGGAAGGTAATGACGAATGAGCGACGCGCACGGCATGTATTCCATCAATGACACGCCTCGTCGAGTTGATATCGCTATCGCGCGAGTCGATGCGTGGACGGTAATGAAGGTGAGCTTCCTTCTTTCCGTCGCATTCGGCATTGCCATGGTGATTGCAACCGCTGTCTTGTGGTTCATGGTTGACGGTATGCATGTCTTTTCCACCATCGAAGACTTCATGAAGACCATCGGTGGTGAAAAGTTCATCCCGTTCCTTGACTATCTGCGTCTTCCCAAGGTTCTGTCCTACGCCACCATTGCCGGTGTCGCGAATGTTGTTCTGTTGACCGCCATCTCAACCCTTGGCGCCATGCTGTACAACCTCATCGCGTCCCTGGTGGGTGGCGTGAAGATCTCCTTGATGGACGAATAATCGTGTGGTGCGCTACATCACGCCATTCAATTTGAAGTTGGACGGTGGGTGTGCGTAACATAATCGAGTGCTCTTCGGGGTACAAGGTTGGGCCTATAGCTCAGTAGGTTAGAGCGCAGTCCTGATAAGACTGAGGTCGATGGTTCGAGCCCATCTAGGCCCACGTTCCGCAATCGCAAGAAAGGCGGAGATCCAATGAAGAAATGGATCACAGCACTCAGTGCGGTGGCTACGGCTGTTGCAGCGGGTATTGTTGTGCGACAGATTCTCGAAGATCTCTCCGACAATGTAGAGTTGTGGAAATCCGTGACGGACAATCCTTTCCAGGATTGATGTCATTGGGGCTATGGCGCAATTGGTAGCGCACCTGCTTTGCAAGCAGGGGGTTACGGGTTCGAGTCCCGTTAGCTCCACACATACCCCGGTACATTTCGGTGCCGGGGTTTTTCGTTTGTTGCCGCTGATTTGGGCGCGCACGGGCGTGGCACATACATGTTTGACTAAGCGGACTGGTCAGAGTTTCCGCGCAGTTCAATGGTCGTACTTGTGGCCGACAGAGCCTGAATCAGCAGGTAAAGGAACACTGCGACAGCAAGAAAGAACGCGCCGATAATGACATAGCCATGAGCGCAGATACGGTAGGTGTCAGCTGCGGCGACCTCGGTTGAAAATGTTGTTGCAATCAGGATGACGACCCAGCCTGAGAAGAACGCGACAAGCCACCGTAACACCAGAGACATCGGTGTCTCCTTTCATCCGGGATAGTCCCAGTATGGCCGTGACATGGTTCACTGTCTAGCGTGTGTGGACGCTGTGGCGGCTCAATAAAAGACCTCCCAAGATCAGCGCGGTACCTGATCCCATCAGCGCTCCACCAATGATGTCTGTTGTCCAGTGCGCGGCCAGGTAAATGCGTGTTGTGGCCACAAGCGCCACTAATGAGATCGCGAGCGCCCAGATCAGGCAGGCGTAGCCTCGTCGATTCCATGAAAGGCGGGAGTCTGCGATACCGACATTGATCAGGGATAGTCCCCATGCATGTAACGCAAGCAGAGCAGCACTGATAGCGAGGGCGGAGGCGGCGGTGGTGTGACCGGATGGGAAAGAATGGGAGAGTTCGACGACGAGGCGCTCTGGGATCGGTGGGCGGACTCGTTCGATACCAAGCTTGACCAGCGACGTTGCAACCGCTGACACCGCCATCACTAGAGGAATAAACAGCCCGAAGCGCCACGACTTTGAGACTGCCCAGATCAATAGTCCGATGACGACCGCTTCGATCACGGAAACGGTCGGGGAGAAAAGGTGGGTCACCGCTTTCATGAACGCGGTCAACGCATCGATGCGGATCGTGAGCACCCAGTTCAGAACCGCCTGATCAAAGTTCGCAACAGATTTCAGGTGAATGAACAGGCCCAGGATGATTGCGCCGAGAATCGCCCAGTTGCCGACAATAATCCGCGTCCAGCCGATCAAGCCAACTGAGTGGACAAGGTCGCGGAGCTCGGGGTGGATGTGGTCGGTGTGGGTGTGGTGAAAGTTCACATTATCGTCCCGTCGACATAGACCCACCGGCCACCGCGCTTGGTGAAGGTGGAGCGTTCGTGCAGGCGGTTGTGGCCTCGTGCGTGGGTGAAGTCGGCGATGAACTCGACGATGCCGTCCTGGTCATTTTCGGTTCCCGTGACGGTGTCGACGATGGTGAGCCCGTTCCATGTTATTTGCGGGTCAATGTATGGGGGAGTGGGGCGTGTGCGCGGATGCCACGAGCGGAAAAGATGGTTTTCGTTGCCCAGCACGAAGGCGGAGTAGCGCGAACGCATGAGCGCTTCGGCGGTGGGTGCCGGCTCGCCGTCAAGGATCGGGGAGCAACACGCGCGAAATGCGATGGAAGAACCGCAGGTGCACGGGTCAGTGGGTGCGAGGCCCTGCGCGGATGCTACGCCTTTACGTGGCACGTCAGAAAACGTCATACGAATCAGCCTACCCGGGCAGATTTTACGAGGAGCGAACAGGACAGGGGTGTGCCCGTCGCTGTTTTCACCACTATACGAGGGCGACCACACTGGTCTCACCCCACGCCAGCAAGAGGGCGGTAGCGGAGGCCCTCTGTTGACGGTAAGCGAAGAATCAGTGCGCCAGCATCACGCCGATGAAGCCAGTCAGAGCAACAATGACAGTCGTCGAGGTAGCAAGAATGAACGGCTTCGGGCCAACGGACGCAAAATCACGCAGCTTCACGGACGTGCCCAGTGCGAACATCGCCGAGGCGAGTAGCGCCGTCTGAATAATCTTCAGAACCGCAAGCCACGACGCGGGCACAATCCCGGTCCACCGCACGAAGACCATGACGATGAATCCGAAGACAAACAGTGGCATCAGAGGCGGAAGTTTGCCACCCTCGGAACCCATACCGGGGATCTGAGCTCCCGACGCCATCTTCTGACGCCTCCAGATGCTGATCGTCGCCATAACGGGAGCGAGCATCAGCACGCGAGCAAGCTTCACAACAACCGCACCAGACAGTGCCTCGCCACCTCCCAACGCACCGCCAATCGCGACAACCTGGGCAACCTCGTGTGTGGCTGCGCCACCCCACAAGCCAGTGGTTAGCGGATCCAAACCGAACAGCGTGCCGAGAATCGGGATCAACGGAATCAGCAGCGTGCCAAAAATGACGACCTGCGCAATAGCGGTGACAACCTCTTCGCGATCCTGAGCTTCAATAACGCCATCAACCGCGGCAACAGCGGCCGCACCGCAGATCGAGAAACCGCACGCGATCAGCAGTGTCTGCGTGATCGATAGGTGCAGAGCTCGCCCCACAAGAAGCGTCGACACAATACCCAAGACGATAACCGCAACAACAACACCGATCATCCCAGCGCCCAGTGCCACGATATCGGCTACCACCAGCTGTAGGCCCAATAGCACAACGCCAGCACGCAACAGACGCTTGGAAGTGAAAACCAGACCGGGATCCAGGACCGCGGGTAGCTGTGCGATATTCCGCAGAAAAACACCCAGAATGATCGCCACCAGCATTACCGACAGCGCCGGCACAAAATGGTTGATGAGCAATGCCAGTCCGACCGCAACGAAAGACAGTGCGATGCCGGGCAACATACGCATCAACGAGGCGGACCGGCCAGACTGAGTCGCCGTGGCTGGCGCAGGGGTCGGAGCAGATGATGATGAAACTGAAGCTGGGCTCATACAGATAACTGTATGAGCCCAGCCGAGCAGATTAGGAGATGAATGCCCGTTTTTACCTTGATGTGCGCTGTTGCACGCGCTCACACATCACGGATAGATGATCAGTCGCTCTTCGATGCCAACCAACGCTCGGCATCAAGGGCCGCGCGGCAACCGGAACCGGCAGCCGTAATCGCCTGACGGTAGGTGTGATCGACGGCGTCGCCACAGGCGAAGACACCTGTTGCAGAGGTGCGCGTTGATGGTTCGTCGACCACGATGTAGCCGGCGTCGTCCAGTGCGACGTCCGTAGCGAGGAACGACGTGCGTGGCAGGTGACCAATCGCCACGAACACACCATTGACATCAAGGTCGGACAGCGTGCCATCAACGGTGCTCTTCAAACGCAGGCCCGTGACCTCGTCGGTACCCAGGACCTCGTCGACGGTCGAATTCCACACGAACTCAATCTTCGGGTTTGACTTCGCACGGTCAGCCATCGCCTTCGAAGCGCGAAGCTCATCGCGACGGTGCACGACGTACACCTTGGAGGCGAAGTTCGTCAGGAAGGTTGCTTCTTCCATTGCCGAGTCGCCACCACCGATAACGGCCAGCACACGATCCTTGAAGAAGAAGCCGTCGCAGGTCGCGCAGTAGGAAACACCGCGACCCGACAGCGAATCCTCGCCCGGAACATTCATGTGACGGTACTCAGACCCGGTCGCCAGAATAACAGCCTTCGCGTACAACAGTTCGTCGTCGACGGCCACAACCTTCACATCACCCGACAGGTTCACCGCGGTGACATCCTCGTAGCGAACGTCCGCGCCGAACTTTTCTGCTTGCTCACGCATGTTATCCATGAGCTCGGGCCCCTGAATACCTTCGGGGAAACCGGGGAAGTTCTCAACCTCAGTCGTCGTCATCAGAGCGCCACCGGCAGCGAGAGCTCCAGCGATCACGATTGGCTTCAGGCCGGCGCGAGCCGTGTAAATCGCAGCCGTGTAACCGGCAGGACCAGAACCAACGACGATGACATCGTGAATGGTCGCATCTGCGGGAACCTCACCAGACGGGCGGGTTGACGGTGTGGTCGAAACGGTCTCGACCTCGGCATCAACCGTGTTCACGGCCAGCAGGTCAGACGTCACTGTAAATTCCATCATTACCTTTCGAAAAGATCGCCAAAAGTGTCAGGCTTCAGGCACCTATTGACCCTCATCAGCCAATAGTGTGCTTTGCGGAAATCGCTACTGAACGCTGAGTTCGCTCACCCATGCCCAGTTGTCACCGTCGACCGAAGTCGGCATGGTCGCGAAGGACAGAGCAATCTGCGACGTGGTGACGGGTTCAGGAAGGGTGATCTCCGTTGTAGGACTCAACGCCCCGCGAGCCAATTCTGTTCCTCTCCGAGGAGCATCGGCATCCGTGACGTTGCGCACGACCAGTTCACCACCGGACGTGGACGGATCCATGTTCAGCGTGATCTGAGAAACCGTTGCTTCTGCAGAGAGCTTGATAATGATGGTGACAGTGTTGTCGTCAGTGAAAGAATTCGTGTCGTAGTAGCGAGAGTGCCACGTGGTTGCTGGGTCGCCGTCAATCATGTTGACCGCAGTATCCGGGTGATCGCCGTCATCGTTTGACCAAGACAGAACGGATACGGAAGAAACAAGCGGAGAAGTCGTTCCCTGCATTGCCGATTGGTCGTCGGATTGGATGTGGTTTGCCGATTGTGCGTCTGCGAGCGACTGCGCCAAGTCAGGCGAGCCAACGGGTTTCAGCAGACCCACCGTGCCGAAGATCGCAGCGAGAATAGTCAAAACAGCCGCGAAAACAAGAGTCGGCTTCGTCGGATCAATCAGCCCTCGCTCACGCTGAGGCTGGTCCTCTTCACCCGCGGAGGCCACAAGAGCCAGATGGTCTGTGGGACGCTCAACAATCGGGCCGGGGAAGGAAGTCGTCACATCGGCCTCGGGTGCCAGTGGCATGTCAACGGGTGCCACCAGCGGGGGAATGCCCGTGGAGTGCTTCGATGTGACAGTCTTGTCAGCCTTTTCGGCTTCGTTGTTTTCCTCATTGACGAGGCTGCCTTCATCGTCGTTCCCCCGATCTTCTTCAGGGGCGGAAGGCATGGATGAATTATCTTCATCGGATTCGTCCTGAGCGCCTTGGTCGAGGTCGCCGTCTTCGCCAGACTCAACAACGTCATCTGTCGCTTCAGGTGTTTTCGAAGCGGACAACTTTGCTTTGATCGTGGCGATCAGGCCAGCAAAACCCGTGAGCGCCACGCCGCTTTCAGTATCAGATTCTTCATTTTCTGATTCGTCAGAACTATCGTCGCTCGACTCACGGTCTTCTACGTCAGTGTCGTCTTCAGCGTCCTTATCCTGTTCGGATTCAGCATCGTCGGCGCCATCAGAGACATCATCGATTTCTTCGACGCGCTCCTCATCCTGATCAATGCTTTCCGGTTGCTCGCCTAGGAGAGGTTCTTCAGGCTCATCGATAACGACCACATCATCAAACTCGGGTGAATCCGCATCGTCATCGTGGCTTTCATCAAGCTGGGTGTCTGAAGAGTCGACCACGGCCTCGTCCCCATCTTCCACTTCAGAATCATCAGACTCAGGGTCTGCCAGAATCTCGTCGAACGAGGGGAGAGCGGCGGCCAGCGCAATAGCAATCTCACGTTCGGCTTCGCTCAACTCAGGGTTGGGCGACGCAAGAGTGGGTGAGTTTTCAGACGACGTACCGTCCGACAATTCATCGTGATCGGGCTTGCCGTCCGTGCTCATGGGGATCCTCCGTTGAAAAAGTACGAAACTCAATCCATTATCGTTGAAGAAGTCGATTTCGGCTGTATTGGCGTGGCAAGGATGCGCCGCAAAACCAGTGGAACTCGCAACCTTTGAAGTAGCGGAGTGATTGTGCGCGCGCTTGTCGACGGCGAAATCAGCTTCAGAACAACCATGTACACAATCGACGCGACCAGTGAAACCATGATCAGCTTCAACGAAGCGCCACCAAAACGAAGCAGGGTCGATGAAGTCTGGGTCTGCGCTCCCACCAGCTTTAATGCGCCGAATGAAGACAGCGCCGCCAGCACGGCAGAAACCACAAACGCGCTGTAGGAACGCAAAAGCAAGGCACGATCCACGTAGGAATTACGACGCGACACCCACGCCACCGCAATCACGCCCTGGACAATGCGACACGACGTTTCACCAAGAGCAGCGGCAACAACCCACCACTTGGCACCCGTCATCGCATACATTCCCCACCCGACGATGACCTGAAGAATGGTCGGACCAATACCCATCAAGAACACTGGTTTAACGTCTTCATAAGCGAAGAAAACACGTTGACTCATCAAGACCATGCCCGTTGAGGCCACACCCGGCATTAAAGCAACAAGGACCCAGGCATACGCGGTGATCACTTCCTGGTTCGTCTTTGAGTACAGAACCATCTGCATCATTGGCACCGAACCAGCCATCAGGATCGCAGCCGCCAGCAGAGTCAGGGACGTAATCGTTTGGACGCCCAGGTGGTAGCTCGCTGCCACGGAACGATCATCATCATCGGCGACCGCCCGCGCCATTTGAGTGAAGATCGCTGTTGTCAGCGACACCGTGATCAGCGACTGCGGAACCATGAAAATCATGAAAGCGGTTGCGTAGGCGTTAATACCGACGAGCACACCGTCATGCGTCTTCGCGTACGCATCGGCCAAAGCGGCCAAGTTATTCGTCGACAGGACACCAATCTGGCTGACCCCCAGCGTCGCAAACGTCCATCCGGCCACCTTCGACGTGGAGCCAAATGACGTGCCTCGGAAATGGAAGTCAGGCTTGAAATGAACGCCCGATCGTTTCATCGGGATGAACAAGACAAGCGCCTGAGCAATCACGCCCAGCGTCGCCGACCCACCCAGTAGCCAGAATTGTGTCGCGGAAAGATCCTCGACATTGATGCGCCCTTCGGTGCCACCCCACAAAAAGAGGAATGCACCCAAACCGGCGATACCAACAACGTTATTCACCACCGGCGCCCACATGTAGGGGCCGAATACGCCACGCGCATTCAGTAGCTCACCCAGCAGGTTGTACAGGCCGTAGAAGAACAGCTGCGGTAAACAGAGCAAAGCGAAAAGAATCGCCAACGTGCGAGTTTGAGCATCGTAGCCGGCCGCCGTGATCACGACCAACAGCGGAGCGGCAATCATCGCCACGATCGTCACGATAAACAGAAGCGTCCCAGCAAGAGTGAGCAGACGATTCACATAGGTTTGACCATCATGCTTCCGCTTCAGTGCTCCAACGATCTGTGGAACAAGAACCGCATCAAAAACGCCGGACGCCAAAAGATTAAAGACTGTATTCGGCAAAGTATTCGCCGTTTGGAAGGCTGCAGATACGCCACCGCCGGCTGCTCCAATCGCAGCAAGAAGCATTGCCGAACGAACAAACCCAAGGATTCGCGACACCATCGTGCCCGACGCCATGATCGCGCTGGCCCTCAGGATGGATCGGCTCCGAGGCTCCTGAGGCGCTTCAACCGAAGAGTTCGACTCGGTCATTTGTTCTCCTCTTCTTCGCGCCCAGCACGGCGCTTGCGTACCGACCTGACTAGGCCGATCACAAACAGAAGACCAAAAGCAATCGCAACCGTAATAGTAAAAGCATCTTCCCAGCCGGCACGCATACGAACAAGAACATTATCCGAAATGGTAAGAAGCGTGCCGTCGGCAGTATTGATTTGGTAGGTGACTTCAATATCGCCCGAACCGATGGCATTCACGGGAACGTTGACCGCGGTGACCGTTTGCGCAGGAATGGTTGTGATCGCGGACTGGCGAACCTTCAGCCTGGGATCGGATGGGTTGATCGTGACCGTCACATTCACATCCCACGCCAAATCATTACGAACACGGATCGGAAAATCCGCGGACTTGTTAATCAGATTCACCGTGTCTGAAGGCACCAGTGACACCAGAGAGCGGAGGTGCGACACCTTCGCGCTGAACTGGGATGCGCGCGTCACCTGCTCATCGGCGCTGATCGACGCACTCACCGTCGGCAAAATATCGTCGTGGAGAGTCGCGTTGACCGCCTTCGGGTCAGACGTTGAATCCGCAAAAGACTTCAGTTGTGCCAGTGCATCGCCAAGCGTTGTTAACGCTGCGCTTGTTTCAGCCGACAGCTGACCGGGTCCAACAACGAAACGCTCAACGTCAGTCACCTGCGACGACGCGATCTGGCTAAACGACGTGGGCTCAACCCACCGCTGTTGGAGCAAAGAATTCAGACGCTGAACAAGCGAAGCAGACGGGGTCAATGTGCGCGACGCCGTCACCTCAACCGTTCGAGACACACTGGGACGCTCACGCGTAATAATCGCAGACACGCCAGCAAGTGCCTGGTCAACATCAAGAGCGTCCGAGCTGGTCGACACTTCCCAACCCAGCAGATCGTTCAACGTCTTATTCGTTGAAAGAACAGTCGCCGTCGAATCCGTCGCCCCCTGCGTGGACGTTTCACCCGTCGAATAATTCACTTCAACGGGAGCAAGGGACGTAAACGACACCTCGGGGTCCGGATCCAACGCACCGCCCGGAGCGATCGTCACCTTATCGGAAGCCAAGGCCAGCCCGGTCGTACTGAACGTTTCAGCTTTCGGCCACTCCACATTCTTCACAATCGTTGCATTCGCGTGGGTTTTTGACGCCTTCTGCGCAGCACTTTCGTTCGAGGACTGAGAATGTGAACCGTTTGGCTTACTGTGCGACGCCAAATCATCCCGGGTTTGGGTAGCCCCCGACTGGTCAGAGCTCTGCGATGTCGCGCTCTGCGGGTTGGATTCGGCTAAGTCGGTAGACGCGGCCTCGTACCCCTTAATCGCGACGCCGGTTGCGCTCCACCCAGCTGCTTCCACCGACGTCGGGAAGGATTTGATCGACGCGGACATCAGCGCAGACAGCTGATCGTTTGCCGCCAACGCAACCACGCCGGGATCGGCATCCCCCGTGGGAAGCGCGATGATTTCACGTTCAGCCACCAATAGCTTCGATGCGAACAATCCGTCAGCATCCGCCTTCGAAGTCGACGTGTCACGAGTTGGACGAGGAATCACCGTCGAATCAAGAGCCAGCGTCGTACCCGGGATCTGAGCAATCTCAGTTATCGCCGAACGCTCTTTCACGGTATTGCTTGAATTCGACGCGGTCCACGGAACAACAGCGTTCACCCGTGTGGGCTGGACTTCCTGGCCGGAATCCCAAATAAAAATCGTACGATCCGCGCCACTGCGATCCCCCGACAGCACGTCGACGCCGAGGGCTCGCGGACCCCACTCATAGGACGAATACAGGTCGAGGCGATCAACTGGAATATGAACCTCGAAGGGGATGGTCTGCCCGCCGGGAATGTCCGTGCTGGTTTCTTCGTAGCTGATCAGACGCCCAGGACGCGTCGACGCATCCAAAGAATCAGCGAGTTCACGAATACTATCGGCCGGATCAAAGGCCATCGAGACCATCAGCAAAGGGGCGGAAAGCGCTTCATCACCGGTGTTCGTGATTGTGCCCGAAACAACCAGCTCGCTTTCGTTCGTCAGAATCTTCGGGCTGAGCTGGTCGATCGACACGGTCAAGCCGTTCGATGATTGCGATTTGGCAAACAGGTCCGGGACAGTTGCCTGCGTTCCACCTGCCGTTTCATCGCCGAACGAGGCCGGTGCGACCACACTGCTTTCAACCATGGCAAGGCCGGCAAGGGTGGCGGTTGCTAGGGCGACGCTTCGGATACTCGTGGCGAAGAGCCGACGGGCGAAAAGTCCGTGCCTCATCTATTGCCCCTGATAGAGAAGATCAAGGGCCAGAGAAACGATGCGACGCTCATTCGGGTAAGCGAGCTGGTGAGGAAGATCTTTCAAACGAACCCATGCGGCAGCTTCCGCTTCATGATCAGGGTCATTTTCAACCGTGATTTCGCCCGAAACGTACTGCATCAGGTAGTGGTGAACGACCTTATGAACCCGGCGTTCATTGCCTGAGAACCAGTAGTCGATGCTGGTCAGGTGAGTCAGAATCTGGCCGTGGATACCGGTCTCTTCCGCTACTTCACGAAGAGCTGCCTGCTCGGCCGTTTCCCCGGGTTCAATGTGCCCCTTCGGAAGACACCATTCGATGCGACCCGAACGATTCCTTCTGGCAATCAACGCGGCGTAGGGAATTCCATCCACAACGTCAATGACGATGCCACCGGCCGACGTTTCGGATGAAACGGGAAGATGCGATGTTGACGAATGAAGCTGGCGCGTATGACGAATCGGGGGTCGTGGGACCCCCTGTCTGTGATTCGTCGGACGCATAGGCATACGTCCACTTTAGTTGTCCGATGGCAACGTTTTGTGACAGACCGCCCTTGTGTGCAGACTCGTCACCAGATTCACGCGCTTCTTAATGGCAGTTTCCCGCCAAAACGTGGCACGCTTAGGGGTGATGAGTGAAAAGACGACACTTTCGAATCAGCCTAACTCGCGCCCTCACGCACGTGTATATGCGGATATCTCTGCTCGCGATATTCCATCGCTGATGGTGAATGCTCGAAATGCCTTCGCCAATTTGCCATCGGAGATTCTTGAGCTTGGACGCGTTTTTGAAGATGCAGGAGAAGAGATCGCCCTAGTCGGCGGTCCGGTTCGCGATGCCTTTCTGGGTGTGGACCCGCATGATTTTGACCTGACAACGTCTGCGCGCCCAGATAAGACCGAAGAACTTCTGGCCATGTGGGGCGACGGCGTATGGGATATCGGCAAGGAATTCGGAACGATCGGTGGACGCCGTAAGAATGTGGTCGTCGAGGTCACCACGTATCGTACGGATTCGTACGAGGTCGGTTCACGCAAACCAGAAGTTGCCTTTGGGGACACTCTGGAAGGCGACCTGACCCGTCGTGACTTCACCGTGAATGCGATGGCGATGCGTCTGCCGTCCATGACGCTTGTTGACCCGCACAACGGTTTGGAAGACCTCGCGGCCTCGCGCCTGCGTACGCCGGTGACAGCTGAGCAGTCCTTTGATGATGACCCGCTCCGCATCATGCGCGCTGCGCGTTTCAGCGCTCAACTAGGTATCGACGTTGACATGGATGTCATGGATGCGATGGAAATAATGGCGTCCCGTCTTGAAATCGTGTCAGCAGAACGAATTTGCGCCGAACTGCAACGTCTGATCATTTCTCACTGGCCTAGGCGTGGCCTCGAATTGATGGTTCACACGGGAGTTGCCAAGATTGTCCTGCCGGAACTCGCCGCGCTGGTGGAAACTGTGGATGAGCACAACCGCCACAAGGACGTCTACGAGCACACTCTGACCGTCCTCGACCAGGCGATCGCGTTGGAGACCGGCCCGGATGGTCCAGTGCCCGGCCCCGACTTCATCCTCCGATTCGCGGCGTTGATGCACGATGTGGGCAAGCCCGATACGCGCGTTTTCGAGAAGAACGGGACCGTCTCGTTCCACCATCACGAAATCGTGGGTGCGAAGATGACGCGTAAGCGTATGCGCGCTCTGAAGTTCGACAAGGCGACAACCCAGGCGGTTGAAAAGCTCGTGTCTCTTCACCTGCGTTTCCACGGGTACGGGGAAGTAGCCTGGAGCGATTCGGCAGTTCGTCGCTATGTTACTGACGCGGGTGACCAGCTTGAACGTCTTCATCGTCTGACTCGCGCTGACTGCACAACGCGTAATCGTCGTAAGGCAATGATGCTGTCAAGCGCCTACGACGATCTGGAAAACCGTATCGTTGCTCTGCGCGAGCAGGAAGAGTTGGACGCGATCCGCCCGGACTTGGATGGTGACCAGATTATGGAAATCCTGGGATTGCGTCCGTCACGTGCGGTCAAGCTCGCGCGCGACTATCTGATGGAGTTGCGTCTGGAGAACGGCCCGATGGGTGAAGAGGCGGCAAAGGCAGCTTTGCTCGACTGGTGGTCTTCGGAAGAAATCCGCGAGATTGCAGCGGAATATCAGGCTCAGCAGGCGCACTGGGAGTCGCTTGTTGCGCAAAAGCGAGCAAAGAAAGCTGCTGCGAAAGCGAAGCGACAATCTGAGTTGGCAGATGAGACAGTGCCAACATCAGCGGATTAAGTTTCGCCCTAGTTGCTGTTTGAGTGTGCGAACTACGAGGTCTTAACTGCATCTCTTCACTGTGCAACCTCGGCCCAAAAGCTCAGGGATTCCATCTTCCATGTGACGGGGGCAATCACCTTTCTTGTTGGGCGCGAATTATCTCGCGTGAGACTCAAGATGATTCGGTTGTCCCCGTCACTCTTCACGCAGATTCTCAGGTTTTCTGCCTAGGCTGGTGGTAGAACTGTCCGACGAAAGGCTCAACCGTGGCACAATCCACCGGTCATAACCCGGGCTCACCTCTGCCGAAGCGCGCTGATTATGCGCGTCAGCGTCGCGCCGCGCAGGAAGTGGCCGACCGTGAAGCGGTAGCGAAGGCCCGTAAGCGTCAGTCGCAGCCACCCAAGCAGGCGCCTCAACCGCCTCAGCGTCGTTCGGTGGGCGCGCAGGCGAGCCAGGGGTATTTTGCTCCGGTCACTTCTGCCACCGCCCGCCCGGCTTCTGCGTCTTCGGCTTCCGCTCAGTCACGAGGCCAGTCAACCAAATCAAAACCCGTGGCGAAGAAGAAGTCCGGGTGGGGTCGACGCATTGGCCTGACCATTGTTTTCGCGTTCTTGCTGTCGGTGATTGCTGGCGCGAGCCTGTTCCTTTACATGTATTCACGTGCGACGATTCCTGCCGCATCTGACTTGGCGCTCGCTCAAAAGACGAGCATCTACTATTCGGATGGCACGACCAAGCTCGGTGATCTTGGTGAAGTGAACCGCGAGATCATTGATACGACCACGCTTCCTGACTATGTCGGCAAGGCAATTGTCGCGTCGGAAGACCGGACCTTCTACACCAATTCGGGCGTTGATTTGAAGGGTATTGCTCGCGCCCTGTTCAACAACGTCACAACGGGTTCACGTCAGGGTGGTTCAACGCTGACTCAGCAGTACGTTGAGCGCTACTACACGGGCGAAACCACCTCGTACAAAGGTAAAGCAAAAGAAGCGGTCCTGGCGATCAAGATCAATCGTGAACAGTCCAAGGACGAAATCCTGGCAAACTACATGAATACGATCTACTTTGGTCGTGGCGCATACGGTATTGAAGCGGCAGCAAAGGCTTACTACGGTCATTCGGCTGCTGAAATGACGTTAAGTGAAGCAGCAATGATTGCGGGCATTATCCCAGCGCCTTCCGCGTGGGATCCTGCAGTTGATGCAGACCAGGCGAAGACTCGCTGGGAGCGCGTGCTCAACCTCATGGTCGAAGATGGCTGGATTTCGCAGGCGGAAGCTGATGAGGCAACCTTCCCTGAAACCATCGACCCCGCAACTTTGGAGACTGAATCAATGAGTGGTCCCAACGGCTATCTGATTCAGCAGGTGAAGGAAGAACTGCTCGCCACGGGCGCTTTCACGGAGGAAAGCCTCGACGAGGGTGGCTTGAAGATTACCTCCACCATCGATCAGACGAAGCAGGATCAGGCGGTTGCAGCCGCTCAGACGATGTCGTCGGTCAGTGGTTGGGATCCGGCGACAATGCACGTTGCCCTGTCGTCCATTGACCCTGCAACGGGTGAGATTGTTGCTGAATTTGGTGGCGATGACTACTTGGCTCGTCAGCAGAACGCTGTGACGCAGGATATCGCGATGGCCGGCTCCAGCTTCAAACCGTTTGCGCTCATCGCAAATGCGCGAGCCGGCGGATCTGTCTACGACACATACAGCGGTTCTTCTCCGCAGTCGTTCCCCGGGCTGCCCGAACCCGTTCAAAATAATGCGAACGTGTCTTACGGCAAGATCAATCTGATCACTGCAACCGAGTATTCGGTGAACACCTCGTTCGTCGCCTTGAACAAGGATATTGGTCCGGCTTCCACGATGCAGGCAGCCATTGATGCTGGTATTCCCGAATCTACGCTCGGCTTGGAATCGAGCCTGCTGAACGTGCTTGGCTTCGCATCACCCCACAATATTGATCTAGCAAGTGCGTACGCGACGATCGCCAATGGCGGACAGCGCATGACCCCGCACATCGTTCGTTCCGTGGCTGACTCAGCGGATAACACGATATTTACGACGACCGTTGAAGCTCGCCAGGCATTCTCGTCAACCGATGTGTCGGCAATTATGCCGGCTCTTCAGGCCGTGACCGCTTCGGGTGGTACGGCTGAAACGGTGTCGTCCACTCTGCCAGGTTTTACGACTGCAGGTAAGACGGGCACGTCCAATGACCAGCTTTCAGCCCAGTTCATTGGTTTCGTTCCAGAATTGGTGACCGCTGTTTCGATGTATCAGTCGGACGAAGAAGGCAACGCTGTGTCGCTGGCGAATATCGGTGGCTTGGACCAGTTCCACGGCGGTGACTGGCCTGTGACCGTGTGGAACACATACATGTCGGCGATTTCGTCGACGCTCAGCCAACAGACCTTCTCTTGGTACGTTGCACCGAAACGCAAGTCGAATCAACAGAACATGAGCCAGAGTGGTGCGCAAGCTCCTCAGACTGAAACTTCGGAGCACTCGACCACTGAGTCGAATGACACCCAGGGGCAGACCACGGAGCAGACTCCTGCCCCTGCAACTCCGAGAACCGATCAGCAGAACCAGAACGGGACTGACAATTCCGGACAGAACCAGGGTGGCGGTCAGAACGGTCACAATGGGCAGAATTCTGAGCAGCCTGCGGATAATCCGTAGTCCAAGCATCTAGCCGGTAAAACAGCGGTGGGGCCCTACCAACTGGTAGGGCCCCACCGCTATGTGCTGGCTGTTTACTTCACTCACTCAACGGTCAAGTAAACAACCGGCGGATGCCAATCACTCAGCGACAACGCGGACCTTGAGGTTCGCGGAAACTTCCTGGTGGAGGTTCACTGAGACGGTGTACTGACCAACGGACTTGATCGGGGCTGCGATGATGACACGACGACGATCGATGGTCTTACCGAGCTGTTCCTTGACGGCGTCAGCAATCGAAGCTGCCGAGACTGCACCGAATAGGCGACCGGACTGGCCGACCTTGCCGGAAACGGTGATGGGCTCTGCTGCCTGAAGGACGTCGCGGAGTTCGCGAGCATCGTCGACAGTTGCGATCTCGTGGCGACGACGTGCAGCTGCGATCTGATCGATCTGCGACTGTGCGCCCTTCGTCCACTTGGTCGCGTAACCGCGGGGAACAAGGTAGTTGCGTGCGAAGCCAGCCTTGACCTCGACGACCTCGCCTGCGTTGCCAAGGTTGGCAACATCGTGGGTGAGGATGAGCTTAGTGGTAGCCATAATAAGTATCCTTCCCCGAATCAGCGGCCGGTCGACGAGTAGGGCAGAAGCGCCATTTCGCGGGCGTTCTTCACTGCGCGGGCAATGCGACGCTGCTCCTGGACGGAAACGCCAGTGACGCGACGTGCACGGATCTTGCCACGGTCAGAGATGAACTTACGCAGAAGCGCAGTGTCCTTGTAGTCGATCGATTCGATCTTGGCCGACTTCAGCGGGTTGGCCTTTTTCTTGATGGGCTTATTGCGAAGTTGAGGCTTCGCCATGATGGTCTCCTTGGATCCGGACGGAATGTTCCGCCCAATTCATGTGATGTCTATGTGTCTGATGTGGGCCCGTGGGCCACCAATCAGAACGGGGGTTCGCCGAACGAGTCACCCTGGGAAGTGCCCCACGGATCATCGTTCGCGCCACCCTGAGGTGCGCTGTAGCTGGCTTGGTTCGATACGTATCCGCCACCGGACTGACCGGCGTTACGGTTTCCACCCTGGTATCCGCCACGTCCTTGGCCGGAGCCGGAACGTTCCTGACGAGTCACCTCGGCGCGGGCCCAACGCAAGGATGGGCCAACTTCTTCGACGCGGAGTTCAACGACGGTGCGCTGAGCACCCGTACGGTCTTCGAAGTTGCGCTGAACCAGGTTGCCCTGGACGATGACGCGCATGCCCTTACGGAGCGATTCGGAGATGTTCTCTGCGAACTCGTTCCATGCGGAGCAACGCATGAACAGGGTGTTGCCATCGCGCCACTGACCAGACTTTGAGTCGTACTGGGAGGGCGTTGAAGCAACGGTGAAGTCGACAACGGCTTGGCCGCTGTTAGTGAAACGAAGTTCGGGGTCAGCGGTGAGGTTACCGACGATCGTGATCTGGGTATCTCGTGCCATGTCAACTCCTAATGACGGTGGTGGAAAATCGAACTGAACTCAGTGAGCGTCGGGGCGCTGGAGCTTGGTGCGCAGGATTGTCTCGTCGAGACCCATGCGGCGGTTGAGCTCGAGCGCGACATCGGGAGTCGTGGTCATGTTAATGACAACGTAGATCCCTTCGGAGCGCTTGAGGATGTCGTATGCAAGACGACGCTTGCCCCAGACGTCAATGTTCTCGATCGAGCCACCGTTTGCGGTGACGGGTGCGAGGTACTTTTCCATCGTGGGGGCGACGGTGCGCTCATCGATCGAAGGATCGAGGATCACCATCAGTTCGTAGTTACGCACTGTTAATCCCACCTCCTGTGGTCTTTGCGGTCACGGACGGTCCGTGACAGGAGGGTAATGCGTGTGCATTTGCGGGTTGCAAACGCGTGGAAAGTCGCTACTGGTGCAACGACAATCCAAGACTCAAGATTACCGTCAAAATGAGTCCGCGCGCTAGTGGAGTCAGGTAGTGCTGTGTCACTCACTTCCTGCGATGTGAGTGCTTTACCGGGCCTCGTCAATCACCTATGAGGTAGCTGACATTGAACGCAAGAGCCCGCCTTCGGAAAACCAGGTGCGCCAGATGTTCGCCGCGAATCGCGCACCCAGGTAGACGAGGGCGTAGGCCAGCCAGACTCCCACGACGATGGTCGACGAGGCAGCGCCCGCCTGCCTGAGGTATTCGACAACTCCAAGCGCGGGCAGAAGAATGGCCAGCTGGAGGGGACCCGCAATCGCGAAAAACATGTTGTCACCAGCGCCGAGCAGGACGCCGTCAAGCATGAACACCACACCGCAGAATGGGAAACCAAGCACGGACGCGGCCAGTCCCCACTTTGCGAGCTCATGCATCACCGGGTCCGAACCGAATGTCAGGGGAAGCCAAGGGGACAAGAACGCGATGAGCACGGTCAGGATGAAGCCCACTCCAAGACCCCAGATGGTCAGTACTTTAAGGAGCTCACGGAGTTCGGACGAGGACCCCTTGCCGACCGCGAACCCAACGAGGGACTGCGAAGCGATTGCTAACGAATCAAGGATGAAAGATGCGAGAGTCCAGATTGTCAGGACCACCTGGTAGGACGCGACTTCGCTGGCACCAAGATGGGACACCGGCCAGATCGTTGCGAGTCCAGCGACGCGCAGAGCAACACCGCGGACGATCAGTGGGGCGCCTTCAATCGCTGCGTGCGCGATGCCTGAGGCGTCGGGGCGAAGGGTGATCTTTTCGGCTCGAGCATGCGAATAGAGGATCGCAACATACGCGCTCGCCATGCCGATCAATGAAACCGAGGTGCCGATACCGGAGCCTGCGACACCCAACTTGAAGCCGTACATCAGCGTCGCGTTCAAGGCGATGTTGACGAGTGTGCCGACAGCGGTGACGATCAGCGGTGTGCGCGTGTCCTGAAGGCCACGCAACATTCCGACTACGGCGAATCCGACCAGGGTGCCGATCAGGCTGGGAGCTGACGCGATCAGGTACATGGTCGCCTGATGGGAGACCTCGGGATCTTGGGTCAACAGACCCACAAGGGGCTTCGCGCTGGCAATGAGAGCGACGGTGGAGAGGATGCCTAGCCCCAGCGCCAAAATCGTGGCGTTCATGCCTTGTGCAAAAGCGTGCGCTCTATCCCCCGAACCGAGCGCCCGAGCTGTTAATGAAGTTGTGGAATACGCCAGAAAAACGAATAAAACAATGACTGTTTGCAGGATCTGGGAGGCTACGGAAAGCCCTGCGAGCTGCTGTGTTCCCAGGTTTCCCACCATTGCAGAGTCGATGAAAGTAAATAGGGGTTCGGCGATGAGAGAACCGAGAGCGGGGATTGCTAAAGTGAAGATTTTCCGCGTAATACTGCGGTATTTATGGGGTTGGATCCTGCCGTTTTTGAAGGGGGTTTCGGCTTTTTGGTCGGATGGTGTGGAGGGTGAAGACAGTGCCGCCGAAGCCTCAAGTTGGGGTTGAGAGTTCGATGAACCTTTGGGCGTGTCGTCCACTATTTTTCCTTCACTTTGTTTTCCACAATCTGTGCACATATCTGTGGACAACGTATACCATTGCTTTCGGTAAATCGCGCCGAAAAGACTTGTGTAGCATTCTTCAACAAGTAAAACTATCCACATACTGTCCACACCATGCTGTGGATAACACGCTGTATTGTCCACACCTTTTCCGCACGTTATCCCCATTCAAGTTCACCTTGAGAGTGGGCAGAACGTCCATGCGGGGTTATGCTCGCGAGACACCGAAGTATCACGATACTGGCGTAAGGAGAAGCAGTGGCAGAAGAGTTTGATCGCGTCCAACCGCATGATAACGAAGCTGAAGTTGCTGTCCTTGGCTCCATGCTCCTGACCGTTGACGCGATCGTTGATGTCACCGAAGAGATTCGTGGATCTGACTTCTACTCGATGAAACACGAGATTGTCTTCGATGCGATCGTTGAACTCTTCGGACAAAACCAGGTTGCCGATCCCATCACGGTGTCTGACAAGCTCCAGCACGATGGCACTCTGACAAAAATTGGTGGCAGGCCCTACCTGCACACATTGATGGCATCGGTTCCTACTGCCGCCAACGCCGGCTACTACGCGCGCATCGTTCGCGAAAAATCCATTATGCGACGCTTGGTCAGTGCCGGAACGCGAGTCGTTCAATTGGGATACTCCGAAGAAGGCGCGGAAATTGATGAGCTTGTCGATCAGGCTCAACAGGAAATCTTCGCCGTCGCTACCGACCGTGCATCCACCGACTACGTGTCGATGAACACGATGGTGAATTCGCTGGTTGAACACCTTGAAGCCATTCAAAAGAACGACGATCTATTCGGTGTGCCCACCGGCTTTACCGACCTGGATGACCTGACGCAGGGCCTCAAGGGTGGTCAGATGATCATCGTTGCAGCCCGACCGGCAATGGGTAAGTCCACATTCGCACTGGACTTCTGTCGCTCGGCGTCAATCAAGCACGACATCACGTCACTGATCTTCTCGCTCGAAATGAGCCAGCAAGAAATCGCCATGCGTATGGTGTCCGCAGAATCCGGCGTACCACTGACAAAGATGCAGAAAGGCACCATGAACGATGACGATTGGCGCAAGGTCGCCAACACCATCGGCAAGGTCGCACAATCTCCCCTCTACGTTGACGACTCCGCCAACATCACGATGACGGAAATTCGTTCAAAGTGCCGTCAACTCAAGCAGGAACAGAACCTTGGATTGGTCGTCGTTGACTACCTCCAGCTGATGACAACTGGTGGCAAAGCCGAATCGCGTCAGCAGGAAGTCTCGCAAATCTCGCGAAGCCTCAAGCTTCTGGCGAAGGAAGTCGACGTTCCCGTCGTCGCAGTCGCCCAGTTGAACCGTAAGTCCGAAGAACGAACCGACAAGCGCCCCATGATGTCTGACCTGCGTGAATCCGGATCACTGGAACAGGACGCAGACATCATCATGCTGCTTCACCGCCCCGACTACTACAACGAAGACGATCGTCCGGGCGAAGCAGAAATCCATGTCGTCAAACACCGTGCGGGCGCAACGAAGACGATCACTGCGCTCTTCCAAGGACACCTGGCGCGCTTCGCCAACTACACGCGTCGCGAAGAAGACTAATCGGCATCGGCCCCACCCGTCGCGCGCCACCAACGGTGAATCGAGATGTGTGGGCGAGCGTGGCCTCGTCAATCGGCGTCAGGCGTACCGGCAATCTGCTCGCGCACCTTGCGCATCTGCTTACGCGAGCGACGCGACGTGAATGGGGAAGCCGGGCGCCGGGGAAGCAACGTGTGTCAGGGAAGTTGAAGAGTGGTTCTAGAGAAGCGGAATGCGGACGAGCCGGAAGAAGGCAAACAAAAAGCGCGACGAACTGGCGTCGCGCGACTATGCGGGGGCGCGCCTCTTTGCGCGCCCCGAATTACCTATCAGAGAGTTTCGTTCTGCTGCTGCGAGATTGCGTAGGTTGCGGGAACGAACAGGATTGCAGTCAGGCCGACCAGCGCTGCGATTGCAACGGAGAGGGGGGAAGATGCGGCGAGGGCGCCTGCAATACCGAGGGTTGCGAGGATGACGACTGCGACGACCAGAGCGGTGACATCAGCGGTGGTCTGCCAAGAGGCGCGGGAGATTTCAGACTTGACGATGTGAGCCATGGTGGTTTCCTTTGTTCAGCGCTATGCGAAGCACTGAACATGCCCCGCACGGCAATGTGTCAGTTTCGCTGCCGAGGAACTAACCTCGTCCAGCACCATTTAATTTAGCAAAGTGTCGGAAACGTTTCCACTGTTGAGCCTGACATCACATCTTTGACGCAAAGCTACGGCCTGCCAAGCATGTGTGAGGCCAAAGTGCATACAACAATCCCCGAGCTGTAAAGCTCGGGGATCCTCTGTCCTGTTTCGGCTATCTGTGCGCGAGCATGCGATCACGATGATCGCTACCGATCACGCCAGTATGCGCCGAGCAGTGAAGTGAAAACGTAGAGTTTCAGCCGAGACGCTGGATGTTCTCAGCCTGCGGGCCCTTCGGACCTGCGGTGACGTCAAACTCAACCTTTTCGCCTTCGATCAAGGTGCGACGGCCAGACGCCTGAACGATGTTTGAGAAGTGAGCGAAAGCGTCTGCGGAGCCATCATCGGGAGTGATGAAGCCGAAGCCCTTGTCGTCGTTGAACCATTTCACAACACCAGTGGTCATGGGTGTTTCCAATCTGTGTGCGCCCCAAGCAATAAGGAAAGAACTAGGAGCAGTCGTACCGTGCCGAGTTCGGCGACGGCATAGTGACCCAACCTCCTGCACACACAACGAAAAACACTTGGAAAAACGTGGGGTACTGCAATGAAACTGTGTAACTACGCGTTTAACGCTACCCCACCCCCATCAATAAAGTGCTATCGCGGGCACTTTCATGGGGCATCTCATGTAATTGGTTTCGCGCCCACTTTTAGTGGTAGGGGTACGCCGGTGTGCGTGGCCACGTGAATGATTGATGAGACCGCCGACGTCTGCGAACTCCATCTGCGTCCGCAGGGAAGCCTCGGGTGCAACGAAAAAGAAGGGAAGAAAAGAGGATGTACTTCACCCAAGGGTGAATATAAGGGGTGCCGGCAAATCTGCCGAAGATAGCTTTTCAGCTAAGAAACACGTGGTGCGCGAGGGGGGAGTTGAACCCCCACCCCATTTCTGGGACACGGACCTGAACCGTGCGCGTCTGCCTATTCCGCCACTCGCGCGTGCGTTGAAAAGATTACGGGCAAAAGTGTGCGCACGTCAAATGGAAGATATTTTCCGTCCAATTATGTTGGAATATCAGGGCGTGCACGCGCGCATCACACCAGCAGGTGCGCTGCGACAATTCCCGTAATGTCGGCTACGACGATGAGGATGACGACGAGGTCTGGCCAGTTCAGTTGACTGCCTTTTCCGCGGGTGAACAGGGTGCCACCGCGAAGACTCATTGCGCGTCCCGTGTCGACGGCGCTTCGCGATGCCGCCGACAGGCACGCCGTGATGATGTCGATCCCGGCTTTCACTAGCGTCGTAAACGATGCTCGCATGAGATCGTTGCCCATCCTGAGGCGCGCAGTGTCTACGACGGCGGATGCTTGATCGCCCAATATGGGAAGCGACTTGAGGGCGAGTGCCATCATCGCAGCCCACTCATCAACGGGAGCACCAATCCACTTCAGTGGATAGATCAGGTGCGACAACGCAGTTGCGAGGCGCGCGGTAGAGAATGTCCACGCCAGCAGGTACGTTCCCCACAACACGAGCAGAGCAAGCACGCAGAGTCGCAGGAAAACCCAGAAACCTCCGCCGATCGACGCGCCAATGAATCCGCCGATCACGCCCGACCAGAACCAGAGCGGGGGAATGCGAACGGCCTTCGGTGGAACGCGTGAGATCACGGTTGCCAGGATTAGGGGGATAGCGACCAGTCCAAGCGTCGGCCACTTCGGCCATACGAGCAGGAACGATGTGAGTACCGTCCAGCAGACGATCATGACTTCCGGGCTGGTACGCGTCAGAGGCGACGTCCATGGAAGCGGGCGGGGCAGAGTGAATCCGCTGGGGCGATATGTCTTACGTGAACGCACGCGCGTCATCGGATCACTCCCTGGGCAAGATGCAGGTGATTATCGACCAGATCGATCAGCTCATCCGTATCGTGCGAAATGATGATCAGCCCAAGCCCGTCCGCTCTCCGCTTTCTCAACACGTCACTGAGTAAGCGTCGCGATTCGACATCAAGCCCAGCGAAAGGTTCATCTAGCACCAACACTTTCGGGTGTGACGCTAACACTCCCGCCAGGGCGACGCGACGCATCTGACCGCCGGAAAGATCATCAACGTTGCGCGATGCAAGGTCGCCGGGCAGTCCCACTTCGGCCAAGGCTTTAGCGACAAGCTGGTCAGAATCAACCAGAGTCGACGAGGCGCCTCGGTGGCGGCGAGCCGAATCGGACGAGCCGACAGCTGCACCCACTTTCGCGGCCGCCAAAATATCCTTTGCGACCGTTGGACGTTGTAGTTGTAGGCGCGCGAACTGTCGCGCTAACCCGACGTCACCCACTCGAAGAGAAACAGGGGAGCCACCAAGCGTGCACTCGCCCCACGTTGGTCGCATCAACCCGGTTAGAATCCGCGCCAAGGTGGACTTGCCTGACCCGTTCTCGCCGGTGATCAGTAGTGCTTGACCGGGCGAAACAATAAATGAGACGTCACTGAGAACCGTGTTTTCCCACGGGGATCCAACATCGTAGGCGTGCCCGACATTCTTCACCCACAGGTGGTCAATTGACCCGCCCTGATAGGGCTGAGGAACTGCAATGCTCCGCTCAATAACAGGTGTGACCTGCGAGTACGTATCTTCAAGAGGGTCGGGTGCATCAGAAGTATCGATGTGCCCATCGCGCAGACGAATCAGCGTGTCAGCACTACTTGCTTCGGTTGCATCGTGCGTAATATGAATGACGGACGTTCCTAAAGCGGGCAGACCATGCAGAACCTCAAGAAGCTCGCGCCGGCCAGGCGAATCAATCATCGCCGTGGATTCATCGGAAATGAGCACGCGAGGCTTACGCGCAAGAGCACCAGCCAAAGATAGGCGCTGTAACTGACCGCCGGACAAACGTCGGGGAGAAGCATCTTCAAGACCCTCCAAACCGACAGTGTGAAGAAGCTCGGGAAGGTCCAGCGAAGCACGCTCATCGTCACTCATTCCCCATGCAATATCCTCGGCCACCGTGTCACCGAGGAACTGCAACTCAGAACGTTGAGCGACAACAGCAGTTCCGGCCTCGTCCCCCAAACCGACACCACCAGGTCGAATCACCTGCCCGCTTGTCGGTTGCGCGCCAGCGAGGACAAGGGAGAGGGTGGACTTGCCGGATCCGTTCGGGCCCGCGATCACCGTGAAGCCATCACTGATATCGAGGGTGATCCCTCGCAAAGCCGGAGTATCAGACCCCGGGTAGGTGAAGGTGACATCACGCAATGAAATAGGGAACGGGTCGGGGGTAGTCGGGGTGTCAGTGCGCTCGCGGTTTGCCGTGTCCACCAACGGATCCCACGGCGCAGTAATCGTGATACGACGTAGAACCTTCATCGTCAGCCAGTGAGCAACTAGCGTCAACACAAAAATGCCAAGAGCTCCAAGGGGTGGAATCCAGTAGTACCAGTGCTCAATCCAGGTGTTGATGATTGCCTGAACGGCGTCCGTTTGTGGTGCCAGCGCGGGAATCTTCCCGATCAGGGCAATGTACCCGTTGGTCGTTGTGCGCAGTGATTCAAGGACGAGGTTCCGCGATTCAGAAAGTACAAGAAGCAGGAGCCATGTGAGGGCCCCGCCTGCGATGCCAAGCAACAGTGCCACGCCGTAAACGAAAGCGCGGTGGGCTTCTTTGCGCGCGAGGTAGCCGACAACAAGGCCGACGGCGACAGCCTGAGCGACGGTCTGCGCGCTTTGGATACCGCCGACTGCCAGTGACATCAAGATCGTGATGAGAGCGGTGCCAAGGCTGGCGCGCGGGCGCATATGGGCGGTGATCATCGCAATCGGGATTGTTGACCCGATTGTGAAGAAGATGGAGAGCACGGGTATGACCGTTCCTGCGAGTCCGAGTGCAATCGACAGTCCCGCCAGAATGCCGCCGGTTGCGACTTCTGCGGGGGCTAGGGGAGTGCGCCGTTTACTCATGGTTTAAGTGTGCCTTGAACGGGGCATTTGTGCGCAGTGGGCTAAGCACGCCCGCGGATATCGGTTATTTGTTAACAATTTCAGCGTTGTTGTTCGACCAGCAGATTTTCTGTGACGGGCAACATAAAATCGGCATGACGGTCGGCATTTTCAAAGACAACGAGGTCTTCATCCCATGAGTCGCTCTCATCACCTTCATCATTCGCGCCACTCACATGTGGAAGTGAATCCGCGTTCTGCCCAGAACATGACTACGCGCCAAAAACCGAAGAAAGAAAACGGGATTAGCCCGCTGAAACTCTTCGGACAGATTAGCGCAGCAATCGCTATCATCACCTTCCTATTCGTGCGTCTTCCCGGGCTGGAAGTCGAAGGCTCGCGTATGTTCGGCATCTTTCTTGCCGCGATCCTCCTCTGGGTGACCGAAGCGATTCCGCTGGCAGCGACTGCGACGCTGGTGATTTTTCTCGAAGTTCTTTTCGTGTCCGACCATGCGATTATTCCCGTCGGTGAAGAAGCACCCAAATACACCGTCTTCTTCGGAGCGCTCGCCAACCCTGTGATCATCCTGTTCTTGGGTGGTTTCATGGTGGCCGATGGCGCGGCGAAATATAAAGTGGACCGCGCGCTTTCAGCTGTCCTGTTGAAGCCATTCCTGGGCAAACCACGCTTGACGGTCATGGGCGTCATGCTCATTACCGCTCTGATGAGTATGTTCATGTCGAATACGGCAACGACCGCCACGATGTTCGCGGTCATGATGCCGGTCATCATGGCGTTGCCCGAAGGTAAGGCAAGAACAGGCATTGCACTGTCGATCCCCGTCGCCGCCAACGTGGGCGGTATGGGAACGCCGGTCGGTACGCCCCCGAATGCAATCGCCCTGGGCGCACTGCAGACTGCGGGTATTTCCGTGACGTTCCTTGACTGGATGATCGCCGCTGTTCCGTTGATGCTGATTGTTTTGGCGGTCTCGTGGTTGTTTATTTCGTGGCGCTACATTCCCAAGGATGCGCAGTTCGACATTGATATGACGGCCACGTTCGATATGTCGCGAAACGCGAAGATCTTCTATGTCGTTTCGCTTCTGACGATCCTGCTCTGGATGACTGAATCGCTCCACGGTGTGTCGGCGAATATCGTTGGTTTCTTCCCTGTCGTTGCACTGATGGTCTTTAAGGTTATGAGCGGTGACGACCTTCGAGCCCTCGACTGGCCTGTGTTGTGGCTGGTCGCAGGTGGTATCGCTCTTGGGTCCGGCGTTGGTAACACGGGCTTGGATAAGTGGATGCTTGGCTCTATCCAGTGGGGATCGATCCCGACGATCATGCTCCTCTTGGTGCTTGCCCTGGTTGGTTGGGTGACCTCGAACGTTATTTCGCACTCTGCGTCGGCAAACCTCTTGATTCCGATGGGTATGGGCTTGGCTACGACGATTTCAACGCCGGCTACCGAAATCGCTATCGTCTTGGCACTCGGTTGCTCGTTGGGTATGTGCCTTCCGATTTCGACTCCGCCGAACGCGATCGCCTACTCGACGGGGACAACGCCGACTCGCGAAATGGCGATCGTTGGCATCGTTGTTGGTGTCTTGGGCGTCGTCCTGCTCTCTTTCGTTGCACCGCTAACGTGGGGCGCACTCGGAGTGATCTGAGATGGTCACCGTGGGTTCTGATTCAGTTCCGCCCGGGGGCGAGGCCCCGCGAGGTCTGCATAATTGTGTGCTGAACAAGCAAGATCCGTGGGAGCGCTCGAATGTCCGCGAAAGAGGGCACAAGCAGGATGCGCACGTCCACATCCTTGTCATCGGTGATGACTCGAGGGGTCTTGCTCGCCAACTGACAACGGATATGGGGATCGCATTCCCGAATCTTTGTCTGGATCGCATCGATTCTGGCGCTGACCTGAATATTTACGATGCCTCCCTGGGCCCGGCTGACCACGTGGTCTTAGGTCTGGTGACGTCCGAAGTCACTCAGATCGATGATCTGCTGGATCAAATGGACGGTCGTCCAATTCTGGAGCCCACCCGCTGGCTGGTGGTGACGGATCAGGACGAGCACACCGACTTGGCACGAGCGACCACGTCCGACCGTTTGGCGTCCGTGATTTCGGTTCCCTGGACTGTTCCGCTTCTTCTGGGCCAGTCATATTCGACGATGGTGGGCCACCTTGAAGCAGACGGTCGAACTGATGACGAGATCCATCTTCTTCTCGGTGATCCACCAGCGAACGCCGTACGCGGTCCGTTGCTGACAGGCCTTGATCACAGCGAGCATGATGTTGTTCGCGAGCTTCTTATTGGCGTTGAAAAGGTTCTGGGTCCCAGACCGCGCCTCGTTATTGAACCAGGAACGGAACTTGCCGTTCAGGGCCAGCCGGTTGGCGCTGTCCACCTTGTGCTCGACGGCGATGTTTCACTGCACCGTGATTCCAATGGCGGGGAAGTCCTTGCGCACCTTGCATCATCCGGCCCTCTCATTGGTCTCGTCTCCCTTGCTCGACGAGAAAACGCATTCTTCACGGCGACTGCAACGTCGACGGCCCGAGTTGTCCGGCTGACCCACGAACAGCTGTCGATTGCGTTGCTTGAAGAACCGTCTCTCGCGACCCCTCTGGCCGCGCTTGCGATTCAGTCGCTGACTCGCAGACTGATGCGCGCCGAAGACCTCCACTTGGAAAACGCGATGCTTGCCGCCGACCTTGAGAGGCAGAAGCAGGAATTGGCGCGCACACTTGAAGACCTTCGAAGCACCAGGGCGGAATTGGTCAATAAGGCGAGGTTCGCGATGCTCGGCGAACTGTCGGCAGGCATAGCGCACGAACTGAATAATCCGATCACTGCGCTGGCGCGCGCGGCAGAACACTTAAATGAAGACATCGACCGTGTTTTGTCTACGTCGCCATCGCTTGAGCCAGCGCGCACGTCCATGCGCTCTGCGTTGGAAGCTCCTCCTCGCTCAACGGCCACGGAACGCGAAATTGTGAAGTCGCTCTTGTCTTCGGCGGGCGGAGACCGGCGCTTGGCGCGTCGCCTCATGCTTGCCGGCGTGACGGAGGCTGCGACGGCCAAAGCTTTGGCGCGCGGGGGAGATGAGGCGCTTAATGTCGTCGAATCCGGTTCAAGGATCGGTTCATCGCTCCGTTCTATTCGCGCAGCCTCTGACCGCGTCATCGATCTGACGAAGTCGCTCAAGGGGTACGCGCGTCCCGACGCGGTAGAACTGCACCCCATCGATGTGCGTGAAGGAGTCGATGACGTTATTCGGTTGACCGGATACAGGATGCGTGACATCGTCGTTACCCGCGACGAGGAAGATGTTCCACCGATCATGGGGATTCCCTCGAGGCTTCAGCAGGTGTGGACCAACATTCTGGTCAACGCTGCCGAAGCGATTGACGATGAGCGCGACGCTATCAAAGATCGGCGAGCGAAAGGTGAAGAATGTGCGCCTGCCCGCGGTGAAGCCCCCGCGCAGATCGACATCACCACCCGGGTTGAGGATGGTCACGTCTGCGTCGTCATCGGCGATAACGGGCCTGGCATTTCGCCGGAACTGGTGGATAAGATTTTTGAACCACACTTCACCACGAAGGCGGGCATGGTTCGATTCGGCTTAGGCATGGGAATGTCCATTGTTCGGTCGATCATTGCCGACCACGGTGGCGAGCTCACTGTTGAATCTCGCCCAGGGCGTACGGTGATGACAGCCCGATTCCCGATGATTGGTGATTCTGCTACTGAGAGTGTCACTGGTACCCATTCTTCTCAGACCGGCGCAGATTCCCCCGCCGACCATTCAACCCACGAAGCGTCCACACCAATGGAGGTAGAACGATGACACTGGCAATTCTGGTTCTCGAAGACGAAGCAGACGTGCGCGACGCGATCGAGCGTGACCTTGAAGAATTCTGGTCGAAGATCAGGCTTGAGGTCGCCGAAGATGCGGACGATGCGTGGGCTGCGGTGGAAGATATCGAGGCGGACGACGATCAGTTGGCGTTGGTCTTGTCGGACCATCGGCTGCCCGGTCGTTCCGGCGTTGACTTCCTCATTGAGCTGACGAAGGACTATCGCTTCGAGCTGGCTCGCACGGTCTTGGTTACCGGTCAGGCTGATCAAGATGACACGATCCGTGCACTGAACGAAGCAGGCTTGGACCACTACATTTCCAAGCCGTGGGATGCAGATGCTCTACGCGCCGTTGTGCGTGATCAGTTGACAAGTTTTGTCCTTGAGGCTGAGGTTGATCCGCTACCGTACATGCCACTTCTCGATGGTGTGCGAATCATGGAGGCTATCCGCTAGTTTCTGTATTCACGAGGCCGGGGCCGGGGGCGTTGCACCCCGGCCCCGGCCTCGTTTCAGCTAAGACTGTATTCGTTGCCGTTGCGACGAGTTGTGCAGGTGTCTTCTGGCTGATGAGCCCCGTGGAGCTCGGTGTGGTGGGTGCATCCATATGAAACTCGGGGGCGGGTTGCCGTAGCAACCCGCCCCCGAGGACAGTCGTATTGAGTTCAGGTGAGCGACTCAGCGAGCGCCCGGAGTAACCGACAGGTCGAAGGTGATGGTTTCACCCTCGGGGGAGGTCAGTGTTGCGGTCGTGTCGCCTTCAGCCAGAGGCTTGATCATCGGGGCATCGGAATCGGTGCCGGCAACAAACTCTGCGATCGACGCGTCTTCAACGGTGCCGGTCCAGTGTGCGGCAGCTACCTGATCAACCTTGAGAATCAGGACGCGCTTGATCGGAAGAGTCACCAGCGCACCGGAAATGGTTGCGGGATCCTTTTCGATGGTCAGCATCTGGGTCGACGCGGAAGCGGACTGAGACGTTGCAGCGGAACCCGAAGAATCGGCGGTCTCGGTTGAAGCTGACGAGCAACCTGCAAGAAGAGCGGTTGCGAGAGCAATTGTGCACAGAGAAATAGAGGTTTTCTTCATCATCTTTCAATCATACGGGTGCATTATTCTTGAAAATCCGCAGAGGTCACGTTTGAGTCCCATTTAAAACGTGACCTTTCATTCATCATTGCCAAGACCTAAAGATTAAGGAAAGACCAGTAAAATCAGGCGGAAAGTATCGGAATAGATTTGACCTGCATCGTGCGTGTATCACCCGATCATCGTCGAAAGCGTAGATGCTTTGCAAGAGCCTCGAAGAACATGGAGAAGGACATGGTTGATCTGAATACCCGCCCATCAGCACCCATCGAAAACGACACGATTGCCACTCAGCTTGGGCACCGGACAATCCGAGCTTTCACTGACAGGGCGCTTACCGAAGAAGAACTGACAACACTGTTTGAGGTTGCACGTCAGACTGCCTCTTCTTCATTCCTTCAGCAGTGCACCATCCTGCGGATCACGGATCCTGAGGTTCGTGAGAAGCTCCATCAGGCTTCCGGACAGCCATATGTTGGTGGCACGAAAGGCGAGCTTCTGGTTTTTGTCGCTGATCAGTACCGCAATGCGCGAATTCGCGAAGAAGCGGGGATCGAAGACACCCCACTTCACACGGTCAACTTGTTTCTCACCGCCCTTCACGATGCTCTGCTCAGCGCGCAAAACGTTGTTGTCGCTGCTGAATCGATGGGCTTGGGAACGTGCTACCTCGGCTCAATTCACGCGAATCCGGAACTGGTTATCGAGGCCCTTAACCTGCCGAAGCTAACCTTCCCTGTCCTCGGCTTGCTCATTGGCCACCCCGACCAGTCGCCTCAGTACAAGCCTCGCCTGCCCCTGTCGGTCACGGTCGCCGATAACACGTATCCGTGCTTGGACTCGTATGAAGAAGCTTTGGCTGAATACGACCAGAGGATCACCGAGTACTACGACCTGCGTGATACGTCCAAGCGCGTCGAGTCATTTTCTACTCTCGTACGTACCAAAGTTGGTATCGGCGGTGCACAGGTTTCAGACATTCTGAGAGTTATCCACAAGCAGGGGTTTGACCTCTAAACAAAAACCATTGTTTCGAGTACATTCAATCTCAACAGATTTGATGTAAGCGCCACGCAACACCTGAAGCAATTCGGGGGCGTTTCATTCAATGACATCGAATGAGATAAACAACGGTAGTTTCTCGCACAACAATGCGGGTGACACAACGACCTTGAGGATGTGCGACATGGAAGGCTTCGCCTACGGATTCTCGACCTACGTTTTTATCGAGCGAAACTCAGCCAACTCGGCAGTACTTCATCCCTATCCGGAAACCAAGATTGAAGCAGTCCGAGATGCGTTGGATGATGCTGGCTACGATATGGAGATTCTCGGCAAGGGAGATATCAACACTGGGCGCGAGCGCGCTGGTGAGGGCATCTACTTCACCGAACAGCCTTTCCCTGACGAGGTCCTCGGTGACTTGGCAGACGCTCTGATTGTTCGTGGTTTCGGTGCCTTTGCGTACTCGTTGATTGAATCCTCCTTCGATTCGGGCGCAAAGATCTCGCTCTTTACCCGCATGGGGAAGAACATTGTCGAGGCCGGCAATCGTGTGATTATGACCCACATGTATATCGGCGAGATCGAAGGTAGGAAGGAAGCGCGTACCTGGTTTTTCGGTTCCCCGACCGATTTGGCTGAAGCTGAAATGCTGTTGCTGTCTCGTTTTTCCACTCAGCCGGTACATGACGTTCACGGCATGGCGGCAATTGAGATCGTGCACGCGGACTACTCACAGGGCTTCCTGTCCCACACCGAATTGATGAGCGCGATGCTGAATGTGCTTGGCAAGTCCGGGTATAACGGACCCGCGTTCGTCACCGATTCGTCCATTATCTAGCGGGGGTTATGGGCTCTCGCCCAACACATGTCCTGAACATGGATGTGGGGCTCCGCGCCTTGGCGCGGAGCCCCACATCCATGTTTTATTCCTGCACGTACCTGACAGCGTTAGTGCAGGATTCGTGACAGGAAGTCTCGAGTCGCGTCTTCCTGAGGATTGTCGATCACCTGCGAGGGTGTTCCCTGCTCGACGATGCGACCGTGCTCAAGGAAGACAACGCGGTCTGCAACGTTGCGCGCGAAGCCAATTTCGTGCGTGGCCATGAGAATCGTTGATCCTTGCGCTTTGATTTCGCGGACGAGGTCCAGAACTTCGCCGACCAAGACGGGGTCAAGTGCGGATGTGATCTCGTCCAGCAGAAGTAGTTCGGGGTTGGTGGCAAGCGCGCGGACGATAGCGACGCGCTGTTGTTGGCCACCGGACAGACGATCGGGGAATTCCTTCGCCTTGCTTTCCAAACCAATTCGGCTGAGAAGTTCCATGCCACGCTGGTCAGCCTTTTCGCGATCCCATCCGTGGACCTTGCGTGCCGCCAGAGTGACGTTGGCAAGAACGGACATGTGGGGGAACAAGTTGTAGTGCTGGAAGACAACACCGATACGTGACCGAACCTTGTCGACGTTCACTGACGGATCAGTGATGTCTTCGCCAGCAAGGAAAATCTGGCCGTCGTCAACGCGCTCAAGCAGGTTGGCGCAGCGCAGAAGTGTGGACTTACCGGATCCGGATGCGCCGAGCAAGACGACGACTTCGTGTGAATTGACTGCAAGGTTCAGCCCGCGAAGCACGACGTTGTCGCCGAATCGTTTGACGACGCGCTTGGCTTCAAGGACGGGCGTGCTTGCGGTGTTCAAAAAAACGTGGGCTGTGGGGGTGCTCATCAGACGGTGCCTTCCATTTGTTCGCGCTGGCGCAGGCGTGCCGTGTACCAGTCAGACAAGCGGATGAAGGGGAATGACATGACGATAAACAGTAGGCCAGCAACGACGTACGAGGTGAAGTTGTACGTCATTGCCTGGTAGATCTGCGCTCCGCGGATCGCGTCGACAGCGCCGAGGACCGAGATCAGGCCGACGTCTTTCTGCATTGAAATGAAGTCATTCATCAATGCCGGCGTGACCTTACGGATTGCCTGCGGGACGATGATGTGGCGCAAAGTCTGGCCGTGCGTCAAGCCAAGCGAACGCGCAGCGTAACGCTGGGACGGGTGAACCGATTCCAGACCTGCGCGCAGGACCTCGGCAACATATGACGTGTAGGTGAGGATCAGCGCGACCGTGCCTAAGAACGCGACTGGGATGCGCGTTGTCGGGTTGAGTGCCGGAATACCAAAGCCAATCAGGTAAAGAACCACCAGGAACGGGACACCGCGGAAAATATCCGTGTACGCAGCCGCTAAGAATCGGATGGGGAAGAAGATCGGGCCACCCAAAGTGCGTGCCGCAGCCAGCAACGTTGCGAAGAAGGCAACGCCGATGACGGACACCAGCAGAATCCGGATGTTCAGCCACAAGCCTTTGGCAACCTGCGGGAGCGCTTTGATGAAGTGCTCGCCTGAGAAGAAGGTTTCCTGCGTGCGTTCCCACCCGGGAGAGCGGGTGATAACGAACCACATGACCAGTGCGAAGACCAGTGTCGAGGCCATGGAGATCAGAATCGATTGTGTTGCACGCTTACGCCGATACGCGCGACGGCCGAGCTCCACGTCAGAAACGGGGAGCCCGGCCATCACGTCGGTAGCATCAGTGTTTACTGCTGGGGACACGTATTGTCCTTCGTTATCAGTGCCGGCTATCGTCCGAGCCGGCAGTCAAACTGCGGTTGACGAAACGTCACTTGATCAGCGGGACCGCGACAGTGTTAGAGAGCCACTTGGACTGGAGTTCAGAAAGGGTGCCCTTGTCACGCAGGGAATCAACGGCTGCGGTGACGGCTGCGGTCAGCTTCGATCCCTTCGGCAGAACAATGCCATAGTCGTCGCCATCGGAGGTGGCCTCGAACTGGCCGACAATGACGCCATTATCGATCTGAGCGCTGGTCATGTAGAACGCGGTCGGAAGGTCGACGACGATCGCGTCAACCTGGCCGTTCTGCAGGGCAGCAAGAGTGTCGTCGGAGTTGTTGTAGATCGAAGCCTGCTTGGACAGCTGATCGCCAAGCGTGTTCGTGATGAACTGCTGCGAGGTGGTGCCGGCCTGAACGCCGAACTGAACATCCTTCAGTTTTGCGATGCTCTGAGCGGAGGCAGCAGCGGAGCCTTCAATGGCAACAACAGCCTGAGAGGTCGTGTAGTACGGGCTGGAGAAATCAACGGCCTGCTTACGCTCGTCCGTGATGGAGAACTGCTGAAGGTTAATGTCCCAGTCCTTTGCGCCCGGAGCGATCGACGAATCGAAGGTTGCGCGGGTCCACTGGACGTTTTCCTTGCTGTAGCCGAGTTCTTCGGCGACAGCGTATGCGACGGCCGCTTCGAAGCCTTCACCGGATTCGGGAGCGTTATCGATAACCCACGGGGAGTAGGCTGGTTCGCCGGTGGCGATGGTCAGCTTGCCGGGGGTGACGGTTTCAAGCGCACCAGACTGAGTGGCGACCGATGTGGCAGATTCCGACGAGGTGTCAGCAGAACCCGAGCATGCGCTCAGGAACAGTGCAGCAGACGTTGCCAGCGCGAGAGCGGAGAATGAACGGACAGAACGGCGCATCACATGCCTCCAGTTAGCCTGATGGGAAACTCAGTCGCAGTTTTCCGCGACCTCTTCAGCCTACGGGGCGACCATGTACAGATTCGTCTGCAATCTTGCTTCACGGACGTTTGTGACAAGAAAATCACACGTTTTCTGCGAGTCTCCAGTCTTCGTAGGTGAATTCGGGTGAGACAACACACGTTGCCAATGCGACGCTATCGCGTGCGAACGTTCGCTGCCATGTTCCTGCTTTCACCAGGACCTGAACAGGGTTCGCCGCGTCGGTGGGCACCTGCGGTGTTCCGGCCTGATCAGGTGAAGGCGATGCGGACTGGGTTCCGGCCTCGTTCCCTGTCGAAACCTGGGGTGCACCCAAGATGATGGTTTCGGGTTGGTTGCATGGCGCGTCCCCGGTTCCGCCGAACTGGATTTCGAGCGCGCCCGGCCCATGCCAGAGCCACAACTCATCGGAGCGGACGACGTGCCAGCGGGCTTCCATGTCCTGGTCGAGCAGGAACAGGATCGCGGACGCGGTCGCTCGTCGCCCACCCTCCGTTTCCACGACCGCGGGCGCTGTCCATGTTCTGCGGAACCAGCCACCCTCGGGGTGTGGCTCAAGGCAAAGAGAATTCACGAGGCCGATCGCCTCGGTGGAAACGTCTAGCTGATCGGTCATCGGAGGCTTCCGTCGCGCGAGAACCTGACCTGACCTGCGATCACTGTTTCAACTTGGCGACCCGCGCCGTAGCGAACAACGTCTTCGATTGAGCCCGTGATGTCGGAAACAGGGACATCGATGACGCACAGGTCTGCCACCGCGCCCGCTTGAAGCTGACCGACGCGATCCGGTCCCGTCGCGAGTCCCATGGCCCACGCACCCCCTAGTGTTGCGGCGTTGAGTAACCTACGTGCCAGGTCGGACGCGCGATACCCCTGGTTGCGTGCGATATCGAACAGGACGGCAACATCTTCCATTACGTCCAGCGAGGGCGACGATGACAGCGAGTCGGTGCCGACAGCAATCATATTGCCCTCATTGAGGTAGGCGGCCACGGGTGGCGCATCCAAACCAATGACACGGTTCGAACGCGGGCAAAGCGCCACGGCAGTTGAACGAGAACGCAGACGGCGACGATCATCTGCCGTCATGTACACGCCGTGCGCAACGTGGCAGTCGGGGCCGAGAACTCCCAGCTGGTCAACGAACTGCGTCGCTGAGAAACCGCCACCGCGAGCGCGCATCGCCGTGAACGACGACGAGTCACCGGTGCGCCAGAGGTCTGAGAGTTCGCCCGTGCGGCCTTCAGCCCATTCGGCTTCCGAGTGTGATTCACCGAGGTGAATGTGCAGTCGAACTCCGCGTCTGCGCGCCAAGTCGGGCAGATCGAGTAGCGGGTCAGCTTCGAGTGAGTAGGGGGCGTGTGGCGAAATGCCGACGGCAGGAGGGGTGGGCATTGCGTCGAGAGCCTTCTCGACGGTTGCGGGCCCGCGCTCTTTCCAGTCGTCGTTCGTCCAGTCCATGACCTCCCAGTAGGCGATGCCGTGTAAGCCAGCGTTGTGAAGTGCGGACGCGGCTTCGGGATCGGTCACTACGTCGGCGGCGCTGGTCGTGCCCGCTTCGAGGAGCATGTGCGCGCCGGTCGACGCATCCTTACCCCAATCCAAACCGCCTGCGTCGTAGACGGCGTTGAACCCGCTGATCCAGTCGGGCATCCCTCTGTATTGCTTGACACCAACTTCGGCCATTCCCGTGTACTGCAGGTGCGTGTGCGCATTCACGAGGCCGGGAAGCAGAACCCCATCAAAGTGGCGCTCCGAATATGACAGTCCGCGCTCGGCCAGCGTTTCCAGAACCCAGTCGCGCGCCCCAACGTGCTCGATGCGACCATCTTTCACTGCGACAGCGCCATCCATGACGGACGGAGCGGTAATCGGGATAACCAGTCCGGCAGACCAGACTTGAACGTTAGACATGAGTTTCCTTCGCGAAAGAAATCGGTTGGGGTTCGGTCGTCCACTGCAGGTCGAGCGCGCGCCGTGCGACCAGATTATCTGCATCCTCGGGCAGGGAGTGCACGCCCGGTGATAACGGATCGTGTGTGGGGTTCTCGTGCGTGAGCAGTTCGCGCAGTGAAGACACCTGGACGGCGAAGCTCATATCCATGATTTCGATAGCGTTGCCTTCGCCGGCTGTGCAGTTAATGCACCCGCCCTTGTCGAGGATCGTGATGTGGCGGTGGGTGGCCTCGTTCCCCTGCGCACTACCTGGGAGAGCAGGATCTGTAGCCGTCGCGGGAACGTAGAGCAGACCGACTGCGCGATCATTGCTATCTGCCCAAGTCCAACCGGCTTTGAGAGCCTCTGAAAGGGCAACTTCGTCGGTTACGCCACCGGATACTGTCACCACGCACGCGTCGGGCATTGCAGTGAGGGCTTCGAGGGTGATCGTGTCATGTTCGCCGGTTGCGCTCATCACCCAATCGGCGTTCGCGCAGGCATCGAGAAGCGAGGCTGTCTGGAACCCGTCCATGCGAGCGCGCAGTTCGCGCACCGGATCGAGCTCCACCACCGTCACCAGAGCGCCACACGCGCGGGCAAAGCGAGCACCGCCCATGCCAACATCGCCGTAGCCCACAACCACGAAACGCTGATTCCAGAGCGGAACCCCCTGTAACTGCGGATCAACGAGGTCCAGAGAAGTCAGCAAACAGGACTGGCCCGTCGCATACGCGTTATCGAAAAGAGTCTTCGAGCGCGCATCATTCGATGCCATCACCGGGATGCGTAACGGAAAGCCCCGAAGCGGACGAATCCCCGACGTCGTCTCTTCCGCGGCACCCTTCAAGGTAGTCAGAGCGTTAGGAGCGCGCGTCTCGTCATGCGCCATGCGGATCAGATGCGATCCATCATCGAGCAGGAACTCGATCCCACTGGTCAGAAACTGGCGAGCAAGCTCTTCTTCACGCTCCGGTGTCGCGCTCGACTCCGCAAAGACGGCAAGCCCTGCCGCACGAAGCTGATCCGCCACATCGTCCCGAGTTTCATCTGCGTGCCCAAACACGCTGACCATCGCGCCCGCTTCCTTCAGCAGGAGAGCGAGCACCGCCGTCTTCGGCTCCAATACCAACGCGAGCCCGACATGACGACCCTTAAGAGCGCCCGTTGCTACAAGATCACTGACCGTCGCGCGCGTCACCGGCATGAATGATCGCGCCCACGCCAGACGACGCTGCGCATAACTCGCATCATTCTTAGGATCATAGGGATCCCGAAGAAGCTTCCCGTCCGAATCAAGAACCTGAACGTGGGGAGGAATCTGGCGAACATCAGGCTCCTCATCCACATTCACATACATGCCAACCTGCGACGGATTCACACGCACAACGGGCGCCTCATTCACGCCCACCACCACACTAATGTGCCCTAACGATTGCTCGTCAGCCTCTTCGGGACGTACAACCACCGCGTCAGCGGTGGCCTCGTCAACCGAATTCACAAACCTGACATGCGCGCCAAACCCTGAGAGCAACGACCCCAGTGCCTCGTACACCTCGCACCACCATGGCGAGGACGCGCTCGCGGACGTCAGAATCGCAAACGAGCGACCAGCAACCAGCAGATTCGTCGTTGCCGCGAAACGACGCACCACAACCTGCGCGATGGCACGCGAATCAGAAGAGGTCGAAGCAAAAGGACGAACGTATTTCATACCAACGACGCTAGCAAGACGTAGTCTCACGCACAGTCAGAGCACAAGAATTCGAACACAATCGCATAAACGTCGACAATCTCACGCATGAAATGAGACCAGGAACAGCTTTCGTGTCGGATACGTCCCCAACAATCGGGGACAATCGAAGCATGACACTGCTTGAACCCACCGACCTGTCATCCCTCGCTACCGACTGCGACCTGCGTCTTGTCGCTGTCGACATGGACGGCACCCTGCTCGATGACGACAAAAACTTCCCCGAGAGACTCCCTGAACTCCTCGACATCATGGATGAGCGTGGGATCGTGTTCGCCCCATCATCAGGACGCCAAGCATGGACGTTGCTCGACATGTTCCCCGGACGCCCCGGAATGACAGTCATCGCTGAAAACGGTGCGATTGTCATGAAAGACGGCAAGGAAGTTTCATCCAGCCCCATCGACCACGAAACTCTCCACCGTGCCATCGACATGGTGCGCGACGCCGTCGCAACCGGAATCAATGGTGGCCTAGTCATGTGTGGCAAGCAATTCGCCTACGTTGAACGCACGGACGACCTATTTGTTGACGGCGTCCTGCCCTACTACCACCGCACCAAACGAATCGCCGATCAGCACGAGATCATCGACATGATCGATTCCGGTGAAATCGACGACGACATCGTGAAGCTCGCCGTCATGTGTCTTGACCCGGTGGGCCCGCTGGCTGAAGCAACACTTGCGAACTTCGCGGACACTCACCAGTATGCGGTTTCCGGAGATAACTGGGCTGACCTGCAGATTCGTGGCGTCGACAAGGGTGATGCTGTGCTCGCACTGCAGGACGCTCTTGGCGTGACGCCCGCGCAGACCGCAGCATTCGGCGACTTCCACAACGACATCTCCATGTTCAAGTACGCCGACTGGTCGTTCGCCATGGCGAACGCTCACGCTGACGTTGTTGCGGAAGCCCGATATATTGCGCCGTCCAACAATGAGGATGGTGTCGGCCAGGTTGTTCGCACCCTGATAGGAGATGACTGATTTTCGCGAAGTGACCCCGACTGCGCTTGATGCGACACTTTTGTCCTGAAATGTGTGGTTGTGTCGCGTGGGGTGTAGTTGGTGACGCGCGACGAGAGAAACGCGCGAGCAAAGCTGGTGACCCACAAACGCACAACTGATGCTTCTCAAACACAAAACTGGTGGTCACGCGACATCAATCGCATGACCACCAGCTTTAACGTGTGATGGCGAGGGGTGTGAGGCTCAGTTGCGCTCTTCCGAGGGGTTCACTTTCCCGTGAATTCCACTTCGCTGTCATCTTGTTGCGCCGGAGGCTCACTTCTGAGTGAACTCACTTCGCCGAGAGCTCACTCTTCGGTTGCGGTGTCAATCTGCTCGACGCCTTCGACCTTTTCAGGTTCGGTGGTGGGAAGGTCGACAGTCGTTTCCAGGTCGGCCCAGTATTCTTCGGCCCAGGGATCTTCGATCGGCTGGCTACGCTTCCAGAGCACGTAGCCGGCGCCGGCGACGGTTGTTGCAAGGGCGGTCCATCCGATGGCGCGGAGGAAGCGGTGTTTCTTCACGATGACCTTCTTTGTCGGGGTGGTGAGAGCTGCCTGCGATGCTTCGCTGGCGTGACGTGCGCGTTCAAGCAACGGCGTTCCCTCTGCGGCGAGCGCTGCGCCACCTTCGTGGACGGCTCGCTGGATGCGCGGAATGTAGTCTTCGACGACCTCTTCGCGTGCCTTTTCGAATGCGGGGCGTGCGCGGTCTGCTGCGTCAACGGCGCGAGCGGTGACGTCTTCGACGACCGGTGTTGCGCGGTCGATTGCTTCGTTCAGTGCTGCTTGGGCGCGAGGTGCTGCCCAGTCGATGCCCTGTTCAGCGAGTTCGGTGGCTTTCACTGCCACCCGTCCGGCGTGCACGGCGACCGCGTCGCGCAGTTGGAGTGCTTCGTTGCGAAGTTTCTCCGTGTCGAAGTTCGGTGTGTTGGCCATAGTCCGAATCCTTCCAATAGTTGCTGCGGTTTGTACCGCGTCTTCCCATTGTGCACCGAAGTTTTGTGATCTGCACCCCTAGCGACAAAATCGGGTGGCTCCAGATCATGCCTTTTGGCGCCTTTTCTGGGACGATGAAGACATGGAAGCAACACTGCACACCTCTATGGGTGATATCAACATTGAACTGTTCCCGAACCACGCACCGAACACGGTGAATAACTTTGTCACGCTGGCTCGTGGCGAGCGCGAGTGGGTTGACCCGATGACCGGCCAGAAGACGTCGCGTCCGCTTTACGACGGCACGATTTTCCACCGCGTTATTTCGGGCTTCATGATTCAGGGTGGTGACCCGCTGGGCACCGGTACTGGTGGCCCGGGCTACCAGTTCAACGATGAGATCCACCCGGAACTCAACTTCAACAGCCCCTACCTGCTGGCCATGGCGAATGCTGGCAAGCGTATGGGCAAGGGCACGAATGGTTCGCAGTTCTTCATCACGGTTGCGCCGACCCCGTGGTTGCTGGGCAACCACACCATTTTCGGTGAGGTCAAAGACGAAGAGTCGAAGAAGGTTGTCGACGCGATTGCAACGACTGCGACGGGCGCGAATGATCGTCCAGTGAATGACGTTGTGATCGAGTCGGTTTCGATCGTCGACTGAGTGTGAGGTTGGCGTGTCTCGTGTTCGGCGTGGTTTCCCGCTTGGGTAATTGTTGCTGATTGGCGAGGCCGCCTCCACTTGATCGATCACGTTTTCTTCATTGTGGGGCGGATGGGGGAGCGGATCCCGTGTGGATTCGTGCGTCTGTCCGCCCTAGGTGTATTCAGACGGTAAGAGCGATTTTGGTTGCTCGTGAGCGTCGGGAGCGGGATGGTGTGTCTGGTTTCTGGCGGTGTGTGGAGGATATAGAGCATGTCGACGCCTTTGTATGGACAGCGTTCGAACCCGTATGCGGCTCCTGAGTGCCCGCGTCACCCGGGTGTGCGTTCGGTGGATTATTGCAAGAAGTGCAATCGTCCGATGTGTGTTGATTGCACGGTGCGGACCGAGGTTCGTTCAGTGTGCGTGGAGTGCGCGAACGTTCGCAGGCCACGTGTTCCCAGTGGTCAGCCGGTTGTGACGTACACGCTGATTGGTATCAACGTTGCGTTGTTCATCTTGTCCTTCGTGTTGCCGTTGGTGGGGAATTGGCTGTTCTTTAACCCTGCGGTGGGTTACCGCCAGGTGTGGCGGTTCTTGACGACTGCGTTCCTTCACAGCGGGTTCATGCATATTGCGTTCAATATGTTGGCTTTATACTCGGTGGGTATTGAGCTTGAGCAGGTGTTGGGGCGTACCCGGTATTTGTCTGTTTATCTGCTGAGTGCGATTGGTGCGTCGCTGTTTGTTTTGGCGTGGGTCTTGATTCAACCGTCGTCGCTTGGGACGGTGACCGTGGGCGCGTCCGGCGCTGTGTTCGGTTTGTTCGGTGCGATGTTCGTTTTGCAGAAGCAGTCGGGTATGGATACGAGGGCCGTTGTGGGCCTCTTACTTGTGAACTTGCTGATCGGTTTTATTGTCCCGAATGTGTCGTGGCAGGGGCACGTGGGTGGCCTTGCCACGGGCGCGTTGGCGACGTGGATTTATTGGCGTCAGGGGCGTGCAAAGCCTGGAATTACTGCGAAAAAGCAGGAACGTCAGGCCTTGTGGATAACTGTGGGTATGTATGTTGCTGCGATCGCCTTGATTGGCTTGACCTACGAAGTGATTTTCGAGGTTCTCGGATAAATTCGTTGAAATCTCGAGGTTTATGCGAGTTATCCACAATCTGTGTGATTGTCTAAGTTACACGGATGTAATTTATCCCCAGGTGTGGAAACACCTGGGGATAACTCTTGTGATTGTTGAAATCTAGCGGGAAACCTTTATCAACAGGTCATCGCCAGCGGAGCGTCATCAAGAAACCCACCATCATGATGCCCAGGCCGATCACCATGTTCCACCAGTCGATGCCGGGAATCGGGTAAACGCCCGAAGAAATGTAGTAGACCATCAGCCACACAAGGCCGATGAGAAGAAGGGCAACGAAAGCCGGTGCCCACCAGCTGGGGCTCAGCGGAATACCTGCGGTCCAGGCGTTGAGATCCTGATCTTCGGGAACCTGGTGCTTCGTATTCTTGCGCTTTTTGTTCTCAGCCACGTTTCTCCTCAATTGAACTTTGGTGCCCTTGCCGACTACTTCTCGGAAAGGCATCGCAGAACGCTAACCCCTTTAGCGTAGTCTTCCAAGTAACGACAAACCAAAGTGCAACGCGGGAAGGAGGCATTGATGGCACACAATCAGGACGATTCGCCCCATTTGACTCCACCCGAGGCATCACAAAAATCCGATTCCTCGAGCCCACCCGCCTTTGAACCGAGGTCGCGTTCGAAAAAGAAGGCGGCCTCGTCGATGAAACCCAAGCCCCACATTTCGCACTTCGACGGCCCCTGGCACGTGGCCCTGCGCAAGCTACGGAAGTTTGCGCCACTGTCTCCACGCGCGGCCACATCCGTTTTTATTGTCACCGCGGCTTGCGGCTTGCTGTTCATCGTTTCAGCGCAGGCGAAGAATGACGCCGACAACCTCGGGCGAGATACCAACCTGATTTCGCTGGTACGAGCCTCGCAGGATGAAGTCGAAACGCTTGATTTTGAGGTGAACGCACTGCGCGACATCGTCTCTCAATACGCCAACTCGTCCGGCCAAACGCAGACCGAGGATACGTCCATTACCTCACTGGCAGCACAGCCCGTGACCGGCCCAGGTGTGACTATTACGCTCACGGACGCACCCCAGCAGGCGATTCCCGACGGTGCTACACCGAACGACCTAGTCATTCACCAGCAGGACATTGAAGACGTGATGAACGCGCTCTGGAATGGTGGCGCGGAAGCCATGACTGTCCAAGGAGTACGCGTGACCGGACAAACAGTGATCCGATGCATTGGCAACGTGATTCTTGTTGACGGACAGCCTTTTTCTCCGCCATACGTGGTGGAAGCCATTGGTGATCCGAACGCGCTCACAGAGAAGGTCAACGCAAATCCCCGTATTGTTAATTACAAGGCCTACGTTGCTTTGTATGGCCTTGGCTGGGATCTGGAGACGAACAAATCCCTTCATCTTCCCGCGGCTAGCGTGAAGACATTTAACTCATACGCACAGGTGGTGGACTAAAACATGACAAGGCGTTCCATGGCAGGCGCACATATTGCACCCCAAAAGAAGGCCTCGCCGCTCAGCGTCGCTCTTGGAGTGATTGGTGAACTCTTCATTACCGTCGCCATCGTTTTGATTGGTTTCGCACTCTGGCAGCTCTACTGGACGTCTTTCAAAGTTGAAGGACCTCGCCAGCAAGCGATCGAAACATACGCCCAAGCGCACGCGCCCGCTACCACAAACGTTGGTGAGGAACGCACGGATGACCCGCCGTCAATGACCACCAGCGTTGACCCGAACCAGATCTACGGCCTTATTCATGTCCCAAAGTGGAACTGGATGAAGATTCCGTTGGCGGAAACCACGTCGACATTCGTCCTAGACCAGGGTTTCGCAGGCCACTATGAGGACACCGCTCAGCCCGGCGACATCGGCAACTTCTCTGTTGCCGGCCACCGTCGCACCTACGGTAATAACTTCCGCTGGATCGACCGCCTGTCCGTCGGCGACCCCGTTGTTGTCGAACTCGACAACCACTACGTCACGTACACTATGGAAACCAGCGAAATTGTTGAGGCCAATGACCCGGACAACTACCGCGTCGTCGCCCCCGTGATTGATGATGTCACGTGGAGCCAGGTGCCCACGGAACGTTGGATGACCATGACTACTTGCCACCCCGAATACGGGAACTCGCAACGTTTCATTGTTCACCTGAAGTTCAAGTCATGGACTCCTAAGGACACTGGCGTGCCCAGTGCGCTGGCGGACGAACCCGCAGCCTGATCCCATTTTCTCCGCTTGAACATCGCTTGAAAAGGACATTTGATCCACATGTACGCTTGGATTTTTCGTCATCTTCCCGGACCGACATGGTTGAAGGTGATTGAGTCGTTGGTTCTGATTGGCCTTGTTGCCTACGCTCTTCTTGAGTGGGGTTACCCGTGGGCCCAGGAATACTTAGAGTTGGGCGAAGCGTCCGTCTGACCTGTTCACCCGTTGACGCTTTCGCCGTTTCAGGTGGCGTTCGGCTGATACTTTTCCGCATACGCGCGGATGGTTCGTGCCGGTTCGTTTGATCTTGGTGTCGTTGTGACGCGTTGCCAACGTGTTCTGGCGCGTGGAATCGGCGTGATTCTATCAGGGTGGCTTAAGGGGGACGAGGCCACGCCTGGACGGGCGCGGAGCTTGAAGCCTGTTGTAGCTGAGCGGAAATACGCCACTATGAGTGAGGGCGCATAGTTAAGGTTTGCATCTGTTGATGTTGCGGTGAAAGTTCCAACAACCTTCAGCGTAACCTGGCGGGGATCATATGATCCCCGCCAGGCCTCGTCAATCAAATCCACCCACGGTGAATCGGATAACTACCCACTAGCTACCCGAGTTCGCCTGACCGGAATTGTTCGGATTAGCCGGAGGAGTCTGCGGACCCTTCGACACCGTAAGGTTCACGGTCGAACCCTGGGCGACAACAGAACCCTCAGTCGGATTCACCGCCAGAACACCGCCAGCTTCCAGATTGTTCGAGTACTGCTCCGTCACCGATGTGCGCAAGCCAAGCTCCTGCAAAGTCTGAACAACATGCGCCTGGTCGTAACCAACCAAACCTGAAGGAATCGTGATCTTGCCAGAAGACACAGTCAACGTGACCGCCGTGTCCTTATTAACCGACGTGCCAGCAGCCGGGTTAGTGGAAATCACTAGACCTTCCTTCTGGCTCGGGTCATCCGACACCTGAACGGAACCAACCGTCAAGCCCTTCGCAGCCAGAGCCTCGCGCGCCTGATCCTGCGTCATACCCGTAACATCCGGAACCTCAACGCTCTTCGGGCCCGACGACAGACTGACCTTCACGGTCGATCCCTTCTTGACCTTCGAACCAACCGACGGGTTCACCTGAGCAACCTTGCCTTCTTCCACATCCGCAGAAGCAACAGGGTCAGCGGTCTGTTCATACACAAGCCCCAGAGCCTCAATTGCCTGCTTCGCGGCATCCGGGCTCATACCCACTAGATTGTCAGGAATAACAACGGATTCAGCGCCACTCGACAACTTGGCTGTCACGGTCGAACCAACCTCAACCTGATCGCCCGACGGCGGATCAGTCTCGGCGACCTTGCCTTCTTCAATCTCGTCAGAGGCAACCGTCTCATTCGAAATCGCGAACACCAAGCCAACAGACTCAACTGCGGACTTCGCCTCCGCCTGCGTCATTCCGATCAGATTGTCGGGGACAGCGACCATCTCTTTATCCGAAGAAGCATGCGACAGTGCGTACCAAATACCGCCCATCAGTAGCAGAGCCACAATGACAAGCGCGACAATAATGCCCTTCTTCGACTTCTTTTTCGGTTCTTCCTCAAACTCCTGCGTCGCAACGGGCGCAAAGGTCGTTGTCGCATTTGACGGGGAAGCAACTGCCGGAGGCAACGTTTGAGTCGGCTGCGAATTAGCTACGTTTGCCGCAGCCATCGGAACCGTGTCCGCCCACACCGCAACGGCTGGAGCATTCACGTGGCCACCGTGCGACGCTCGCATCAAATCAGCCAGCATAGAGGCAGCTGACGTGTAGCGGTCTGTGCGATCCTTTGCCAGAGCCTTCATGACGACGCGATCAAGTGCCTCGGGAACATCCGGGGTGATCGACGACGGTGTGGGAGGCAACTGCTGAACATGCTGGTAGGCAACGGCAACAGCCGAATCGCCGGTAAACGGCGGACGACCGGTCAGCAACTCAAACAGGACAACGCCGGTGGAGTACAAGTCGGAACGCGCGTCCACCTGCTCACCGCGAGCCTGCTCGGGCGACAGGTACTGGGCAGTGCCAACGACAGCGTTCGTCTGCGTCATCGTCGCCTGCGAATCGGTGATCGCACGCGCGATACCGAAGTCCATGACCTTCACCTTGCCGTCATTCGTCAACATGATGTTGCCCGGCTTGATATCCCGGTGCACCAAATGCTGCGAATGGGAGTATTCAAGCGCGCCCAACACGCCGGATACGATGGCAACGGCCTCGTTGATCGGCACCGGAGTACCGTCAGCGAGCAGTTCCTTGACCGTGTGCCCCTCAACGTACTCCATCACGATGTACGGCACGGAGATAGCACGACCGTCAGGGCCGGTCAGCATTTCCTCGCCCGTGTCGTACACGGCCACAATATTCGCGTGGTTCAAAGAAGCAGCCGACTGCGCTTCACGCCTGAAACGCGCCTGGAACACGGAGTCTCGTGCTAGGTCAGAGCGCAGCATCTTGATTGCGACAACGCGTGATAGGCGCGTATCGAAGCCCAGGTGGACTTCCGCCATACCGCCACGCCCGATCAGTGAGCGAACCTCGTACCTGCCGGCTAGACGGCGGCCCATGGAGTCTGCCATGTCTGAACCTCCTTCGTGGTGGGGAGCCCGTCACTGAGAAGCGACGTGAGTGACCCGAACATGTGCTGAAGAATGAAATATGCGCCCGCGAGAATCGCGATGATTATCAGGGCAATGATGATTGCTTGGATGATGCGTCGACCCTTTGAAACAGGTGGCGCAACCACCGACCTGTTGTACTGAGTCGGAGTCGGGGGCACGGTGCTCACCGGTGGCGCATTCCGCTTCGACACGGAGTACCAGACCTGCCTGCTCGCCTGGCTCGACGGCTTCGGTCTGACCCGCTTGGGTGGTGGCGACGACAGTTTCTGCTGGCGCGTCTTCGTCTGGGGGGACGAGGTCACGGCCTGCGTTCCTGAGCGCTTGGCTGAATCGATGGCCGAACGTTTGTCGGTGAGAGCCGGTGGTGGTGGAAGTGTCGGCGACACCGAAGCGTGAGCCGTGTCAGCCTCTTCGCGGACGCGAGCACGTTCCTTCAGTCGTTCACTGAGCTGACGACGACGCACCGCGGTTGGATCTAAGTCCACATCCCCCTTGTTCGATGGCATGGCATCTCCTGAGAGCGACTGTGAGTGTTCTGTCTGGGAGTTTACGTTTTGAGGATCCTGCGAATCTGACTGTTGCGTAAGGTTCTGCGGATCCGTTGGAGTATCAAGGCCCGCTGGGCGTTCCAGCAGTTCCTCGGGAAGACTGCGACGCTTCGTGTGATGAACCGGCGCTGCCACGGGAGACGGGTGAACCTGCGTCGGCTCCATCTTCGCCTCTGGGAATGGGTCGGGAAGCGGATGAGTTGCTACAGAAATACCCATCTGCTTTGCCGCCTTCGACAGCTCGCGGACCAACGCCACACCAGAGTCGGGGCGCTTCTCCGGCTTCTTTTCCAAGAGGTGACAAATGATGTCAGCAAGCGGACGCGGCACGTCAGAAGGCAGGGGAGGAACAGGATCATTCACGTGCGAGAACGCAATATCAACTTGCGTCTTGCCAGTAAAGGGTCGCTGCCCGGCAGCAGCCTCGTACGCAATCACACCCAAGGCGTACAAATCACCCAACGATGTCGCGATTTCCCCCATTGCCTGCTCGGGCGGAAGGTACTGAGCCGTGCCCATCACCATTCCCGCGGCGGTCAGAGCCGCCTGATTATTCGAGCGCGAAATACCAAAATCGGTCAGCTTCACGATGCCGTCGGGGCGCACCAGAATATTCGCGGGCTTAATATCACGGTGGACAACCCCGGCTTCCGACGCTGCGCCGAGCGCCATCGCGACCTGCATCAGCACGGGGACGAGGTCCTGCGTGGCAATGCGATGACCGTCTTTCAAGTAGTGATTGAGGGGCTTGCCTTCAACCAGCTCCATGACGATCCAGCCGCGACCATCCTGCTCGCCAGAATCCTGCACGTTCGCAATATTCGGGTGCTGGATACGCATCGCATTATTCGCTTCGATACGCAGACGCGACAGGGACAACTCTTCGCCAGAGAACTCCGGGCGCAATACCTTTGCGGCCACCATGCGACCGGTCACCTGATCGCGGGCCTTCCAGACCTCGCCCATGCCACCTTGAGCAATCGGCGTGAGTAGCGTGTAACGACCGCCCAGCTTCTTGCCCGCTGAATACTTTGTGGAAGAACTCATTGGATACCTGCCTCTAGAAGCGCGCGAGCAATTGGGCCGGCAACGGTTCCACCGTGAGGAGCTGGATCCGTATCGTCACCCTCGACAAGGACAGCGAAGGCAATCTGCGGATCATCAGCGGGAGCAAAACCCACCGCCCACGCGTTCGCGTGTCCGTTAGTGCCCGTTTCCGCCGTGCCGGTCTTCGCCGCCACGGAAATGCCGTCGATCGCCATGGATGTGCCCGTGCCATACGGCTGATTGACAACACCCTTCATCATCTCGGTCAGTTGCGTCGCAATATCGGCACTAATCGGGGTGCGCAACACAGTCGGGTTGGTCTCGGACTGGACAGCCAAATCAGCATCCACAACCTGCGACACCAAGTAGGGCGTCATCATCTGACCACCGTTAGCGATCGTCTGAGCAATCTCAGCCATTTCAAGTGGCGTCACCTGAACTGAATACTGGCCGATAGCGCTCATCGCCAACTGGGCCGCGTCCGTCGTTTCAGGGAAAACCGAAGGAGTCACAGCAAGCGGAATCGACTGGGACGCGCCGAAACCGAAACGCGACGCCACATCGGCAAGCTGATTGTGAGAAAGAGACTGCGCGGCAAGAATGAACGACGTGTTGCACGATCGTGCAAACGCTTCAGCCAACGTCGGATTCCCATCGCCACACGTCGAAGACTCAATGTTCGACACCGTCGTCTGAGTTCCGGGAAGCACTGTTGAAACGGGGGATTCCACATTCGTGGATGGTGAAGCGACACCATTTTCGATCAGAGCGATTGACGTCAAAATCTTGAACGTCGAACCTGGCTCATAGCGATTACCCGCGATCGCACGGTTCGATAGGGGCTCGTTCGGATCTTCCGTCAGAGCCTTATACGCGTCACTCACCGCCTCGGAATCGAAGGCGGCCAGAGAATTCGGGTCATAGCTGGGAGATGAATACATCGCCAAAATCGCGCCGGTCTTTGCATTCAACGCCACGACGGCGCCCTTGCGGTTACCCAACTGATCAGCGGCAATCTGCTGGAGGGTCGGATCCAACGTCAGCACCAAGCCACCGCCCTGGCGAGAAGCGCCCGTAAACAGGTTGTGAAGACGCTGACCAAGAAGAGCCTGAGACTGTCCGTCCAATGTTGATTCAGCGGCCGACTCAAGCCCGGTTGCCTGCGAAAATGCGGACGAGAAATACCCGGTCACCGAAGCATAAAGCGGACCCTGAGAATAGGAACGCTGGAAACGATGAGAGCCCTCAATCTTCGTTGACGACGCAATCGCCGAACCCGCAACAATGATCGGACCGCGATCCGTTTCCGCCGCGTGCAAAATAGTGCGTTCATTACGCCCATCGGCGTTTAAAGACGGAGCCTGAAGGAACTGATTGTTCGTTGCAGCCAAACCAAGCAGAGCAAACATTGCGAAGATGACGATGGACAAGCGACGAATCTGATGGTTCATGCGTTCACCTCACGTGCAACTGACGGTTGGATACCTGAGTTCCACGGAGCAGGTGTGGCGGCGGGACGACGAGCCGCATCGGACACGCGAATCAACAGCGCGACAGTCAACCACGACGACACCATTGACGAGCCGCCGGCTGCCAAGAACGGCGCCGTCAGACCCGTTAGCGGGATCAGGCGAGTAATACCGCCCAACACAACGAACAGCTGAATTGCCAGCGAGAAACTCAAACCCGTTGCCAGCAGCTTCCCGAAACCGTCACGAACGGAAATGGCGGCACGTAAACCGCGTTCAATCAGCACCAGATACAGCACCAGAATTGCGGCCAAACCGGTCAAACCCAATTCTTCGGCAAGCGACGAAAGAATGAAGTCAGAATTGGCAAGAGGAACCAACTGTGGGTAGCCACGACCCCAACCTGTCCCCATCAAACCGCCCGATGCCTGACCGAACAGCGACTGCACCAGCTGGAACGACCCGCCCGTCTGCTCATAAACCTCGGGATCCAACGCGTTCAACCACACCGAGAAACGATTCGCGACGTGCGGGAATGCCTTGACTGTCAGCGCAACAGCGGGCACGAACATGACGAAACCGATGACCAGCCACGACACTCGATTCGTTGCCACGTACAGCATTGCCACGAACAGGCTGAAGAACAGGAGCGAGGTACCAAGATCGCGCTGCAAAACAAGAATCGCAATACCGATCAACCAGACAAGCAGAATCGGACCCAAGTCGCGGGCGCGAGGCAATCGCATTCCAAGGAACTGACGTCCACCAATCGCAAGATTGTCACGATTCGTCACCAAGTAGCCGGCAAAGAACAGTGCCAGCGTGATCTTCACCAGCTCGCCGGGCTGGAACGACATCGAACCAATGCGGATCCAGACTCGTGCCCCGAACGTTTCGACACCGAGCCCCGGAATCATCGGGAGCAGTAGCAGGATCAAGGACAGGACACCGAACGTGTACGTGTAACGACGCAACGAACGATGGTCCTTCAACACGATCAGAATCAACGCGGCGACAGCAATTGCGATGCCCACAAACATCAGCTGACGCATGTCGACAGTCGCCTGACCAAGCGCATCGTAGGACATATCCAAGCGATAAATCATCGCCAAACCCAGGCCGGTGAGCGCTACCGCAATCGGCAGAATCACGGGGTCAGCGAAGGGTGCCAGGAAATGCATCCCCACCTCGGCGACAATCGCAATCGCCAGCAAAATACCGGCGTGCATCGCAAGATTGCCGGGCAACTCACCCGTGCGATTAATGTTGGTCAGAACATATCCGCCAATACCGACTGTCAAAGCAACCAGCAAAAGAATAATTTCAAGACCGCGACGAGGCTTCGCGGGAGCAACGGTCACAAGAGCCATCAGTGACCACTCGCCAAACTGTTATTCGTCGAACCTGATTGAGCTCCCGACTGTCCTGAGGACGCGGATTGAGCGCTATCGTCAGACTGAGAGTTATCAGCGTTCAGTGCAGACTTAAAGCTCTTCTTGTTCAGACGCAACTGATCAATGTACTGATCGATCTTCTCGCGCGACGAACGCAGAACAGGATCCTTCAGGCGTTGACGGTCCGCATCGGTCAACTCAGCCAACGAAAGATCCGTGACTTCGACGGCGTGCGAGAACTTCCACGGTCCCAACGACTGCGGAATGCCCTGGTAGATAACGACGTAGCCATCCTGGCCGATCACGTAATACTGGCTCTGCGTCCACGACCAACCAAGCCATCCGCCAACACCGAGCAGAACAGCGACAACAAGGCCCAAAAGCGGGGCGAACCAAGCGCGACGCTTCGTCTGATCCTCGCCGTCATCTTCGTCAATCGCCAAACGGCGTTGCTTCCGCAAAGCCGCCGCGCGCCCAGCCGCACCCTCGCCACCGCGAGAAGCAGCATGACGATCAATCGCCGCCGCGCCCACAATCTGGGGAGGCCCAACCGGATACGACCCGGGCTTGACAATGTCAGCAACAACGCACGTGATGTTGTCAGGACCGCCCGCGCGAAGCGCAAGGCGAATCAACTCTTCAGCGCACTCACCGGGATCATCAATTTCGGCAAGAACAGCCCCCAACGTCTCGGGAGACACAACACCCGACAGACCATCGGAGCAAAGCAACCAACGATCGCCGACAACCGCTTCGCGGATCGTCTCATCCGGAGTCACATCCGCCTGAGAATCGCCCAAAACACGCAAAACAACATTCTTATTCGGATGGTGTTCTGCCTCTTCAGGCGTGATTTGACCGGACTCCACCAGATACTGAACGAACGAATGGTCCGTTGTTACCTGCGTGAGAGCCTCTCCACGCAAAACATAGGCGCGCGAATCGCCGATATGAACCATCGCCAACTTATTGCCCGAACGCATCACAGCAATACACGTCGTCCCCAGACCCTCAAGATCCTTGTCTCGACGAGAACGATCCGACAGTTCATCGTGCGCATCCATCAACGCTTCGCGAAGCAACGGCAGCATCTTGTCCGCAGGATACGAATCCGAATCCAGAGGAACAAGGTGCGCAATCGCAACGCTTGACGCAATATCGCCACCGGCAGGACCACCCATGCCATCGGCTAAAACAAGCAGGTTCGGACCCGCATAACCAGAATCCTGGTTATTGCTTCGAACCAACCCAACGTCAGAACGGGCCGCGCAACGGAATTCAATCGGGGCAGCTGCCATCAGCTCACCAATTCAAACGTGGTCTGCCCAATACGCACAACATCGCCCGAATGAAGCAGACGAGGCTCGCTCAGACGCTCATCATCAACGAAGGTGCCATTACGGCTACTCAAATCCTCGATCCACCAGCCTTGCTCAGAAGGCTGAAGGCGAGCATGACGCCCCGACGCGTACTCATCCTCAAGCACAAGCGTCGACGCGGGCGAACGCCCAATCACAATCGGTGTCGTTCCCAACGGAAGAACAGTTCCCACAAGCGGGCCACCCGTCAGCAACACGTTCCGTGGCACATCGGGCTCTAAGTTCCGAGCCTGGTGGCGGTTTCGTCGATTCTCTTTACGACGCTGATCAGCGGCCTTTCTGCCCTTACCACGCGGGGTAACAACCGTGCCAAACACGTCGCGACGCAACGTATTCACGGCACCCAACACGAGCAACCACAGCAGGACCAGGTACCCGATCCTAAAAACCGTAAACGCGAGATCCGAGGTCATTCATCACCCCCCGTTTCCGGGTGAGTCCAAAAGTCGATGACAGTACGACCAATCGTCAGCTGGTTACCATCCAGCAGGGTCGCAGCATCAATCTTGTGGCCCTCAACAAACGTGCCATTCGTGGAACCAAGATCAGTAGCAATCACACCGGTCGGCGTGATTCGCAGTTCAAGGTGACGGCGCGAAACGCCGGTGTCGGCGACGATAATATCGGCTTCGGTACCGCGACCAATCACCGTCACGGGTTCTGTCAGTAGCCAACGCTCGCCATTCACCTCAATGATCGGGTGCTCAGGCGAAGGAGACGAGGCAGTCGCTGGCGCGACACTCCCACGCTTATTCGAAGCCTCGACGCGCAACTTGCCTGCCTGCTCCTTGTCATCCTCGCGGAACTCAACGCTTACCGGGCCAAGCAGGGCGTACCCGTTGTCCGCAGCATGCTCGGTCGCCTGCGTTGCGAATTCGTCCGCAAGAACATTCAAGTCAGCTTCCAACGAATCCAAATCAGCCGGCGTAGCAAACACCGTGAAATGATTCGCCGCGATCGTGCGCTCCGTTGACAGCTCCTGCGCCGAATCGTCCATCGCGCGACGAATAGCCGAGTTCACATCAACCGCTTTAATGCCGGAACGAAAAACCTTCGAAAAGGCATCGTTGACACCACGCTCAACTGCGTTCTCAAAGCGATCAAAGATGCTCATGCTCGGTACTCCTAGGGACAGGCGGTATTGGACGCTTTTCTGGCGGTTGATCGCCGAAATATCGACTCTCTTCCAACGGAAAAACGCTTCGCGTGAGCGTAAATGCACACACGTAACAAAAACAGTTTAACCGTCAACGCGAAAGTGAGGGTTTTTTGCGGACGCTTCTCCACGATTTCTAGGATAAATCCAGGGGTGAAACGAAAGAGCCCCGACAACCGTGCTGGTTGCCAGGGCCCTTGTCAGTTGTCTTGAAGGAGGGGCCTTAGAAGTCCCAGTCCTCGTCCTCGGTGTCGACGATCTCGCCGATGACGTAGGAGGAACCGGAGCCCGAGAAGAAATCGTGGTTCTCGTCGGCGTTCGGCGACAGAGCCGCCAGAATTGCCGGGTTCACGTTCGTCTCGTCGGCCGGGAACAGGGCCTCGTAGCCGAGGTTCATCAGCGCCTTGTTCGCGTTGTAGCGCAGGAACTTCTTCACGTCCTCGGTGAGGCCGAGCGGATCGTAGAGATCCTCCGTGTACTGCTCCTCGTTCTCGTAGAGCTCGTAGAGGAGGGAGTAGGTGTAATCCTTGAGCTCGTCGCGGCGCTCGGGAGAGGACTCGGCGACGGCGAGCTGGTACTTGTAGCCGATGTAGTAGCCGTGAACGGCCTCGTCGCGGATGATCAGGCGGATCAGGTCAGCGGTGTTCGTCAGCTTCGCGTGCGCCGACCAGTACATCGGAGCGTAGAAGCCCGAGTAGAAGAGGAAGGACTCGAGCATCGTCGAGGCGACCTTGCGCTTGGCCGGATCGTCGCCCTCGTAGTAGGACTTCACGATCTCGGCCTTCTTCTGGAGGGGCTCGTTCTCTTCCGACCAGCGGAAGGACTCGTTGATCTCCTCGGTGGACAGGAGGGTCGAGAAGATCGAGGAGTACGACTTCGCGTGCACGGACTCCATGAACGCGATGTTCGTGTAGACGGCCTCCTCGTGCGGGGTGCGCGCGTCGGGGATAAGGGAGATTGCGCCGACGGTGCCCTGCAGGGTGTCCAGCAGAGTCAGGCCGGTAAACACGCGGTTCGTCATCAGCTGCTCGTCCGGGTGCAGGGTTTTCCAGGACTGAATGTCGTTCGACAACGGCACTTTTTCAGGCAACCAGAAGTTGCCGGTGAGGCGATCCCAGACCTCGAGGTCCTTCTCGTCCTCAATGCGGTTCCAGTTGATCGCTTCAAAAACAGGCTGAGTGCTCACTGGTCTTCTTTCAATCCGGGGTGTGCTTCGTATCCAAGCGCGGGCGTTTGGGGGTATGGACATAGCCTACCCGCGATGTGGGTGGGTAGGTGAGGTGGGCGGGCGGCCGATCTTGTGAGATCGGCCAGTTGCGCACACATCGAGTGTGCACCAATCGACGAGGCCGCCTGCCGATCTTGGCTCTGCTCTTATCGCAGGCGGAGCCAGGGAGTCGGTGCTCAGTCGCGTACCAACTCGAAAAGGTGGTCGATAACGTTCGTTCCGGACGCGCGCAGACCGTCGTGCTGGTACTCGTTCGTGATCCACGTGCGTGCGCCACGGATTGTCGCCGCGGTATCGAGGGACAGTTCACGAGGCACAAACATGTCGTCGTAGTAGACGGCTGCTGCGACCGGGACGGTGTTGTGAGTCAGAACCTCGGGAATGTAGACGGCCGGCCAATCCGTGCGTGTCGCCAGAATGTCGCAGGCTTTGGCGAACGGGCGGAGGAACGGATCCTCGTCGAAGAAACGGCGCATCATGTGCTCGCCGGTCAGGTAGTAGGGCTCAGATTCGTCGAGTGGATCGGCATCCTTAGCGAAACCGGGGATTTCTTCGGCTAGACGGTCGGCGGACCAGTTCGTTGTCGTGCCCGCCAGGTCGGGGGTCGCACCCGCATAAATTGTTTCGTGCAGGACCGCGTACATGGGTGTACCTGCAATTTCCGCCGCGATGCCTTCGAGGAACTGGTGTGACAGACGACGCTGCCCACGCACCGTCGTCCACGGGCCTTCGAGCAGGTAGTGCAACATGTCTGTGCGCGTTGTTGTTCCCAGGCCCATGCCGATCATGCGGAATCGTGCGGGGCTGAGGCGTTCTCCTGTTGGCAGTAGTTCTTCGGTGTCGCGCAGGTGAGCGGCGATTTCACGGATCGTGCGCTCGTCGGATGCGTAGCGCGAGAAGTAGGTCTGGTTACGCTTCGCCGTGGCGGCGTATGTCCGGCGATAGATTTCGTCAACATGTGTAAGGCCCGGCAAACCACCCGTAAGTAGTGACTTTTCGAGGCCCTCTGGGGCGAGCGACAGATAAGCGGTCGTGATGAATCCGCCGAAGCTCTGGCCCAGAGTCGACCACTGTGCGTCGCCAGCCAGCTCACGGCGAACATGCTCGGCATCCCAGACAATCTGATCCTGGCGGAAAAGCATCAGGTAATCAGCCAACGCCTGGTCGTTGATGGACCCATCCGGGTTATCGAAGCGACCGGACTCCACCAAACTGCGCGCATCAAGGCGTCCCGACTGGCCAGTGCCTCGTTGATCTAATAGAACCAAGCGGTGGTCGTCGAGCAGACGCCCAAGCCAGCCATCGCGGAAGTCACCCGAACGAGGCGCGCCAAAACCGGGACCCCCCTGCAAATACACCAAGTAGGGGAGGTTTTCGCCACCGGGGCGGATCACCTCGCGCGCGAAAACCTCGATCGTTTCCAGCGTCTGCGGAGTCGATGCGGGTGCGTTCAGCGTCTTCCGGTGATCCAACGGGACGACGAAACGGTGTTCATTGACGGTGCAAGAGTGCTGAATATACGAGTTCACGAGCATGAACCCACTGTATCGCGGGCGGGCGATCCAATTCGCATACCCGCAACGATGTCAGTGAACCGAGAGCAAGCTGGCTCTTTGCGGGAGTGCGGTTGCAGGCTGGACATCACTCAGCAAATCTTGCGCGTGGGTCGCTACTGCTCGTTCGAGGGACGCACCGTGGACGTCAGTGTGGCCTGCCTCTTAACCTTTCAAGGTTGTCTGATGATGAACCAGGCTCAGCCCACGCGAATTCTCACTTGGCTCCCAGACCGACAGCTCAACGCTGGCGCCGTTCTTCCATCGCATCTCGTAGCGAACAAGCCAAGCGCTTCCTGCGGGAGTCACCGTCATGCGACTGATCTTCGCGTCGAGGGGAACAGGGCCCTCCAACGTCGTGGTCACGTTCCCGTTCGGCCAAACGCGCGTGCAGTCCGAGGCTGCAATCTGCTTTAAAACCGATGATTCTCCTGTAAGCCAGGCGGTGAGGAACACCTTTTCATTCTCAATCAGACGCGACCTGTTGTCCGATCCGGAACCGTCACGCATCTCCATGAAAGAAGAGTCAGAAGAAGAAACCGCCGGCTCCGCGACTGCGCTCGCGGAATCATCGCCGAAATCACCGGTTTCGTTGGACTGCGAAGCGGGAGTTTCTCCCCCACTACCAGCAAATCCGGGGCCAGGCTTGGGGATGCGACCCGCCTGATATTCCTCGGCGCATCCGCGCGCGAAGTCATCGGCGAGCTCGTTCATGGTGTGCCCAGCGTGGCCTTTCACCCATTCGAAGGTTACGTTCCGCCCAGCGATGACACGGTCAATTTCTTGAATCAGTTCAAGGTTCTTGATCGGCTTCTTATCGGCTTTCACCCAACCGCGCTTCTTCCACCCGTGCATCCACTGAGAGATCACGTTGATCGCATACTGCGAATCGGCCAAGATATGGAGCTCACAGTCAGCAAACCCAGCAGCTTCCGTGGCCTTCAACAGCTCAAGAACAGCGGTGAGTTCACCCAGATTGTTCGTCCCCGATTCCCAGCCACCGGCATCCCAGCAAGTGGCGTCAACGACCCACGCCCAGCCGGCGGGACCAGGATTCCCAAGTGAAGAACCGTCAACGGCAGCAACGATACGGTTACCTGCAGGCGTCATCGCTGATCACCAGCCTTGTCCATTGCTTCGGATGCTTCAGACGTACCTAGTTCCGATGCTGCGGGCTCGCGAACTCCGACCTGCCCGAGCGCGAAAGCGAACTCTTCGGCGCGAGCCTTCCAGCGCCCTTCACGGCCAGACGGCCCAGCATGACCTGCAACCATCTGAGTACGCAGAACAATCGGACGCGAGGCGGCAAGGTCAGCATCTGCGTTCTGCCCTGACGCTTCTCGTAGGCGTTGGACCCACTTGGTCGGCTCAACAAATTCAACGCGTGTGTCATTCACTGACGTTGTTGCCATAACCGCTGGCAGAGTGACGTTTTCTGGCACGTTCTCGTACGGCGTGTAGCCCTTCATAATCCGGAAGATCTCCGGGCTTTCAATGGGGTTACCCCACTCTTCCCATTCACCGACCGTCAAAGGAAGACTCGGATCCAAGATTGTCGTCAGAGCGTCGACGAAAGGAACGCCAGCGATCACCGTTCGATACAGGTCGGGAGCCATATTCAACACGGCACCCATCAACAGACCACCGGCACTTCGTCCCTCAGCAATGAGGCGTCCGGGAGCAACCCACCCTGATTCGACCATCCAACGCCCAACGTCAATGAAGTCGGTGAAAGTATTCACCTTCACGGCTTCCTTCCCATCGTCATACCACGCGCGCCCCAGTTCGCCACCACCACGGATATGCGCGATCGCAAACACCACACCGCGCTCAAAGATTGGCAGGCGGAGCGTCTCAAACTCGGGGTCATAGGAGACCTCGTACGACCCATATCCCAATTCCCACCCGGGATGTGTGCCGTCAGGTCGCACATCAACCCCGTGAATCAACGTAACCGGGATCTGAGTCTTCCCATCGCGAGCCGTTACCCACACACGCTCTTCCACCATCGTGGACGGATCCCAGCCGGGAGCCTCTGCGACCTTCAGTACCGTCGTTTCGCCGCTGAATGGGTCAACTTGGATCGTTGTTTCCGGTTGAATCTGCGACTGAACACGCACGCGGAAGAAACGGTCATCAAAGCGCGGTCCCTCGACGGAGTTGATCGTGCGCACCGGAGCCTTTGCTTCCACGAAGTGCCCGTCGCCCCAGAGTTCGCACAGTTCGTCGCTCGAAAGGGGACGAGGCCGGACATCCCCGCTGACGTCAATAGCCGTGTTTCGGGTCCGGTACTCCACTTGTGTCAGAGCATTTGAACGCATAGAAAGCACGCAGAACGATGCCCTGGCTTCCACTTCGAGCAGGCGTTCGCCTGCGCCTGCTTCGCGCACAGTGACCCACGTTGACGGTGGAGCAAAAGGCACAGGTTCACCACCCTCAATCGCTGATCCAGACTCGCGATTACCAAGAACAGCGCGCGAATAGTCAGCATCGACGGGAGTTGCCAGCGACACAAGATCAGACGGATAAGAGGCAACGGCAAGCGTGCCCTCTTGCGACAGAGCAGTGTGCACCACAAGCAGGTGATCGCCAGCAGAATCCACCGCCACCATCACACGCTTTGCCAGACCGGTTATCGAGACCGGGCGCGTTGACGGATAATCCGGCAACCACACCCATGCCTGACCAGACGTCGACGACATGGAATGAATGAGGACATGGAACGGGTCCCCACCATCGGAAATCCCCATTTCAAAACGCTCGTCAGGGTCAACCAGAAGCAAACGATCCTGATCGCGACCTGTGCCAAGCTGGTGCCACCAGACTTCGCACGCGCGCCACGCGTCATCGACACCCATGTAAATAAACGAAGCAGAATCCGCTGCCCACGCCAGCCCATAACCAGCGTCAACGACAGCTTCATCAACGACTTCGCCAGTATCGGCAACCTGAACAACCCACGTGAAGCGCTCATCGCCAGCAGTGTCCCGCGCCCACGCGATCAAGCGACCATCGGGGCTCGGCTGAATATCAGCGACCTTAAAGAACTCCTGTCCCGTGGCCAGAGCATTCTCGTCCAAAATCAGCGTCTCACCAGGAAGAACACCATCAACACTGGGCTGAGGTGGAAGAATAGACGCATCAAAAATGCCCTTGCGATCGGCCGGCACACGATGATGCGTTGCATACGAATCGCCCTTATGCCACTTGTGGAAATACCAATAATCACCGTCCAAAACGGGAACCGAGACATCGTCCAGAGCCGTATGCCCCTTCACTTCGCCAGCAATCGCCGTAGCTAACGACTCAGTTGGCTTACACACGTGATCCGCCCAGTGATTCTCTGCATCCAGGTGCGCGACCACATCAGGATTCGACTCATCACGCAACCAGTCCCAGACATCATCAAAATGATCGCCGTGAATATCGCGGACGCGGTAGCCGAATCGACGTTCGGCCACGGGTGGAAGGGTGAATTCGCTCATGCACAGACTTTAACCCGCACCGTATACAAATGTTTTTACATACCCCGCACGGGTAAATGAGCCTGTGCCTCAACAAGCGAAAAACCTTAGAAACTCGCGCCAAAATACACGCCCCATGTCCAGAACGTCGAGCGTGGCCTCGTCAATAAAACCGCAGAACTACGACAAATTCGCGAGCGTCAACCGTGAGCGCACATGCTGGATCTCGGCGAGCATTTCGAACCGGGAGGGCATAGTCTGCAAACGTGCCTGAAATGCAAGAAACCACCGTTCCCACGCTGACGAATAACATCAACGACGTTGCCCTCGTCTTCGAAGGAGGCGGCATGCGCAACGCCTACACGGCGGCCGTCGTCTCGGAATTCGTGGAGCAAGGCCTGTTCTTCGACCATGTTTCCGGTATTTCCGCGGGCTCATCGCACACGGTCAACTACATTTCACGCGATCCGAAACGCTCCTACGAAACCTTCGTTGACGTCGCCGAATACCCTGAATTTGGCGGGCTCGACCACTTCGCCCGTGGCCGAGGATTTTTCAACGCCCAATGGATCTACGAAGAAATCGGCAAGCCTGACGGCGCCATGCCCTTTGACATTGACACCTTCAACGCCAACCCGGCAACCGCGCGCGTCGGCGCGTTTAATGCCTCCCGTGGCGAAATGCGCTGGTTCGGCAAAGACGACATGACGACGCTGGCTGACCTAGGGGCGCGCGTTCGCGCCTCGTCGACGCTACCGATTCTGATGCCGCCGGTCATCATCGACGGCGATACCTACGTTGACGGTGCGCTCGGTCCGAATGGTGGTATTCCACTGGATGCGCCCATGCGCGACGGCTACCGCACATTCGTCGTCATCGCGACCCGCCCGCGCGACTACGTCAAGGGAGCGATGCGCACCTCGGTCGGCGCAATGCTGAAGGCGAACTTCCGTAAGTTCCCCTCCATCTATGAAGGCGTCGCCCGGCGCCCGGTTCGCTACAACGCCACCCGCAAAAAGATGTTTGAACTGGAAGAACAGGGGCGCGCCTACCTCTTCTTTCCCGAAACAATCGACATTCAAAACACGGAAATGCGCCGCGAGCGCCTCGACGCCAACTACCAGGCAGGCCTTGAGCAGATCCGTCGCGAGATGCCCGCGATCAAGGCATTCCTCGGCTTCTGAGTTTCTCGCATCCGGCTTTCTGCCCTCCAGCTTCCGTCGGGGTTGTCGAGTGTGACTTGCTCACTTGTACTTTCTGCCTCGTCTGAATCGGGAGGAACGCCTGCGTATGTGATCTGCGAAATCGTCGCGACGAAGCCGATGAAGAAGAGGACACCCCTGAGAAGGACTATGGTGCAATGGCTGAGGGTTCTCACTGAAGGACTCCCTTGTCCTGCCCACGTCGGGCTGTGATAGTTCACCAATGTCCGGCGGATGAATATCTGTCGCGCATGGTGGGTGCGTCATTGACAGTCTGTCATGGTCCACGATGTGGATTGACGAGGTTCGGGCTTGAACGAAACTCGGGGTGCATCCGAATGGATGCACCCCGAGCCCCGTCACGGAGCCGTGTTACTCAGTCGCCAGTGCCTCCACGGGAGAGACCTTTGCAGCCTTGCGTCCGGGCAACCACGAGGCAATCAAAGCGGCCAACACGGACACAGCAACAACCGCAATCAGGGTTCCCCACGGCATGGCGATTGCAATGGTCACATCCTTTAAAGGCAGGGCGTATGTTCCCGCGATTCCAAAGATAATCCCCAGAATCACACCGATGGTTGACCCAGCCAACGCGATACAGACAGCTTCGACACTCAGCATTGTCTTAATATTCCGGCGGGTCATACCAAGAGCGCGCAACAGACCGTTCTCGCGGGTGCGCTCCGCAACCGACAGACTGAGCGTATTCGTCACACCGACCAGTGCAATCAGAACCGAAATACCGAGCATTCCGATCACGACCAGTAGGACTTGATCGATCATCCGGTTGTAGGTTTCGCGTTCAAGAGCAGTACCGTTCACCGAGTACTGGTCGTTGAGCGACAGCAGAGCGGACTGTACTTTGGTAGCACTCGCCTGGTCGTCCAGCTTCACTTGAATCGCGCTTAGGCCGGCTGATGAATCTAGTTTGCCGAGGGCGTTCGCAGAAATTGAAACGTAGCCAGCCTGGGAGTGTTCGTCGATGAGAGCGGTGAAGTCAGCACATTTTCCGTTCGAGGTACACACCTGAACCGTGTCGCCGGTCTTCACTGTGCTGCTCTGGAACTTTGCGGTCGAATCATCCAATACGTCAATCGTGGAGTGTGCGACCGGATTCAAGTCGGGCACGCCCTCGATGAAGACGTCGAGCGAATCAGTCCCCGCTGTCATCGTTCCGCTGGTCCCGTGAATCGCAACCGCCGCGGCAACACCTTGTGTCCCAGTGACCTCCGACAGAGCGGATGCGGGTAGCTCACCGCTGACAGACTGCACGGTCAGATCGTAAGGACGAGCAGAATCAACCTCGGAAGTGAGTGTCTCCCGCATTGATACTGCGCCCACGCTCATCATGGTGATCAGGGTGACGCCAATGGCGATAGCAACACCTGTTGCTGCGGTGCGACCAGGATTGCGAAGAGTATTTTCGCGTGCCAGCTTCGCCGTGGTTCCCCGTCCAAGACTGCCCCACAGACGTGCCAAGGCCGGGATGAAAACGATCGATGCGCACATCATGGCGACCAGCGCGACCATTCCGGAAAGGAATGCGAGCAGGAAACCGCTGGTCGACCCACGCATGAACAGGCCAACACCCATACCTGTGAAGGCAAGCGCCGCAATGATGAGAGAAACAATGAAGAACACGCGATGCGACTTCTGCGAGGATGTGGTTTCCGCTTGATTACCCAGTGCCTCGATCGGAGACATGCGAGCAATCGAGCGCGCGGGGCGCAGGTTCGCGGCGATCGTCATCAGCGTGCCAGCCGACCACGTGCCCGCCAAGGCGATCGGCGAGGCAGCCGAGGCAACTGCGTCAGAGAACGAGACAATCCCGAACCCGTTCAGGATTGCAAACCCGCCCAATGCGCCCACGGCGGTACCGACCGCCGACGAGATGAGGCCGATCAATGCGGCCTCGCGCATGACCAACGACCGAGTTTGCTTCTTCGTTGCGCCAATGGCGCGTAGCAGGGCGAGCTCGCGACGCCGCTGAGTCATTATCACCTGGAAGGTCGTCGCAACAACGATAATTGCGACAATCATCGAAATCACGGGGAAGACCAGGAATATCGCTGTGAGTGTTGCTGACCCGACGGCCAGTTGCTCAATCTCTCTTTCGTATGCCGCTTGGCCGGTCATTACTGTCAGACCGGTGTCATCGAGTGTCGTTGTCAGCGTGTTCGCCAACTTTTCTTGCTCAGCAATCGACGGGGAGGCGCTCGATGAGGCAACCAGAATGCTGGTCGTGTACTGCGAGTGATTGGACGCGGCAACCAAGCCGTCCGGTGTCATCATCGCAACACCTTGGCCCGTCGGCCCGGTTTTCACCAGGCCCGAAACGGTCAGGCTGGTCTTTGGAGCAGAAGCATCCTGCGTGTACGCAGCGCTTGCCTGAATCGTGTCGCCTACCTTCACGCCCAGGTTGTCAGCGGCGATCGTGTCGAGGAAGATCTCAGTGTCGCTGTTCGGAAGGGCACCTTCTGTTACTTCACTGCGGTGGAAAGGTTCCGGCTGGGTAGAGCGTGCCATGCGAACCGTGCGCTTAGCGCCATTCGACAGATTGAGGAAGGCCCGCTGTTGCGGTGCAATTGCCGTGACACCGTCGGTTGCCTTCAACTGATCGGTGACCTCTAAAAGATCCGAGTGGCCGGCATCGTAGAACTCGTCAGTAGCCTCGACCACCGTGGCAGCACCGTGGTAGGAATCGCGCGCACTCGCGGTCAGCGATGCGGTCATGCCGTTGCCGAGTGCCAGGAACACCATGATGAACGCGGTTGAAATCGCGACGGCGAGGCCGGTCGCCACGTAGCGATGACCGTGCGTCTTCACGTTGGCGCGGAGCAAGTGGCCAAGGGTTCCACGCGATGTGGAAGCGTCGGTACGAGGCTCGGATGTAGGGGCGAAATCGCTCGGTTGTTTAATGGAGCTCATCGTGCGGCCTCGCTCAGCTGAGCTTCGGTCGGCTTGGCCAGATCGGCCCGGATCTTTCCGTCGCGCATCACCAGGACACGGTCGGCAATCAGAGCGGCGTTTTGATCGTGCGTCACCATGATGACGCTCTGTCCCAGCTGATCAACGGTGGCGCGAAGAAGTTGCAGGACCTCGCGCGAGGAAGCGGAGTCCAGGTTGCCGGTCGGTTCGTCGGCGACGATCACTGCTGGCTTCGATGCGAGCGCACGGGCAACGGCGACGCGTTGCTGCTGGCCACCAGACATTTCCTGCGGGCGATGCTTCAAGCGATTCCCGATGCCGAGCACGTCGATGATCATGGAGAGCCAACGGCGGTCAGGCTTTTGTCCGGCCAAGTGAAGGGGAAGCTCAATGTTTGCGCGCGCATCAAGAGTGGGAACAAGGTTGAAGCTCTGGAATACGAAACCGATGCGGTCGCGACGAAGACGGGTCAACGCGTCATCATCCAGTTGCGACAAGGTTTTACCTTCGATCCGAACCTCGCCACTGGTCGCCAAATCGAGACCGGCAAGCATGTGAAGCATGGTCGACTTACCTGAGCCCGACGGACCCATAATGGCGGTGAAGGTGTGCTCGTAAAAGTCGACGCTGACGTCGTCAAGCGCTGCGACGCGCGTATCATCCTGACCGTAAATCTTGGATACGTGATCAAGCGCGACAACGGGCGCGGACGACGAAACGGATGAGACTGACTGAGATTGTGAAAGTGGAATGCTCATGCTTCAACTGTGCGCCGAGCAACGAGCTACGCACTATGGGGGAAGCGCCCATTTCCACCCCCATTTTCTTGTGGGGGATGTCCCCGATTAACCTCGAATAGAAGGGGGGTCAGTCCTTTTCCACGGAGTCGGTGGCGACAATACTGAGCCCGCGGAAACGGTTGATCGCGGCCCCAATGTCGACGCGTCGCGGGCGAGCCAAGAATGCCGGGTATGAGCGTGCCCCGAACTTTGTCAGCGCGTCCAAGCCTTCGGATGCGAACTGACGTTCAAGACGAGCAAGCAGTTCGACTAGCGCCATCTTGCCGGCAGCATAGTTTTCCAAAACTCCTCGGACCGCCCACGCGATTGCTTCGGTCTGACCCGGATCGACGATTTGCTCCACGTCCGTCAGGGTGATTGTCTGGCGGTCGATCGTGATTTCGTCCAGGCCCGCGGACTTTGTCTTCGGGCGGTCGGACGTGGGGCGCAGGCGATGGGGGATACGAGGCGCGGGCAACGCGAATTCCTGCTTGTCATTACGAGGCCGCGGCATTTGTGCAGCTACATCCTTGGCGCGGGCGGTGACGTCCACGCAACGGTAAGTGTCAAGCATGAGGACGCAGTCGGCAACGTCCAGATAGTCGCCAGAACCGCCCATGACCATAATCGTTGAAACATTCTGCTTTGCAAGAGCTCCGATACGGTCAACGAGGGGAGTGATCGGCTCTTTTTCGGTGGCGACGAGGGCGCGCATACGCTCATCACGGATCAAGAGGTTCGTTGCCGAAGTGTCTTCGTCGATCAGCAGAAGAGGAGAGCCGAGTTCCACAGCCTCCATGATCGCCGCAGCCTGAGAGGTTGAGCCTGAAGCGTTCGACGTCGAGAAGTTCGTCGTGTCCGCGCCGGCCGGCAAATGTGAAATAAAGGGAGAAACATCGACTCCGGTCACGGTACGACCATCGGCTGCGCGTACCTTCATGGCATCCGGAAGAGTTGCTACGAGTTCGCGACCGTCGTTTGGAACATGCGCGTACACGCCTCGTTGGATTGCTGATAATAGCGTCGACTTGCCGTGGTAGCCACCGCCGACGATCACGGTGACACCGGGAGCAATTGCCATGCCACTGACTTTGCCCGCGTGAGGAAGGTTCACCGTCTGACGCAGAGTCTGCGGGGACTCAAAAGTTACCGCGGTATCGGCGTCCATCGGAACCTGCGAAACCCCCGACTTACGGGCAAGCAACGAGCCATCGGCGATAAAAGACACCCAGTTGTTTTCCGCCAGAGAATCGATCAGAGCGCAATGATCCTCGTACGTTGCAATGTGGGTTTTCAGGGCAGAAGTCTTGGCGATGGTGATGTCATCGTCAGACACAAAATCAAACGTGTCCATCACAATGTTCGGAATATCCACGTCGAAAATACGGGCAGCTTCGCGGCCCATGATCGTTCGACCTCGCGCAGGCATCTGAACCTGGAAACGGATCTCAACATGATCGGGCATCACCTTCGCGCTTGAACGTTGCAGGATCTCTGGACCCGGGTGAGCGATCCGAATGGCACCACCACGAATGCGGTTTCTGATTGCTGCCTCGAAGGCTCGCGCCAGGAAGTCAGCCGTCGCCAGACGAGCCTGACCATTCGCCAATGCTTCAGGTGGCAAGCCCATTCGATCAGGTTTCGCAGTTGCGCGAATCTGCGACGGAGGAGCGTAAGGGTCGGACTGAATCCGATCGATGCTCAGCGAAAAATCGCCGTAATCCCAGTCGCCGATCACCGACTTATACGACCCGTAGGAGCGACCATCCAGACGGTCGAGGTCACGAATCAACTCTGCGTCAGAGCCAGAGCGTTTGTGGAACTTATCGTCGGTGTGAAAGCGAGGGACCATGCCCCTATCGTATCGGGTCGCTCCACCCCGGGCACAGGTCGCGCCGGCGGGCATTCCACGCACATAACGTGGTCGCTTTCCGATGCCCGCCGGCGCTATTCCTCACTCACACGGTTGAGGAAGCCTGCGCAGTACCCCGCACAGGGGCACCTCAGTCAGCCCTGCAAGACCTGCGTCGACAGGGGAGTGCGATTACCGAAACGATGGTTCGTGATCGACACTGCCTGCTCGTGAACGAACGGCAGAACCTCTACACGGCCAGAGTTTGTGACGGGGCCATCCCAGACGGCCACGTCAATCGAGCCGCCCACGGCGCAACGCAGGTCGTCGCCGGCCTCGTCAATGAGACGAATACGCTCGTCGTAGTTGAATTCCACCTGTGTCAGACGCATAGTGAACTGATCGAAGTCTTCGACAACAACCCCGATACCCATGTGCGCCAGTAGCGACGTGATCGACGTGGGTAGCGGTGTGGTCGTGGAAACGGTCAGCTCAACATCGCCCCAACCGCCGCCGGTGGTCTCGCGAATCATTCCCTCACCCAGTGGATTCGAAGCGAAGGAACCCGTTGCCACGCCAGCCGAGATGACGCGCAGAATATCGGTCAGCGAAGCGCCCGCTCCGGCACGAATCGTTGCACGTGCCGGAATGTAACGCAGAATATTGCGCTCCGCGGGCACCGCGCTCGGGTCATGTAAGACGTCGAATTCGGTGAACGCGGCCTCGTTATCCGACGAAATTGCCTTCGCCAAACGCTCCATCTCTTCGCCGTCAAGCACCTCGGACGCCGAATCGAGCAGATCACGCAACTGAGGCTTCAACGTGTGCGTCGACGGAGCGGAATCGAGTGGCGCGGACGCCAGCGAACCGAAGCCCAGCAGGTAGTTTGGGCCACCGGCCTTCGTGCCTTCGCCGACAACTGAACGCTTCCAGCCACCGAACGGCTGGCGACGCACGATCGCGCCCGTGATACCGCGGTTAACGTACACGTTGCCAGCTTCGACGTTGTTCAGCCAGTAGTTGATTTCGTCCGGATCCAGCGAGTGTAGGCCGGCGGTCAGACCGTACTCGACCATGTTCTGCGCTTCGATCGCCTCATCGAGCGTATCGACGCGGATAATGCCGAGGATCGGGCCGAAGTATTCGGTCAAGTGGTACTCGCTACCGACCTGGACACCCGAGCGGACACCAGGACTCCACAGTCGGTTCGTGTCATCGAGAGGCTTTGGGGTGATTTCCCACTTCTGACCTGGTTCCAACGTGGTCAGACCGCGCAGTAGCTTTCCGGTCGGCTCGGTCGCCAGCGGACCCATCTGAGCGCTCAGGTCATCCGACCAGGCGACATGCAGGGAACGAACCGCGTCAAGCAACTGGTTGCGCACGCGCTTCGAGAAGCCGACCGAACCGACCAGAATCACATAGGAGCAGGCAGAACACTTCTGACCAGCGTGACCGAACGCTGAGTTCACAACATCCTTTACGGCCAGATCAAGGTCGGCCGACGGAGTGATGATGATCGAGTTCTTACCCGAAGTTTCTGCCATGATCTTCATCGTCGGATCCCAGGAACGGAACAGTTCAGCCGTCCCAGCCGCGCCCGTCAGGACAACGCGACCCACGCGTGGGTGCGTGACGAGGTCCTTACCCAGCGTGTCCTCGCCGACGGAGACAAACTGCAGGACATCCTTCGGGACACCCGCAGCCCACAGGCACTCGGCAATAACGGCGCCACAGCGACCAGCCGGATCAGCAGGCTTCAAAATGACAGCCGATCCTGCAGCCAAAGCGGCCAGAACGCCACCGGCAGGAATTGCCAGCGGGAAGTTCCACGGCGGAGTAACCAAGGTCAGATCCACCGGAGTGAACTGGGCGCCATCGAGTTTTTCGAGCTCCAGAGCAAGCTGTGCGTAGTAGTGGGCAAAGTCGGTAGCTTCGGAAACCTCGACGTCAGCCTGCTCCAGGGACTTGCCCAGTTCGGAGCCGGCAACCTCGATCAGATCCGCGCGACGACGGGCCAGCTCAACACCTGCGCGGTGCAGGATATCGCTACGCTCTGCGGCGCTACGGGCCGCCCATTCCTTGCCGGCGTTCGCGGTCGCCTCGACGAGGGTGTCCAGGGTTTCGCGATCAGTGATCGTCCCCGCTTCAAGGGTCGAAGTTCCCAGAGTTGAGGTCGGGATACGCTCGGCGATTTCACGTGCCCACTGCAGGTTGACCGGAAGAGCCGGATCCGAATCCGCAGTGTTCGCGAAGACCCAGTTACCGTTCGAGTCCTTCAACGGTGCAGCCAGGTCGTCGGCAGTTTCCGACGTGCGGTCCTGGGTACGATTTGCGCCAACACGGCTGATTCCCTCGCGCTTCATCTGCTCAACTGCGGCAAGGAAGCGAGTCTTTTCCTTATCGAATGACACTTGCGAGGTGCCGATATCGAAGATCGACGCCATGAAGTTATCGTCCGCGGAGTTTTCTTCCAGTCGGCGCACCAGGTACGCGATGGCAACGTCGTATTCGTCGGGGTGAACGACGGGCACGTACAGTAACAGGTTGCCGACTTCCTGACGAACTGCGGCCGCCTGCTGCATCGCCATACCGGACAGCATTTCGAATTCAACGTGGTCGGTAACACCGCGTTCCTTCGCCAGCTCCCATGCGCAGGCGACTGTGAACAGGTTGTGTCCCGCGACGCCGATGTTGACGTTCTGAATACGATCGGGGTGCATCGCCCAATCCAGGACTCGCACGTAGTTCGCATCCGTCGACTGCTTCGAATCCCAGGTCGTCAGATCCCAGCCGTGCATCGCGGCATCGACGCGCTCCATTGCCAGGTTTGCGCCCTTCACGACACGCACCTTGATCGGTGCTCCGCCACGCGCTCTGCGTGCTGCTGCCCATTCCTGCAGATCCTTCATGACGTTCAGGGTGTCGGGCAGATAGGCCTGAAGCACGATGCCGGCACGCAGACCCAGGCATTCTTCACGGTCGAGGATTGTCTTGAACACGTCGACCGTCAGCTGAAGGTCGTGGTATTCCTCCATGTCCAAGTTGATGAACTTGCCACCGGCGCTGACCGCGTACTGGTAGAGCGGAAGCAGTTCGCGCACCGCGTGGTTAACGATCTGGTCGTATCCCCACGGGTTGTGCGGGCCGGTCACCGCCGAAACCTTCAGTGAAACGTAGTCAACATCCGGGCGCTCCAACAGACGACGAGTGTCGTCGAGGCGCTTGCGAGCTTCCTTCTCGCCCAGCACGGCTTCGCCGAGCAGATTCATGTTCAGGCGCGCGCCATCTTTACGAAGTCGCTCGATTGCTGGACCGAGCTTCTCGTCGGACACATCAACAACAAGATCACCAACAAGGCGTGCAAACACCTTGCGGGCGGCGGGAACAGCGATTGACGGAACTAGCGTGCCAACCTTACCGCCAACCAGTGCAGGGGTGCGCAGATACCACGGCAAGAACTTCGGGTTCTTCGCGCCGACCTCGGCAAGGTGGCGTGCGGCCACCTTCTGGTCTTCGGGGCGAACCACTCCGTCAACGAATGAAACGGTGTAATCCAAGCCCTCTTCGTCCTTCAACACGCCGGCCAGCAACTGTGCTGCCGGGTCAGTCGGGAACTGTGTCGATGATGTCGCCCAACGCCTCGCGGTAGCAAGCGCGCGGTCAACGATCGTTTCGAAATCCGTGGTGGGGTTTTCTGATTCAGACATTCTTCCTCGATTACTTTGTTCAGTGGTGTGTGAGTGAGTTGGAAAGATTCAGTGCGGTGATGTTCAGTCGACGAGGTCGCCCACCCCGTTTCAGGCCGTGGCGGTTCAGTGGGCGAGGTGGCCTCGTCAATTCTGAAATAGAGGGATCTGACTGCTTCGCGCCACCTGCATTCGTGGCGAAGTAGCGCGAAGCTGAGGCGTCAGATGCCCTGAGTTTCTGCGATTGTCTGGTCGAACTCGGCATCAATGTCCGGGTTTGGCTTCCACGTTGCACGCGACACGACGGCCGCAACGATGAGGTTCAGAAGGAAGCCGGGGACGATCTCGTACAGGTCGAAGATGCCACCCGAAATGTTGCCCCAGATGCCAACGACGACCGCGCCGGTCACCATGCCGGCGATTGCGCCTGCCGAGGTGAGTTTGCGCCAGTACAGCGACAGGATCACGATCGGACCGAATGATGCGCCGAAGCCGGCCCACGCGAACGCCACCAGACCCAGAATCGAGTCGGATCTTTGCCACGCCAGAAACGCTGCGATCAGAGCGATCACGCCAACCGCGATACGGCCAGCAAGAACACCGTCAGCGCCGTTCAGTTCGCGCTTCGTGTAGGCGCGGTAGATATCTTCGACCAGTGCGGACGAGGTCACCAGAAGCTGGGACGAAATGGTCGACATGATGGCGGCGAGGATCGCTGCAAGCATGAAGCCTGCGATGAAGGGGTGGAAGAGCAACTGCCCGAGGCTGATGAAGACGCCTTCGGGGTTCGCGAGCTTTCCTTCGTCATGCTGGTAGACGGCGATGCCGACAATTGCTGTCATGCCTGCACCAATCACGGACAGGAACATCCAACTGATACCGATGCGACGACCCTGCTTGGCCTCCGCGGTAGAACGCAGTGCCATGAAGCGGACGATGATGTGCGGCTGACCGAAGTAGCCGAGGCCCCACGCGAGCGCCGACACGATGCCGAGGATTGCTACGCCGGACAGAGCGCCTTCACCGTGAGTGAGCGAGAAGATCGTCGGATCGATGCGGTTCACTTCGCTCATCAGATTGGAGAAGCCACCAACGTGGATGACGCCCACAACCGGCACCAGGATGAGCGCGATCAGCATCATGATGCCCTGAACGGCGTCGGTCCACGATACGGCAAGGAAGCCACCGACCAGCGTGTACAGCACTGTCGTCGCAGCGATGATGACCATACCCAGGTGGTAGTCCATGCCGAATGATGATTCGAAGAACGCGCCACCGGCGACCATGCCCGATGAAACGTAGAACGTGAAGAACACGGTGATGACAAGGCCGGCAACGATACGAACAATATTGGAGGTATCGCGTAGGCGTTGGCCGAGGAACGATGGAACGGTGATCGAGTTCGATGCGATCTTCGAGTATGCGCGAAGCCTGGGGGCGGTGAACTTCCAGTTCAGCCATGCGCCGAGGGTCAGGCCAACTGCGATCCAGCCTTCGATGAGGCCGTTGAGGTAGAGCGCACCGGGCAGGCCCATGAGGAGCCAGCCGGACATGTCGGCTGCGCCTGCGGAAAGGGCTGCGACGCCGGGGCCAAGATCTCGGCCACCGAGCATGTAGTCGTCAAGGCTCTTAGTGCGGTTGTATGCGAAAAGACCGATCATGACCATCGCCAATAGGTAGATGATCATCGCCACGGCCTGGAAAGTAGTCTCAGTCATAAGGAGCTCCTAGCGTTGTCGCATCATCGGGGCCCGAGGTGGTGGGCTCGGATAGTGGTGCGAGTTGGGAGCCAGCGTGCTAGCTGGGATGCCCCGAAGCGCCGTTGCGTCGGGTTGTGTTGAGCATAACACCTCTAGGACTTTAGTCGCACATGTTTTTGGGACGAAATATTGCGCGAAAAAACGACCGCCCACTGCGACATTTTGGAGAATGCTTCCGAAATGTCGCAGTGGGCGGGAGAGTCAGTTCGGTGAATGCGGTGAGCTCACCAACAGAGCATCACGCAGCAAGCAGTGCGATGAGCGCGGCTATCAGGAATATCAACACGACAAACGCAATCGCAACGCCCCACAAGGCAACACCGACAATGCCGAGAATGCGACCGACCTTCGCGTTCGACACGATGTCGGCGCTGACCCCGTTTTCCTGAGCCTGGCGCAGGATCGAATTACCCCACAGCCACGCGGGAATCGAACCAAAGAGGCCGATGAGCACCAGTCCGAGAATGCCGAGGATCAGGACGATGGTCGAATTCGACTTCAATTCCTGCGCCAGAGGAGTCATCTGGAACGTCATCCCATACGGCGCCTGGCCAAAGCCGTTTGCCCCATACTGACCGCCGTTGTACTGGCCGTATGGTTGCTCGGGCTGGACACCCGGTTGCCCGTAAGGGTTCTGCTGATCGAACTGCGGTGCGGTGTAGGCACCCTGACTAGCGGTTGCCGGCTGCTCGCTTGTCGGCGATGCCCATGGATTCTGTTCCCACGTTGGCTGAGTCGGAGTTGAATCCTCGACTACTTGTGCTTCAACGTCAATCACTTCAGGGGCGGGTTCGCTGGCAAGTTCCGTCGTCTCAGCGGTTTCCTTAGCGGGAAGCACCGTGGTTTCCTCGACAGCGCCCACGGTGGAATCGCCAACGGGAAGCTCAGTCGTCTCCTCGGTCGGGAGCAGTTCGGTTGCCTCTTCTACCGGAGCATTGTTTAGTGCAACAGGCTCTGTTGAGTCAGTATCCGCAGGTGCTCCCTCTGCTTCTTCAGCGTTCGCTTCAACGACCTGCTCTTCAGCTGGGGTGCCTTCCTGCTTTTCGGCTTCTTCGGGGCTCGGCTGCTGATCCGTCATAATGTCTCCTCACCTTGATGTTGATACCAGTCTAAGAAAGGCGGGCGCACCTCGATAGTGGGGACTCCCCTGACTAACCCCCGATCAACCCCGTAATGTCCCCTTTCCGTCAGAGTGCAACAACCGAGCAATTCCCTAGTTGTCCGGGTAGCGCAATATGAAAGTGGGAAAAGAAATCCCGGCCTCGTGAATTCACATCAACGAGGCCGGGATTCTCAGTGGCCAACTACCACCGCGCCGGGGGACAGATGGCGGACTGAATGCTTAGAGCATGCAGGACACGCAACCCTGAACTTCGGTGCCTTCCAGCGCCATCTGACGAAGACGCATGTAGTACAGGGTCTTGATGCCCTTCTTCCACGCGTAAATGTAGGACTTGTTAATGTCACGCGTCGTTACGGTATCCGGGTAGAAGAGCGTGAGCGACAGACCCTGATCCACGTGCTGAGTAGCAACCGCGTAGGTGTCGATGATCTTCTCCGGGCCGATCTCGTAGGCGTCCACGTAGTACTCGCGGTTCTCGTTCGTCATGTACGGAGCCGGGTAGTAGACGCGACCGATCTTGCCTTCCTTACGGATCTCAATCTGAGAAACGATCGGGTGGATCGACGAGGTCGAGTTGTTGATGTACGAAATCGAGCCGGTCGGCGGGATCGCCTGCAGGTTCTGGTTGTACATGCCGTACTGCTTCACATCGGCGGCTAGAGCCTTCCAATCGTCAGCCGTCGGAATGTGGATCGTCGACTTTGCGAGCAACTCACGGCACTTGTCCGTGGTCGGTTCCCACGTGCCATTGATGTACTTTTCGAAGTACTCGCCGGACGCATACTGTGAATCCTCGAAGCCTTCGAAGGAGACGCCGCGTTCTTTCGCGATCAGGCAGGACGCCTTGATTGCTTCGTAGGCGACAGCCAGGAAGTACATGTTCGTGAAGTCCAGAGCCTCTTGAGAGCCGTACATGACGTGTTCGCGAGCAAGGTAACCGTGCAGGTTCATTTGGCCCAGGCCGATCGCGTGGCTCATCGCGTTGCCTCGAGCAATCGAGGGAACCGATTGAATATCCGACAGGTCGGAGACAGCGGTCAGACCGCGGATCGCCGTTTCGATCGTTGTCGAGAAGTCCTCAGAATCCATCGTCTTGGCGATGTTCAACGAACCCAGGTTGCAGGAAATGTCCTTGCCGACGTGGCTGTAGGTCAGGTCAGCGTTGTAGGTCGAGGCCTCGGACACCTGCAGAATTTCGGAGCAGAGGTTCGACATCGTGATGCGACCCTTGATCGGGTTCGCGCGGTTCACAGTATCTTCGAAGACGATGTACGGGTAGCCGGATTCGAACTGAATTTCAGCGAGGGTCTGGAAGAAACGACGAGCGTTGATCTTCTTCTTGTGAATGCGGCCGTCGTCAACCATCTCGCGGTACTTTTCAGAAACGGAGATTTCAGAGAAGGGAACGCCGTAGACGCGCTCGACGTCGTAGGGGCTGAACAGGTACATGTCCTCGTTGTTACGTGCGAGTTCGAACGTAATATCGGGGATCACAACGCCCAACGACAGGGTCTTGATGCGGATCTTTTCGTCAGCGTTCTCACGCTTCGTGTCGAGGAACTGCATGATGTCCGGGTGGTGTGCGCTGAGGTAAACGGCACCCGCACCTTGACGCGCACCCAGCTGGTTCGCGTAAGAGAAGGAGTCCTCCAGAAGCTTCATGACCGGGACAACGCCACTGGACTGGTTCTGGATCTTCTTAATCGGAGCGCCGGCTTCGCGCAGGTTCGTCAGCGACAGGGCGACGCCACCACCGCGCTTCGACAGCTGAAGAGCAGAGTTAATGCCACGGGCGATCGACTCCATGTTGTCTTCGATACGTAGCAGGAAGCAGGATACGAGTTCGCCGCGCGCAGCCTTGCCAGCGTTCAGGAAGGTCGGGGTTGCAGGCTGGAAACGGCCGGCCATGATCTCTTCCACGAACTGCTGAGCGAGCTTCACATCTCCGCGAGCCAAGTACAGGGAGACCATCGCAACACGGTCTTCGAAACGCTCCAGGTAGCGCTTACCGTCGAACGTCTTCAGCGTGTAGGACGTGTAGTACTTGAACGCGCCGAGGAACGTGGGGAAGCGGAATTTGTGCGCGTAGGCGCGCTTGAACAGGTCCTTGATGTCCTGGAACTCGTATTGGTCCAGAACAGCCTGCTCGTAGTAGCCCTCTTCAACCAGGTATTCCATCTTTTCTTCCAGGTCGTGGAAGAAGACGGTGTTCTGGTTGACGTGCTGCAAGAAGTATTGGCGAGCTGCCTTACGATCTGCGTCGAACTGGATCTTGCCATTGGCATCGTAGAGGTTCAGCTGGGCGTTCAGAGCGTGGTAATCGAGCTCTGGGTTACTGATTTCTTCTACGCCTGTGTCGGTGAGATTTTCTGCCAAAACTCTTTCAGTCCTTCTCGAACTCGTGAGACGTCCTCGGGGGTTCCGAGTAGCTCGAACTTATACATATGGGGGACACTCAGCTTCGTTGCAACGATATCGCCTGCGAGGCAGTACGCGGTGCCGAAATTCGTATTTCCTGATGAGATGACTCCCACGCAGTGAGACCTGTTACCCGGGTCGTTGAGGAAGGCGATGACCTGCTTGGGAACCGCGCCCTTGAGGTTGCCCCCGCCGTATGTGGGAACAATCAGCACGTAGGGCTGGTCGACGTGCAGGAACTCGTCGCTTTTCAGCAGCGGGATGCGCTGCGCGGGCAGGCCAAGCTTCTCAACGAACCGGCGAGTATTCCCGGTTGCTGAGGAAAAGTAAACGATGTTCACCATGATGGACCTGCCGTTTGTGCTGCTGTGGTGTGGCGCACCGTGCGCCTAGGTGCGATTCGATTGTATTGACGAGGCCGGACATCTCAGTACTGTTTGAGAATGTTGCCGGGGATCGTCATCGCGTTCGTGAAACTCTGTCCGTGAACGCAGTTCGCCCCGGCCACCTCTATCGGTAACCGGGACGGAAGAAAAGATCAGGCCTGGCCGACTGCGAGGGGCGTTGCGGCAGCTGCCGCAACTGCGACGGCCTTGATGCGGTCCGGGCGGAAGCCACTCCAGTGGGTGTCGCCAGCCATGACGACGGGAGCCTGCTGGTAGCCGAGGCCCTTGATGTAATCGAGCGCTTCGAGGTTTTCCGTCACGTCGATCTTCGTGTAGTCAAGACCCTGCTTGTCGAGAGCGCGGCAGGTTGCGTCGCACTGGGGGCAACGGGGCTTCGAGTAGACGGTGATCGTCATGGGATTCTCCTAATTAAAGAGATGGAAACGCGTATCTTCAGGGGGTATCCCGAAGACCTCTTAACACTACACCTTGTGGGTGCTTGAAGGAATAGGCACAACATGTTGTGGTCGTAACGTTGTGTGACTCAGACTGTGGATAGAGGGAGGCGGATCTGTGAATACGGTGTGGATGGGCTTACTGTTCATATAAAAATTGTCCGTTGAACCGTGGGTAAATCGTTTTACAGAGCACCTCGAAGAGGGCATGATTATGCGGAAATCACACGATTGTCATTCTTCGGTTCCAGGTCCACACGCATGTGCATGGAGGCGAACACATATGTGCCTACCTGTGGATAACTTCGGATGCGAATGGAAAAAACTGCCTCAAAATTCGTGTGCGTCATCGGCGTGTCGCATATGCCAGACCCCTACATGTAGGGGGTGGATTGCGCACACCCTCCCTATATGTAGGGGTCGTGGTAGATGAACCACTACTACTGGTGGCGCGCCTGTTGGGTACCGCTACGAGAGGTAAATGTCCCTATCGAGTGGGAGCAAATGATGTGAGCTCAGCATTCGACGACGTTCACGGCCAGGCCGCCCGTCGACGTTTCCTTGTACTTCGACAGCATGTCGTTGCCGGTTTGGCGCATCGTTTCAATGACGGCATCCAGCGACACCGTATGCCGACCATCACTCCAGAGGGCCATACGTGCCGCGTTAATCGCCTTCACCGCGGCGATCGCATTGCGTTCGATGCAGGGGATTTGAACCAGGCCAGCAATAGGGTCGCAGGTCAGCCCCAGTGAATGCTCCATCGCAATTTCCGCGGCATTCTCAACTTGTTCGGGGGTTCCACCCAACGCTTCGGCCAAGCCTGCGGCCGCCATCGCGGACGCTGAACCAACCTCGCCCTGACAGCCAACTTCAGCACCAGCAATCGACGCGTTCGTCTTAATCAGCGAGCCAATCGCCGTTGCTGCAAGCAAGAAATCATGGACTGCCTTACGCCTGCGCGCCCACGCCTCCCCGTGAATGTCGGAAGCGCCGGAAAGAACCTCGACCCCCTTTGAGCCGAAACGCACATGAGCAAAAGGAGCCTCAGGTGAGTCGAACAGCGCCGGAGCCGATGCGGCACCAATCGTTGCACCAGCTTCAGGGCAGTAGGAGACCAGGTAGCCGAGGACCGCAGGAATCACGCCCGCAGCGCCATTCGTCGGCGCGGTGACGATGCGGTGGCCGGCAGCGTTCTCTTCGTTGACCGCCAGCGCGAACAGGTTCACCCAGTCCATCGCGCGCATCGGGTCGTCGGGACTCGAGGCCCAGGGAGCACCGGGAAGCGGTTCGCAGCTGGTACGAGCACGTTCGGACAGTTTTGCGCTCAGTGCTTTCGCGCGACGAGGGACGTCCAAACCACCCGGAAGAATGCCACTGGCACTGGTTCCGGCATCCACGCACTCAAACATCGTGTCCGCGATCGCATCCAAATACTCATCGAGATCTTGAGCAGTTCGCACAGCTTCTTCATTACGACGAACCAACTCGGAGATGCGCAAACCAGACTGCTTACACTCGTGGAGCAGGCGTGCGCTGGTCGTAAAGAGGAACGGCGCAGGAGCATCAATTGTCGCGGCGCTCATGCCGGTCGCCAGCGATGCGACCTCCGGATTATCCACGTCATCATTCATCTGCACCATCACGAAGCCACCGCCCACCGAGTAATAGGTGTGCTCCAGAATTTTCTCGTGGCCATCAGTTTCGCGCCACGCCGTGATCGTCAGAGCGTTCACGTGATACTTCAACACCGTGCGCGGAACGAAACGAATATCGCGCGCAATATCAAAAGGAACCTGACCGCACGGAGTCGGCAAGAAACCGGTCGCGGCAATCGCCGGGAAAATACCCTCAACCGTATCGATCTCAACGCTCTCCGGGCTGTAGCCCGCAAGGCCCAGCAAGACTGCGCGGTCAGTGTTGTGCCCGCGACCCGTCGCGCCAAGCGAACCAAACAGGTCGATCGTAATACGGCACGGCGCCTGCGACTCCGCCTCTTCTTCGGGGGAGCGTTGAGATGTGGAGGCGGCCTCGTCCCCTTTATCTCTGGCGAGCAACGACGCCAACTCGCCTGTAAACGCAAGACCGGCGCGCATCGGACCAACCGTGTGTGACGACGATGGGCCGATACCGATGCGGAACATGTCGAAAACCGACAGGGGGTGCGCAGCCTGAGAAGCGGGAACCTCACCGGAAAGCACGGCAGCGGGCGTTGCCTCGCCAGCGTCGAAACGATCTGGCGTCACCTGAGCAAGTGGAAGAGCGGTCGGAGAATCGGCGGCGTCAAAAGTCATGCGAACTATTGTGCGCTTTCATCACCGTAAGAGCGAACCGTAGACTGGGCGCTATGACAACCAGCATCGAATTTCCTGCTCGTCCGACCGTCGTCGCTATCATCCAATGCGCCATGGAAATGGAAGCGGCACCCCTGCGCGCCGCGTTGCACCCCTGCGCCGGTAGTGACACGGTCACCGAACTCATCGTCGGAATGGAGGGCCACGCACAACAGCGTTTTGCGCTCGGTGCTCTTGACGGTCACGACGTTCTGCTTGTGCAAAGCGGAATTGGTCTGGCGAACTCCGCGTCCGCGACCGCGCGCGCCCTCACGCTGGTTGATAGTCCCATCATCATCGCAGCGGGCACCACCGGTGGACTCGCCGCGGACATCAACGTCTCCACCATCGCTGCCGGCACCTCGACCATCTACTCCCAAGCCGACGCCACCGCCTTCGGCTACGCCATGGGCCAGATCCCGCAGATGCCCGAAGACTACCGATCCTCCGACGAAACCGTTGCTCGCGTCGCCCTGCTTGCCAAGTCCGACACCCTCACCGTCATGACCGGTCGCGTCCTGTCCTCCGACTCGTTCATCACCGCCCCCCTCGCCCAGCCCATGCGCGAAAAATTCCCGGACGCTATTGGCGCCGACATGGAAACCTGCGCCATGGCGGAAGTCGCCTGGTCCAGCGGTGTTGACTGGGTCAGCCTGCGCGCCGTCTCCGACTTGTGTGGCCCCGCTGCCGACCAGGACTTCCACATGGACTCCGAAAAGGCAGCCGGCATTAGCGCGCTCGCGGTCCGCACGTTCCTGACGCTCTGACCTGCATTTTTTAATTGGAAGGATCCCAGTGAAACGAGTTCTGATGGTCTGCACCGGCAACATCTGTCGGTCGACGATGGCTCACCAGATTCTGCTTGAAGCCGCGCGCGATGCCGGCGTTGACATCGTCGTGGATTCCGCAGGAGTTTCCGACGAAGAAGAGGGCAACCCGGTCGACCGTCGCGCTGCCCGGGTCTTGCGCGAATACGGCCACGAGGTCCCCAACCATCGTGCGCGCCAGATCCGCATGAGTGAACTGGCGGACTGGGACCTGATCCTTGCCATGACCGGCCATCACCTGTCTGCATTGAACCGCCTTCGCGATCGCGCCGGGCTTCGTGCCGATGCGGCTTCTGATTCACGAGGCTCCGCTGGGCCTGATATCCGTTTGTTCCGTGATTTTGATCCGCAGGCCACCCCGTCAGACCATGATGTCCCCGACCCGTGGTACGGCGGATATCAGGACTTCGTCGAGACGCTCGAGACGATTGAGCGCACGACGCCGTTCATCGTGGAAGAGCTGTCGAAGTAGCGAAGCGACTAGGCAGTGACTGGTTCATCGTCACGCTGAGTTGCGGGTTGCCCGCTCATCTTCAGGACCTCGCGGCCGGGCTCAGCCATGAATGACACAACCGTGAATCCGAACGCGACGATGCCACTGATGATGAAGATCCACTGAATCGAGAATCGGTCAGCAAGCGGCCCGAACGCGATCATGCCAATTGGCATACCCAGCACTGCAACGATGTTGATCAGCGAAAACACGCGACCCATGTACGTCTGTTCGACCGTGGTCTGAACCAGTGTCATGACCGGCGCGGAGAAGAACGGGATCAGTAGAGCGATGATGAACATCAGTACGAACAGGGCAAACAGGCCGACGGTCGTCCCCAGGAATGGCGTCAGGCCAAGGGCGGCGGACAACAGGCCGAAGCTCCCGCACGAATAGAGAAGCATCCGGCTCTGATTCCACTTCACGGCAAAGGTCGCGATCGCCAGACCGCCTAGCGCCATGCCCGCTGAGAATGAGGTTTCCATGACCGTCAGCGGCCAGACAGCGTCGGTGAAGTCGCGCGCGATCATCAGTGGCACCATGAAGTTCGGTGCGACGATCAGCGTGAAGATTACTGTGTAGAGGACCATCAGCCAGAGGATCGTGCGGTGTCCCGCAACGTAGCGCAGGCCGTCCATCAGATCGTGAGCGAACGACTTTCCATCTTCGCCACCGCTTCGCACCGTTGCAACGGGGATCGTCAGGACAATACCGACGCCGATCAGGGCAGTGACAACGTCGATCCAGAAGGTCGGAACCAGGCCACCCCAGCCGTAGACCGCGCCCGCGATCACCGGAGACAGCAGTGCCATCGCCGAGTTAATTGTCTGATTAATGCCGTTTACGCGCATGAGCTGACTGGTCGGGGTCAGCTGTGGTAGGAGAGCGCCAACCGCGGGTTGTTGGAAGCCGGCGCCTACGGAGCGAATGAAGACCGCGCCGTAGATCAGCCAAAGTGAGGTTTCGCCCGCAATCATTGCTATTGCCAACCCTAGGGTGACCAGCGCAATGATCGAGTCGGAAACGGCGATCACCGTTCGACGGTTCATTCGGTCGGCAAGCGTGCCACCAAACAAAGACAGAATCGCTTGGGGGACGAAAGCGACAACGGCGTACAGGGTGATGACCCACCCGGTCTTGAGCGTCAGCGTCAGATACCACATGATCGCGTACTGCACGATCGAGGAGCCGAACAGGGAAATCGCCTGCGCGATCAGGAATAGGGTGACGCGACGCTTCCAATGCGAGTCGGTTTCCGCGGGTGCGCTGGGGGTTTCGTTGATCGACGAGGCTACCTCCACGGGATCCGCGTTCTCCTGGTCTAAAGGACGGGTCTCATCGGCGTGAGGCGAGGTGAGGCTGTCAGTCATGTGATGAACGCTAGCAATACCAAGGGTTATTGTGTGCGCCGAGCGCACGATGTCACAGTTACTCTCCTGTTTGGGGCGAGACGATCGCATCGGCGCGCGATGCGCATTCGGCGACCAATTCAATGTTGGGGGCGTCCACGGTGCGCACCCAGTGGGCGGCATCTGCGCGGCATTTTCCGAATGCTTCGTGGCGGGTGACGAGGCGCCGCATGACAGCGTCTGTCGGCGTATCAATGTGGACGAGGAAGTCAATGTGCCCGCGAGCCTCGCGCCACCCCGGTTTGTCGAATGCCAGGTAGTTGCCTTCGGTGATGACGATGCCCTCAGTTGGAATCAGGATGGACGCTGCGACAGGTTCGTGCAGGCCACGGTTGTAGTCGGGAGCAAAAACGGGGTGCTCGCTCGCTTGAATGCGTGCCAGCAGGGTCTCGTACCCCCAGATGTCAAACGTGTCGGGAGCGCCCTTGCGGTCGTGGCACTCCAAGTCGTCCAGCACGGCATTCGACATGTGAAAGCCATCCATTGGCGCGATGCCAGCCACCGCAACATCGGCAGTTTCAAGGATTTCTGCGACAAGGGCTGCAACGGTGGTCTTCCCGGTTCCGGGAGGGCCGGTCAGACCGAGGACACGAATGTTTTCTCCATTTGCCAGCCGGTGAAGGACAAGGTCAACGACCTGTTGAGCGACGGACAGCGACGCGGACGCGCGTTCAGAGTAGATGGCGTAGGGTGCGGATCCGCTGATGGAGCCAGCGGGTTGATTGTCTGCGGTGTCAGTGTGTGTGCTCATGGCCGAAACCTCGTCGTTCTGGGGCGGAGCGGAAACGGTAAATGAAAGAGCCGGCTGCGACGCGCGCAACCGGCTCGACACAATCAGGCGTTTGCTGTGATCGTCGGCAGTGTCGACCAGGGGAAGTTGATCCACTTGTCGGTTTCTGCCCAGATGTAGTCGGGGGTGATGATCGAGCGTGATTTCTTGTAGATGCAGACGCTGCGCGCGTCAACTTTCACTTGGTTTTCACCGTCGAGGGACAGGCCGTCTTCGGCGATCATGTCCATGACCATCTTGAGGGTCTTGCCGGAGTCTGCGACGTCGTCAACGACCAGGACTCGCTTGCCTTCCATCGCGGAAATATCCATGAGCGGAGGAAGTAGGATCGGTGCTTCGAGGGTTTCGCCAACGCCGGTGTAGAACTCGACGTTCATGGTGCCGCATGCCTTGACGTCCATTGCGTAGGAGATGGCGCCCGCAGGGATCAGGCCACCGCGCGCGATGGCGACGATCAGTTCGGGGATCCAGCCGGAGTCAACGATCTGCTGAGTGAGTTCACGGCTTGCAACGCCGAAACCTTCCCACGTGAGAACCTCGCGATCTGCAACGTTGGGAACGTCCGTGGACTGAGCAGTGGTGGTGTTCGGCTGATCCGTCATGTCACTCCCTGGGTAGCGGCTTTATGGTGGTCGGCTATGGGTGGGCCGTCTCAATAAACCAGATAAAGAACTTAGGGACAAGAGTAGTACTCCGCGCGCGGTGGGTGATACCGAAATTGGGTGCGGAAGTGATGGTCTCGTCACTGTTCGTGTTCAGTTGCGCAACTTCGTGCGCGTGGGGGACGAGGCCGCGCTCGATTGCTCAGCCTGCCAGCGTGCTACCGGCGCGGTTTTGGGTGGTCTCAGGCGCGTTCGATGCGTCGCAGTTCTTTGAGGTAGGCGGTGCCGGGGTTACGTGGATGTCCTTTATATGTCCAGGTCAGAATGCGTTCGACGTCGAAGCGTCGCGCGCAGTGTCCGCAGGCGGTGACGCGACGCGGTGGCCGGTAGAGCTTGCGTTGTGCTCCGCATTTGGGGCAAGTTCCGACCCAGGGTTCGTCCGGGGAAGGCAGATGCGAGGGGAGCTTTGCGTCATCGGGGGCGCCCAGACCGCGAGCAACCTTCCGCCACGTTGCATCGTGGTGATGGTCTGGGCCGACAAGGGCGTGCGCGATTTCGTGGAGGATGACGCCACGAACGGTGTCCTGATCATAGAGATCGGTGAGCGGTCCGGACAGAGTGATCGTCTTCGTCCGGTAGGCGCAGGATCCTGCTCGGCGTTTTGCTGTGTCGAATTTGAATGTCCAGTCGCCCAGTTCGGCGGCGTCCATCAGCATGCGCGCTTCTTTTCGTGCGATTCGTCGATCCATTTCAGATCGTCTCAATCAGGCCGAGGACGCGTTTCGCCGACACCTTGTTGGGTGTGCCCAGCTGTTGGGCGAAGAAGGAGACGCGCAGTTCTTCAATCAACCATCGCACGTGCGAGATCGTTGTAGCCGACTTCGCGTTGTAAGGGCGCGCGCGAGCGCTCTCTTCGGCTTCGCCCAAAGCGTCGAGGATGTCGTGGATTCGGTCCCTATTCTCCAGATCGCGATCGAGTGCTCTGGGGGATGAGGCTGCGCGTTCAATACGCATCGCTCCGGCTTTCAGATAGCGCGCCAGGTGAGGCATCGCCGATAGGGGCGTATCAAGAACAAAACCCGGATACATCAGAGAATCAACGTGATCTCGCTCGTCAGCAACTGTTTCGCGCATGGATTCTTCCGTGTGAGAGCGGATCGCGGACTCAATATCGCCGTGGGCTTCCATGGCTCGTACAACGTAGCTGAGAATCTCGTAGACCCTGTCCTCGTGCAGGTTTCGTGCGCGATTGGCGAGGTCTTCGAATGAGGCTGCGTCTCGAATCGATCCGGGACCGGCCTGGCCTGACAATTCATCTACTAGCGAGAGGGCGGAAGCCAACTGAGTGTCCGCAATCAATGCAGTGGTATCCGGGTAGGGTGATGCGGCGAGCATCAGAGCTTGGCGTCCCGTCCAACGTGTCGTCACTCGAGTCTGTTGCAAGCGAACTCGGCGAACCAACAGGCGCGCAAGGCCCTCGCGGTGATGGCGGTCAGCGTCGCTCGAATTCGCCATGAGTCTTACGCCAGCGCTCGGATCTGTGGCGCTACCTTGAGCGACAAGCGCGGGGAAGCCGCGCAGTGTTATCACCTGGATACCTTGCGAGCTGGATGTTTGACCGGGAGAGTCAATCGACCGGGGAAGCGGGTCAGCTGGGAAATCTGTCAGCCCATCAACGTGCAGGTGGGTAGCAACCTCGGGGGAACCATCGGAATCTGAATGCGCATGACCAGCGTTGTTCTTCGCTTCGCTGAAGCTCGCGCGCGAACTATCTGTGCGCGAACTGGGGTGGCTTCGTCGATTGGAGCGATCCTGTGTGGCGTCGAGAAGAGCCTCGGCGACAGCGCCTCGCACCGCGTCACGAATCGCATTGTCTGCTGACGATGCCAACGTGCGTTGCAGGTATGTGAGGTCGGTGCTCGAACCGAGTTCAGCGCCGTGCGAATCAACAACGCTGAATGTCATCCGCAGATGCGTGGGTAGGTTGTCGTGAGCGTGTGCAAGGTGAGAATCGCTCAGATCGATTCCGCGCAGAATCCTCACTGCGGTGCGGAAAGCCTCGCTGAATGAAGGGCGTTCTCTCGACCAATCAATCACCGTCGACTGTGGTGGGGTCGCGGGTGTCTCTTCAGCCTGAGGTTCTGGCATCGGCGCAGGCTTTTTTCCACGATCCTTCTGCTTTGCATTCCCAGTCGTGGCACCCCAGCGAGCAAGACGATCCATCGCTGCCGTCAGGCTCATCGGATCGACCCCCGTAGAAGCCTCGTCACCGTTCTTGGACGACGTGGCTGCGCCGGAATGCTGCGAAGCGACGCCGGACTCGGCTTCGGTCAAGGTTCCTGCGAGCGCGCGCTCCATCCATGCTCCGGCCTGAGCGCCGACCTCGGGCGCGGGGGCAAGTAGACGACGCTGAGCCTTCGGCAGAGCGCGAATCGACTCAGTAATGAGCTCGATCAGCATGCCGGGAACCAACCAGTCCGTGCCAACATCATTGACGCGTTGCAGGACTTCGACCGGGATTATCATCGTGACGCCGTCGCGCGCACTGCCGGGCGTGAACGCATACGACAGATCAAGCTTCAGGCCATTCGATTCCCAGGTATCGGGGAAACCGTCAGCATCTTGGCTGATCCCTCGCGGAAGAAGCAGGGAAGAAGTGTATGTCAGCAGGTCAGGATGCTTTTGGCGCGTGTGTTTCCACCAGCGATTGAAGTGCCCGGCGGACACAATATCGTCGGGAAGCAGGTCGTCGAAGAATGCGAAACGCGCGTCCTGGTCAGCAACCAAACCGTGGGTGCGTGAACGTCGTTCGACTTCGCGCGCCTGCTCCAGTAGCTCATCGTTCGTCTTTTGGAAGCGGTGGCGTTCGCGCCATTCGCCGTTCACCAGCGCGTGGCGGATGAACATTTCGCGGGCGAGTATTCGCGCCGTCAGCGCAGTGTCAATGGTCGACGAGGCCGGGATCTCCACCTTATCGATCGGCGGGGTGGTGCTCGACGAAGATGCCCCATTCGACTGCTCGGGTGTTTCATTGCTGGGAGCCAAGTTCGCTAAGTCGTCACCATCGCTGGATGTATCGAAGCTGGTCGACGGCAGATTGAGGGCACCAGCCAATGCCATCGCGAGGAAGTCACGACCAATAGAGCCTATCTCGGTACGAGAACGACGATCCGACGTAGGTACACCCAGCAGGCCCTGAGCGATTCCGGCCAAGGAACCCGCCGTGACCACGCGAGACGAGCGCGAATCCGAACCCGCGTCAATCACGTGGTCACCCAAACGACCCAGTAAGACAGGACGGTCGGCAACTAAAGTCAGCCCGTAGAGAAGGACCTTTTCCTTCACCATTGCCGCACCCTTGGCGCTCGACCAGAAGGGCTCGGAATATACGCGCTTCAACAGTGGGCGAGCCACCGGCTCAATCCACGCCGGATCAATCCGCGCAACAGTGCGAGCAAAGAGGCGACTGGTCTCAACCAATTCAGCGGTCATCACCCACGCAGGATGTGAGCGCGCTAAACCTGAACCCGGCCAAATCGTGAAGTGAGTACCGCGGGCACCCTGATAATCACGTTTTGCCTGATCCCACGAACCCAAGTTCGACAGGAAACCAACAAGCAGTGATCGGTGAATCTGGTCGGCATCCACACTGCGCGAACCATCCGTGAACGCCACAACCGCACGCGCTACCGCATCAGTCAAACCGCCCGCTTCCGCCGCATGAACAACATCGCTAGACGACGGAATATCAATCGGATGCACATCCAACCCGAGCGGACGGGCCATCTGCTGCAACTGAACAACAACGTCACGCCACTCGTTAAAACGCAGGTAGTGCAGGAACTCGGCCCGACACATGCGACGGAACGCCGCACCCGATAGATCCCTCTGCTGGACTGTTAAGTAGCGCCACAAATTCAAGTAGGTGACGAAGTCAGACTTCGGATTCGCCAAGCGAGCATGAGCAGCATCGGCAGCCGCCTGATGTTCAGCGGGGCGCTCGCGGACATCCTGAATTGAAAGTGCTGCCACGATGACAAGGACTTCGGAAGCACAGCCGTTTGCGTCGGCTTCCAGAAGGATTCGTCCCAGCCTGGGGTCAATCGGCAACCGCGCCAAATCCCGACCAATTGCGGTCAAGCGGTGTCCAAAGGAACGCCTTGAACTTGCGCCACCAGCACTGTTTGAATCCGCGTCCTTTGCGCTCGAGGGCGAAGACATGTGCGTGGCCTCGTCATCTTCTACGAGAGCGCCAATCTCCACCAGAGTCGCGATGCCATCGCGAACCGCGCGATGCTCGGGCGGGTCGAGGAAGGGGAAGTCGGCAATTGAACCGAGGCCCAGCGCCGCCATCTGTAGGATGACCGACGCGAGCGAGGTGCGCAGGATTTCCGGTTCGGTGAAGCGAGGACGATTCTCGTAGTCGCGTTGCGAAAAGAGGCGGATTGCGATGCCGTCAGCGACGCGACCACAGCGTCCAGCCCTCTGATTAGCGCTGGCCTGCGACACCGCTTCGATCGGCAGTCGCTGCACCTTCGTCCGGTTGGAATAGCGAGAAATACGCGCAAAACCAGGGTCGATGACATAGCGAATGCCCGGGACAGTCAGCGAAGTTTCCGCAACATTGGTTGCCAGAACAACGCGACGCAGTCGGTGGTCCTCGAACACGCGATGCTGCTCGGCTGCACTCAGGCGCGCGAACAGCGGAACGATTTCAATATCCGTCGGGCGAGCCTTCGCAGTCTCACCCGCTTTTACCCCGCGCGGACCTAGATGGTCGAGTAATGCCTGTTCGGTATCGCGGATGTCGCGTTCGCCCGGCAGGAAAACAAGGATGTCCCCCTCGCCCTCACCAGCAAGTTCGTCAACGGCGTGACAGATCGCGGTCTCAACATCAGTGTCCTCGCCGAGCCCGTACCCAAGCGACGGCAGATCATCGTCAGGGTCTTCCAAGACCAGCTGTTCTGCGCCCAGGTGCAGATTATCGTCTTCGATTGACAAGGCGTCGCCCGGTTCCTGCTCAGTGCCCGGAGTGGACGACGAGTAGTGCGTCATCACGTCAGCGGTGAGGGGGCGATAGCGGACTTCGACGGGGAAGGTGCGACCCGAGACTTCAATAACAGGTGCCGGCTGCTTCAACGTCCCACGACCGGGCAGACCATCCCACACACCGAAGTGCTCAGCGAAACGCTTCGAGTCGATCGTCGCCGAGGTGATGATGACTTTCAGATCCGGGCGCGCCGGAAGCAGACGAGCCAGATAGCCCAAGATGAAGTCAATGTTCAGGCTACGTTCGTGGGCCTCGTCAATAATCAGTGTGTCGTAGCGACGAAGCAACGGATCGGACTGGATTTCCGCCAGCAGAATGCCGTCGGTCATCAGCTTGACTAGGGTGGTGGGCCCGACCTTGTCCGTGAAACGCACCTGATAGCCGACAACCTGGCCAGGTTCGCGTCCAACTTTTTGCCCGAGTTCTTCAGCGATGCGGTCAGCGACCGAACGCGCTGCGATACGCCTGGGTTGAGTGTGTCCGATCATTCCGGAGACGCCACGACCCAGTTGCATACAGATTTTCGGGAGCTGCGTGGTCTTACCCGAACCCGTTTCACCAGAAACGATAACAACCTGGTGGTCACGTATCGCCTGAGCGATTTCGTCGCGGCGAGCACTGACCGGCAGGTCAGGGAAAGTCACGACGGGGATTGCGGCTGCGCGCGCGGCCAGCTGTTCGGGAGTGAACGGCTTAAACGTGTGTGCGTGTTCGTATTGAGGACTGCGCCTACGACGAGGCTTGTGGTGTGGCTGGGTGGCAGAGTGCCCGTTGCGCTCGCGGGAACCTATGGGAGTACGAGGCTCCTGCCCGACGCGGCTTTTACGCTGCTGCCCCTTGCGCGGAGTGTCCTTTTTGGACGTGCCAGAATTTTGCGGGCGCGCTCCACCGCCACGGCGGCCGTGCTGAGACGACCCCGATTCATTGGAACGCACTGGTTTTTCTGGCACCCGCCTAGTCTAACGAGGCACGTTCACACGTGCGGAGCGAGAACAGTGCGCGTGTGGATAAGTGCCACGACCATAGCTACGTGTGGATAAGTAGCCTCGTATTCGCGCCCTACAGCAAGGACTGTCATGCCGTTCGGATCCATCCGTAGCGAAATGAGAGATCCGTCAATGGTGCTGATCATTGAACAGCCGGCGAGTTTTGCTCCCTTGCGGCACAGGTTTGTTCGAACCGTGTTCTGTTCGATTTGTTCTGCGATCTGAGCCGGCATGCCACACACGTTGAAGCAGCCGTTGTGGAGCCCGTATATCAGCCTGTCGGAAATATAGGGGGCAGTGAACGCATCATTCTTAGTCGATGCGCCATCGAAGACCCTGTCATTCTTCCCGCAAAGATGCGAGTGTGAAGCGTTGTGGGCAAGATTGAGTTATGCACGCACTTTTCGCTGGCCTGACGACGCTTGACGTCATCCATGCCCTCGACCACGAGCCAAATATTGCCACCAAAACAACCTCCACGGATCATGTGATGGCAGCGGGAGGCCCGGCAACGAATGCTGCGGTTACCCTTTCCGCCCTTGAGAAAGCCGCGGGGTGCGCGAGGGAGGCAGCCTCGTCGATCAGTCTGCTGAGCGCCATCGGTGAGGGGATGATTGCCAGCGTGATCAGCGCGGACCTCGCCAGCGCCGGCGTGCATCTGCTGGACGCGACCAGCGTGGATTCAGCGCAGAAGACGCCCGCGATTTCCTCCATAGTTGAGCACCCGGGTGGCAGGATGGTTGCTTCCACCAATGCGCGGATCGACATCGACGTGCACGAGGCCACCCACCTGCTCGACTCTGTACTGGTCCAGGACGGAGCTCCGGACGTTGTCCTTATTGACGGCCACAATCCTGCGATTGCCGACTGCGTGTTGCGGGTGGGGACGCTGGGGGAGCCCGATCCTGATGAGGATCCTTTCGCGCACCTAGAAGCCAAGCCGTTGCACCAACGGATCCTTGATGGTGGGTCGTGGAAGCCGTGGCTCGCCCCGTTGCTGGGGTTCGTTGATATTGCGGTGGTGTCTGCTGACTTCTGTCCGCCGTTGCTGAATGAGCCGACCGGACCCGAGGTTGCCAGCTTCCTCGCCGGTTTCGGAATTACGCGGACGATCCGCACGCGAGGATGTGAATCGGTGCAGTGGTATTGGGATGGGCGAGAAGGTGAAACCGAGGTTGATCAGGTGGATGCCATCTCAACCCTGGGTGCGGGCGACGTTTTCCACGGTGCGTTCGCGTGGGCGGTGGGCAGATTGCACGTAGCTGATGTGCCAATGCCCAAGGACCCGAGTGACTTGATTCGTTTTGCGTCGCTTATCGCCGGGTTCTCGACGACGAAATTTGGTACACGTTCGTGGTGCGAGGCACCGGAAGTGGTGACCGCGGTCGAGGAGTTCCTCGGCTCGTTTGCCTCAGGTATGGTCAAATCCTCGCGTTAGGTATGGCTAAATCCTCGCGCTCTGATCCATATTTCCATATGGAAACCGCAGTAGTTCGCCATTTGAGGCCGGTGTTGTTTGGGTGGGGCGCTAAACTGTCGATGCCGGATTTTTCGGTGTTAACTCAACGGGGTCCAGACACGCCGACCTTGCTCCGTGCAGTCACGCTAGCGACGAACTACGGGCACCCACCGGGTCGCCCATTCGAGCGATGGAGCATCTAGGGCCTCGACCTTTTCACCCATGCCAAATGATGCATCAGAGACGATTTCGACGCGCGAGCCGTCGGGGAGCAGGTGGAACACATCCTGCGTGGCGGCAAGCAGACCGAACTCGGCGTCGACGCTGTCATGGATCACCAAGGTCGGCTGTTCCAAGCCGGCCAGAAGCTTGTCCGAATCGGTCAGCGACAAGTCGATCAGCGTCTGCTTCGAGATCGTGAACTGTCGGCGAATCGAGGGTGAGTCGTCAGCGATCGTGGTAGCGCCGATCTCTTCCAAGTCACGCAACTGGTCATCAGAGAAAATCTGTGTCCAATCGACCGACATGGGACCAAGCGATGGTGAGGACAAAACGTAGGCGAGCACATTGACCGGCCGAGCTGCTAGCGCCACCGTCGCGCCGAATGAATGCGCATGAATGAGTTGGCGAGCAAACCCCTGGTCGGCAAGCCAACCGGACGCTGCACGCAGGTCCTCAACCTCAGCGTCCAGGGTAATAATTTCGTCGCCGGACTCACCGTGACCCGAATAATCGAACTCGAGCGTGGCGTAGCCTGCCGCGCGGTAGAGACGAGCAAGACGATCGAAATGCTCAGCCGAGTGACGATCAGCAAGGAACGAATGCGAGAAGAGAACCGCTGCGTCACCAGTGTCAACGGGGTTAATGAACGTCCCCGCCAGCGAAACGCCACGAGGGGTCATGATTCGGATCTCACTCACGCACTCCAACGTAGTGGGAATGGAGCAATCAAGCGACCCCAATCCCGCTAGGTGTACGTTTGTGAACTTCTCAATTGTGATCGTTGATTGGATTGTTCTGCCTGTAGGGTTGAAGTAATCAGATCGCGTCGGTTTTTCGCCGAGCGTCACGACAAACAGGAGTTTTCATGGGAACCAGGTTTGGATTGCTTCTTGGTCTTGGAGCCGGCTACGTGCTGGGCACGAAAGCTGGTCGCGAACAGTACGAGAAGATCCGCAGTGGCGCATCGAAACTCCGCCGATTCCCGGTCGTCGCAAAGCCCCTCGATGCAGCGGGCGAAAAGGTGTCGGACATTGTCCGCGAGCAGGGGGAGCGCGTCACCGACACGGTTGCTGACGTTGTGAAAGAGCGACTCTTCGGTGCTCCGGCAACTCAAACTCAGCCGGCTCCTGTCGTCGACGATGACATCGAAATTCACGTCGTCGGTCGCGAAAATGGCTGATTCTTATTCGTTCTCCCCTTCTTGAACGAATAGTGAAAGAACGTTACGGAGTCATTGAATGACTAACGCGTATCCCACCCCGCAGCCTCCGAAGAACGTTTCGAAAGCACAGATCAAGCGCTGGCGTCGCCACCTTGCTGACGAACGCATGGAAGCGCGCACCTATCGCTCCCTCGCAGAACGCCGTACCGGCTCTGAACGCGAGGTTCTTCTCAAGCTTGCCGAAGCTGAACGCAGACACGAGGAATACTGGCTGTCCCTGCTAGGAGATAAAGCGCTTCCAGCGCCTCGTCCGCGCCTTCGCACTCGCCTTGGCGCGTGGCTTGCGCACATGTTCGGCACCATTTTTATTCTGGCGATGGCCCAGCGCGCCGAACAGCGCACCACTTACGACGCCGACGATGATGCGACGGCTCAAATGGCCGCTGACGAGCACATTCACGGCGAAGTGATCCGTGGACTCACTGCTCGCTCCCGTGAAACTCTGGCCGGAACTTTCCGCGCCGCAGTCTTCGGAGCAAACGACGGCTTGGTTTCGAACCTTGCCCTGGTGCTGGGTGTGGCCGCAACCGGAATGGAACCGCACCTCGTCCTCGCGACCGGCCTTGCTGGTCTGCTGGCCGGCGCGCTCTCCATGGCAGCCGGTGAATGGGTCTCCGTCACCAGCCAACGTGAACTGCTCGATGCATCGATCCCCGATCCCGAAGCACACCAAGCTGTCCCGGACCTCGACGTTGACGCGAACGAACTGGAACTCGTGTTCCGTGCTCGTGGCGAAAGTCCCGAAGAAGCGCGTGCTCACGCCATAAAGGTATTCACCCAGGTCGCCCGCCCCGCCGGCTCAGAGTCCGGTGTCATCGCGGTGCGTGCCGCACTCGAAGGCGGGCTACCAGCTCACGCTGGCGCCACCGAACAGGTTGGTACACCGTGGCAGGCAGCGGCCTCGTCCTTCTTCTTCTTCGCGATCGGCGCTTTCTTCCCCCTGATTCCCTACCTCTTCGCTCTCTCCGGTCTGACAGCAATCGCCATCGCCGCCGCGATCGTCGGTGTCACCCTGCTCTGCACCGGCGGAGTCGTCGGTATCCTCTCTGGTCAATCGCCCGCCCCTCGCGCGATTCGCCAGCTGGCAATCGGCTACGGTGCTGCGATTATCACCTACCTGCTGGGCCTAGCATTCGGCACCGCGATCGCCTAGTACGCGCAATAGATGATGCCCCGCAGGAAACCAGACGCCTTCCGCAGCGGACCCCCAACCAGCAGATCCGTATCCGTCCGAGTCTCACAATGCGCCTCAGCATGCGCCGTCTGGTGAACACGCGCGCCACGGAAAGCCAAGATAGTCCACAATGTCCGTGTGCTTGAAACCCTCAACCATGCGTTACCGGACCTGTTTCGCGCCATCGACCTGATTGGCGTGTTGCTGAATGGCATCATCGGTGGTCGACTGGCACGCATGAAGCGCTTTGATGCCGTCGGTTTTGCGGTCCTCGCGATCATGTCGGCGCTCGCGGGTGGCATGCTCCGCGACGTTCTGCTCCAGGTGGGGCCTCCGGTTGCTTTAACTGACCCCTTTTATTTGGGGACGGCACTGCTGGGTGCAGCGATCGCGATGCTCTGGAAGCTGGACTCGCGTCCGTGGCGTGCTGCCCTGCTGGTCGCCGATGGAACTGTGCTTGGATGTTGGGCAGCAACCGGCGCGTTGAAGACTCTCGACGCGGGGTTTGACGTTCTTCCCGCGATCATGCTGGGCATCATCACCGCAGTTGGTGGCGGTGCAATCCGTGATATTTCAGCCGGAAACGTCCCCCAAGTTTTTGGCGGGAACAACCTGTACGCGACGCCGGCGTTCGCGTCCGCTGTGATTACGGTGATTTTCTGGAAGTACGATCTGCCGATCATCGGAATGCTCGCCGCAACGATTGTCGGCATGGGCTTCACTGTTTTATCCCACTGGCGTCAGTGGCAGCTTCCCCAAGCGGGGGACTGGACGCTGACGGTCACGTCGTCACAGTTGCGACGCCTGATGTCACCGGCAGCAAAGAAAGCTCTAGCAACGGCAGTTCTTGAGGAACAGGCTCAAAAGGCGAATGAAACTCACGAACAGTCGACGGGATCTTCAGATTCTTCAGGGAGCACTCCCAGCTCTGATTCAACGAAAGGCGCATGAAAACCATGAGCTCACCGGCAACGACCGCCCCTAACGCGGGTGGCGAAGCAACGATGCCCGTATCGGGGCCTCGTAAGACATTCAAAACGCGCCACCTGTCGATGATGGCGTTGGGCAGCGCGATCGGCGCCGGTTTTTTCCTCGGCACCGGCGTCGCGGTCTCGGAAGCGGGCCCGGCCGTCCTGGTGTCTTACGTTCTTGCGGCATTGATTGCCGTGTCGGTGATGTTCGCGCTGTCGGAGTTGGCAAGCTCCCTGCCGTCGACCGGTTCCTTCTCCACCTATGCCGAGGTCGGTATCGGCCGCTGGGCAGGTTTCACGTCCGGCTGGTTGTACTGGGCGATGCTGGTGATGGTGCTGGGTCTCGAAATTACGGGTGCGGCAGCGATTTTCGTCAGCTGGTTCCCATCGGTTCCGCAGTGGGTTGTGGCTCTGGCAATCGTTGTTGTGCTGGGTGGCGTGAATCTGATGGCCGCGCGCGACTTCGGTGAAGTTGAAGCGTGGCTTGCCGGCATCAAAGTCCTGGCAATCATTGTCTTCCTGCTGATCGGTATCGGTTTGGTGACGGGAATCGTTCCCGGTCGCACCGAGCCAATCGGTCAGACGATTCTGGGACATGGCGGTTTTGCGCCGACGGGTCTGGCGGGTATCGCGGTCGCGCTTCTTGCGATTATCACGTCGTTCGGCGGTATTGAGATCGTGACGATCGCTGCCGGCGAAGCCGAGAACGCGAAGGCCGCAATCTCCGCCGCAATTCGTTCGGTGATCAGCCGAATCCTGATCTTCTACGTCGGTTCGGTTATCCTGTTGATCTGCTTGTTGCGCTGGGATTCGAAAGAAATGTCGACCAGCCCGTTTGCCGCGGTGTTGAACATGGCAGGTATTCCCGCGGTCGGTGTGATCATGGAAGCGGTCGTTTTCGTCGCCCTCGTGTCCGCCTTCTCCGCGAATCTCTACGCCTCGAGCCGCATCGCCTACTCGCTGTCCGCGCGTGGCATGGGCATGAAGTGGCTGCTTGGCCGCGGTGTGTCTTCGTCGAAGATGAACGAGGCTGGCCACGCTTCATCGACCACCTCGGCTACCCTTGTGGCCGATGAGGAAGCGGAGTCGCTTCAGGACCGCGTAGCCACCGAAGGGGCGAGCGGTGACATTGCTGAAGGACGCACTCCTCGTCGAGCTGTCTCGGTCTCTATCTTCTTCGCCCTGGTGTCGGTGGCGTTGAACTGGTTGCTCCCCGCATCGCTCCTTGGAATTCTGCTGAACTCTGTCGGCATGGTTCTGCTACTGATCTGGGTTTTCATCTTGGTCGCTCAAATTCGCCTACACCCCAAGCTTGAAGCTGAAGGATCAATTGCCCTGCGTTCACCGGGCTGGCCCTGGCTACCTCGCCTCGTTATCGCGTCGCTGGTGTTGGTTGCCGGCCTGATGGCATGGAACCCCGAGGCCCGCCAGCAGCTGATCGCAATGAGCGTCCTGACGTTGATCATCATCGCGATCTACTTCATTCGTGAAGCTATGGCACAGCGTTCTGCGAAGTAGTCGATACACGCTGGTCAGAGAGATTGAGGCTCCTCCACTGAAAAGTGGTGGAGCCTCAATATGTCGAGGGGGCCTCGTACCTCGCAACAATCCGATTACTCGATGGTGGACGTGGCACCCAGATATTCGACCCAACGCTCGAAATGGTCGAGCACGTCGTGAGCCACCTGATCTGCCGTCCAGTCCATGATGTCGTAGCCTTGACCGCCACCGTGCGGGCGAACTTCAAGACGGACAGTCGTGTCATCCTCATCCGAGAGTGTGACACCAAACGTAGGAACCGGCATGACAACCATGCGCACCACGTATCTAAAGGACTCAGCGTCGATCGTTGCTCCCGAAATCGGGACATCAAGCAGGCGCGCAATCAGCTGTTCCATGACCTCAGGCGTCGCACTCACAACAAGAGAAGCTCGACCGAGGAAGCGACGATCGTCGTCGGGATCGTGAGCTTCGGGGCCTTCGATCACGATTTCAGAAACAAGCCCTTCTTCCTGCAGGCGCGTGCCAACCGCTTCAAGGGCAGGCACAACACGGTTGTCGAGTGCTCGCTTGGCGCGCGTCGGGCTGACGGCATCGAACGTGCGACTCAAGCGGTCCTGCCATGACAGTCGGACGCGACCGGCTGCCGTGCCACTCATCGAAATCAGGCCGGATGTGATGGTGCGGGTGCGCGCAGTTGCCTTCGAGGCCTCCGAACGCAACGCCTTCCAGAGGGCGGCTGCGATCAGGATAAGAACGAAGGAGAATGGCAAAGCCATGACGATCGTTGCTTGCTGAAGGATTGAAATACCACCCGCCAAAAGCATGGTGATCGTCAGAGCGCCGGTCAACGTCGCCCAGAAGACTCGAAGCCAGGCGACGCCATCCTGACGGTCAGGCAGGTTCCGCATCGACAGGTTCGCCATGACCAGTGCGCCGGAGTCGGAGCTGGTCACATAGAAAAGAACGCCGACGAACAGAGCAATCGCAATCAGGATTTTGCCAAGCGGGAGCGCGTCCAACAGGGCGTAGAGACCACCTTCGGGGGTGGCGTACGCGATCTTCGTGAACGCTACGTTACCCGAACGAATCAGGTCGATGGCGCTATTGCCGAAGATGGACACCCACACCAGAACGTAGGTGAAGGGCAGGGTCAGCGTGCCGATAACGAACTGACGGATCGTGCGACCGCGCGAAATGCGGGCCAAGAACATGCCAACGAATGCGGCCCACGTGATCCACCATGCCCAGAAGAACAGGGTCCACGCGTTCATCCACTCATCGGGGCGCTGGTAGGGGAATGTCTCCAAAGTGAGGACGGGGAACTGCGTGACAAAGTCACCCACGTTCGCGACCAGCGCATCCAGAAGGAACGTCGTGTTTCCGGTGATCAACACCCAGAGGGCAAGGAACATCGCCAGGAAGACATTGATCGACGAGAGCATTCGAACGCCCCTGTCGACTCCGCTGACAGCGGAGACTGTCGCCATGATGACAGAAAGGGAAACGAGGCCGATCTGCGCAACAAGGCCCTGCGGGATCCCGAAGATGATCGTCAGGCCAACGTTCAGCTGGACAACACCAATACCAAGGCTGGCTGCGATGCCGAACACGCCACCAACAAGGGCGAACATATCGATGATGTCACCGAAAATACCGTCGACCTTATCTCCTAGAAGCGGGCGGAGAGTGGATCGAACGGTCAGACGATCGTGCTTGCGGTACGCGAAGTAGCCAAGGGCAATGCCAACAAGACCATAGAGAGCCCAGCCGGAAATGCCGTAGTGGAACAGTGTCCACGTCACGGCCTGTCGAGCAGCTTCAATCGTTTCACCTTCGCCTGTTGGGGGAGCAATGTACTGTCCAACCGGTTCGGCGATCGCGTAGAACATGATTGACGTGCCGATACCCGCGGCGAACAGCATCGCTGCCCACGAGAACGTTGAAAAGTCTGGCGTCGAGTTATCCGGACCCAACTTGATGTTGCCGAAACGGGTGAGGGCAAGAACGATGACAAAAACGATCGCCGCAGTGATCAAGAGAATGTAGAACCAGCCGAACCACTCACTGGTCCACGTCACCGTCGCGTCAAAAAGAGACTGCACCGTGTCGGGAGCAAAAATCGACGCCAAAGAAACAGCAAGAATGACCACGGCCGAAATGCCGAATACCGTGACATTCAGCGAAGGCTCCACTCCCTGAACGTCTCCGGTCAGATCCGAGGTTTCAAGCGGCACAATTGGCGCTGCGTCACATGAGGATGATTCTGTTTTCGCTGATATGTCAGGCGAACTCATAGAGTACTTTCGGTCGACGATGGGACACACGCGCCCGTGAAATGCACGTAAAAAAGGTGCGCGCTTTTTGTTCAGCGTTTCAACGATTCCCTATACCTGCAACTTTTTTGGCTGAAATCCCTCATTTATACGCGCAGTTCTCCCGCTAGATCATGGGCGTCGGAACCTGTTCATGTTAAATGACCCACACTTTTAGTTGCGATGGGGTGATACGGGGCAAACCTTGGCCATTCATCATTCCTGAGCGAGAATATCCGCGATTCCCTTTGCCAACTCGAAACCAGAATCGTCACGAAGATCCGTGTCAGGTTCTGCGGGGTCAGGTCGCTGAGTGGTTTCTTCTTCAAGCGTGACGTCGTCAAAGTCCATGAATGCAAGATCGTATCCGTCTGGCACATCGCAGGACTCGGTCCACTTCTTCAAACCATCCAACGTCGGTGCATCCGCGAAGGACCCCATTGTTTCCGTTGATCGAGCAGATGCAAGCAGAGCCATCGACACGGCCCCCTCGGGGGAAAGTCCCTGCATTCGCGCCCACACAAGAGCCGCGGAGAACGCGTGTCCCGCCGACGTCGTATCAATCGTCTTCGCCGGGGCTGCTGGAAGCGAGAACTCTTCGCCTTCAATAATGGCTGTTGCGCCCTGCGCTCCCTGCGTCACGATGACACCCGGAACATGCCATGCCAATTGGCGAGCCGCCTGACGCGCATTTTCTTTATGCGTGTAATTCATTGCTTCGCGCTCGTTCAGCGTGAAGACATCAACGTTATCCAAAGCATCAAGGTCGGAGCTCTTCCACTGACCAGTTGAATCCCAACGGCACTCCGAGAGAACCCACGTTGGAGGAATCGGTGCTGCGGGCGGAGCTTCAAGCATGGTGATGGGGGGAACCGGATTCGAGCGCCACTTTTCCACGGTCTCACTGTTAGCTCCAAGCACATGGAGCTCTGCCACAAGCGCGTGAGGAGCTTGGCGAAGGGTCGAAAGCGATGGAACCGTCAGATCTCCAGATGTGGTGAGTGCGCGATCCCCGTCAAAACCAAGAGAAACCGTGATCGCCTGATGAGGCACACGAAGCGCATGACTCAAATCAACCCGGCTTGTTGTGAGCATCGAACGAACAATGGCCCCGGCCTCGTCGATACCGATCGAGCACAAGAACTGAGTGTTTAGACCAAGGCGAGCAAGGGCAACAGCGCGATTCGCTGAGCCGCCGGGGGAGAAGGAAGATGCCGGCGCGATCTGTTCTTCACCAAGGCGAGGTTCGTGCTCCAAAGGGCCCATGACCAGCGCTAAAACAAGAGGACCGGCAACGCAGACGCGTGGCGCAGTATTTAAAGGTGACGTCATAATGAGTGGTCCTTGCATGCATGTAGAGACGATGGTCAATGCTGATGTAATCCTAGTCCGAAGCGGTATTTTCGGCCGTGAATAGAGCCTTAAGTAATGTCTATATAGACAAGTCTTTACCAAAACGTGACCATTTGTGACCAAATAGCAATGTCCACTTTATGGTCTGGGAAAGACTTTCACGGCGTGGCGGGTTAGGCTCGCAACCGTAACCCGCGACTGGACGTTACGGGTCTAACCCATCAATTTGGAGGAGTCTTTCATGAACCTCAAGAGGACATGGCTGGCAGTTCCGGCCGTTTTTGCCCTCGGTCTCGCGGCCTGCTCTGGCGGTGGCGACGCTAACTCAAGCGCTTCCGGCGTAGCTGCGGGCTCGTCGACCGGCATCATTTCGACCAACGGCTCCGAGCCGCAGAACCCGCTGATCCCGGCAAACACCAACGAAACCGGTGGCGGCAAGATCCTCGATGCCATCTTCGCAGGCCTCGTTTACTACGATGCATCCGGCGCAACCCATATGGACATGGCCGAATCCATCGAGCCGAACGAAGATTCGACCGTGTGGACCGTCAAGCTGAAGGAAGGACAGAAGTTCTCCGACGGCTCCGAGGTCAAAGCGCACAACTTCGTTGATGCATGGAAGAAGGGCGCATCCGAAGCGATGCTCTCCTCCTACTTCTACGAGCCGATCGCTGGCTCCGATGATGAAGGTGCCGGCGATCTGACCGGCCTCGAAGTCGTTGACGACTACACCTTCACCATCACCCTTAAGGCCCCGGCAGCTGACTTCTCGCAGCGCCTCGGCTACACCGCATACTTCCCGCTTCCGGACTCGACCCTGGAAGACATGGAAACCGGTGGCGAGCAGCCCATTGGTAACGGCCCCTACATGGTCGCCGAAGGCGGCTGGGAGCACAACGCTCAGATCCACCTGATCCCGAATCCTGAGTACAAGGGTGACAACGTTGCCAAGAACGGTGGCGTGGACGTTATCTTCTACTCCTCGCTCGACGCCGCATACCAGGATCTGCTCTCCGGCAACCTTGACGTCCTCGACGCACTTCCGGACTCGGCATTCGCCACCTACGAAGCAGACCTCTCCGGTCGCGCCGTGAATCAGCCGGCAGCAATCTTCCAGTCCTTCGCAATTCCGTTCGCCCTGGAACACTTCTCCGGTGAAGAAGGCAACCTGCGTCGCCAGGCAATCTCCTACGCGATCGACCGCGACACCATCACCGACACCATCTTCTCGGGTACCCGTACCCCGACCAAGGACTTCACCTCCCCGGTCGTCGATGGCTACAACGACTCGGTCCCCGGCTCTGAGGTCCTGACATACAACGCTGACAAGGCCAAGGAACTCTGGGCAAAGGCAGACGCCATTTCCCCGTGGTCCGGCACCTTCTCGATCGCTTACAACTCTGATGGTGGCCACCAGGCATGGGTTGACGCAGTCACCAACTCCATCAAGAACACGCTCGGAATCGACGCCGTTGGCGCCCCGTACCCGGACTTCAAGTCCCTGCGTACTGAGGTCACCAACCACACCATCACCTCCGCCTTCCGTACCGGCTGGCAGGCTGACTACCCGGGCAAGTACAACTTCCTTGCACCGCTCTACGGCACCGGCGCCGGCTCGAACGACACCGAGTACTCCTCGGCCGACTTCGACGCCCTCCTGAAGAAGGCCTCCTCCGCGACCTCCACCGAGGAATCCAACAAGATCCTCGACCAGGCGCAGGAGATCCTCTTCAAGGACCTCCCGGTCATCCCGCTGTGGTACGCCAACGTCGTGGGTGGCTGGTCCGAGAACGTCGACAAGGTCGTGTTCAACTGGAAGTCCGTGCCGATCTACAACGAGATCACCAAGGCTGAGTGAGTCTGGCCAGGCGCTAGTCATCACTGACTACGCCTAGAGGACGTGCCAATGGTGGCGGGTGGGAGCTTTCCTACCTGCCACCATTGCGTTTGCAAGGCCTCGTCACCGCGCTCTCTTACCGTGAGTTTGGGCGGGGCCTGGTGAATCATTGATAATAATTCTGTTCTTTTTCTTACTGTCCATTTAGTGGGTGACGAGTTAATCAAACTCCCGTTTGCCGAGTTTTTACCCTATGATGGCGTAAGTGCGTCTTTGCCACAGGTGGGCTGTGCCCGCTTGCTTGCTAGTTTTCATAAGCAAGGCGGCGAAGACTCTAGTTCCTAACCACATCTCAAAGGACTGTCCATGTTGCGTTACATCGGACGTCGACTCCTTCAGACCATCCCGGTTTTCTTCGGAGCCACGTTCCTGATCTTCGCGATGGTGTACCTCATGCCTGGTGACCCCGTCGCAGCCCTTGGCGGCGACCGAGGGCTTTCTGAAGCTGCGTACGCTGAAATTGCTGCGAAGTACAACCTCGATAAGCCGTTCTGGATGCAGTACCTGCTTTACCTCAAGGGCGTGTTCACGCTTGATTTCGGTACGACATTCTCCGGACAGCCGGTAACTGCAGTGATGGCGCGTGCCTTCCCGATTACGGTGAAGCTTGCACTGTACGCCATGGCGATTGAAGCAATCCTCGGTATTCTTGCCGGCGTCGTTGCCGGTGTTCGCCGCGGTGGCATCTTCGACTCCACCATTCTTGTCTTCTCGCTTCTGCTGATTTCCGTCCCGACCTTCGTCCTCGGCTTCGTCCTGCAGTTCGTCCTCGGTGTGAAACTAGGAGTATTCCCGACTACAGTCGGCGCGCACGTCAGCCTTCAGTCGTTGACCATGCCGGCAATCGTGCTTGGTGGCGTCTCGCTGGCATACGTGATTCGCCTGACTCGCCAGTCTGTTTCTGAGAACGTGTCTGCTGACTACGTCCGCACCGCTCGCGCGAAGGGCCTGAAGGGTGGCACGGTTATGACCCGCCACATCCTGCGCAACTCGCTGATCCCGGTTGCAACGTTCCTTGGTGGCGACCTTGGCGCCCTCATGGGGGGCGCGATCATCACGGAAGGCATCTTCAATATCTCCGGTGTTGGTGGCACGCTCTGGCAGGCCATCGTCAAGGGCGAACCCGCCACCGTCGTTTCCGTGACTACCGTTCTGGTGCTCGTGTACATCTTCGCCAACCTTGTTGTTGACTTGCTGTACGCCGTGCTCGACCCGAGGATCCGCTATGAGTGATTACATTCCCTCCGCAAACATCGAACGCACCCGAACCGGTCAACGCCACTTCGTTTCCGATATCGACGAAACCGGTCTTGGTGCAGTTGACGCCGTTGCCGACGATCGCGCGCCTTCATCGCTCTGGGGCGAGGCATGGAAGTCCCTACGCAAGCGCCCGCTCTTCTGGGTGGCTCTGACCATCATCGTGATCGCGATCGCGATCGCAGCATTCCCGAACGTGTTCACCAGCCAGGACCCGCGTTTCTGCGAGCTTTCGAACTCGCTGAAGGGTCCGTCGGACGGCCACCCCTTCGGTTTCAACCGTCAGGGTTGTGACATCTACGCTCGCATCGTCTTCGGTGCCCGCGCATCCGTTTCCGTTGGTGTTCTGACGACCATCTTCGTCGTCATCATCGGTGGCGTGATCGGCGCGATTGCCGGCTACTTCGGTGGCTGGTTCGATGCTCTGCTCTCGCGTATTACCGATATCTTCTTCGCAATCCCGTTGCTCCTGGCAGCAATCGTCTTCATGCAGATGTTCAAGGAAAACCGAAACATCTGGATGGTTATCTTGGTTCTGTCCCTCTTCGGCTGGACTCAGATCGCGCGTATTACTCGTGGTGCCGTGATGTCGGCGAAGAACGAAGAGTTTGTCACCGCTGCCCGCGCCACCGGCGCATCAAAGGCTCGCATTCTCATGAGCCACATCATCCCGAACTCGATGGCTCCGATCATTGTGTACGCGACGGTTGCTCTGGGTACGTTCATCGTTTCCGAAGCGTCCCTGTCCTTCATGGGTATCGGTCTTCCGTCAACGGTCGTTTCGTGGGGCGCCGATATTTCGGCCGCACAGGCGTCGTTGCGTACGAACCCGATGGTTCTTTTCTACCCGGCTTTGGCTCTCGCGATGACCGTCCTCAGCTTCATCATGATGGGTGATGCGGTCCGTGACGCCCTCGACCCGAAGGCACGCAAGTGAGCGAAGAGAATATGACTACTCCGAACGAGGACGCCATCGAAGAGGCCATCAACACGATGGTGCTCGGCGAAGGCAAGGCTGATGCTTCTCAGACCGTTAGCGAATCGGCTGCTCCCGAAGAGGTTCACCCTGAGGACGCCAACCCGCTTCTGAAGATCACTGACCTTGAGGTCACCTTCACCACGTCGACCGGTATCGTTCCGGCTGTCCGTGGCGCAAACCTGACCATCTACCCCGGCCAGACGGTCGCTATCGTGGGCGAGTCCGGTTCCGGTAAGTCGACGACTGCTGCTGCGGTCATCGGCCTGCTCCCGGGCACCGGTAAGGTCACCGGCGGTTCCATCGAATTCGACGGTGAAGAGATCACGAACCTCACCACGAAGGAATGGGTTCGTTTGCGAGGCTCCGGTATCGGCCTGGTTCCCCAGGATCCGATGTCGAACCTGAACCCTGTTCTGCGCGTTGGTACGCAGGTCAAGGAAGCTCTTGTCGCCAATAACGTTGTTCCGAAGTCCCAGACTGGTGAGCGCGTGGCTCAGCTTCTTGAAGAGGCCGGCTTGCCGGACGCAGAGCGTCGCGCCAAGCAGTACCCGCACGAGTTCTCCGGCGGTATGCGTCAGCGCGTGCTGATCGCTATTGGAATGGCGGCTCGTCCGAAGTTGCTGATCGCTGACGAACCGACGTCCGCTCTGGACGTGACCGTTCAGCGTCGCATCCTCGATCACCTTGGTTCGCTGACCCGCGAACTGGGCACCGCTGTTCTGTTCATTACGCACGACCTTGGCCTTGCTGCTGAGCGTGCCGAACAGCTGGTGGTTATGCACCGTGGTCGCATCGTTGAATCCGGCCCCGCGTTGGAGATCCTGCAACACCCGCAGCACCCGTACACGAAGCGTCTTGTTTCGGCTGCTCCGTCGCTGGCGTCGGCTCGTATTGAGTCCGCTCACGCTCACGGTATTTCTGTGACGGAGGAAGAGCTGACGGGCGCAGGTAAGGGCGCAACGTCGACCGAGGAAATCGTTCGCGTTGAGCACCTGACCCGTGAGTTCGATATCCGTGGATCGAAGGGTGAGGCTAAGAAGCTGATCGCCGTTGATGACGTGACCTTCGGTTTGCGTCGCGGTACGACCCTGGCGGTTGTGGGCGAGTCCGGTTCCGGTAAGTCGACCGCAGCGAACATGGTGCTGCACCTGCTGTCGCCGACGTCCGGCAAGGTTTTCTTCGACGGCAAGGACACGTCCGAGATGAGCGACAAGGAGCTCTTTGCTCTGCGTCGTCGCCTGCAGGCAGTATTCCAGAACCCGTACGGTTCGCTGGATCCGATGTTCTCGATCTTCCGTATCATCGAAGAACCGCTCCGCGTCCACGGCTACGGCACGATGGCGTACGCCGAGCAGGAGTTTGCTCGTGCGATGGCGACCGGTCGTGAGCCTGAAAAGTGGATCTCGGCTCTGATGGAAGCAAAGAACGCTGGACGTTCTTTGACTGCCGCGGAGAAGAAGGAATTCAATCCGAAGCATCTGCGTATCGAGCGCGTGTCTGAGCTTCTGGACATGGTTGCTCTGCCACGTTCCGCGATGCGCCGTTACCCGAACGAGCTGTCCGGTGGTCAGCGTCAGCGTGTGGCCGTGGCTCGCGCGCTTGCCCTGAACCCCGAGGTCATCGTTCTTGACGAGGCAGTTTCGGCTCTGGACGTTCTGGTTCAGAACCAGATCCTGTACTTGCTGAATGATCTTCAGGCTCAGCTAGGTCTGTCCTACCTGTTCATCACCCACGACTTGGCGGTTGTTCGTCAGATCGCTGACGACGTGGTCGTTATGGAAAAGGGCAAGCTGGTGGAGCAGAATTCGACGGACGCGCTGTTCAATAATCCGGTGCAGGATTACACGCGCGAGCTGATCGAGGCGGTTCCTGGACGTCAGATTCAGTTGAACCTCTGAGGCTCGCCGATCGTGCGCCTGGGTGCGCACGAACCCAGTGAATAGTTGACGAGGCCGGGCGGGGCGACAAGGGTTGCTCCGCCCGCCTTGTTATATCGACGACCCTGATCGCGGTAGCTATGAGGCCTTACAGCCTGCTAGAACGCTTGCCATCTTTGATTGCTCAGCAGAGGTAATGGTGAGCCCCCACGTGTATTTCACGTTGATCTGCTTCGTGACGTAGGCACACCGGAAGTCAGCGTTTGGGGGTAGCCACTTGTCGGCGGATGCTGCACCCTTGTCTTTATTCGTTTGACCGTCGACGGCTAACAAATTGTTCTGGTCATTCCCGAAGCGTTGACGCTGGGTGTCGTCCCACTGCCACGCGCCCGACCTCCATGCGTTTCCTAACGCGACAACGTGGTCAATCTGTACGAGAGCGGATGTCTCTTGTCCGCGCTGGAAGTTGATCGTGGAACCTGTATACGGGTCGTCCAAGGTTCCCGTCAGGACAATGCAGTCACGTGTCTTCGGCTTATACGTCACGTTCGTGAGATCGCGCGCGAGCACGTCGTTCCGAGTATCGCACCCGTTATGGTCCTCGTCCGCCCAGGCGTGCCCGAACTGGTCGCGATCGTAGTCGGGTGCGTCATCATGATCGAGAACGGTGAGTGCTTTCAGTTGCCTCGCAGCTTCGCTGGGAGGCAGATCGTCGACGGAAACTGAGTGGGGGACGAGGAAGCCAACATCGTTCCACAGGCGGCCGAGCATAAAACGGAACGAGGGAAAAACACAATACGACCCGATACAGATGATGATCAACGCGACCGCGATGTCACCGATGCGGAGGGCTCTTCCATGAACCCTGCCACGACCGCGTGACGAAGTACGTCGTTTTCCCACGTGCTGCGCTCCTTTCTGCGGGCTGATCTCAGTCGCATTGGCGAGGCGAGGTGCAAGTCCAGCAAGCATCGTCGGCGACTAAAGAAGAGTATGTGGTCCTTACTAGTGTGACGCACGCTGAGGACAAAGGGAGGTTATCCACAAGCAGGCGTCTACGGTGAAGACGACTTGAAGATTTCTTCGAGCCGGCAATTCCGGTGTCATCCATAAGGAGGTACGTGCAACCGTTGATCAGCGCACGATCATGCGTTAATAAGTGTGATCCCTACCATGTAGAAACCAAATTGCACAACGCGCTCAAGGCCGAAATTTTGCTTTAAATCAGCCCTTTGCGCTCCAACCATGAGCGAGCAATGGTAGCCGCCGGCGCGCCATCTTTGGTCGATTGACGGTTCATCTCCACCAGATCCGCGCTCTCAAGGGTCGCGGACACGCGATTGATCACGGCAGTCGCGGCCTCGTCGATTCGCGGGGAGACGATCGGCACCACGTGGGAGGCCAGGAATAACCCCTTCGGGTCCTCCAAGACTGTCAGATCTGAACCCGCCAGCGACGGGTCAGCCGAATAGATGTCGACCAGTTGCACGTCGCCGTCACGCAGAGCCTTCAGCGTGAGCGCGCCACCCGAGTCCTCGATCGGCGTGAACGTCGCGGTCACGCCGTACATGGACTTCAGTCCAGCCGGACCGTAGGGGCGCGTTGCCAACTCCGAATTGCCGCCGATCTTTACCGATCCCACGGATGCGAGGTCGCCGATCGTCGTCAGCGAGTGTTCGTTCGCGAACTCGGTCGTCACCACGTACGAATCCTGGTCGGCAGCAGGCGTGGCGTTCAGCACGCGCAGTCCGTCCGGCAGAGTGGCGCTCAGAGCCTCGTACACCTCGTCTGCGCTGGTCTGCGTCGCATCGGCATCCAAGTACTGCAACAGTGAACCCGTGTATTCGGGGAACACGTCGATCGCGCCCGCCTGAATTTCTGGCATGTAGACCTCACGCTGGCCGATGCGCAGTTCACGAGTGACCGCGAATCCGGCCTCCTCGAGGGCGATGGCGTAGGTTTCGGCGATGATTTCGTTCGAGTAATAGTCCTGCGATCCGACGATGATCGTCTCGCGCCCGTTCGATTGTGAGCTCGGGTCGAAGGTTGCTGCGGTCGCACACGCGCTGGTCGTCAGAGCAGTGGCGCCGAGCATTGCGGTGACAGCTTTGCGCTTGCGTTTTACCGCCGAGCGAGTCGCGACGCGCGCATTGCTTTCGTTCTTCGTTGTGCGTCGTCCAAAGAATCGACGAGGCCGCTCAGCGTTCCCAGTGCCTTCGCCATTCAGGCGCGGGTTGCGTGATGCTCGCACCCACAGGGCGTCCAGAATCAATGCGAGGGCGACAACCAGGATCGCGCCACCAATCATCTGCCCGTAATCGCGGGTTTTCAGACCTGTGTAGAGGAAACGACCCAGCCCAGCGTCCGCGGTGTACGCCGCGAGCGTTGCGGTGGCGACAACCTGCAGGGTCGTCGAGCGCAAGCCACCAATAATCAAGGGAAGCGCGGCGGGCAGTTCAACTTCGCGTACGACTTGCATTTCGGTCAGGCCGATAGCTCGAGCAGCGTCCACCGTTGTCGGAGAGGCTGACCTGATACCGGAATACGTTGCTGACAGCATCGGAGGAACCGCCAAAATCAGAAGCGCTAAGAATGGTGCTGACAAGCCAATACCCAGCCACAAGCCGATTAAAGTCAGAACACCCAGCGTCGGGATCGCTCGCGCCACCCCGAACGTCGCGCTCATTAGCGTGACAAAACGGCCGGTGTGCCCGATGTAAATACCAATTGGCAGCGCAATCAGGCCGGCAATGGTGACAACGCCGACAGTCACGCCAAGATGTTGAACAATACGAATGAGGATCCCCGTGGACCCCGTCCAATGGCCACCAGCAAACAGCCATGTCAATGCATCCATGAGCAAGCTCATGCGGCCACCTCCGCCTTCAAACATGGGTTAGAAACAGGGGAGCGATGAGGCGCGGATCCCGGCCTCGTCCATGGGGTGAGCAGGGCGCCCACGGCGATGGTCAGCGCATCCAAAACAAGCGCGACCAGAACGGTTGCAACCAAGCCGGCGCATACCTCGGACACCAGACCTCGCTGGAATCCGTCGGTGAACAGCGTGCCCAGCGAGCGAATCCCGATGAACGCACCTACGGTCACCAGCGACACCGTCGACACAACGACCACGCGTACGCCCGCGATGATGACGGGCAAGGCTAGTGGGAGTTCGACTCCGATGAACTTACGCCATGAGCTCATGCCAGCGGCGTCCGCAGACTCGAGAACCGAAGCTGGCAGAGAGGTAAACGCATTCGCGACCTGACGGATCAGCACCGCGATCCCGTAGAGCGCAAGAACGATGATGATGTTCAGCTCGCTCCGGAGCGCAATTCCTACGATCACGGGGATCACAACAAGCATTGGCAGTGAGGGAATCGCATACAGCAACGACAGTGCGGTCAATAGTGGGCTACCCCAGCGCTTCGAACGCGTAGAAGCCCAACCGACCGGGATTGAAATGATGACCGCGGCCAGAATTGCTGGTATCGCGATGCGTAGGTGCGCGACAGTAAGCTCCCAGAGTAGTAAGTAGTTTTGCGACAGCCAACTCATCGGAGTTCGCCTTCCGGCAACAGGCCGAGCGGACGGCCATCCGGGTCAGAAACGAGTGTGCCTGCGGGCGTGGACTTCATACTCAGACGGCGCTGGCCGGACGACCCGACGAAGGACGCGACAAAGTCGTTCGCGGGGTTCGTCACGAGGTTCTCGGACGTGCCCACCTGCGCTAGGACGCCACCGGTCTGCAGAACAGCGATCTGGTCGCCGAGCATGAACGCCTCATCTAAGTCGTGCGTAACGAACAGGATGGTCGTGCCCACGCGGTCACGCAGGTCGCGGAGCTCCCGTTGCAGGTCGGCGCGAACCAGCGGGTCCAGTGCGCCGAAAGGTTCGTCCATCAGCAGAATGTCCGCTTCGTTTGCGAGCGCGCGAGCAACACCCACGCGCTGACGCTGGCCACCTGACAGCTGCGCCGGATAGCGTTTCGCGAGGCCTCGATCCAAACCAACCAGGTCCATCAGCTCTAGCGCGCGTTTCGCCGATTCTCTACGCGAGGCACCCTCAAGACGCGGAACCGTCGCAATGTTGTCAACAATGCTGCGATGCGGGAAAAGTCCAGCATCCTGGAGCACGTATCCGATCGAGCGACGCAACTTCACCGGGTCCACATCCGCAACATCCTGCCCGCGCACAACCACGCGCCCAGACGTGGGGGAGAGCATCCGATTCACCATCCGCATCAGCGTCGTCTTGCCCGACCCCGACGTGCCCAGCAGGACCGTCGTCGTATGAGGCTCAACGTACAGAGAAACGTCATCCAACGCCGTCGTCCCGTTCGGGAACACGTGCGAGATGTGGTCGAAAGTAATCACCGAGATGTCTCCTTTCGACGAAGACATGGAAGAGGAGGTGCGCAGGACATTACTGACCCTAGACACCGTTCAAAGGTCTACCGGTATGAACGCCAAGGCTTCCCAAGATATTCAACCAATGTCAGCGAGTTTTAGTGACCTTGCGCATCTTCACTGTGGGAATTGCATGAAAATAGCCGGTGAGTGCCCCGCAGGGGGCAGTCACCGGCTATTCGCTCTGTAACTGGCCTCGTCAATTGGTGCTTACTGGATGTGCACCGAGGTCGTAGTCGGACTGAGCCGACTTCGCGTCAATCACGCTTCAGTTGAAGGTGCCTTCCGACGCTTCGCGTAGGGGTCGGACTCGAGTTCCGTGCCAGCGGGAACCGATGCGGGCGAAACCTGTTCGAGGTTCGTACCACGGGCCTTCGAGATCCAGCGCATGACGTGGTAGATGACAATCGCTGCAACGGAGCCGAGCGCAATACCGGAGAAGGTCATCTTGCCAGCAATCAGCGTGTAGTCGGCGATGGCGACAACCATGGCGACTGCAGCGGTGTTCAGGTTAACCGGATCGGAGAAATCAACGCGGTTCTGAACCCAGATACGAACACCGAGCATGCCGATCATGCCGTAGAGGATCGTTGCCGCTCCACCGAGGACGCCGGCCGGGATCGTTGCGATGATCTGGCCGAACTTCGGCAGCATCGACAGGGCGAGAGCGGTGAAAGCTGCGACCACGTAAGCGGCGGTCGAGTAGACGCGGGTTGCGGCCATAACGCCAATGTTCTCGGCGTAAGTCGTCGTACCGGAGCCGCCACCGAAGCCTGCGATCATCGTGGACAGGCCGTCGGCGAAGAGTGCGCGACCGGTGACATCATCCAGGTTCTCGCCGGTCATTGCGGACACGGACTTCACGTGACCGATGTTCTCAGCCATGAGGACCAGGACAACCGGGACGAACAGGCCTATCAGCGACAGGTCGAAGGCCGGGGCACGGAACGCCGGGGCGCCAACCCAGTCGGCGTTTGCGATGGCGGAGAAGTCGACCTCGCCACGGATGCAGGCGGTTGCGTAGCCAATCAGAACACCGATGAGGATCGCGAGGCGACCGATGATGCCCTTGAATAGGACCGTGATCAGCAGGATCGAAACGATCGTGACGGTTGCGGTCAGCGGGGCGGTCTTCACGTTGTTCCATGCGCTAGGCGCAAGGTTGAAGCCGATCAGGGAGACGATTGCGCCGGTCACCACCGGGGGCATCAGCTTGTCGATCCAAGCAGCACCCGCGAAATGAACGATCAGGCCGATGATGAAGAGCGAGCCACCGGCCATGATGATGCCACCCTGTGCCAGGGAAGCAAGATGGTCGTCGATGGTCTGGCCACCGCCGGCAACGTAGCCGGTCACCGCGCCGATCGGTGCGATCAGCGCGAAGGACGAGCCGAGGTATGAGGGAAGGCGTCCGGCTGTGATGAGCAGGAACAGCAGGGTTCCGAAGCCGGTGAAGAAGAGAGTTGTTGACGGGTCGAAGCCGGTCAGCAGTGGAACGAGGAAGGTTGCGCCGAACATTGCAACAACATGCTGAATGCCGATGCCGATTGTTCGAGGCCACGTGAGTCGCTCGCTGGGGGAGACAACCTCGCCGGGGGCAATGGAAGTGCCGTCACCGTGCAGGGTCCAGCGGAAGAAGCCACGGGAATTATCGCTCATGGAAGAGCTCTCCGATCTGATCAGTTGATGGGCAGGGCCGTTTCACCGGTCAGAACACCAGATTAGCCCGCAGTGATATTGCGCCGGTAGTTTGGCGTCCGTTCTGTGACCGGATAGGCGCGAAGATACAATTTGGTGCAAGGTTGGGACTGCGTATTTTCATCTGCGGTGTGGTGACGAGGCTCCTTGCGGATCGACAGTCTTCATTCTGAGAATTGTTAGACCATTTCCAAGTCTTTACCTATCCTTGACGTATGAAACCTCTCTTGCTGGTGTCGACACGTCCCGAAGACGTTGAAGTTGAAGCGGAATACCGTTCGTTTCAGCGAACGACCGGCCTAGCAGAAACCGAGCTTGAACAGGTCAGACTCGACATGCTCGGTCTGCCTGACATTGATGTTGAGGCCTATTCCGGCATCATCGTTGGTGGATCTCCCTATGGGACGACAACGTCCGACGTCCACAAGTCGGCGACGCAGAAGCGCGCTGAAGCTGAACTGTTCCACCTTCTTCACGATGTGACGACCGCTCACGTTCCCTGTTTTACAACCGGGTATGGAACGGAAGTTGCGGCTGTTCTGATGGGTGGTCAGGTGACGACCAAGTGGGCTGAGCCCGCGCAGATCACCGAGATTTATATGGTTGCCGAGCATGCGGATGATCCGATCTTGGAAGGGGTTTCCCGCACGTTCTACACCTATGTGAACCACACAGAAGCCGTTGAAGAGCTCCCCGAAGATGCGGTCTTGTTGGCGAAATCGCTGACCTGTCCCGCTGAAGTCATGCGGTTTTCAGACAACTTCTACGCGACGCAGTTCAATCCGGAAATCGATTCCGATGCGATTCGTGCTGCCCTTGAACGCTATGAAGATGCGGGTTATCCGGGCACCGATGATGTGGAATCGCTGATGCTTGCCGGGCGCCTAGGGGCGTGTGACCATCAGGCGGGCAAGCTGGTTCGCAATTTCGTTCGCCTTTTTGGTGCGTGACCTATCCCATTAGGGTGTTCGATGTGCTGAGTTAGCATTTTTAGACCGTTTCAGCCTAAGATAAGCAAGCGCACTGATGTGCGTGCTGGAGGATTCGCCTAGTGGCCTATGGCGCACGCTTGGAAAGCGTGTTGGGTGCAAGCCCTCGGGGGTTCGAATCCCCCATCCTCCGCGGTTGTCCCGTCATCCTTTGGGTGGCGGGACTTTTGTTTTTCCGAATCGCCTTTGTGTGGTGGCGTGTGTAAACTGGGGAGCGATCCTCCGTGTGACGGTATCATCTGAACCTCCCCAGGGCCGGAAGGCAGCAAGGATAAGGGTGCGCTGCCGGGTGCGCGGAGGGTCCTTTTATTTTCCGCTTATATTCCGCACAGGCGCGGAATGGGAACGAAAACATGACGAACGCTCCTTCGTGGCATCGCTCGTGTGATCCTGCTCGACGTATCTGACTCAGATCGCGTCGACTACGCGTTGAGAGGGGGCCTCGTGCCCCGTTTTCCGTACGCGAAAAGCGCGCGACGGTGGTACGAGGCTCCTTCTTTATGTGGTTTCGGTCATTCACAGGGAGACTAAAATAGGAATAAATGGCTTGAATGAGCCCGCAATGGACTATTGATGTGATGCAAGCCCCATCTGCGAGTTTGTCATTGCGGGGTCTCGCGCGTAAAGTTGTTTTCAGCCAAACGGCGATGCGCTCGTAGCTCAATGGATAGAGCATCTGACTACGGATCAGAAGGTTGGGGGTTCGAGTCCCTTCGAGCGCGCAGCGGCCCCCCTCGGTGCGATCCACCGGCGGGGGTTCTGCATTTCTAGTGACAATCCGCTCAGTTCCAACGATTTTACGTTGAGCTGATCGGATTTTCTATTTCTACTGAATGCGCTTTTTGTGGCTAATGCCCAAATGTCGGGCTCATGCCCAAGTGTGTCTTTTCGGGCGTGTCGGGGTGGTTTTAGTGGCCTGCTCAGTCTTTGCGGATGTGTAGGGATCCGTCTTGGTATTTGCTCCGATGAGTGTGCCGTGTCAGATATTGACGGTGACAATCCAGCGGTCAGCGTCGAGGAAAGCGGTTGTTTTGACCGCTGTCATTCGCAGGCCGTTGTCAGCGCGCATACGTTCCATAGTGTCTGCGACCTGTTCGTGATTGAAAGTGGCGATCGGCTTACCCAGGCAGTTCACTTCCAAGTAGCCATCGGAGAACCCGCCGTGCACGATGAGCATGCAGTGGAACTCTGCAGGAGCATCCGCGCTGGTTGGAGCCCACTTTTCTTTGCGCGCACGACGTGCAATCGTGGCGTCAAGGTCGTGCGACGGCTCTAACTGCGTCCAGTTGTCCGACTTAGCAACGATGAGCGTCGGTTCTTTGTATCCGAAAAGCTTCTGGAAGAAATCCATGGGTTAAGTGTGGCACGAGGTGCCTACTTCTGCTGGTCATGCTCCTGTTCAGAGGGTGGAGGATGGGGGTGAAACTCGGTTGGCTCAGAATGCGGGGAGCCCGGTGGGCGGGGTGACAATCCACGGGTCAAGGGGGAGTGCTCGCAGGGAGTCGATGGGGAGAGCGTCTGCAATGTCGATGGCGGTTCGCGCTCCGTCGATTCCCAGGGAACGACCAATCCATTCGACGGCATCCTCCGTGGTCCACCCAAGTTCATACAGGTCAGCGAGGGTGACGGCTCCGTCGCGCTTCGCGAGGCGAGAGCCCGCCTCGTTCAGTGCCAGTGGCACGTGCACGTAAGTCGGGACCGCGATTCCGAGCAGTGTTGCCAACGCCGCTTGAGCGGGCGCTTGAGACAACAGATCATCGCCTCGTACCACTTGGGCGACATGTTGGAAGCCGTCATCGACCACCGCGGCCAAGTTGTACGCGGGCACGCCGTCAGCACGGCGCAGCACGAAGTGATCGACGGGGCCGGTGAAAGAACCGTGGAGTTCGTCGAATACGGTCCACTCGCTTGCTGGAGCGCGAAGGCGAAGCGCGGGAGTGCGCCCGAGCTCGGCGAGCTGTCGGCGTCGAACCTCGCGCTCAGTGTCAGTCAGGTTGAGGCATGTGCCGGGGTAGTGTCCCGGCGGAACATGGGGAGCGGACGCGGCTTCTTTAATGTCCTTGCGGGAGCAATAGCACTCGAACGCATATCCCTGCTCGACCAGGTAATCGAGCGCCTGCGTGTGGGCGGCTGAACGCGTCGTCTGCACCAGTATTGTGCCATCCCAGTTCAGTCCGATCGCTTTCAGGTCAGCGATCTGGCGGTCGGCGCTGCCCGAACGCACGCGGTCTATATCTTCCATGCGCAGGACAAACGAGCGCCCGCTATTACGCGCCCAGGCCCAAGCGAGGATCGCGGTCCGCAGATTCCCGACGTGAAAATCCCCGGTAGGAGAGGGCGCAAAACGTCCCACGCCTTGCTGAATGAGGGAACCGCTGGTCATGGGTTTAGTGTACAAACTGCGCCGACAGGGCAGGCTGATCGTTCCTGCCCGAGTCTCGTGAACTTGTGTAGGCTGGACGCGATGAATGATCCTGCAAAGCCCGTCCAGCGCATCTGGCCGTACGTTGCCGTTGGTGGCGCGTTGGGCGCGCTTGTTCGCGCTAGCGTGGACTATCTGACAGTGTTCTTCCCCGATTCTGCGGTCATTTCGCACGCGATTCCCATCATGTGGTCGACGGTTCTCGTGAATCTTCTCGGCGCGTTTGTGCTTGGTGTGGTCGTGCCGCTTTTTACTGATCCCTCACGCGAGCGCGTGCGCCTGCTGGTTGTCACCGGCTTCCTGGGAGCGTTCACGACCTACGGCACATTGATCGCTGCAACTGCGAATGGGATGATCGCGTCCGGATCTATTGTCGGGGCGATTGTTCCGGCGCTCGCGTCGCTGACGTTGCTTTTCCTTGGCGTCGTGTGCGCGGGGTGTGGTTGTGCGTTGGGCCGCTTCGTAAAGTTCGGCATGTTCGAGGTCGTTGAGGTGAGTGACGAGGCCGGGTCCAGCGTTTCATCTCCGTCTTCTGATGCGGCCGGGATGGTCGACCGTGACACCTTCGCTGAGGAGGAACAATGATCGTTCTCTTCAGCGTGCTCGGCACAGCCCTCGGCGGAGCACTCGGTGCCCTCTCGCGCTGGAAACTCGATCTGGCTGTAAAAACCAGGTGGGTTGGCAAGCGCGCGTTGGCTGGAAAGCCCCTCCGCCCTTACGTCGGCATCGTGGTCGTCAATACGGTCGGTTGTTTCCTGCTTGGCTTCCTGACCGGGATCCTCCCGCTACTCGCGGTCCTTGTCGCCGGTGGGTCTACGGTCGACTATCCGGGCGTCACCGGAACCATGCGTTTTGTCCTATCAACGGGTTTCCTTGGTGGCTTCACCACGTTCTCAACCGCGGTCCTGGATGCGTGGACCGAGGTGTGGGCTCGTCGGGTCCGCGCCGGAATGAGTCTGATTGTTGTCGGCTGGGTGAGTGGCCTCGTCTCCTATCTGCTGGGACTTGGATTAACGGCACTCGTCTCCTATCTGCTGGGGATTGGATGAGCTGTATCTGTCGACTAAGGCGCAATTCGCGATCTGGATCACTGTTCGCGCGCTGACGGTTACCGAAACGTGATCGCGTAAAACTGCAGGTCAGGCTCACTTTCATTTCACATCGTGGCGTTATGTAACAGAAAATTTGGGTGGCGCGGACTTGCCTCCTATGCTGAAAACATCAACGCAGCGCGAAAACGCGCCGAAAACCCGGCGCGCACGATCTGAATCGAAGGAGGGCGCCATGATTGACCTTGCCGGAGTGCGAAAGGTTTACTCCGTCAAAGGTGGCAACGAGGTTGTCGCGCTCGACAATGTCACCCTCCACGTTGAACGTGGATCCATCCACGGAATCGTTGGTCAGTCTGGTGCGGGCAAGTCAACGCTCATCCGATGCCTGACCGCGCTTGAACACCCCAGCGACGGCAATATCGTCGTCGACGGGCTCGACTTGGCGCAGTTGCGTGGAAAAGCCCTGCGAGAAGCTCGTCGCAAGATCGGCATGGTCTTCCAGGCCGCGAACCTGCTGGACTCGCGCACAGCGGCGCAGAACATCGGCTACCCCCTGAAACTTGCGGGCGTACCGAAGGATCAGATCAAAGCGCGCGTTGAAGAACTACTTGCCCTTGTCGGTCTTTCGGGACGAGGCGACTCATATCCGTCTCAGCTTTCCGGTGGTCAGCGTCAGCGCGTCGGCGTTGCTCGAGCGCTCGCGGACAATCCCAGTGTTTTGCTGTGTGACGAGCCCACCTCCGCGCTCGACACCGAATCGACGCGCCAGATTCTGGAACTCATCCGCAAGGTTCGCGACTTAGAAGGCGTGACCGTTCTGGTCATCACCCACGAAATGGCTGTCGTCCGCGAAATCTGCGACTCCGTTACTTTGCTCGGTCACGGTCGCGTCATCCAGACGGGCACTGTCGAAGAGGTCGTTGCCGACCCGTCCAGCCCACTCTCGCGTGAACTCGTTCCCGCACCGTCCGTTGACGATGCTGACCTGCGCGAAGGCACCACGCTTCTCGACGTTATCTTCACATCGCACCCCGGCGTGCCCACCGGTGCGACCGTTCTGAACCTCGCCGCCTCAATGGGCGCCGACGTGACAGCCGGAACCTTCGAATCTATTGGAATGACTCAGGTTGGTCGCCTGGCACTCTCCGTGCCCAGCTACCACTCGAAGCAAATTCTTTCTGAACTGCGTGAACATGACATCTACGCCGAGGTGAGGTCCGCATGACACCCGTTCTTCCCTCCCTCTACACGTCGCTTGCAGGCCTGTTGCCCGCAGGGTTGCTACCTGCTGGGCTCCTGTCCGCTGGTGTGAACGACCCGAAGTGGCTGGATAACCCGGCGCTGACGAAGCAGTTCCTGCCGGCAATCGGTGAAACCCTGGCGATGATGGGCTTTTCCACGCTGTTCACGGTCCTGCTCGGTATCCCGCTTGGTCTGTTGCTTGTTCAGACTGCCAAGAATGGCCTGACTCCGAATAAGACCATCTACCAGACCGCGTCGACGATCGTGAACGTCATCCGCTCGCTGCCGTTCATCATCGGCATCGTCGTCCTACTGCCCGTTACCCGCATCATTGTGGGAACAACGCTCGGCTGGCAGGCAACCGTCGTCCCACTCGTGCTCCTATCGGTGCCGTACTTCGCGCGCCTCGTCGAATCGAACATTCTTGCGATCGACTCCGGCAAAATCGAAGCTGCTCAGATGATGGGCGCAACGAACCGCCAGATCCGCTGGGGTGTTCAGGTTCGCGAAGCTGCACCCGCGCTGGTGCAGTCCACGACCACGCTTGCTATTACCCTGATCGGCTACTCCGCAATGGCGGGCGCCGTCGGCGGTGGTGGTCTTGGACAGATGGCCATTAACTACGGCTACAACCGTTGGCAGGACGACGTCATGATCGCCACGGTTATTGCGATCATCGTGATCGTCCAGCTGGTTCAGATGATTGGTGACATGATCAGCCGACTGGTGGATCACCGCTGAGTCGACCACCAGTCGGGCAACCGGCAGGCCAGCACTGTTCAATCAATCGTTTCACATCGACTGACCATTCAGTGGTCTATTTCGTTACACAGTCTTCATACCCGGACGTCTGTGCTCCCCTTGAGGTTGAGCGAGTACGTTTCTGGGTAACAACACAGAAAGAGGAATTCTCATGCGTTCCATCCGTAATCTTGCCGCTACTGGTGTAGCAACCGTCCTTGCCCTTGGCCTCGCAGCTTGTGGCTCCACCGGTTCCGATTCGTCCGCTTCCGGCTCTGAAGCGTCCGGTTCTGGCGACACCGTCACCCTGAAGGTTGGTGCCACCCCGGCCCCGCACGCAAAGATCCTGCAGTACATCCAGGACAACCTGGCAGCTGACGCGGGCCTGAACCTCGACATCGTCGAGTACACCGACTACGTCCTGCCGAACTCCGCCCTGAATGACGGCGAGCTCGACGCGAACTTCTACCAGACCGTCCCCTACCTGGAGATCGCTGAAAAAGAAAACGGCTACGACTTCACCGCCGGTGAAGGTATTCACCTTGAGCCTCTCGCAATCTACTCGTCGAAGATCAAGTCGCTGGATGAACTTCCGGCAGGCGCAAAGATCGGCATCATCGATGACGTCACCAACCAGTCTCGTGCGCTGACGTTGCTCTCCCAGCGGGGCCTCGTCGAACTGCCGACCGACGGTTCTGAAGCCAACGTGAACAACGTGAAGATCCTCGGCGACTTCACCTTCCAGGAGGTTCAAGGCGCCCAGCTGGTTCGCTCCCTGCAGGACGTTGACATCGCCGTTATCAACGGCAACTACGCCCAGGAAGGTGGCCTGTCGCAGGCTAACGACGCCCTGGTCGTCGAGTCCCCCAAGAACAACCCGGCAGTGAACGTCCTCGTTTGGAAGAGTGACACTAACAAGGCCGAAGCGATCGCGAAGCTCGAAGAGTTGCTCCACTCCGATGGGGTCAAGTCCTACATTGAACAGACTTGGGCCGACGGCTCCGTCATCCCCGCGTTCTGATCGGTACTGCTGACCAGCTCTGCTGACCGGCTGCCGGTGTTGATTGGCGAGCTTGGCAGCTGACCAGCCAACTTACTTTAAGAGAGGGCCACCCCGAAAGTCGGGGTGGCCCTCAGCTCAAGTGTTGGTCGCTACTGAAGCTAGCCTCGCTTGTCTGCGTGAATGCTTGTTCAAGTCGCGGTCAGCGTAATCAGTGCGATCAGTGAGTTTCCAGCGCGAACTCGGCGTCCGGTTCCTTGGTGAAGCGGTTGCGCAGGTCGCGACGGAAGACTTCAATGACCCACATCCAGACGATGTGGCCGAAGATCTCGGAGAAGTGCTCCTGCCACGGCTGATCCCACGGTGCCGGGACGATGCCCATGAGTGGCATGAGGATGACGTGGAAGCCGATCCACACGAGGATGCCGAAGACGGCACCCTGCCAGAGCTTGACCTGCGGGAAGCGCTCAGCGAGCACGCAGTAAACGATGGCGACGACGATCGAGAAGGAGAAGTGGATGATGAAGGACATCCACGGCAGGCCTTCATTGCCGTTGAAGGTGTAGGTGGCGTGCGTGAGGTCGGGGTTCATGCCGAACAATTCAAGCAGGGACTGCGGCGGGTTGGTGGCGTTGCGTTCCGGCGTACGCGGGGGAAGTGGTACCTCCCAACCGAATTTGATGATGGCGGAGATGATGCCACCAATGAGGCCAACGAGTGCTGCAACGCCGTACTTGCGACGCTTCGGATTAGTCTGTGTGATATTCATGCTGTCAGCATATGTCAATCCGTTGACAGCGTGACATTATGTAAGCGATTAAACGCCTCACATCACATGTCAATCTCTGGCGCTGAGTGAACAACCAGGGGAATTCGTCCTCGTTGCTGATGTGCTGGAGCCAGAGAGACGAAGAAACAAAAGTAGGGAGCCACCCCGATTGGAATAGCTCCCTACTTCAGATATGCACGGCGTTCACCATGTCAGTGAACGTGCATGCAACAATGTCAGTCAGCGATGCCGTAGAGACGGTCGCCAGCATCACCGAGACCCGGGACGATGTAGGACTTCTCGTTGAGGTGGTCGTCAACAGCTGCGACAACAACCTTGACGTCTGCGCGGTCACCCACTGTCTTTTCAAGTTCGGCGATGCCTTCCGGGGCTGCGAGAATGCAGATGCAGGTGACATCCTTGGCACCATGTTCAAACAGGTAGTTTGTTGCTGCGACCATGGTGTGACCGGTGGCGAGCATCGGGTCGAGGATGAAGCACTGGCGACCGGACAGATCGTCGGGCAAGCGGTTGGTGTAAGTTTCGATTTCGAGGGTGTCGTCGTCGCGACGCATGCCGAGGAAGCCGACCTCTGCGGTCGGGACCAGGCGGGTCATGCCTTCGAGCATGCCCAGGCCTGCGCGCAGGACGGGGACGACAATCGGGCGCGGTTCGGAGATCTGCAGGCCAACGGTCGGGGCGACGGGCGTGTTGATCGCGGTTTCGGAAACGGCGACGTTGCGCGTGGCCTCGTAGGCGAGCAGTGTGACGAGCTCGTCGACGAGCTGGCGGAAGGTTGCGGACGGCGTTTCGCGGTCGCGCAGAACGGTGAGCTTATGGCTAACAAGCGGGTGGTCCGCGACATGAAGATGCATAGTTCAAGGCTACCGCGCGCGGGCGGGCAGTGGGTAGCGCACCGGCGTTTTCGTGATTATTCCGCCTCGGTGCCATTGGTGTTTGATGGGGGACGAGGCCCGGATCCGTAATGTGAGGGTGATTCCTTGATTGTGTCGGACACTATTGGGGCGATGTCTCAGGTGGAGAGATAGGTGGATTATTGAGTGAAAGGCGCGTGAAAAAGCCGTTTTTCCTGAGAGTTTCCTGCATGGTTGGATAGTGCGATTCAATTTGTATATGCCTGCCGGTAGGCTGTAGGCGTGACACCAATGGATCGTTATCGTGACGCGATGAGTCGCGCTTTGTTCTACGCCAACCAGGCCCGTGAATCGGGCGATGTGCCGGTTGGTGCCGTTGTCATTGATTCGCTGGGGCGGATTGTTGGTAAGGGCTGGAATACTCGCGAGGCCGCGCATGATCCGTGCGGTCACGCAGAGATCAATGCGCTTCGCGAGGCTGGCCAGACCTTGAAGCGTTGGAATCTTGTGGGCTGCACGCTGGTTGTCACGCTTGAGCCGTGCACGATGTGCGCGGGGGCGGCGTTGGCGTCACGCGTTGATCGCGTGGTGTTTGGCGCGTGGGATCCGAAGGCTGGCGCGGCGGGTTCGTTGCGTGATGTGTTGCGTGATTCTCGAATGAATCACAGCCTTGAGGTCATTCCGGGTGTTTTAGGGGTCGAAGCCACGATCCAGCTGAAGGCGTTCTTCCAAGACAAGCGCGAAACTACGGCTGAGCCGACGGGACGCGGTGCTCTAGCAAATGAGCCAGTTGCTGTCCCTCCCTTAGAGGCAATTGCGTCGTGGAATCACCCGGGTTCGCTCGAGTCTTCGGACTCCGTTTCAGACAGTGACAGGGAAGCGAAGAAGTCTGAAGAGCCTACACAAGAGTCTGCTACGACGTTGCTTCCGCAGATGGAGCGAGCTTCGCAACCAGTGTCTAATCGGGCGAAACCCGAAAATTTGGGCCTCGTTGCTTCGAAGGCGGATGCGGTGCCAGCTGGGGAAATGACGCCCTTTGTATCTGCGCCCACTCGCGCAAAACATGCGGGCACCCCGGCAGATGTGCGCATAGTGGCGGGTATTCCGTTGCGTAGTCACGCGTATAAGCGGGCGAAGCACTGATCGGTGCGCGGTTGGCAGAATGCCTGCGTAACGACGCGGGGACAACGTGTGGAACGTATCGCATGGGCGGACCTCGTGTGGAGTTTGCCGGCGACTTCTGTTTATACTTATGCGCATTGGTAGCGTGTCCGAGCGGCCGAAGGTGCAGCACTCGAAATGCTGTGTGGTGTAACAGCCACCCAGGGTTCAAATCCCTGCGCTACCGCCAGAGTGTCCCGCAGTCAACGACTGCGGGACACATTTTTATGCCGAGCGTCGGTGCCTCGTGGGGTATTCGGCAGTGACTGAGAAGCCTGCACCTTGTGGCGTATTCGGCAATGACTCAGAAGCCGGCGCCTCGTACCGCATTCATCACGGAGCGGACGTGTTCGCGCGTGTCGATGATGGGTGCAATGAAAGCGTTCCATGCGCGGATTGACGTGAGGGTGACAGCCGTCGAAATAATCGACGTGATGATCGCGGATGCGAGCGTCGCAATGCCGGTCAAGACCGCAGTGATGATCACGATCAGGCTGACGGCGCTGGCGACCCATTCCCACCAGCGGGTGATACCTCGTGTCGTGCTGTTGTTCATGTGGTGCACCGTTGTCGTGAATGAGACGCAGAATGCGACCGCTGAGACGACGAAGGGGATGGAGCCGGTGGATGCGGAAGCGAAGATTCCGCTGAGCAACCATGAGAGCCAAGTGATGAACACGAATGCGGTTGCTCGCCCGTTTTCTGCGCGTTTACGCAGGTAACTCCAGGTGGCATATGTGATTGCGATGGCGACGAGCGTTGAAACAAGTCCCGTCGCAATGAGTGCTGACCTGGTTGTCAGCATCGTGTTCAACGGTGCTGTAATTCCTGCGATTCCTGGGATCAAGGAAGTGAACGCCAGCATCATGTTCAGGATGAGTGCGACGAGGAGAGTGATCCCCAGAACCTGCAGGCTGGGCAGTTGTGTTTCGCTCAGGCGTGCGGTGGGGATTGAGTCGCCAGAGTATTCTTGACCAGCGTTTCCTGAGGTGTACGAGGCCGTGCCCGCTTGGGTGGTCGTCGGCTGGGGTGCGGTCTGCTCGTTGGCTCCCGGCGTTGAACGCTGGGTGAAGTGAACGCGGCCCTGCGAATCCGGCGTGGAGTTGGAGGCCGAAGATGCTGATCCTGCGGAGGGGCGCCCAGTGGGGGTGGGGTTCTCGAAGATGAGTTCGACTTCGCGAGGTTCGGGGCTACCGGTGGTGCTCATGGGTCTATTCCATCGCACTCGTCTGAATGTTTCCTGAATCTCGGCTGAGCAAGACCTCGTGTGCGCTGTAGGCGAACAAACGGCGCAAGCTGGCCGAGTAGGGCTGTTATTCGATTGCGGTATCGTCGACAAGACCGACGAGGAAACCGTCTTCGTCAATCACGGATCCGCCGACGGCGGTGACGATGATTTCTGCGACCTTCTCAATGTCACGCGATGAGCGCATGCGCTCCAAACGCGCTGCTCGTGACACTCCAGTCGGTGTCTCGAGCATTCCTGCCGGCAACCACTTCAGGTGATATTCGATGATGACGCCCGTTGTCCACGATTCCCAACGCAGAACCTGGGGAGGACGAGGAACCGGTTCTACTTCGATCATGAGATCCGACCGGTTTGCGATCGGGGTGACAAGCGCGTACCCGGCAACAACTTCGGGGGTGGCGCCTACTTCTTTCGCTGCCCTTTCGGCCAGTTCGCGTGCTTTCGCGATCTTTGTCGCGATATCTGTGCGGATCGTTCCAGGTTCCGCAGCGATCGCAGCATTTTTTTGAACCACCTGTTGCGCGGACTGCGATGCGGGAGTGGCAATCTGACGTGAATCTGTGAGCTGTGGGAAATGAGGCTTTAGCAGGTTCAATAGGTCCTCAGGATCCAGCCAGCGTGGAGTGTATACGGTCAACGAAACCGCTGAATCAGGATCCGGGGCGATCATCTTCCCCGAATCGGCGACGCGAACAGCGCCACCCAGGCGTCGAGCCATCCGCTTCAGTGCGGTCAAGATCCGGTACTCTAGGCCGACGGGAACTCCATCAGGGAAAACGCTTGCCCACTCGTCGAGGACGGCAAGCTGAGGATCCACGGGATTTCTGCGCGACTTTGGGCATTCCAATACCCACACGTTTGTGAGTGAAGCGGGGGTCTTGAGCGTCTTACGTAGAGTTGCGTCAATGCTCCATGGTCCCACCAGTCGTGCCTCGCCAACAAGGTGTAGCTGACCGGCTCCTTCCCAGCGAGCTTCATCCCAAATTGACAGGGCGAGTGCCTCAATTTCTAAGGGATCTACTTCATCCGCCAATAACAGCAGATGGTGTTCAGAGGCTGCGGCCTCGTCGATTGAACGCGCGGGAGCGGAAGTCGAAATTGTTGCCGAAATAGGAGCAATCTGCGACGTCTGCGAAACGCCTTCGGTGCCAACGGAGAAGGTCTGCGAAAACTCGGACAGAGAGGTGATGGCATTCAACGACGTTGAGGTGAGCGACGTTGAATCACCAACATAATCTTCGGTCAACGAGGAGCGTGAACGCGAAGACGCGTCTGCCATGCGATCGCGCAAAGAGCGACGCGCCAGCGCACCGGGAACACTATTCGTCCCAGTGCCCTCGTTGTTATCCGAAACCTCGTCTGACACGTTCGTTCAACGCTCGATCCGAGTGCGGTTGAAACGCAGGTGCGTGCGCGACGGAGTCGGGCCACGCTGCCCCTGGTAGTGCGAACCCAAACCGGACGAACCGTAGGGGTGCTCCGCCGGAGATGACAGATCGAAGAAACACAGCTGGCCGATCTTCATGCCCGGGTAGAGCAGGATCGGCATGGTCGCCGTGTTCGAAAGCTCCAGCGTGACGTGGCCGGAAAACCCGGGGTCAATGAAGCCAGCGGTCGAGTGCGTCAGCAGACCCAAGCGACCAAGCGACGACTTACCTTCAAGACGCGCTGCAATGTCATCACCCAAAGTGACCAGCTCGTAGGTTGCGCCCAGTACGAACTCGCCCGGGTGCAGAACGAACGGTCGATCCGGTCCCACATCAACCTGATGCGTCAGATCCGTCTGATCAGCGGACGGATCAATCACGGCGTAACGGTGGTTGTCGAAAAGACGGAACAACCTATCCAAACGCACGTCAATACTTGCTGGCTGAATCAGATCCCGATCAAGCGGGTCCAGCTGAATACGCCCAGAATCAAGGCCGGCATTAATATCGCGATCGCTCAATAGCATGGCTCAATTGTTTCACATTCACGGCGACCGTTTAGGCTGATGGTCATGTCCTCTTCCTCTTCTGGCGCTGTTCGTGGCGAAACTGCGCCCGCAAGCTCGGCTACTCGGCAGGCCAAACGCAACGAGGTGCTCACCGGTCTCGTGAATTGGATGAAGGAAAACAAGCGCGAACTCCCTATGCGCTCCGAGGACGTGACGCCGTGGGGAACTCTGGTTGGCGAAGTGATGAGCCAGCAAACACCCATGCCTCGTGTCCAACCGATTTGGAGCCGGTGGATGCAGCTGTGGCCGACGCCCGCTGCGCTCGCGGTTGCTCCTGCGTCGCGGGTTCTGGTCGAGTGGGGGAGGCTCGGCTATCCGTCGCGCGCACTGCGCCTTCGCGAGTGCGCGATCGCCATTAGTGAGCGTCCAGGTGGCCAGGTTCCCGCAGACTTTGAGTCGTTGTGTAGCTTGCCGGGCATCGGCCCGTACACGGCATCTGCGTTGATGTCGTTCCAGTTTCATGAGCGTCGCGCGGTGCTCGATACGAATATTCGACGCGTGATTGCGCGGATTTTCAGCGGAATCGAGCGACCTGCATCTTCGTCCCCGACTCGCGTCGAGAGGGACCTCGCCGATTCCCTGCTACCGTCGTCGGGCGTTGAGTGTGCGACGTGGAACCTTGCGCTGATGGAGTTCGGGGCGATTGCGTGCACATCGAAGAATCCTGGGTGTGATACGTGTCCGCTTGTCAGTGAGTGCGCATGGTTCGTTGCCGGGCGTCCAATGGTCGAGGTCAAGAGAAAGTCTCAGGCCTGGGCGGGCACGGACCGGCAGGCGCGCGGGCGAGTGGTGCAACTGTTGCGCGACCTGCACGTTTCCGGTGATTCCGCCAGTTCCGATTCTCCCGTTGCTTCCGGTGATCTGTCAGCTACCGGCAATGTCCCTTTTCCAATTGACGAGGCCGCTCCGACAGTTTCGTACTCTGCGGCGTTAGAAGTGGCGACCTTGCCGGGTGGTGACCCTGACCAGGCTCCCCGTGTGATCGAAGGCTTGCTTGCTGATGGCCTGCTGGTGCGCGTCGGCGAGGATCGCCTGGCTCTTCCGCGCTGATTGTCCTCGCTTGCATACTGCCACGGAGACAGGTTGTCCCCGAGGGTGAGTTTTGCTTGCTGCTGACGGCTCGCCGACAGAGTTGGTGGGCCGGACTAAAAGCAATTGTCTGAGCTTCTGGGGACTACCTGCACAGTGGTAGCGACTGCTCGGAGGTTAGCCAGGCAAGTTGTCAGTACCGGATCGCGTCGATTGGTTTGACTCTGACGGCAGCGAATGCAGGGATAATTCCGCAGAGAGCGCCGATTCCCGTGGAGATGGCAATGCCGTCGATGGCTGCGCTCATCGGGAATCGTGGGCGTTCCTGCAGGTAGATGTCCAACGTGTCAAGCGGCAGTAGTCGGATCACGATGATGGCAATTCCGACACCGATGACGCCGGCGACGAAAGTGGCGACAACTGACTCCATGAAGACCGCGAAGAAGACTCGTTTAGCGGATGCTCCCATAGCTCGCCGGATGCCGATTTCTCGGATGCGTTGGCGCACGGTGACGATCGCGACGTTCAGTAGCCCGAGTGCGCCCAGCAGGATGACGATGCCACCGATGACCATGATGACGGTGCGGATCGTATTCATGCTGGATTGTCCGCCGTCGTAGCCTTCACCGCCGTAGACGTTGCCTTCCCAGCCTTTGCCGAGTACGGATGCGAGTGCTTTGGGGAGCAGGTCTCGTGCTTGTTCTGCCTGGTCAGCTCCGGTCCAGACCAGCATTTCAACACCGTTTGATGCGGGGGATTGTCCGCTGAGCGCGGCCGACTGCGATTTGCTGAACTGCCAGGCGGTGTAGTCGATGTAAGCGGTTGGACTGTCCCATTGTGAGATGGATTTGATGACTCCGACGACGCGGTATTGGGTGGCGGACGCATCGTTGGCGTGCAGGACGATCGGGTCTGCAATATTCGCGTTAGCTAGGTATTTCCAGAGCGTGGAGTTGATGACGATGGGGACGACTCGCTGGTTGGCGTCGCCCGCATCAATCCACCTGCCGACGGTTGGGGTCAATCGGAATAGCGTGGAGTACGTGGGGTCGACGGCTTTCACGGATGTGGATATTTCCATCGTTGTGAGGTCCTGCGTCGTGGGGACTCCTCGGTATGAACCGGTTTTTGAGATCTGTTCTATCTCAGTAAAGGTGATGTTCCCTGTTTCGAGCCTGGACCAGTAGGGGATTTGCAGGCGTTGAGCGACGGTTGTCATGGCGTCACCCATGGGGTCGTGAATGACGCCGGTGAGTGCGTTGCTTCCGTCGCTGCTCGTTGTGCCTTGGGGTGCTGAGTCGCTGTTGGTAGTCGGCGTTCCTTCGGCGTTTGTTGTGGTGCCAGTTCCGTTTTCGGTCGACGAGGCCGCGCCTGTTTCACCGGTGTCTGAACTGGTTTTTGACGCGCTGATGTGCAGCGTAATGGATCGGCCTGAATAGGCTTCCTCCATTTCTTTATTGGCCTGAACCAGCATGTCGCCAAAGGCTATGACTGAGGACATGGCTGCGACGGCCGCGACGACGCCGACGAGGGAGAGGATGACTCGGGCTTTTTGTACTTTGACTTCGCCCCACGCTTCTACGAGGGCACCGATAATCTGGTTGAGGGCGTTCATTCCTGAGTCTCCTCCTCTTCGTTCCGACCACCGGTTGCGGGGAAGGTGACCAGTTGGGTGGGGTCGGCCTCGTCGATTGAAGGACGGGTGGCGGAAAGATCGTGGGAGTCGATTGAGTGCAGGGTACCGTCGGCGAGCTGGAAGATTCTCTTTGCGCGCGAGGCGACCGCGAAGTCGTGGGTGATGACGATGAGTGCGGCGTTGTTTTCTCTGGCGACGCTTTCAAGGAGTTCCATGACCAGCGTGCCAGTTTCGGGGTCGAGTGCGCCGGTGGGCTCGTCGGCGAGGATGACTCTTGGCTGGTGGACAAGGGCACGTGCGATGGCGATGCGCTGCTGTTCACCACCGGACATTTGGGTGGGGTAGGAGTCGAGGCGATCGCCGAGCCCCACGCGGTCGAGCATGGAAGCGGCAAGCGTGCGACGCCTCCAAAATGCTTGTCCAGTTGCGTAGAGCAATGGGACTTCAACGTTTTCAAGTGCCGTGCGCGCGTTGAAAATGTTGAACTGCTGGAACACGAAGCCGAAGGTTGAACCGCGCAGGGCAGAGCGCTTCCCTTCGCTGAGATGCGTCACGTCAATGTCGTTGATCGTGTACGTTCCGTCAGTCGGCAGATCCAGCAGACCAATGATGTTGAGCATCGTCGATTTGCCGGTGCCGGAGCGACCCACGATGGAAATGTGGTCGCCGGGATCGACGTTCAGGTCGACGCCACGCAGGATTCTCAGGTCGGACCCGTCGGGTAGTTGAACCGTCCGGGTGACCTGGGCGAGTTCGATCAGGCTCATGTCAGCCCGCCGAGTTTTCAATGGTGACCGTCAGGGGAGTGGCTCCATCTACACCGGATTCACTGCCCTGTGTTTTCTCTGAGCTGGAGGTGGGAATGAATTCGAGCACCGAGTCGGATTCCGTCAGACCTTCCTTGATCTCAACGATTTCACCGTTAGTCAGACCCAAGGTGACAGGCTTCTTTTCGGGTTTGTCGGCTCCATCACTGGCGGGGAGGTAAACGAATCCGCTTTGGAAACGGCCTTCAACAGCGCTGATGGGGAGCGTGAGGACATCGGTTGCGGAGCCCGCGACAATGTCCATTTTCAAGCCGAGGCCGGGGAAGACCTTCTGATCTGCTGGGATTGCGCAACGTGCTTGGATACCGGTGCTCTGCTGGTTCTCTCCCTGCTGATTCGTGTTCTTCTGCGTCGTGTCAGGCGTGACGATCTTGAGTCCAGAGCAGGTGAAAGGTGCGGGCCCATTAGTGATGGTCACGGTTGCTTCAGAAGGTGTTTCTTGAATGCGGTACAGTTGGTCGGCGTTCAGAGTTGCCACGGCGGAATAGGTGGAGGGGGCGATGGTCCCCAGCTGGTCGCCGATGTTGAACTCCTGGCCGAGTAGCGCGCTGAGATGCAGGGTGCCACTGGCGGGGGCAGTGATGTCCGTGTAGGTCGTCCTCCTCTGAGCTGGTTGTTCCGTGTCCTCATCGGCGTCGGGGTCGGCCGTCGGGGCGCTTTCGTTGACGTCTTTGCGCACCTGCAGGATCATGGCTCCTGCTTCGACGTATGTGCCGTCAGCTACGGCGATGTAGTTGACGGTGCCAGCCCCGGTTGCTTTAACAACGGTGGAGGGATCGTTTTCGATGTTGCCGTTGACCGAGACGGTGTTCGTGATGTCCGCTTTCGTCGGGGTGACCGTCATCTGTCCGTAATTCGCGCTCGGATCAAGGGGTTGGTCGCTTTGGTTTGCCTCAGTGGAAGGAAAGAATGCGAATTTCACGAGGCTGATCGCGATGATGATCCATACACCTGTCTTGATCAGGGCGATGATCTTTTGAAAACGCGGGGACGTGGAAGAGGACACGAATACTCCTAGACGCTCATCAACGTTGATGGTTCCCAACGGTATCAGTGCCCCGTGTCGCGGGGGAATGAGGACACTGACAAATCAGGGGTGACTCAGGGGTAGTCAGGGTGCGTGAATTCTGGTTTGAGCCTGCCGAGAAACTGCGAGTTTGGGCCAAAAGAAAGGCTAGTCACACACAGTCGTGGTTCGGCAGAACGGAAGAGAATAACGACCCTACTGACCGCGCTTCACGGCTTCGAGCAGCATGACCGCCACGTCTTTCACCTCGGGCAGGGAAGTGGCTTCCGTCAACGTGGCGCCGTCAGCAGGTGCGCCCTGGCCAGAGCCGGACATGAAGCCCGCCGAGGAACCGGACGCAGACCCCAGCATCTGCGAACAGAACGGGCACGCAGTGGCGACCACGTCCGCGCCTGTTGATGCTGCCTCGACAATGCGAGCATCACCAATGCGGGTACCTCGTGATTCTTCGAACCAGGCGTGCGCGCCACCGGCACCGCAGCACATGGCGCGGTCGCGGTTACGAGGCATCTCAACAACCTCAACCCCTGGAATGGAAGCGACCAGTTCGCGCGGTGGCTCGTAAACGCGGTTATGGCGACCCAGGTAGCAGGCATCGTGATAGGTGACGTGCAGGGGACGACCCGCCTGGTTGGTATCAGACGGAGAGCCTGGAGCAACCGGCTTCAGCAGACCGTCGCGCACTAGGCGGTTCAGCAACTGGGTGTGGTGAATGACGTCGAAGTGACCACCGAGCTCGGGGTACTCGCCAGCAATCGTGTTGAAGCAGTGAGCGCACGAGACAACGATCTTCTGAGCCTTCGCCTCATTCAGAGTCTCAATCGCCTGCGCGGCGAGCATCTGGAAGAGAACCTCATTGCCGGCACGGCGCGCAGCATCACCCGTGCACGACTCACTCGAACCGAGGACAGCGAAGGAAACGCCGGCAGTGTGCAATAGCTCTGCCACGGCAGCGCTGGTCTGTTTTGCCTTATCGTCGAAAGCGCCCGCGCACCCCACCCAGAACAGGTAGTCGACCTCTTCAGCGGTCTCGATATCTTCGCCGATCACGGGCACGTCGAACTCCAGGTTCTTCGCCCAATCCAAACGCTTTCGTGCCGGCTGGTTGTAAGGGTTGGCCTTTGATTCCATGCCACGGAATGCGCGTCCCAGTTCGCGTGGGAATGCGGCTTCCATCAGCACTTGGTGGCGACGCAGGTCAAGAATGTGGTCGATGTGCTCAATGTCGACGGGGCATTGTTCGACGCAGGCGCCACACATCGTGCAATCCCAGAGGACTTCCTCGCTGACAACGCCGGGAACCAGTGGTCCGGCGACGTCAGTGACACCCTCAGGACCAGTTGCCCCGGACGCGGAAAGCATCTGCAGGACATCGAAGGAATGCGGGGAAGGCTCAACGCCCTTATCCAGCATCAGATCGCCGTGCTCAATCACGTCGGCAACAGTGCGGTCACCGGGGACGTTACCGTCAACAAGTTCCTGAGAGACGATCTCTTTATTTGACGCTGACTCCATGTGGTCGCGCATCGACATGATCAAAAGCTTGGGGGAGAGGGGCTTGCCCGTATTCCACGCGGGGCAGAGTTCCTGGCAACGACCACATTCCGTGCAGGCATACAGGTCAAGGCGTGCCTTCCACGACAGGTCGGTGGCACTGCCCGTACCCAGAACGGTGTTCTCGGGAAGGTCTTCGAACTGTTCTTCGCTGGTCACCGGCACGCCGTTGATCAGCATGTGATCGGCGGGACCAAGCGACTTTGTGCCGTCATCGTTGCGACGCGCATACAGGTTGACGATCGCAACGAAACGGTGCCATGCAACGCCCATCGACGTCTGCACGCCGACCACCATCATCCAGAGCATCGACGTCATGATCTTGACGGTCGCAACTACGGCGATCGCGTTTGCAAGACCGGTTGAGCCAAGCCCAGCCTTCAAAGCAAGCGCGCCGATCCACCCGGTTAGCGGGAAGTGAACAATCAGAGGCAACGGCCATTCCTGACCCACTTTTTGTTCGAACATCAGGCCGTATTCGAGGCCTCGTAAACCGATGATGCACACGCACACAATCAGAACGACCCACTCGACGAACAGCGCCTGCCATTTCGTCGACCCGAGGAAACGCGACGCCAACCCTTGCGGTGAACCGTCGCGCGGGTGCGGGCAGGACAGTGGCGCGTCGTCACCCGTCAGGGAAGCCTGATCATCATTCGACACGGCTGCCTCAGCGACACTGCCGTGGCCAGCGCGCTTGCGCACGATCATCAGGTAGATGATGCCCAGCAGACCACCCCAGGCGAGGACCTCTGTCAGCCACTCCCACGGCGCAAAATGCCCCAGCAGTGGCAGGGCATACATCTGATCGCGCAACTGCCCATAGCCGGCAACAAGCGTGAGGAACAGCAGAGGGAAGGAGATCATCACCAGCCAGTGAGCGACCTTCACCCACGGGCGATGCTTGAACTCACGGTGAGTCAAAATCGTAGAAATCATCGACCATAGGCGCTTGCCCACCGGGCGCAGACGCCCCGGATCAGGCTGCCCCTGGTTGATCTGGCGCCAGATATGTGCGATACCGCGACCGAACGCCAGCAGGGCGAGCAGAGTCACCAGCAGGGAAAACACCCAGCACACAACACTCAGAGCAGAAGATGCCATCGAAATGATCTCCGAACGGATAGGAATCAACTGCTTTCATTGTCGCACCCACTGTCTGCACATGGCGTTGTGGGGTGCAAACGCGCGGTTTCGACTCAATATGCTCCGCTCCTCATTCGCATTTTTCGCGAGCTCACTGTTGCGAAAGATCCGGAGAGGAACGGGATGAGTTCCTCACCTCACCCGGACGCTCGTGGCACGCGCACGTCAATCTGTGAGAAGGTGAAGCCGTGATCACAGACTCGGTGAACATGGACAAGCCCCTATCCGACCAAGAGATCTTCGAAGACGACCGACCGCACGACCACTGTGGTGTTTTCGGCGTGTGGGCGCCCGGTGAGGACGTTTCGCGACTCACCTACTTCTCGCTATATGCTCTGCAACACCGAGGACAGCAGTCCGCCGGTATCGCAACCTCGAACGGCTCTCAGATTCTGGTCTACAAAGACCAAGGCTTGGTGAACCAGGTGTTCACGGAACAAACCCTTCAAGGCCTGACCGGCCACGTCGCCATCGGACATGTCCGCTACGCGACTACGGGGGCGGATACGTGGCGTAACGCCCAGCCCACGCTCGGTCCCACGCCAAACGGAACGGTCGCTCTCTGCCACAACGGCAACCTGACGAACACGACCGAACTGCGTGAGCTGGCGAAGAAAATCGCCGACGAAGGTGACGACATTGAACATGGTGCAACCACGGACACATCCATCGTCACGGCCCTTCTTGGACTGGCAGATCGTATCCCTGGACCTGTACCGTTTATTCCTCCAGCGCTCGCCCTTGCGTCCTCCATGGACCAGGGCGATTCTGCTTCCTTTGCGCAGTCGTCGACCTTAGAGGCCGGTTCTGCTTCCTCGTCTGGCGAGGTGCCGGCACAGGGGACAACAGAAGGCTATTCGTCTCTCATCCCGGCGGCCCTGAAGGTCCTTCCACGCTTGAAGGGTGCGTTCTCGCTGGTCTTCATGGACGAGAACACGCTCTACGCTGCGCGCGACCCCCACGGATATCGACCGCTAGTACTGGGTCGCCTGTACTCCGGCTGGGTCTTGGCTTCCGAAACCTCCGCCCTTGACCTGTGCGGTGCCACGTTCGTCCGCGAAATTGAACCCGGCGAGCTCATCGCAATCGACCAAAGCGGTGTTCACTCACGCCACTTCGCGGTTAAACGCTCCAACACCTGCGTCTTTGAATACGTGTACCTTGCCCGCCCTGACACCGTCATCGGTGATCGTCAGATTGTGGCGGCGCGCCGTGAGATGGGCGCGATCCTCGCCGAAGAGTCAGGTGTCGAAGCCGATTTGGTGATCCCCACGCCTGAATCGGGCACTCCGGCCGCCATCGGCTATGCAGAGGCGTCATGTATTCCCTTCGCGCAGGGCCTCGTGAAGAACGCCTACGTTGGCCGAACCTTCATTCAACCGACTCAGTCACTACGCCAGTTGGGTATTCGCCTGAAACTCAACCCGTTGCGCGAGGTTATCGAGGGGAAGCGGCTGATCGTCATCGACGACTCCATCGTCCGCGGAAATACTCAGCGGGCCCTGGTTCGCATGTTGCGCGAGGCCGGCGCATCCGAAGTACACGTCAGAATTTCATCACCGCCGGTCCAGTGGCCATGTTTCTTCGGTATCGACTTCCCGACCCGCGCGGAACTGATCGCCTCGGCGATGAACGTTGACGAGGTTTGCGCTTCTATTGGCGCCGATTCGCTGGCATACCTGTCGATGCCGGGCATGGTTCGCGCGACTCGCCAGGGAACCGGCCTCTGTCTTGGCTGCTTCACCGGCGACTACCCCGAAACAATCCCTGCAGGCACACCTATCCCCGGCACTCCAGGGGCTATCAGTTGCTAACCGGATACGGCCTCGTGACCACGCGATGCCGGATATGCACCATGATCCTCAACCGACCACCCCACCACCGCACCTCACCAAGGGAGCTTCGATGAGCGAGAACACCCCCCTCGACTACGCGTCAGCCGGCGTCGATACCGTGGCAGGAGACCGCGCTGTCGAACTTATGAAGGAAGCCGTGTCACGTACGCACGACGCGACCGTCCTCGGCGCAACCGGTGGATTCGCGGGCATGGTTGATGCTTCGGCGTTGCTTGGCATGAAGAAGCCGTTGCTCGCCACCTCCACGGACGGCGTTGGTACGAAGATTGCTATCGCGCAGGCCATGGACATCCACGACACCATCGGCCAGGACCTGGTTGGCATGGTCGTTGACGATATCGTCGTGATCGGCGCACGCCCCGTGCTGATGACCGACTACATCGCGTGCGGACACGTTGTCCCCGAACGTATCGCAGCGATCGTCACCGGCATCGCTCGCGCCTGCGAAGCAACCGGAACCCCGCTGATCGGTGGCGAAACCGCGGAACACCCCGGTGTCATGGAACCCGACGACTACGATATCGCTGGCGCAGCAACCGGCGTTGTTGACGCTGACATGTTGCTTGGGCCAGAACGCGTTGCTGACGGCGACGTGTTGATCGCTATGGCATCATCCGGCCTGCACTCCAACGGATACTCGCTGGTGCGTTCCGTTGTCGCGCGAACCGGGCTCGCGCTGGATGCCCACGTTGAAGAATTCGGTCGCACGCTCGGTGAAGAACTCCTAGAGCCCACGCGCCTGTACACCACGTTGTGCCTTGATCTGATTGGTCAGTTCGGCGTTGGAATGCTGGGTGAAGCTGGCGCTTCTTCGGCGGAGTCTGTGGCGGGTGCTGGCCTGACCGGCATTCACGCCCTGTCCCACGTGACCGGTGGTGGACTGGGAGCAAACCTCTCCCGTGTCCTCCCCAAGGGATCAATTGCGGACGTCGATCGCGGATCCTGGGTTGTCCCGCCGGTCTTCGACTGGGTGCGCCGCGGCGGATCCGTCAGCTGGGAAGGCATGGAAGACTCGCTCAACCTAGGCGTTGGCATGGTTGGTGTTGTTGGCGCTGAAAGCGCAGACGCTGTCATGGCTGCGACTAAGGCTACTGGCATTGATGCATGGGTTCTCGGCACCGTTCGTTCCGAAAAGAACGCTGATGACGGATCTGGCTTGACTGACGCTCGCATCATCTCTGGAACGAAGGGCGTGAACGCGGGAGCTGTTCGCCTGCACGGCCAGTACCGAATCGCTTGAGAAACTTCGTCGGAAGGTGATCCGATCGGAAGGCCAGAAGGTCCCGCTTCATCGAAAGTCGGAAGCCCTTTATTGGAAAGCTTCGCATCACCCCATACACCCTCCCATCACCTCATACAAAGAGTGCCGAAGCCCCACCCTGGGTTTCGGCACTCTTCTATTCACACGTGAAATGGGTACACGAAGACCAGCGTATGAGCTAGTCATCAACAAACCTCTTCAGTCAGCGTCGGCAATGCACCGTAGTGGCACTACGTGACACCGTGAGTTCAACGGAACGCATACGGGTGCGTCACTTGGACGGGTTGATCCAGAAGTCCTCGTCGAGCTCGGGAGATTCCTCCGCATCATCGGCGTCGGCAAAATCCGCGTATTTGGAGTAGAGGTCGTCTTCTTCGTCCTGCTTGTCCTCTGCGTCCTCGTAGTCGTACTCGTCGTAATGAGAGTGCTCAGAGGAAGCGAGCTCGCGCTGCAAAGCGTCGAGATCGGTATCAGGACTGAAATACTTCAGCTTGCGTGCGACTTTCGTCTGCTTGGCCTTTTGACGGCCGCGCCCCATGGCGTCGACCCCCTCCGCGTTGTTCGGGTCCGCGCGAAGCGGTGCCCTGGTTAATGAAAATGTGTCGTGGGAACATCATAGCGTTATTCGGGCGCAATGCTCACATGCATCCATACCCACGGGCGCGCTTGGTTCCCCGGCGGTGCCGGCAAAAAGCCGGTTTTTCAACGAAATAATCGAATAAGAATCTGAAAATTAGTGCTTCTTACGAATGATGTTGAGAACGATCAGACCGACAACCGTGGCCGCTCCGGCTGCCGCGATACCGACCTTCTTCAAGGCCTCGGGTTCGCCGTCTTTGGCATCCTGAACGGTGATCTGAGCCTGAGTCTGGAAGTTGGCGAACTTTGCCTTCGCGGTTTTCTTCGTCTGATCCATGATGTACGACGGCTGAACACGACCGAAGAGCTCATCGACGGTGGCCGTCATTTCGGCGCGCGTAGTCGCCAAGTCGGCGAGAATCTGAGCTTCGGTGCGCTCGCTGGTTTCCTTGATGTCGCTCACTTGCCCAAGCCTTTCTTCAGCGCGTTGATGTCACGGGTGATGTGTTCCTTCGGATCCGGCTTGTCTGCCTGCGACTTCTTCAAGAACGAGGCGCCAACAAGCGCCAAAATCAGCACGATCAGGAGCAGAATGCCGGTGGTGATGAGCGAGGCGGCCCACGCGGGAAGAGCGATTGCGATAGCGATCTCGACGGTGTGGAACACCCATCCGAGCAGGTAGAGCGCAAAAACGGCTGCAACCGCAAGCAGGACGCCACCGATGCCGATCCTCTTCACAAAGTTCTTAGCTTTGAGCTTGTTCAGCTCGATTTCGCCGTTGACCAGCGTCGTAATCTGCGAGGACAGGGTCGCAAACAGTTCCCCCATCGATGCGGGGCGAGCTTTTGCTGCCTTGGGTTCCTCGATCGGTTCGAGCGGAGTTGTCATCGGTGACGCTCGCTTCCTGAGTTCGTTTCTTGCGGTAGGTTCCGCGCTTTACTCCAGTTTCTCACGTTCTGCGCGCCCCTGCAGTCGTATGTGGTGACCGCGCAGATCGGAGCCTATTCCGGGATCACCGAACCGGGGAGCTCGTCCAAGATCTTGCGCGCTTTGTCGATGACTTCTGCCTGTTGGGGCGTGGGTGCGTTATGTCCCGTTCCGTTCGATGGATACGAGGCTTGGCCAGCATGTGAATGTGCGGCTTCGGCAAGGGCTTCTCGGCCGTTCGGCGATGCGAGCAAACGAATCGCTTGAGTGATCGGATCGGGTTCTTCATCCCGGCGGGGCAGATCGACCGGATGCGTTGAGTCGGCATCTTCGTCTGCTATCGGAGTGTCGTTTTCCTCCGGCGCATCCTCGCTTTCGTTGAGGGGTACAGACACATCGACATCCGTTGAATCATCTTCGGGAGTAATCTCCAGATCGCCGGCTTCTTCAGCGTGCGAAGGAGTCCGAACAACCTCGCTGGTGAAAGGTGTCAGCCTCGTGAAACCGGAGTATCGCGGTTCCGCAGCGGGCTCGTCAGAATCGGTGGCGTCTGCGTCATCTGTTTCCTCCTCGAGCTCCAGTTCTTCCGAATCGGGAAGTTCATCAGAAACAGTATTCGAATCCTCAGGCTCAACGTCTTCGCTCAGCTCCGCAGAATCATCGCTCGTGTTCGTCTGAGCCTCTTCGGTGGCGTGTTCCGTCAAAGGCCTCCACTGAATCGCAATCTGTACATCATGATCACCATCAGCTAGCGGTTCGCTGTCCTGGGTCTGCGATGAAGAATCCTGATCCAGAGTGGAAGCCCCGGCCTCGTCCCCAGAAAGTGAAATGGGCAGAGAAGACGAAACTGACGGAGAAGCCGACGTTGCCGAAACTGAAGTCGCAGGTAGAGCCGAAGGAATCGGACCTAAGTAGGTTGCGGGGTTATCAACATCCTCGCTCTGAGCCTGCTTAATCGCCTGAAGCGTCGGGTGAATAAGGTCCGCGCTCAACACCGAGTTGGCCAGCAGTACAGCACGTTTGCACGAGGCCGCGACCTGCGCATCAGCCGTCGCACAGATGACGGTCGCATCGAACTGCGTGAGACGGCTCAACAAGTCGATCGCCTCAAGCCTGAGCGGAGCCGGAAGGAACGTCGGGTCATCCGCCAGAATAATGTCGCCACCAGCGATAGCAGCCTGCGCCAGAAGAAGGGCATACAGGTCAATTTTCTTCAACGAAGACGTCGGCGTATCCAACAGATCCTTCAACCCCAGAATCTGAGTAATCGAATGGAACGTCGACGCCCGCGCGCTCACCCCGGTCAGAGCAAGAGGAGCCACAAGGTTCTGGCGGACAGTCAACGACAGGTTCAACGGCGAAGACGCGGTAATCAGAGCAACTGAGGCGTTACGACCAGGCCGATTCGCGTGTCGGCTACGCACAAAAACGGCCCCAGAATCAGGCTGGGAAAACGACGCAATCACATCAAAAAGAGCCCGCGCACGCTTACCCGTCGGATCATAAATCGCAGTCAGTGAAGCCGAACGGAACCCCAAAGAAACACCGTTGAGCAGGCGAATCCCCTGATCAGACTTCGCCGTCACGTCACGCAAGAAGACGGTCACAGTTTCGCCTGGCCCTGGCGCATGATGAGACTTAGCGCTCTTGAACCAAGGTTTGCGACCGTGTGCGTCGATGTCCTTTGTCATATCAGCATTGTCTCAGATTGAGGCACGTTGCCGTGCGTTTGTTGGATCAGCATGACCCCTATAGTGGGAGGCGCGTACGAGCCCGAAGACGCGAATAGCCCTCATTTCCTGCGATGCATGAAGGAAACGCAACCAGTGACCTCGTGCATATGAAAACGGGAGCGGGGCTCGGGATAAACAAAAACCCCGAAAGTTTGTGAACTTTCGGGGGATCTGGTGGCTCCGACCGGCGTCGATCCGGTGACCTTTCGATTTTCAGTCGAACGCTCTACCAACTGAGCTACAGAGCCAGTAACCGGACCGGCAGGTCTGGTCGGCGACCCCGACGGGACTTGAACCCGCGACCTCCGCCGTGACAGGGCGGCGCGCTAACCAACTGCGCTACGGGGCCTTACAACAGGTAAGACCTATTGAGTTATTTTCACTGTTCAGCACGAGTGCCGTCAGAGAGTACCCCCAACGGGATTTGAACCCGTGTCGCCGCCGTGAAAGGGCGGTGTCCTAGGCCGCTAGACGATGGGGGCCTTTTCGGCCACCACAGTGGCGTCCGAAGACGAGGAAAAGCATATGTGTAAAATGGGGTGGAATGCAAAACGGAATCATGGTGAACCGACTCACAGTTAATAAAAATGGCTAAAATTCGCTGAAAACTCCATATTGTTTCTCTCCGATTTGAGGCTTTCGGTGTCCGCGTCTAAGCCCGTGCGTCTTCAGCAATCTGAAGAATCACCCCCTAGGCTTGGACTATGACTTTGCCGACTCTGTTTTCTTCGCACATGCTGACCCTCTGGGGGGCCTCGTATATAGCCACGGAAGCTGATGCGCAATCTGATGGCACCCAGTCGGGCGTTGCGGAAGTCGCGGTGAGCAATGCCATTGATATTGCTTCACTGCTGCTCAGCGCAGCAGTGGCAGCGGTGATCGGTTTCGTCGTTGCCGCGTTTGTTTCCGCACTTGTCGGTCGAACCTTCCGTCGTTGGCCTGTGGGAGCCGCGCTGGTGAAGCGCGTTCACACACCCCTGTATGTCACAGCGATGGTCTGGGGCGCGTGGATTGGACTGAATTGGCGCCTGCAAGAAGCAGATCTGACAAAATGGTCGAACGGGGCCCTAGTCTCCAGCGCCCTTCACGGTCTGCTGATACTGGCGATTGTTGCGATGACGTGGATTCTGTATTCGGCAGCGTGGGTTTTTGAAGACGCGGCGCGTCTGCGTAACCGTGCGGATCAAGGGCGTTCGAGGCGCTTTGCAACCCAAGCCCAGGTGCTACGACGTTTGACGCAGGTTCTCGTTGTGATTGTCGGTATCTGCGTCATTCTGGGGACGTTCGCGGCCGCGCGCCAGGCGATGGGAACCCTACTTGCATCCGCAGGTTTGATCTCCGTGATCGCAGGTCTTGCCGCGCAACAAACCTTAGGCAACGTATTCGCTGGAATTCAGCTTGCTTTCACGGACGCGATCCGCGTAGGCGACGTTGTTGTAGCGAACGCGAAGGGAGAGTCGGGTGCGATTGAAGAAATCACGCTCTCGTACGTGGTTGTCCGAGTGTGGGATGAGCGACGCCTGATTATTCCTTCGACCTACTTCACCTCAACAACCTTCGAGAACTGGACACGACGGGCTGCCGCTCAGCTGGGAACGGTCGAAGTCCAGCTGGACTGGTCTGCTCCGATGGCGCTGATTCGCCAGAAGGTGGAGCAGATCCTGACCTCGACGGATCTGTGGGACGGGCGTACGTGGAACGTTCAGATGACGGCATCCGATACCTCGACGGTCACGATCCGAATTCTGGTGTCCGCCGCGAACTCTGGAAACCTGTGGGATCTGCGTTGCCACTTGCGAGAACGCTTGATCGAATGGATTGTTGCCGAAGAACCGTGGACTCGGCCGTCGACGCGCATTCAGACCTACCAGGGAACACCGGTTGCGCATGACACCTCTCGCGCGCAGGTTGCAGCGTTCGCTGCTGAATTGCGCTCGATCGCCGGAGACACCTCGGTTCCGCTGGGTCAAGAGTCTGGTAATACGGCGATCGAAGATGCGCGTCACGCCCTTGAAGGTGAGGATGCAGGCATCGATGCGGAGCACGCTGCTCGTATGGTCGCGGCACGCCGTAAAGCAAAGCGTGCGCGTCGACGTGCAATGGCGGATCGTATACGCGACTTGGCTGAAGCGGGCGATCGCGGAGAGGCCTCTCCGAGCGACGATTCGTCGACTCAGGTGATGACTCGCGGGACGCTACAGAAGGTGCTCGAAGCTGTTGCGAAGGGTGTTCAACCGGGTACCGAAGAATCTTCATCGCCAGTGTCTGGAACACAGGGCGTAATGGCCACGGGGGCTATCAGCGCCCACGAGCTCAGTGAAAAAAATGGGTCGGCTAGCGCCTTAGAGCAAGCCACCTCGTTTTCGCAGAGCGAGCAGAGCGAAAAGACTTCTTCGCAGAGTAAAGAACCGGACGCCATAACAATGACCCTGACAACCAGTGGCAAGGGCGAACGCTTGTTCTCCGGTTCACCTGACGCTGAAGAACGATCCGCGATCTTCGCCGGCCCGGGTGAAGACGCGCTCGCGGAACGTGAAGCGACGCGTCAACGTCGCGAGCGCGAACAGGAAACACGCGAGCAAGAAGCAATGAACGCCACCGGATCCTTCCCGGCCATCGTGTGTGATGGCGAAGAATCTGGCGACGGTCATGACGAAGATCTGACGGAAACGAAGATCCAGCACCTCTGATTCGCTCTGGGTGTCATCTACCCGCGTGAAGGTAAGTCCGAAGGTTAATCGCGAATCGCGACCTCGTCCCTCAAGGGCGACAATAGGTGTATGACTGATTTTCCAAGCTTGAACGATGCAGCGAACATGACCGATGCGCAGTGGAAGCGTATCTTGACGCCGATGCAATACCACGTGCTACGCGAGGCGGGGACCGAACGCCCCTTCACGGGAGAGTTGCTGGGGGAAACTCGTGACGGCGCGTATCACTGCGCGGCGTGTGGTGCCCAGCTGTTCGATGCGAGCACCAAGTTCGAATCGCACTGCGGTTGGCCGAGCTTCTATCAGGCGAAAGACGCGTCGACGACCGAGATTGAAGACCGCTCGCACGGCATGGTCCGTACCGAGGTTCGTTGCTCGAACTGCGGTTCGCACCTCGGTCACGTGTTCCCGGATGCGCCGAATCAGCCGACGGGCAACCGCTACTGCATGAACTCTGCAGCGCTCACTTTCCTGCCCGCGGGCGGATGATGCGCGGTGCCATCGCTTCCTTCACAGTCGGGGCTGGACAGGGTTCCCGCTCAGTTTTTCATCGTCGGTTCGGCGCTGATCCAGTACGTTGGCGCAGCTATTGCAATCGGCCTGTTTGCACAGATGTCGCCTGCTTCGGTCGCATGGTGGCGAGTTTTAGTCGCCGCGAGCATCCTGCTCGCGTGGCGTCGCCCGTGGCGTGAAAAGTGGAGTCGCAAAGATCTTGTGACGTCCATGGTTTTCGGTGTGTTCATCATTTCGATGAACTCCACCTTCTACGAAGCCATCGCTCGCCTCCCGCTTGGTGCGGCCGTGTCGTTGGAATTCTTGGGCCCCGTTCTGGTTGCGATTTTTAGGGGACGAGGCCCAGCGCCACGCATCGCCGCCCTCCTTGCGTTTGCTGGGGTTGTGTCGATCTCTGGGCTTGGGTTGGACCTTGATGCGCCCGGCGTGAAGGCTGGTATTGTCTGGATTCTGTTGGCGGCGACTGCGTGGGCTGGCTACATCATGGTCGGTCAGAAGCTTGCGTCGAAACGGTCGGCGGTATCGAATCTGGCAGCGTCGCTCGGTTGGAGTGCGCTGTTCAGTTCGGTTGTGTTGGCTCCCGGTGGCGTCGGAGGTTTTACGTCTGCGCACTTGTTCGGGGCGCTCGTCGTGGTGGGTGTGCTGTCGACGGTAATTCCGTTTAGTTTAGAAGCTTTGGCGATGTCGCGTGTCAGCGCAGCAACCTTTGCCCTGTTTACGGCGATGCTTCCGGCAACGTCGACGATTGTGGGTGCGGTGATGCTCCGTCAGCTCCCAACGCTGGGTGAGCTGGGGGGACTCGTGCTGATTTCCATTGCAGTCTGGATTGCATCGTCCCCGCGCTTCCAGCGCTGAAGCGTAGTTCTGGCCGGACTTACGGTTCCCGGTTCTGGCTGACGTGCACGCGGGTTGCTTTGTGATGGGCTTGGGTCCGAATTTCGGCGGGGGATTTTTCTTCTTTGAACCAGTGCGTCGCAGGGCGCGCCCAGCTACGTCCGAAGTCCGATGAGCGAGTTGGCGTCACGCAATTGGAGTGCCGTCGCCATGGCGTTTCTGCGCCCCTTGATGCGACGAGTCATCTCTATGAGGAGAATGCGGAGAAGCCGACGAAGGGTCGGATTCTAAGAATCTTGGTAGACCCCCAATGTGGAAGGCTAAGGGGTGAGCTATGCGGAAGGCAGGTGCGCACACTGATCTGCAACCATGCAGGTGAAGTGGCATTTGAAAAGCCGACGAAGCAAGTGGTGGTAGGCCCAGGGGGACTCGAACCCCCAACCCACGGATTAAAAGTCCGCTGCTCTACCATTGAGCTATAGGCCCAGCGGTTTCGGTCGCGCCAAAGCGCGTGAACCGCCCAAGATCGTAAAGATCCGTCTCTATTGTAATAAGGATTCTTCTAATGGTTAAATCGTGTTCACCGCGTCGCCCCGCCATGTTGACGCCAACGAAGGCGGAGTCAATCGTCGGCGACGAGGACACGGCGGCAAGTTCCGGCTTGGCGCATTCGAGTGCGTGGGCGCTGATGGGCGTGGGCGATGAGGATTTTGACCGCGAGGCCACGCTTCGTCTTCGGGCTCTTGTCCGGAACCTGGGCGTGGACCAGGTGGCACACCTCTGGTCGCGTAGCCCGGAGTACACTCTGCCGGGTGCTTTGTGGCGACTCTATCTCCTACTCGAGTGGTATGAACGCGAGCCCGGCCTCGTTGATGAGCGATACGTGGACGGGGCGCACGCCGATATTGTTCCGGGACTGGAACACCCTCTGAACTTGCCGGAGTTGGCGGACGTGATGGCGGATGTCGCACGACTGCTGACCGGCGAGCTGACGGACGATGATCTGGAAGATGTCATCACGGACGCGTCGAATGCGATGCGAGTGCTGGCTGCTGGTTTCGGTGGTGGCGGTTCGTGGATCACGGATCCGAATGATCCGCTGGCCTACCCGGTTTCGACGCGTGCGAAGGCGCTTTTGAAGACGGCGGAAGAGCTGTCCGTCAGTGCGCGTGAGGCGCATGTTGGTGCGCTCGAATAGTGAGTCGGCGGGGTACGAGGGCACTGCAAGAGCACAATGCCCGCACGTTGTGATTCTTTGGTGCGTTGAAGCCCTTTTGGCGTGCGAAAACGCCCGCTCAATGACACCATAGAAGGCAGTTCAATGCGCCAACGCGCATAAAGCAACGATGCTTGAAGAGGCCCCCATGTCGAACGACGAACCCACATTCTCTGCGCCCGACGACTCGTGGCCGGGACCGGTCATGCCCGACGAGCGCGATGATGCGCAGAACGCGGACACGACTCAGATGACCAATGGTGTTCAGACCGCTCGGGCAACAGAGATGTTTGTGCCTCCGTCGCAGGCTGGCGGGCTTGTGGGCGTTGAACATGAGGATTCTGAGTATGACGACGATGTGGCCACGCCTCGTATTTTGCTCCCCGCTTTGACGACTGACGTTGATATGTCTGCGCCAATCGGAGAGAACAAGCCACTGCCGAAGGGGCGTTTCGCGGATCGTGAGATCTCGTGGATGGCGTTTAACCAGCGTGTCTTGGAACAGTCGGAAGATCCAACGTTGCCACTGCTAGAACGTGCCTGGTTTACTGCGATTTTCTCGTCGAACTTGGACGAGTTCTACATGGTGCGCGTTGCCGGTTTGAAGCGTCGCATCGCCGCGGGGATCGCGAAGAAGGGCGCGTCTGAGTTGGAACCGCGTCAGGTGCTTGAGGGAATTCAGGCGCGTACGCAGGAGTTGACTGCGCGTCAGGCGCGTGCATTCCAGGACGATATTCTGCCGGCACTTGCTGAGCAGGGGATTCGTTTGGCTCGATGGGATGATGTGTCTGAAGATCAGCGTGCTCAACTCACCCGCTACTTCCGTCGTCAGATTTTCCCTGTTCTGACCCCGTTGGCGGTTGATCCGTCACACCCGTTCCCTTACATTTCCGGCCTGTCTTTGAACCTCGCGGTTGTTGTCCGCAATCCGCTGACAGGCAAACTGCACTTCGCGCGCGTGAAGGTTCCCCAGTCGCTTCCGCGCCTGATCAACGTGGATTCTGTGATCGGGGGTGGGCCTGCGGAATCGTATGTGGCGACTGATGAAGGCACGACGTTCATCACGCTCGAAGACGTGGTGCGCGCGCACCTTGAGCACCTGTTCCCCGGTGTTGAAATCGTTGAAGCTCACGGGTTCCGAGTGACGCGTAACGAAGATCTTGAGGTCGAAGAGGACGATGCTGAAAATCTGCTGACGGCGATGGAGGAAGAGCTTCTGCGCCGTAAGTTTGGCCCGGTTGTACGCCTTGAAGTTGAGGATACGATTTCATCGTTCGTCCGTGACTTCCTGATCGAAAAGCTTGAGATTTCGCCGGCTGACGTGGTCAGCGTTCCGGCTCCGCTGGACTTGACGCTCTGCAACGAATTGCATGATCTGGATCTAACGGACTTGAAGTACGCGAAGTACGTGCCGGTGACTGCCGCTGGCTTGGCGGAGTTCGAGTCGGCGCGTGCGGGTGATATTTTCGCTCAGATCCGCTCGCATGATGTTTTGCTACATCATCCTTACGATTCGTTTGCGACGTCGGTGCAGGCGTTCATCACCCAGGCTGCCCGTGATCCGAACGTGCTGGCAATGAAGCAGACGCTGTATCGCACCAGCGGTGATTCGCCGATCGTGTCGGCGATGATTGAAGCAGCGCAATCCGGCAAGCAGGTCGTTGCAATTGTTGAGATCAAAGCCCGTTTCGACGAGGAAGCGAATATCGGCTGGGCGCGAAAACTGGAGCGTGCGGGCGTCCATGTCGTGTACGGCATGGTCGGCTTGAAAACGCACTGCAAGCTCTCCTTGGCCGTCCGCCAAGAAGCCGACGGTCTGCGTCGCTACTGCCACGTGGGTACGGGTAACTACCATCCAAAGACCGCGCGTGGCTATGAGGACCTTGGCCTGCTTACCTGCGATCGTGAGGTCGCTCAGGACCTGACCCGCCTATTCAACCAATTGTCCGGGTATGCGCCTCGTTCGACGTTCCACCGACTGCTGGTTGCTCCGCTGTCGATTCGCGATGGGCTCATTGAACGCATCAACACCCAGATCGCGCGCAAGAAGGCTGGTGGCGAAGCGTGGATTGGTATCAAGGTGAATTCCGTGGTCGACGAGGCCGTGATTGACGCCCTCTATCGCGCTTCACAGGCCGGAGTGAAAGTCGACGTTCAAGTTCGAGGCATCTGCGCGATCCGTGCCGGAGTTCCCGGCTTGTCTGAAAACATACGCGTCCGCTCGATCCTTGGTCGCTACCTGGAGCACTCGCGTATTTACGCGTTCGGGGTGCCCGGTGAGGAAGAAGTGTGGATTGGCTCTGCCGATCTGATGCACCGCAACCTGGATCGTCGCGTTGAAGCATTGGTTCGCATGAGCGACCCCGACCAGGTTGAGTATCTCGCAAACCTGATTAGGCGCGGCGTTTCATCGAAGACCTCATCGTGGGCGCTGAAGAAGAGCGGAAACTGGAAGCGTCATCAGGTGAACAAAGACGGCTCGCCCCTTGTTGATCTGCAAGTTGAGCTGATGGAGGCGGCCTCGTCGCGCGTGATCGGGCGGTAACGCAAGGGGGTGGCGCGGGTTCGCTCGACGAGGATCGCGCCCTGAAGTTGAGCCAGCAACTCGGCGTGGTCGCTTGGCGGGCGCGCAACTGCTGTGTGATCTCCGTTGATTCAGCGGGTGGGGCGCCGTGCCGGTAGGCTAAGGGGGTGTCTCGTTCGATTCGCCCGGCTCCAGTCCCGACGCGCCTTGTGCGCGCTGCGGGAGCTTTAGTGTGGCGTTTCGTTGATCCCGAGCGCCGGGGCGTTCCCGGGCAGGTGATTGTGCCCGAGGACATTGAAGTCCTCATGGTTCACCGTCCTCGTTACAAGGACTGGTCGTGGCCGAAAGGTAAATCGGAAGCGAACGAACCGATCATCTGCGCCGCCATCCGCGAGGTCGAAGAAGAAACTGGCGCCTCCGTTATTTTGGGTGCTCCGCTGACAACTCAGCGCTACCGGCTTGGCTCCGGGCAGACGAAGGAAGTTCGCTACTGGGTGGGCACGCTGGCCGACGATGACCGTCGCACCGGTCTTGACACGTCAACGATCGCCCCTATGGCGACTGCTACGCCGATTTCTGCGCCAGTGTCTACACCGGTGAAAGTTCGTATTTCTCCGGCTATTTTTGCGAACCGCAAGAAGGGGCAGGCTCTCAAACCGGCTCCTGTGCCTACTCACATGCCCGAACCCGCGGACAAACAGCCAGTCGTTTCGCCTGTACAGCTGTCGCAGCCCTCTGCTATTTCTCGCGTTCGCACTCCCGTGAAGCCAGCTCCGGCCAGCGAAATTGATGAGACACGCTGGGTGTCACCCGATCAAGCCGAGCAGATGCTCACCCGCCGAGGTGACCGGCGATTACTCCAAGAGCTCGTTGCGCGAGCGGAAGAAGGCAGGCTTGTTACCGTCACGTTGGGCCTCGTTCGCCATGCGAAAGCGGTGTCGCGTACTCAGTGGGCAGGCGATGAGGCCTCGCGCCCGTTGACGCGCTTGGGTGTGCGACAGGCGATGGGCTTGGTTGATGTTCTCAGTGCGTTTGGGATTGAGCGCGCCGTGTCGTCGTCGTGGATTCGTTGTCAGCAGACGCTTGGCCCGTGGGCGAGCGTCGGCGGAGGCCGGGTTGAGGTTCGCGACGAGCTCACGGAAGCTGCGGTTGCGGCTGATCCCGCGTCGGCTTCGGCGGTTGTTGCGCAGTGTGTGCGCCAGACGAACGCGGTTGTTGTGTGCGCGCATCGACCGACAATTCCGGCGCTGTTGGATCCGATCCGTGCGGTCACGCCTTCGACTTTGTTGCGCTTGTTGCCTTCTGAGAGTCCGTGGCTGACAACCGCGCAGATGCTGGTTGTGCATATTTCGCATGCGTCGGGTCGTCCTGAAGTGGATGCTATCGAGACGCATGGTACGCGTACGAAGGATCTTCTGGGGCTCTAGGGGCGGCCAACTTCGTTCAGCGCGTTTTTGGGTCGGATTGCTGTTCTCGGATGCTTGGGTCTGATTTTCTCCGATAGGTGCCGTCGTTCAAGACTGCTCGGATTGTTATTGAGTTGTTCAGCAACAGTCGTTTGACGTTCGACTTACGCGAAACGTAGTCGAAACCACGGTGAGTAAACAGGTTCGTTGCAGTGAGCGTTGAACCCATGACACCGGCATTCGTTGTAAGAAAAGACTCGATCTGTTTCCGAGAGTCGACTGGAAGCAGGGATTACCGTCAATTGCGTCTTTCTAGGTGCAGAAGCACCCACTTATCAACAAGCGTGAGGTTCTCATTTTTTTATCCACAATTTCTTTTCAGTCCACTCGCACCCACGTGCGCCGAGCGGAACACTGATGGCAACGACAGGCGTCGTCGTGAAACCCACTTCTCGCAAAGCTGATCGCCAAGTTGGTGGGTTCCATATGTATTCCCATCAGTTGAAAGGAATTTGATGATGGTGGATTCTTCTGTGCCTAGGGTGGCACACTACTCACGGCTGAGGTCTATCTTAGCCTCTCTTGTAACGATGGTGGTTGTGTGTGCCTCGTTGACTGCTTTGGCTCCTGCTTCTGTTGCTGCGGGTTCGTGGGTTCGTGGTGTGCCGATTGCTGGATTGTCTGGCTGGTTGGGGACGTGGATTCCCTATAGTGGTCAGCCGGTTCCTGGTTTGTGTATTCAGGCTGACGCAGTCAATCCTGCAGCAGAGGTGGTCGTGACACCCGGTCAGTTGACGGTTCAACCTTCTTTGTCTCGTCCGGCTGATTTGAGTGTTGATATTGCGCAGATGGCGTACATCATGAAGTGGTATACGCCTACTTCGCTTGAGTTTTCGAATACCGATGTTGATGCGGCTGCGACTGCTTTTCTTGCTCACGTGAATTTTGAGAACTCGCGTCGTGCTCAGGCGAATGTGAATACGCTTCTTGCTTCCGTTCCCGAAAGCATTCAGTCTCGTGCTCGTCAGATGGTTGCTGAAGCAAAAGCGGTCGGTGTTGTTGGGTGGAAACCTGGTACGGTGACGGGTGAGCGTATGCGCTTTGGCACTATTGACGGCATTGGTGTTACTAATGCTGATGGAACTCTGATCGCGGGCAAACCATTCACTATCACTTTGAACGGTCCGGCTGTCTTCGAAGCGACTGGGACGAACACCTATACGGGAACAACTACCGCATCGCGTATTGATGGTATTCAATGGCGTTCAACAGCGAACGGCACGGTTCACTCGAGTATTAAGTATGACAATCTTGGATACTCTGCTTTGGGATATGCCTCTTCTAGGGGGGTGCGCCAGGATGTGATCTGGTTCGACAGTTCAAGCCTGCGTTCTGAGACGGTTGCGGGTCCGTCGTTTGAGGTGATTTTTGATTTTCAGCCGATTGCTACGTCCAATGTGGGTTCGTCTAAGGTGATTGATTCTCAGACGTTGTCGGACACGATCACTGCCAGTGCTGACCCGAATTATGGTGATGGTAAGTGGCTGGAAATTGATGGCAAGCCGGTTCCGGTTGTGTATGAGGGCACTGCCTATGCGTTGGGCGAAGAGCCGGTAGACCCCCGTGATGAGGTTCCCGCAGATGCTCATGTGGTTGCGACTGCGTCGTTTACTGCTACCGGTCCTGGTGAGCATAGTGTCAATGTTGATGTGGCAGGCTTAGCCCCTGGGTTTTACACGTGGGTGTGGAAGGTTGTCAAGGATGCTCAGCCTGGCACGATTGGTGATCCGGCGATTGACATTAAGGAATTGGTGCACGCCGACTGGCACGACCAGTTCGGGTTGGGTGATGAAACCCTGTCATATCGTTTCAAGGCGAATGTGGATACGAGTTTGTCGGTTCGTACCACCAAGTCGGGCTCGTACCTTGTCGACGACATGTTCGTCACCGAAATGCCTGAGTCTCACCCGAACTTCACTGGTAAGGCTGGGTTTAAGGGTGACGAGCTGACGTTTACGCAGAAGCTTGTGTTTTTCCCTGAAGGCGAAGCGGTCACTGACGAAAACGTTGCGGCCGGTGAGACGATCAGTGAAGTGCAGGTTGATGCTTCACATGGTTTTAAGCCCTCTGTTGGGTCAACCGGGTTCAAGATGAAAGACGGTGAGCCGGGTACGTACGTGTTTGTCACCTCGTTTGCTGGTGATGATCGTGTTGCTCCTTTTACGACCTCTGTTACTGATAAGAGCGAGCAGTATGTTGTTGAGGCTAATCCGCCGACGTTGAAGACCACCGCGACCGACAAGGTGGACGGCGATAAGACTCTCGCTTCTTCGGGCCTGGTGACGATCACGGACAAGGTGTGCTACACGAACCTGAAACAGGGCAGGGAATACGCCCTGTCGGGCACGTTGATGGATAAGGCTACTGGTGGGCCGCTGATGGTTGAGGGCAAGCCTGTGACCGCTTCCAAGACGTTCACCCCAGGGCAGGCTGATGGGTGCGAAAACGTTGATTTCACCATCGACGGCTCCATGGTGGTCGGCAAGACCACCGTCGTGTTCGAACGCCTCGAACACGACGGACAAACCATCGCTGTCCACACTGACATCAACGACGAAGACCAGACAGTGCTCTTTGAAAAGACTCCCACCCCGCCCGAAGAACACCTTGCGAAAACCGGTGCCCAAACACTCTTATTCCTTGCAGGTGCCACACTCTTTGCACTGATGGGCGTCGGAGCTATTGCACTCCATCGTCGCTCTTAAAAGCAATCTACGCCCCAACAGGGGGAGTGCCCGCCGGGGTGCTTCGACCAAGGGTGAAAAAGATTGCTACGAGGTCGCGCACTAAGAACGCCAAGCGATGTTTGAGGTGCGCGGCCTCGTCAATCAGAAGAAGGAAGAGGTGGAATCGACACGGTTGCGTGGACTTCGGCAAGCCTGCGAGCCTCGCGCCTCTTGCGGATCCACGCGGTCATCAACACCGAACCAACCAACGCGATTCCAGTAGAACCAACAATGGGAAGACCTGCAAAACCGGTGAACTCGAAAACCAGAGTCAAACCGGTTAACGGAGCCGCCATCGACGAACCCAAGAAAATCGCAGCGCCAATAAACGCACATGCAGCCACCGATACGCTGGGAACAACCTGTTGCCACACCAAACCAGTCACCGCGCCAATACCGGCACCCAAGGCGACTCCAGGAGTCAGCGTTCCACCCCATGCCCCAGCACGAATCGTCACAAGAGTCGTGAACGTCTTCGCCACAAGGACCAATAGTGCCGTGATCAAACCAGCGCCAGCTAGCCAGCGAGCATCAAACTGCGTCTGAGCACTCGCCTGCCCATTGCCGAGCACCGAAGGAATCACTATCGCAATAAGACCAACAATGACGAACGCCAGCGGAAGTGACCAAAGAAGGTGAGCAGATCGGGGCTTAGCCTGTTCGCACCGGTTAACCCACGTTCGGAACAATTCGCCCAGCGCACCCAAAATGGGTCCCATGATCAGCGCCCAGACGACAAGACCCCACGACGTCTTCAAAGGCTCAACCGAATAAAAGGGTGCAGGTCGATGCCAGCCGGTAGACACCAATACGGAAAGAACAGCAATAAAAGAAGCGGTCGCAACCGCCTTCGGGCGCTTGGACAAAAGCAGAATTTCAAGAGCATAAACAGCGCCGGAAATAGGAATCGAATACACAGCCGACAAGCCGGCACCCGCACCACACGCGACAATAATTCTGCGATCCTCGGCGGACAACCCGCAGTGCGAAGATAGCCAGGAAGAGAGCGAGGCGCTCACTTCACGAGGAGCCACTTCACGGCCAATCGAAGCTCCCATGCCAACCAAGACAATCTGCGTCAGCGCATGCCAGATGGTTCGAAGCGGAGGTAGCGTCTCTCCCTCAACCCCAGCCTTCACGCTGGTCAGCTGAGGATTCTTCTGGAACATCACAGTCCACGAAATAGCCCCTAACACGCCAGCAACAAGCAGGATCAAGGGGCGATGCCATGAAACGGAGGTAGAAACAGAATCAAGGAATGTGCCCGAGTGATGATTCCACACCACTGCCTCGACTCCATGCAGAAGGCGAGTACACAGCCAGCCAACAATTCCGGCGGTAACCCCCGTCGCAAGGGTCGCGCTGATATAGCGAACCCAATAGGGCAGGGTAGGCAAGCGGTTGGAAGGCACAGCGGGTCAGGCCATATGGTCGTCGATGCGTCGAGCGATGCGACCAAACACTTCGTTGAGCACGGTGATCTCTTCTACGCTCAGGTCGTTCAGTACGATCTCTCGAACGACCTCACGGTGCACGTCAGCAGCCTTTTCGAAGAACTTCTTGCCAGCATCCGTCATTAGAATCAGGCCACCACGTCCGTCACCCACGCACGTCGTGCGCTCCACGTATCCGCGAGAGACAAGCCGATTTACAGTGTGTGTCAGGCGGGAGGGGCTGAATACAACCTCATGAGCCAAAGCGGAGGGGCGAATGCCTTCATCGCCAGCTCGTGCCACCTGAAGGAGCACGTTATATTCGGGCTGAGTCACGTGGCACTCCGCCTTCAGCGCGGCTTCGATAGCGTTCGTCAGACGTGCCGTGGTCACGAAATACGTTTCCCACGCGCGTCCGCGAGCATCGCGTCTCATGATCATCCCTTCAGTGGCGTTTCAAAGTCAGCAAACCCAGGCCAATGCGAGGCTTCTTGGTCTGAGGCAGCGTCCGTGGCCACCTGAGACGCAAGGTCTCAACTATATCCGATTCAGAAAAGTTATCGAGTATAGGTGAATCATTCTCTGGCTGAGAAACGGCGGAATCTCACGGTTCGTCATGTGAAGTGTGAACAGAAAGTGCCAAACGTCCAAAAAGATCACGTACGCCTCGCTCAATCCGATCGGCACGTTTCGCTGTCGAAGACTCCTCCGACATTCCAGCGTGAATGAGGACGAACCGCATCCTGCGACTTGCGTGCCATGAAGACTTGACCACCCAGACCGACAATTGCCTTCTTTACAGGACCGTGACCGTAGTGTTCAAAGTGCTCGTGGTACAGGGGACCATGTGTTCTGGCGACCAGAAAACACTGTTGTGGAAGAAACAGTCACCGTAATAGGCGACCTGTACAGTAATTTCGAGGGAGCGAATAGGGCCGTGCCATACAAATGGAGCAATTCCGTCCAGTGGGCGTGGAGTGGAAGTGAAACCGTGCAAAGGCGTACGTACGGAATTTACCGTGCCAATCGACATCATCTTCGCTCCATCAACGGCGTAGAAGAGCGTAGTTTTCAATGGCCAACGGAATACCGTTGCGAATATTTTTTCCGAACCACGGGTAAACCGAATCTGTATTTCCGTGACTCATCATCAGGTCAATTCGACCACCTGACATGTATTGCGCCATTGCGTAGTCTTCGACATTTTTGGTGGGGTTGTTGGTTGTAATCAGAGTCGGTGATGTCTGCGACGCTCATGATTCCAAACTGCAGGGGTACTCTTTGTTCTTAGCTGAGATCCAATGTGGTACAACGATCAACTCAATTGAAGTTGGTGGCAGATTTTCTCCTGTGCGCTTCGTCTCTAGGGTTACGAGGTCGACCCCACTGAACAAAACACCCCTCTTGGTTCACGCGTCGGAGAGTTTTGGTCAATTAACTCTCGCTTCTAGTCTTACTTTATAAGTATTCAATTTCACTATTTAAAAACGGTTGCGTCGGTTCTTTCTTATTTATATTCTGTCCGGAGACAATTTGATTGTCTCCGGACAATAACAATCGAACATCAATGAGTGAATAGGACCCCTTATGAAGAAGACGCACGTCGTTCTCGTTGACGATATTGATGGAACTCCTGCAAAAGACACCGTTACATTCTCATTCCAGGGTGTGACCTACGAAATTGACCTCTCGGAAGAACACATTTCTGAAATTTCCGCTGATTTTGAAAAGTGGATTTCTTCATCGCGCCGTATCGGTGGTCGAGCAATCCGCGGTTCACGCGTGGCCTCGTCGGCAGCTCTGTCGCGCGCAGGTGAAATTCGCGCATGGGCCACAGAAAACGGAATCCAGGTTTCCGACCGTGGGCGCATCCCCGCCGACATCGTCGCGAAGTTTGAGAGGGCTCACGCCTGAGATAGGTCCTTGGGGTCTATGACAACACCCCTCGAAGATGGAAGAATGACGTCATGACATACACACTGGTGCTGCTCCGCCACGGCGAGAGCGAATGGAATGCAAAGAACCTCTTCACCGGCTGGGTTGACGTGCCGCTCTCCGAAAAGGGCCGCGCCGAAGCCGCACGCGGTGGCGAGTTCCTCAAGGAATCTGGCGTTCTGCCGGACCTCCTGTTCACCTCGATGTTGCGCCGCGCAATCATGACCGCGAACCTCGCACTCGATGCTGCCGATCGTCACTGGATCCCGGTTGAGCGCAACTGGCGTCTGAACGAGCGCCACTACGGTGCTCTTCAGGGTAAGAACAAGAAAGAAATCCGCGACGAATATGGCGAGGATCAGTTCATGCAGTGGCGTCGTTCCTACGACGTTCCGCCACCGGCAATCGAAGCTGGCTCCGAATTTAGCCAGGACACCGACCCGCGTTACGCAGGCGAGCCGATCCCGATGACCGAATGCCTGAAGGACGTCCTTGAGCGCCTGCTCCCGTACTGGGACGGCACCATCGTCCCGGCAATCAAGACCGGCAAGACCGTCATGATCGCCGCACACGGCAACTCGCTGCGCGCCATCGTCAAGCACCTCGACGAAATCTCCGACGAGGACATTGCAGGCGTCAACATCCCGACCGGTATCCCGCTTGTTTACGAGCTGGATGAGGAAACCCTCAAGCCGATCAAGAAGGGTGGCACCTACCTGGATCCCGAGGCAGAAGCAAAGATTGCTGCTGTCGCCAACCAGGGCAAGTGAGCATCTAGATAGCTGAACGAGTGGGGCGGATCCGCGAAAGTGGATTCGCCCCATTTGTATTGTGCTGATTTGAATCCACATGTGAAGTAGATCGCGGGGGTGGACCGAGTGCCGCCCCTCGTGAGTGGCTTCGGCCCGCCAGCGCCTAGTCGGGTAGGAAACGGGTGCAAATGGTAGACTTGTATTCGCTAGTCGCATATCTGCAGGGAGCTCTCATGACGTTCGAAATTGGTCAGACGGTCGTTTATCCGCACCACGGTGCAGCCACGATCGAAGAGATCTCTACGCGCACGTTGCGTGGTGAAGAGATCACGTTCTTGACCTTGCGCGTCGAACAGGGCGACATGACCATTCAGGTTCCCGCAAATAACGTTGACCTTGTTGGTGTGCGTGAAGTTGTCGGTGAAGATGGGCTGGAAGAGGTTCTGAAGGTTCTTCGTGCCCCCTACGTTGAAGAGCCCACCAACTGGTCCCGCCGGTTCAAGGCAAACCAAGAGAAGATCGCAACCGGCGACATCGTGAAGGTCGCTGAAGTTGTTCGTGACCTGACGCGTCGCGACGATCTGAAGAAGCTTTCCGTTGGTGAAAAGCGTACCCTGACCAAGGCTCGTCAGATCCTCTGCTCTGAACTTGCGTTGGCGCGTAACATCACCGAAGAACAGGCAGCTGCTCGCCTTGACGAAATCCTCGCCGAAGGTCGTATCACCCCTGAAGACACCGTAGACGCTGAGTGACCTGACCCGTCACACTTCGGATCCTCAATGTCAACCGCTCTTGCAGTCCTGACAGCAGCAGGCTCCGGCACCCGTTTGGGGGGTGACGGTCCCAAAGCTCTTGTTGAGCTTGCTGGCACTACTCTTCTTGAACGATCCGCCCGCGGGCTAGCTCAAGCTGGTGTTGCAGGCATCGTCGTGACAGCTCCCGCCGATCAGGTCGATACCTTCGCCACTTACTTTCCAGATGGACGTATCACGCTTACAAGCGAGCAGGGCGAATCCTGTTCAATACCTGTTCTTGTCGTTGCCGGATCATCCGCATCGCGTCAAGCCTCAGTTGCCCTCGGACTGGATGCGTTAGAAACCCTCACCGAAACCCACGGGATGTGCCTTGACGCTTCAACCCCCGTCCTTGTTCACGACGCCGCGCGAGCTTTGACTCCGCCAGACGCGATTCGTCGCGTCATTGCAGCCGTCACGCTGGGATACAACGCTGTTATCCCGGTTCTGCCAGTGACCGACACGCTCAAACAAGTTGGCGACTCCACCGCGTCAGCACACCTCGGCATCGGACTGCGCCCGGTGATGGCAACCATCGACCGTTCCGCCCTTGTCAGCGTGCAGACACCTCAAGGATTCGCGTGGTCCACCTTGCGCGAAGCGCACGAGTCCGCCCGGACTCGTGGAGCAAATGAACGTACAGCGGCGACCGATGACGCGGGTCTTGTGGAAGACGCGGGTGGCCAAGTGATGACAGTCCCTGGCGACCTTCTCTCCATGAAAGTCACAACCCGGCTCGACCTTGCGCTCGCAACACTTCTACTCGATCAATCCTGAAAACTGCCAGCTTGCCTGCCACAGCGGGGTAAGAAAGATGCCCGGTGTGGCCTCGTCAATGAGGGACTAGAACGGGGACACAAGGCAGATAATGCGACCAACTTGCACGTCCACGAAACGTTCAAGAAATCAAATTTCGCTCCTCTTCGTGTTAAGTTCCAGATGTCAGCAACACTGACAGCGCCCAAAGCAGCGGACGTATGTCCGAGGAGAAACGAATGTCATCCACCCCGAACACCCCAGTGGCATCAAAAGAAAAAACGAAAATCCTGACGCGCCCCGTCATTGAATGGGCAGCGTGGGACTGGGGGTCGGCAGCGTTCAACGCTGTCGCCACCACTTTCGTCTTCTCCACCTACCTGACCAGCGATGGGCTGTTCACCGATGCGGGCACCGCGAACTCGCACCTGTCGATCGGGTTGACGGTCGCGGGCCTCATCATCGCTCTTCTCGCGCCGATTACCGGCCAGCGCGCAGACCGTCGTGGTAAGGGCGGTGTCTGGCTCGGCTGGTTTACCGGCGCGGTTGTCCTGTCGATGCTCGCCATGTTCTTCGTCGCCCCCGAATCGTCGATCGGGCCGAACGCGTCGCTCTGGCTCGGTATTTCACTGCTGGGCGTCGGCAACATCTTCTTCGAGTTCGCGTCCGTGAACTACAATGCGATGCTCAACCACCTGGCTGACAAGAAGGACATGGGGCGTATCTCCGGCCTTGGCTGGGGAGCCGGCTACGTTGGTGGCATCGTCCTGCTACTCATCCTCTACGTCGGCTTGATTGGTCCGAACCTGCTGGGTGTGTCCACCGACAACGGTCTGAATATTCGTATCGCGATGATCATTGCGGCACTCTGGTTCGGTCTCTTCGCCCTGCCGGTCGTGCTGCACCCGCCGAAACCGTCGGTCCTGCACCACGATGATTCGAAAGAATCTCTGCTCGACTCCTACCGTATGCTCTGGCAGACCGTGAAGGGCCTGCACCGCGAAGCGCCGCACACACTGTTTTTCTTGCTGGCTTCCGCCGTCTTCCGCGACGGCCTGGCAGGCGTTTTCACCTTCGGTGCAATCCTGGCAAAGTCCGCGTTCGGTTTCTCCGCCGGTGACGTCATGGTCTTCGCAATCGCCGCGAACGTCGTGGCGGGCCTAGCTACCATCGGCTTCGGCGCTCTCGACGACAAGATTGGCCCGAAAAAGGTCATTATCTTCTCGCTCGCTTCGATGGTCGTTTTCGGTCTGGGCGTCTTCTTCTTCCACGCGCACGGCTCGATCGTCTTCTGGAGCCTTGGCCTGTTGCTCTGCATCTTCGTCGGCCCGACGCAGTCGGCATCCCGTTCGTTCCTCGGCCGTATCATCCCCGCAGGTCGTGAAGGTGAAGTCTTCGGCCTGTACGCGACCACCGGCCGCGCCGTCTCTTTCCTGGCGCCGTTCATGTACGGCGTCTTCCTGAAGATCGGCAAGGCGCAGTCCACCGGCGGCGACTACACCTACTGGGGCATCCTCGGTATCATCCTGATCCTCGCCGTTGGCTTGGTCCTGACCATCCCGGTCAAGGCAGACGAGGCACACTTGGAGCACCTCGAAAAGTAATGGGGGAGTAGCGGGCTGACTCTTTCTGCCTGCTCGCCTCTGTTCTCTTCCCGATTCTTGAGGTGCGCTTGTCGCGGGGGATCTCGACCGCCGTTTTCTTCGCGGGTACTCACCCGCGGTTTCCCCGTGACCTCGTTCGTGCTGGCGAACTACTGAGCCCGAACGACGAGCGCAACCGCTGTTGCTGCCAAGCCGTCGCCTCGTCCCGTAAACCCAAGCCCGTCCGTCGTCGTGGCGCTGACGGAAACGGGGGCGCCGACGATCTCGCTCATCCGCTGGCACGCTTCGGGTAGACGCGCAGCCATGCGAGGCTTTGTGCCGATCACTTGCACGGTCGCATTACCGATGTGCCAGCCAGCTTTGCGCGCCATTCGGCATACCTCGACAAGGAATTGTTCGCCGGATGCGCCCGACCACTCGGGTCGACTGGTCCCGAACACGCTTCCCATTTCGCCCAGGCCGGTCGCCGCCAAAATCGCGTCGCACACTGCGTGAGCTGCAACGTCGCCATCAGAGTGACCCTCCAGTGGGGTTTCGCCCGGCCACTCCAAACACGCGAGCATGAGAGTTTTGTCGGGCAGATTCCCACACTCGTCTGCGACTGCGAACGCGTGAACGTCGATCGCTTGGCCAACGCGGAAGGGGACGGGAGTGGAGTGAGCGGTGTCAGTCATGCTTCAAGGCTAGCCGGTGCGACGCGGATTTGGGACGGAGCTCGCACGACAGCCTGACCCCGATAGGATCGGCGCATGCGGTACATTTCGACTCGCCAATCTTCGGCCGACAACGCGCGCTCGTTCAGCGACATCCTTCTTGAGGGCCTCGCTCCCGACGGCGGCCTCTACATGCCTGAAAGCTACCCGCAACTGGGCGCGACAGACCTCGAAGAACTCAGTCGAGTCCTCGCAGATGAAGGCTATGCGGCGCTCGCTGCCCGCGTTCTTGAACTGTTCATTGACGACATTCCCTCCGAGCACCTGAAGGCGATTACCGCTCGCGCCTACCGCACGCCCGCGTTCAGCGACCCGGCGATCGTTCCGGTTACGCACCTCCAGTCCGGAGTCTGGGTGTCGCACCTGTCGAATGGCCCGACGGCAGCGTTCAAGGACATGGCGATGCAGTTGCTTGGCGAACTCTTCGAGTACGAGCTCGACCGCCGTGGAGATTGGCTGACGATTGTGGGTGCGACCAGTGGTGATACCGGCTCTGCTGCCGAGTACGCGCTACGAGGCCGGAATGCCCTGTCGGTCGTCATGCTTACTCCGGCCGGACGCATGACAGCATTCCAGCGCGCGCAAATGTTCTCTCTGCTGGACGACAACATTGTGAACGTCGCAGTTGAGGGCGTATTCGATGACTGTCAGGACTTGGTGAAGACGGTCAACATGGACCCTGACTTTAAGGCGAAATGGCATCTGGGCGCGGTTAACTCGATCAACTGGGCGCGCCTGCTCGCCCAAGTTGTGTATTACGTCGCGACCTGGTTGCAGGTGGCACGAGGTGCGGACGGTGGCCTCGACCTGGATTGCCGAGTGAACGTCGTCGTTCCCTCGGGCAACTTCGGCAATATTTGCGCAGCCCATGTGGCGCGACAGATGGGTGTGCCACTGGGAACGCTTGTTGTGGCCACGAACGAGAACGATGTTCTTGACGAGTTTTTCCGCACCGGTGTCTACCGCGTTCGTTCTTCGGCTCAAACACTGGCAACCTCGTCGCCGTCGATGGATATTTCGAAGGCATCCAACTTCGAGCGCTTTATCTTCGACCTGCTTGGTCGCGACGGGGAGCGTACCGCTCAGCTGTTCGGCGAGGTCCTGAACTCGGACGGCTTCTTCGATCTGTCCGGCACTGAAGAATTTGCCGCCCTTGGCGAAAACTACGGCTTCGTGTCGGGCACCTCAAACCATGCTCACCGCCTGGAACAGATTCTCTTCACCGAAGAAAACGACGGCTACCTGCTGGACCCGCATACCGCGGACGGCATGCACGTCGCACGCCAGTGGGCACCGCGCCTGGGCGGGCCGACCGTCGTCATGGAAACTGCGCTTCCCGTGAAGTTTGCCGACACGATCCGCGAGGCAACCGGCCATGAACCCACCGTTCCCGCCCGATTCGCCGATATTGAGGGTGGCGAGCAACGCGTCGTGAGCCTGCCGAACGACGCCGACGCCCTGCGTGCTCTGATCGAAGAAAAGATCACGCCCAGAAACTGAGCTTCCGAAACGCCTGTCCCCTGTGCCACCCCGCCCTTTCGTCGCGTTACGCAGTCCTAAAAGTGGAGGCGGCCTCGTACCGTGGGAGCCGACGCGGGTAGCATGGCACTATGACGCTTCACCTGTACGACTCGAAGTCCGCCACCCTGCAGCCACTGGTTCCTGTAAACCCGGGGAAAGTGGGGATTTACCTGTGTGGCGCGACGGTGCAGGGTGCGCCGCATGTCGGACACCTGCGCGCGGCCGTCGCGTTCGACTCGCTGATTCGTTGGCTGAAGCGCAATGGTCTGGACGTCACTTACATCCGTAACGTCACCGACATTGATGACAAGATCCTCAACAAGTCCGCCGACGCGGGCGTTGAATGGTGGGCGTGGGCGCAGCGTTTCGAGCGCGAATTCACCGAAGCGTATGCGACCCTCGGTGTTCTGCCACCGACCTACGAACCTCACGCGACCGGGCATATTCCGGACCAGATTGACTTGATTAACCGCCTGATCGAGCGCGAGCACGCCTACGCCGACGGCCAGGGCAACGTCTACTTCTCCGTTGCCAGCCAGGACGATTACGGGTCGCTGACCCGCCAGAAGCTCGACGACATGCGCACCACCGAAGACGAGGCGCAGATCGACGCCGCCGTGGAAGCGGGCAAGCGCGACCCTCGCGACTTTGCGCTCTGGAAGGCAGCCAAGGCAAGCGAGCCGGAAACTGCGGCTTGGGATTCTCCGTGGGGACGAGGCCGCCCGGGCTGGCATCTCGAATGCTCTGCGATGTCGCGGCGCTATTTGGGTGACGAATTCGATATTCACGGCGGTGGAATCGACCTGCGATTCCCGCACCACGAGAATGAACAAGCGCAGTCACACGGAGCAGGTTGGGGATTCGCGCGCCTCTGGGTTCACAACGCGTGGGTCACCATGAAGGGCGAAAAAATGTCGAAGTCGCTGGGCAATGTGCTCTCCATCGACGCTCTGACTGCAGAGCATCCGGCTGCTGCCGTTCGGTGGGCGCTTTCGACCGTTCATCACCGCAGTGGAATTGAGTGGGGCCCTGAAACCATGCCAGCTGCTGCCGCTGCATGGGCGAAGTTTTCCGCCTTCGTGGAACGCGCGATTGCGATTGCAGACGAGGTTCCCGCTTCCGAAATTGCACTGCCTGCGTCCGAACTACCCGAGGGCTTCGTGACCGCAATGGACGATGACCTGAACGTGGCCGGAGCGCTTGCCGTCATTTACGAGCACATGAAGGCCGGCAACGTTGCCATCGAAGCGGGCGACACCGAAGCGGTCCGACGTGAACAGCAGTTGGTGCGCTCCATGCTTGATGTCATTGGACTTGACCCCGCATCCGAGCAGTGGCGAAGCGGACTAGGCTCCGCTGGAACAGCTGGAGGTGCGGGATCTGGCGAACACGACGCGCTCGACACCCTCGTTCAGGCCGTCATCGAAGAACGTGCGCAGGCTCGCGCCGAAAAGGACTGGGCGCGCGCAGACGCTCTTCGCGACCGCCTCGCGAACGCAGGAATCGAAGTCGCTGACGGGCGTGATGGAGCAACCTGGAAACTCGCCTGACCTTCCGTTGATCGCAGGCACGTTTCTCGCGAGGAATTGCCAAGGCCGATAATCGGAGCGAAAGCTGGAAATCGCTGGCGTTCTCGGCCTCGTCAATTGGTGAACAAGAGAAAGTGCGCCGTGATACCTACCGCAAATGGCGATATCGTGCGGGAAAACAGTCGGGGAGCCGATAGGCTTGCTATCTGAACTGCTCGCCGGGAGGCGAGACCAACGAACGATAGGTGAAACTCATGGCGGGAAACGACGGTCGTCGCGGCGCAGTGCGCAAACCCGGATCGAAGAAGGGCGCGAAAGTCGGCACCGGCGGGCACTCGCGTCGTAGGCTCGAAGGTAAGGGGCCGACCCCGAAGGCTGAAGACCGGACCTACCATCCCGCGTACAAGCGCAAGATCCAGCGGGAAGCACGCGAAGCTCGGGAAGCAGCGATCGCGCGCGCACGCGCCAAGTCATCCATCAAGGTCGCACCCGGCCACGAACTGATCGCCGGTCGCAACCCCGTCGCCGAAGCTGTCCGCGCCAACGTGCCGATTGAACGTGTCTTCGTGCTCGACAATGTGAAAGACGACCGCGTCGAAGAGGTCATCCGCCTCGCCACCCACATGGGGGCCCCTGTTTTCGAGGTCACCCGTCGCGACCTCGACGTCGCAACTGAGGGCGCAGTCCACCAGGGCGTAGCCGTTGAGGTGCGCGGATACGAATACTCGCACGTCGAAGACCTGATCGTCGGATCCTTCCAGAAGGTTGGAACGCCCCTGCTGGTCGCGCTCGACCAAGTGACCGACCCGCACAACCTGGGCGCAGTTCTCCGTTCTGCCGGAGCATTTGGTGCCGACGGTGTCATTATCCCGGAACGTCGCTCCGCAGGTGTCAACACCACCGCGTGGAAGGTCTCTGCTGGCGCAGCCGCCCGAGTTCCCGTCGCGCGTGCAACCAACCTGGTCCGTGCCCTCGAGGAATGCAAGAAGAACGGTATGTTCGTCATCGGCCTTGACGGCGGGGGAGACGCGTCGTTGCGCGGGTTGAAGCTCGCCGATGCGCCGCTGGTCGTTGTCACCGGCGCCGAAGGGGCGGGCCTGTCCCGCCTGGTCCGCGAAACCTGCGACCAGATTGTGTCCATCCCGATCTCGTCCGCGGTCGAATCGTTGAACGCCGCCGTCGCAACCGGCATTGCCCTGTACGAGGTCGCCTCCGTCCGCGCGGAGGCTGCCACGGTTAAGTGAGGTAACCGTCAACTACGGTAGGCATTGCCTGGCGAGGTAGGTGATGCCAGCTGAGGTAGGTGTCGCCAGCTTTTTCGTCGTGCCCGTGTTTTCCCTTGCGTAAGAGCGCGAGCATGAGGCATGTGTGGGTGCTCGGCGGAGTGCGGGTGGTGGCAGGCGTCGGTTTTTGTCGTGTAAGGCGATGTTTTCCCAGTTGAAAGCCCATTTTCGTCGCCTTGTACGTCTTTTCTTTCCTGAGCGCTCATCCGGGTTGCCTTCAGCTGACCAGATGTGCCACGCATTCTGCGTGAGCACCCATTTTCGGCTGGCGTTGCGCGCGTGGCCTCGCGAATTGTCGATAGTACGCGATCGTGAATGATGCACGAGACCGCCCACTGTATCCAAACAAAAACATGCTATTGACGCGGATTAAAAAATAGATATCATATTGATATCGCACTCGTGTGGAGCTAGCCGACCGGCTGGCGCGAGTCGCAAAGGAGAACTGATGTCGCACTCGGTGGCTCAGGAAGAGCACATCAACGTCAAAGGCGTAGCTGATAATGCGTTTGCTGAAGCAAAAGCGCGCGTGAATATTGCGGAAAAGAAGGCGCCGGCACTCGGATCGGCGATCGCCTTCCCGATGGCCTTGATCCTGCTCGCAGGTTTCGGCTACTCGATCTACCTGTTCGTTACAGGTGCGATCGCGGATGACGCTGGCGAAGCGGGCGGTGTCGCAAGAATAGTCTCCGGTTCGGTCATGTTCCTCCTCGTCATGGTGTTGATGCCCTGCTTGGCGGTCGTCTCTCCTGGCCAGACCTCGGTTCGCCAGTTCTTCGGCAAGTACGTTGGCACGGTTCGCAAGACGGGCCTGGTGCTGGTACCACCGTTGACGAATGGCAAGAAGGTCTCCGTCAAGGTCCATAACTTCGAGACGAGCGAGCTGAAAGTCAACGATTCCGACGGTAATCCGGTGAATATTGCGGCGATCGTCGTGTGGCAGGTTGCTGACACGGCGCGCGCGGTCTTTGCAGTCGAGCAGTACGAGGAATTCATCAAAGCTCAGGCGGAGTCGGCGCTGCGTCACGTCGCCACTTCGCACCCCTATGACGAGCCCGGCCCGGGCGAAACCTCGCTACGTGGCGGTACAGACGTCGTCTCTGCTGAACTTGCGCGCGAAGTTGCGGCTCGCGTCGAACTGGCTGGTCTTGAAATCGTCGAGGTTCGTATTTCGTCTCTCGCTTACGCGCCCGAAATTGCGCAGGCAATGTTGCAGCGCCAGCAGGCCGGTGCTGTGATCGCTGCCCGTGAGCAGATCGTTGAAGGGGCGGTCACCATGGTTGAGCAGGCGCTGAACCGTCTGGAAGACAATGACATCGTGTCGCTTGATGATGAACGCAAAGCTCAGATGGTGTCGAACCTGCTGGTCGTGCTCTGCTCTGATCAGCGCACTCAGCCGATCGTGAATGCGGGCTCGCTGTACTGACCTGCTGGGTTGGTATTGGGGAGCGAATCGCCGGGTGAGTAAATGACTCCGAAGAATGAGCGCAAGCAAATTCTTCTGCGCTTAGATCCTGCCGTCCACGAGGCGTTGTCCAAGTGGGCGGCAGACGATCTGCGCAGTGTGAACGCGCAGATTGAGATCATTCTGCGTCGCGCGCTGAAGGATGCGGGGCGTGAAGCAAAGGCTCAGCCGCTTCGGGGACGAGGCCGCCCGCCCAAACAAACCCCCAATGAAGGGGCGGAGTAAGATTTCTATTGCTTAATACGTACGTGAAGGCGTATGCGTTAAGCGTGTCTGCTGTTACTGCTCACGCGCTGGCGTAAATCTCGGTAGAATGGTGCGAGGTGCGGCCACAGTCGTACGTATAGCAAGAATATCGGGGAGAAACCCATGCCAGCCGTGATCGTGCTCGGTGCCCAGTGGGGCGACGAAGGTAAAGGTAAGGCGACCGACCAGCTCGGCCAGAACACTGACTATGTTGTGAAGTTCAACGGCGGTAACAACGCCGGTCACACTGTCGTCATCGACGGGGAAAAGTACGCGCTGCACCTGCTGCCCGCGGGCATCCTGTCCAAGGGTGTTACCCCGATCATCGGCAACGGTGTCGTCGTCGACATTGATGTTCTGTTCCAGGAATTGGCAGAAATGGAATCGCGTGGCGTTGACTGCTCGCGCCTGAAGATTTCCTCCAATGCTCACATCATCCCCAGCTACAACCGTCTGATGGACCAGGCGAACGAGCGTGCTCGCGGGAAGAATCAGATCGGCACAACCGGCCGTGGCATCGGCCCGACCTACGCGGACAAGATGAACCGCGTCGGCATCCGCATTCAGGATCTGTTCGACCCGAAGACGCTGAGCGAGAAGATCGAGGCAGCTCTTGCTCCGAAAAATGAGGTTTTCGCAGCCGTCGGCATGGAAACTCTCGACCCTGACACCGTCACTGAAGAACTGCTCGCATATGCCGATCGCATCCGCCCAATGGTCTGCGATGCGTCCCTCGAAGTGAATGACGCGCTCGATCGTGGCGACACGGTGCTTTTTGAAGGTGGTCAAGCCACCATGCTCGACATCGACCATGGCACGTACCCGTTTGTGACCTCGTCGAACCCGACCGCCGGCGGTGCGCTGACTGGCACCGGTGTTGGCCCGACCCGCATCGACCGCGTTGTTGGTGTTGCGAAGGCGTACACGACGCGCGTGGGTGAAGGCCCGTTCCCGACAGAACTTGATGATGAGGTCGGTGAGGCCCTGCGTCACAAAGGTGGCGAATTTGGTGTGACCACCGGTCGTGCTCGCCGCACCGGCTGGTTCGACGCGGTTGTCATGCGCTACGCGACCCGCATCAACGGCCTGACCGACATCTGCCTGACGAAACTCGACGTGCTTTCTGGCTATCCGACCATCCCGGTCTGCGTCGCCTACGAGGTCGATGGCGTCCGCATGGAAGAAATGCCTCTTGACCAGGTCGGTTTCGAGAACGCTGTCCCGGTGTACGAAGAACTGCCCGGTTGGGAAGAGGACATCACCGGTTGCCGTACCTTCGAAGAGTTGCCGAAGAACGCGCAGGATTACATCGCGCGCCTCGAAGAGCTGTCGCGTTGTCGCATTCAGTCGATCGGCGTCGGCGCTGGTCGTGAAGCGACGATCGTCCGCTACCCGCTGATCTGACACCGCTGGCGACCGTCCGCCGTTTGGCGGATCTCTCGCCCCGCGCAGACTGAGCTGCTACTCCGCTGATTTTGACGTGAGCTTAGCAGTACCGTCCGCGATCATAATGACGAGGCCTGGCCCGGGTGAAACACCCGGGCCAGCCTTGTTTTATCCCTTGGCGTTCATAGGGGCCTACAGGGAACGGGCGGAACAGAAAAAGTGGCCACGACAGGAAACCCATCGCAGCCACTTTCCAACGATTAGACACCGAGCCGAAAGCGCCTGTCGGCGCGAAGGCCGCTCGTAGCGGCAAAGTTTGGAGCCCGGGGCTTAACAACTCGGTGCGCGTACAAGCATACGTAATGCGAGCCTCGCCAGCGAGGGGAGGAGAGGTGGGACATCCCACCAAAATGTGCGACCATGAATCGTATGGAGTCTGTTCCCACTCGACCTGCCTCGAGGCCCCATTCTCATCGAGGGCGTCGCGATTTAAGCGACCGCCTTTCGATGGCAACCCTGTCAATCGCGACCGGTATGCGCTTATCCGCGGTCATCGTTCTTCTTTTCTCGATTCTGACCGTGGTCGTGTGGACGTTGCCGGCAATGTCTTTGACGTTTGCTTCTCTGATTGCTCTGATCGGTGTTGTTCTTGCCTTCACGTGGGGTGCGCTTACCGGTCTGGATCTTCCTCCCCTCACGATTATCGCGTTGGCGTTTTCGGCAGCTGTTCTGCCGATGGTGGTCGCGCTGACGGGCGACTTAAAATATGGCGTTCCGGTGATTGGGGCGTCGGTTGTTGCGATTGTTGCTTCGGTGATTTTCACGGCTCCAACGCCAACGAATCACTCGTTTATCACAGGTGAGAATTGTGCTGAAACGATCGCGCAACGCCAGCGTGAGCGGGCTCTTCAGGAAGCTCTTATCGCAGGTGAATCAGTCGATGAGGCCGATGTGATGGTGCTACGCCGAGTGAAGACTCGTCCTAATGAGCGTCCGACCTCTTTGACTCTTGCCTCCGCGATCGGAGCCTTGATTCTGATTGCCGCGTCGGCTGTGTGGATCACGTTGAATTCTCTTGAGCAGTGGAGCATGATGATCCCCGTTGCCGCGGTCTTGATTGCGCTGATTGTGTGGGGAGACCAGATTGGCCACACCTATCGTTCGCAGTCGATTGGTGCGCTTTCGGTGGGAGCGATCTCGGGCGCAATCATTGGTGTTGTCGCATATATTGCCGGTCGCGCATCGCAGATGACGCCGATTATTCTTCCGGGCCTTGCGTCTGTCATCGGTCCGATCCCGGCGGCCGCTCTTTTCGGTTTGCTTGAAGGTGTGGCTGTTGGTGTGACGATTGTGGTTCTTGATGGTCTGCTAGGTGATCACACGACGCGTCGCCCGCCGACGGGTGCGCTGGGTCGCGCCTGCGCAAAGTTCTTGGTTGCTGCGATTCCGATTTACGCGTTGATCCGCATCGGTGGCATCTGAGCCAAATCCTCGCTTCGAGCCTCGAAACTGCTGACTGACGCGGTGGTCGCGGATCCAAATATCGCGTGGGCGCGCGCAAACCTTTAGGCTAATTTCCATGATGGTTATTCCTGCTGATTTGCCTGTTGCTCTTGCTCCTCTCGCGTGGATGCTCGGTACGTGGAAGGGCTGGGGGATGGCCGCTGGCGCTGAAACGGATACTGCGATCATTGAAGAGATGCGCGGTGAGATTTGTGGTGAGCAGATGCGTTTCACCACGTCGATTTACCAGGGGCTTCCGGCTCCCGGCGTTGAGATTGAGCCGACGTGGGACGCTGCCGAGGGGCTGTCACACATTGGTCGCGGTGAGCTTTTGGTCGAAGAGACGATGTACGTGTCGGTGATGCCGGGCACGGATGAACTGCCTCCGCCGGGTCAGTATGTGCCGCGCGAGTTCACGGCGACTTCGGCTTTGACGAATGGTCTTGGTGTGCTGTGGGCGGGCGTGGGAGTTGGCCCGCGCGTGCAGATGGTGTCGGATGCGATTGCGCGTGACGCGAAGGCGCAAGAGGTCGAACACCTGGGTCGCATGTACGGCCTGGTTGCGGGTGAGCTCATGTGGACGCAGGAAAAGACTATTGTCGGTGGCGAAGCTGGAGTTGAGTTCTCAGGCCGCTTGATGCGTACCGAGCAGGCGCGCACCGCGTCGGGCGAAGCCGTTGAAGGCATTGACGCCCAGGCTGAGAGTGGTTTCCTTGTCTGATTCCCCCGTTTCTTCCACTACGTCGGATTCGCCTGCTGACGAGTGGCTGTCTCCGCTTGCCACGTGGCCGGGTGCGATTCTCACGTCCGACGATCTAGGGGACCAGGCCACCCGCGCTCAAGAAGCTGACACCCCTGAAGAAGGGGCGGAGCCACAGACCTTTGCGATCCCCGTGACGCCGATTGCCCTGCATTACGGCGACCCTTTGGGGGAACAGTGGGCCTTGGAAGAGGGGCGCGCGATCACGGATCGCGCAGACTTGGGCGTCATCACCGTGTCTGGTGCGGATCGTCAGACGTGGCTGACCAGCATTACGACGCAGATTGTCACGGGTATGGGCCCGGGGGATTCGAAGGAGCTTCTGGTTCTGGATCCTCAGGGTCATATTGAGCACCAGGCTGCAGTAGCGGACGACGGTGAGAACACGTGGCTGATCTGTGAAGGCCATGACACCCAAGGTCTAGCGGAGTTCCTGCGTTCGATGCAGTTTGCTCTGCGCGTGCAGGTTGATGTGCGCTCTGACGTGACGGTGTTCGCGACCGCGGGCAGTGACACGGATACAGCTACCGGACTTCCCGGCCTCGTGCTGACGTGGAACGATCCGTGGCCGGGCGTGACCGAGGGAGGCACGGAATACTTCCAGGGCTCTCATCCGGGCGCGCGTTCACGGATATGTTTGCATGTTGTGCATCGCGACGGGGCGAAGCAGTTTATTACCGACTGGCTGGCCACTGATGCGAAGCGGAAGCCTGCGGGGTTCCTTGCGTGGGAGGCGATGCGTATTGCTGCGTGGCGCCCGCGCTTGGGTGTCGACACGGACGCGCGGTCGATTCCGGCTGAGGTCGACTGGCTGCGCACCGCGGTCCACACGAATAAGGGCTGCTATCGCGGGCAGGAGTCGATTGCTCGCGTGCTCAATTTGGGGCGTCCGCCGCGTCGCCTGACGTTCCTGCAGCTTGATGGTTCACGAGGCGACCTTCCCGAGGTAGGTACTCGCATTGAATCGAACGGTCGAGTTGTTGGTATCGTGACCTCTGTTGCTCGCCATAGAGAGCTTGGTCCGATTGCTTTGGCGGTGCTTGCGCGCAACGTTCCGGCGTCGATGGTGTTCGACTTGGGTGGTATTGCTGCAGCTCAGGAACTGATTGTTCCCGTTGATGGCAAATCTGCAATGTCCCCCGAAACACGTCCGGGCGCTGATTTGAATAATCCTGATCTGCGTCGCCATGACGTGTCGCCGATCGGTGGCCTGGGCGCGTTGGGAGCCCGCTGATGCGCGCGGTTATTCAGCGCGTGACCAGCGCTTCCGTGTCTGTTGACGGTCAGGTTGTCGGGGCGATTGATCGCCCGGGCCTGATGGTGTTGCTCGGCGTGAAAAGGGGAGACAGCGCGGAGCAGGTTGCGACTGTCGCCCGTAAGATCGCGGAACTTCGCATTCTCGGTGATGAGCAGTCCGCCTCGGAACTCAGTGCTCCGATCCTGGTGGTTTCGCAGTTCACGCTCTACGGGGATACGCGCAAGGGGCGTCGCCCCTCGTGGGTGAATGCCGCCCCGGGCGATGAAGCACAGCCTCTCGTCGATGCGGTTGTCGCCGATTTACGAGGTCGCGGCCTCGAAGTAGCAACGGGCGAATTCGGCGCGATGATGGAAGTTTCGCTGGTCAATGATGGCCCGTTCACCGTACTGGTGGAATCCGAAGCGTAACTGAAACAGCCGGGAGCCGATCGGCCTCGTCGATATTCCTTTTTCACCCCATGGCGAACTAACGCGCATATAATCGTGCGCTCGCTTAGTGTGGTTTCAGTTGAAGAATCACTCCGCGTGTTGGCGCGGTCCCCGGACGCAAAGGGAATGACATGTTCGAACGGTTTACCGACCGAGCTAGGCGCGTCGTCGTCCTCGCGCAGGATGAAGCGCGCGGGCTCAAACACAACTACATCGGGACTGAGCACCTTTTGCTCGGCCTGATCTCCGAAGGTGAAGGCGTCGCCGCGAAGGCGCTCGCGATGATGGACATTAACGATGACGACGTCCGCGCGTCCGTCATTGAGATCATTGGCGAAGGCGAAAAGACGGTTGAAGGTCACATCCCCTTCACACCGCGAGCAAAGCGAGTCTTCGAGCTATCACTGCGTGAGGCACTGCAGCTCGGCCACAACTACATCGGCACCGAACACCTTTTGCTCGGCCTGCTGAAAGAAGGTGAAGGCGTCGCCGCCCAGGTCCTGACCAAGCGTGGCGCTGACCTTTCCCAGGTCCGTCAGAACGTGATCCAGCTACTCAGCGGATACCAGCGCGGCGAAGGTGAAGGACGTGAATCTGTCGGCGCGGGCGTCGGCGGATCCTCCACGCACGAACGCCAGAACTCTGCGGTTCTAGAGCAGTTCGGTCGCAACCTGACCCAGGCTGCTCGCGATAACAAGCTCGACCCGGTGATTGGTCGTCGCGTCGAGATGGAGCGCGTCATGCAAGTCCTCTCGCGTCGCACCAAGAACAATCCGGTTCTGATCGGGGAACCCGGCGTTGGTAAGACCGCCGTCGTCGAGGGACTGGCGCAAGCAATCGTCCACGGTGATGTGCCCGAAACGATCAAGGACCGCCAGATCTACAGCCTGGATATGGGGTCGCTGGTCGCTGGCTCGCGCTACCGTGGCGACTTCGAAGAACGCCTGAAGAAGGTCCTCAAGGAAATCCGTACGCGTGGCGACATCATCCTCTTCATCGACGAAATCCACACCTTGGTTGGTGCGGGCGCCGCTGAAGGGTCGATCGACGCCGCCCAGATGCTCAAACCCATGCTTGCGCGTGGCGAGCTCCAGACGATCGGCGCGACCACGAACGACGAATACCGCAAGTACATCGAAAAGGATGCGGCGCTTGAACGACGCTTCCAGCCTGTGAAGGTCGACGAGCCCTCTGTCGAGGACACCATCGAAATCCTGAAGGGCTTGCGCGATCGTTACGAGGCCCACCACCGCGTCATCATCACCGATGAAGCAATCAAGGCGGCCGCTGAACTTGCGGACCGATACATCTCTGATCGCTTCCTGCCGGACAAGGCCATCGACCTGGTCGATGAGGCGGGCGCGCGCCTGCGTATTCGTCGTATGACCGCTCCGCCGGAGTTGCGTGAACTCGACGAGAAGATCGCCGAAGTTCGTCGCAACAAGGAATCGGCGATCGACGATCAGGACTTCGAGAAGGCAGCCGGCCTGCGCGACGAAGAATCCAACCTGGTTGCTCAGCGTGAAGAGAAAGAAACGTCCTGGAAGGGCGGAGAATCCGACTCCATCGCAGAGGTCACGGAAGAAGAGATCGCCGAGGTCTTAGCCATGTCGACTGGTATCCCGGTCTTCAAGCTGACCCAGACTGAGACGACGAAGCTTTTGAAGATGGAGGATGAGCTGCACAAGCGTGTCATCGGTCAGGAAGAAGCTGTTCGCGCACTGTCGCAGTCGATCCGCCGCACTCGCTCTGGGCTGAAAGACCCGAATCGTCCCGGTGGCTCGTTCATCTTCGCCGGTCCGACCGGTGTCGGTAAGACCGAGCTGGCGAAGGCGCTTGCCGAATTCCTGTTCGGTGACGAAGATGCTCTGATCCAGCTGGACATGTCCGAGTTCTCTGAGAAGCACACGGCATCGCGCCTCTTCGGTGCTCCTCCTGGCTACGTCGGCTACGACGAGGGCGGCCAGCTGACCGAAAAGGTTCGCCGCAAGCCGTTCTCTGTCGTCCTCTTCGACGAGGTTGAAAAGGCTCACCCGGACATCTTCAACTCGCTACTGCAGATCCTCGAAGAAGGTCGTCTGACCGACTCCCAGGGACGCAAGGTCGACTTCAAGAACACGGTCATCATCATGACCACGAACCTCGGCACGCGGGACATTAACAAGGGTGTTTTGACGGGCTTCCAGTCCGCTGACAACCTGACGCATGACTACTCGCGTATGAAGGCAAAGGTTGATGAAGAGCTCAAGCAGCACTTCCGCCCCGAGTTCCTGAACCGCGTCGATGACACGATCGTGTTCCCGCCACTGAACAAGGATCAGATCAAGCAGATCGTCGACCTGATGATCGCGAAGCTGGCCAAGCGTATGGAAGCGCAGGACATGCACCTGCAGCTCACCGACGAAGCACGCGACCTGCTGGCCGATCTTGGCTTCGACCCGGTGCTCGGTGCGCGCCCCTTGCGTCGCGCCATCCAGCGCGAGATCGAAGACGCTCTGTCTGAGCGCATCCTCTTTGGAGAGATCGTGGCCGGCCAGGTTGTTACGGTCGGTGTCGAGGGTGAAGGTTCGGACCGAAAATTCACTTTCAACAGTCACTGACCTTCAACGGTCAGCGACCTTCAATGGTCAGCGGCCGGCGTTGACCGTGTAGAGCTGGCGGGCTCACCCTTGGGGTGGGCCCGCCAGTGTTTTGTGCACCGACTGCACCTGGTGCGATGGTTTGGTTTGTTTTAGTGGGGTTTTGTCGCGTGAGGTGTAGGCGGTGACGCGTGTCGGTGGGTTTTGTGTTCCCGGGTGCACTTGGTGCGACGGTTTTGCGTGTTTGAGCTCGGGTGTGTCGCGTCAGGTGCAGTGCGTCGAGGGGCCTCGTCGATGGGAAGTGGAACGAGGCGTAGGCACACCTCTGCCCCTACTGAAACAGCCTGAAAATGTCATATATGCGACAAACTGCCTAAGCGAACTGCAAAGATGTTGAAAACAAAGGTAAAGCATTCGGTGACCTAAGTCCCTTTTTGCTATTCTTCCCACTAGCGGCCCGATGGTGGGCCACTTTTACGTGATCGACGGAAGTTGAGGACCTCAATGGTCAAATATGTGTATGACTTCTCCGAGGGCGACAAGTCCATGAAGGACCTGCTCGGAGGTAAGGGTGCAAACCTTGCGGAAATGACGAAGCTTGGACTGCCCGTTCCCCCCGGATTCACCATCACCACCGAGGCATGCCGCGCATACCTCAAGGATTCGATTGTTCCCGAATCCCTGGAAACTGAGGTGACCACCGCTCTTCGCCGCGTCGAAGATCAGATGGAACGCCACCTGGGTGACCCCTACAACCCGCTCCTTGTCTCGGTGCGTTCAGGCGCAAAGTTCTCGATGCCGGGCATGATGGAAACCGTCCTCAATATCGGTCTGAACGACGACTCGGTTCAGGGTCTCGCAAAGATCTCGGGCAACGAGCGCTTCGCATGGGACTCCTACCGTCGTCTGATCCAGATGTTCGGCAAGACGGTTCTCGACATTGATGGTGACCTGTTCTCCGACGCCCTGGACGATCTGAAGGCAGCTCGTGGCGTCAAGGGCGACACCGAATTGACCGCTGACGACCTGAAGGGCCTCGTTGAGACCTTCAAGAAGATCGTTTCCGAGCAGAAGGGCATGGACTTCCCGCAGGATCCTCGCACCCAGATGGATATGGCCATCGAAGCCGTGTTCCGCTCCTGGAACACCGAGCGCGCACGCATCTACCGTCGTCGTGAGCGCATCCCTCACGACCTGGGCACCGCAGTCAATATCTGCACTATGGTCTTCGGTAACATGGGTGAAGGCTCCGGCACCGGTGTCTGCTTCACCCGCGACCCCTCGTCCGGCCACGCAGGCGTGTACGGCGACTACCTTGAGAACGCTCAGGGTGAGGACGTCGTTGCAGGTATCCGCAACACCCTGTCCCTCGCCGACCTCGAGAATATCGACAAGGCTTCCTACGACAAGTTGCGTGGCATCATGCGCAAGCTTGAAACCCACTACCGCGACATGTGTGATATCGAGTTCACCATCGAGCGCGGCAAGCTCTGGATGCTCCAGACCCGCGTTGGCAAGCGCACCGCTGCCGCCGCATTCCGTATCGCCATCCAGCTGACCGAAGAAAAGCTGATTACCCGCGACGAGGCCCTGACTCGCGTCACCGGCGATCAGCTGACCCAGCTGATGTTCCCGCAGTTCGACTCGAAGGCTGCCAAGGAACTCATCGCACGTGGCATGGCCGCTTCACCGGGCGCAGCAGTCGGCAAGATTGCCTTCGACAACGCTCAAGCTGAGAAGTTCCACGCTGACGGCGTCAAGTGCGTTCTGGTTCGTCGCGAAACCAACCCGGATGACCTGCCGGGCATGGTTGTCGCCGAAGGCGTTCTGACCGCCCGCGGTGGCAAGACCTCGCACGCTGCAGTTGTCGCGCGTGGTATGGGCAAGACCTGCGTCTGTGGCGCCGAAGCACTCGAGATTGACGCCGAGGCCGGCACCGTCGTCATTGATGGCACCACCTACACCTCCGACGACACGATCGCGATCGACGGTCAGACTGGTGAAATCTTCATCGGCGAGGTCCCGGTTACCGACTCTCCGGTCACCACCTACCTGTCGCACGGCCTCGAAGCTGGCCTGATTGCTGCCGGCAACGACGAAGGCACCCAGGAACTGGTTAAGGCGGTTGACAAGATCCTGCAGCGCGCCGACAAGGTTCGTCGCCTGAGCGTCCGCGCCAACGCTGACACCCCGACCGACTCGCGTCGCGCGATCGAGTTCGGCGCTGAAGGCATCGGTCTCTGCCGTACCGAGCACATGTTCCTCGGCGCACGTCGCCCACTGGTTGAGCGCGCAATCCTCTCCGCACCGGGCTCGAAGGAACGCGCCGCAGCGTTCGGCGAACTCGAAAAGCTTCAGAAGCAGGACTTCCTCGAGATGCTCGAGGTCATGGATGGCAAGTCGATGACCGTCCGCCTGATTGACCCGCCGCTCCACGAGTTCATGCCGGCACTGTCCGAGCTGGAAATCAAGGTTGCTGTCGCGAAGGCGACCGGCGAAGCTGATCCGGCTGACGAGAAGATGCTGGCTGAGGTTCGTCGCTTCCACGAGCAGAACCCGATGCTCGGCCTGCGTGGCGTCCGCCTCGGCATTTACCTGCCCGGCCTGTTCGCCCTGCAGATGCGCGCACTCTGCGAGGCAGCCGCTGAACTCGTTTCCCGTGGCCTGTCCCCGAAGCCGGAAATCATGGTTCCGCTGGTCGGCTCCGTCCGCGAGCTCCAGCTGATCCGCGAAGAGGGCGAAGACATTATCGCCGAGGTCGCAGCCGAGCGTGGCGTTGACCTGTCCGGTGTCACCATCGGTGCAATGATCGAGCTTCCGCGTGCAGCAATGACCGCTGAAGATCTCGCTGAAGAAGCTGACTTCTTCTCGTTCGGCACGAACGACCTGACTCAGACCGTCTGGGGCTTCTCGCGTGACGACGTCGAAGGCGTCTTCTTCCCGCACTATATTGAGGCGGGCATCTTCGGTGTTTCGCCGTTCGAGTCCATCGATGTCCACGGTGTTGGCACCCTGGTCCGCGAGGGCGTGACGCGCGCTCGTTCGACCAAGCCGAACATCAAGCTGGGTGTCTGTGGCGAGCATGGTGGCGATCCGCTGTCGATCCACTTCTTCCACGAGGTCGGCGTCGATTACGTGTCGTGCTCGCCGTTCCGCGTCCCGGTTGCTCGCCTTGAGGCTGGCCGCGCCGCGGTCCTCACCGAGGAGGCCTGAGCCGATTCCGCGGCCCGGATCGTGCGCCCGTGGAACGGGAGTCGGTCCGGATCGTGCTCTCCCGTCGCCGATGAGCGGCGATGAGAGCCCGTCGAACCTCGGAGCCCCCGCCCTCGACCGTCGTGGCCGAGAGCGGGGGCTCCGCCTTCCCCGGGAGCGGGCGACGTCGCCCTCCGGCTGTTTCTGCCCGATTATCGCGTATGTCGAAGGCTCTCGGGCGCTTCCGGTTTCCGGAATCCCAGGATGAGAGATCCGCGGTCCGGCGATCCGCAGTCCGGCGGTGCCCGCAGATTGACAATTTAAGTAAGGATGCCCTTAACTATATGTGTTCAACCTCGTCAGCATATGAGCCCGTTAAAGAACAAAGGAGCAAACCCATGTCGAAGAAGAATCTGGCGCTCGCCGTCGCCCCAGCAGCGTTGAGTGCCCTGCTCATCCTCGGGGTCACGACGGTCTTCTCCGCCTGCCCCCGTCGAGAGGACGGCACCTGGATGCACTGTCACCAGTGTCAGAACACGGTCGCTGCGGGAGGCATCGGCCTCGTCGTCCTCTTCGGTACCGCCGCTTTCGTGAAGAACAGGGGTGTGAGGATCCTTCTTCAGCTTCTCGCCATCATCGCGAGTGTCGTCCTCTTCTTCGTCCCCGGCGGGATCTGCCCCATGTGCATGATGAAGAACATGCGCTGCTACACCGTATTCCAGCCCTTCACCCGAGTGATGACGGGTCTCATCGCCCTGTCCGGCGCAGGGGCGCTCGCCTCCGTGGCGAAGCGTGGCGAGCGGACCGTCGCCTGAGGTGAGGGCGCGTGCCATCGCGCTTCCGCCCTCCCCTGCGAGGCGGAAGCGGCGCGCGATCGTCGTCGGGGTCGCGTTGCTTGCGCTCGCGCTCGCCCTCTTCGGGATCCACCGCCTTCGGATGGACGCCGCCTATCGGGAGGCTCTCCGCCTTGAAGAGGTCGGCGAGCGCGAAGGGGCCTACCGCGCCTATTCGCGCCTCGATGGGTACGCCGACTCGGCCGAGCGCCTTCGGGGGATGACCGAGGCGGACCCCGCCCTCCCTTATCGTTCGGCGAAGAAGGGGGATCTCATCGAGTTCGGCTCCTTCGAACAGGACGGCGATGCCGCGAACGGCCCGGAGCCGATCCGCTGGATCGTCCTCGACCGGATCGACGGGAGGCTGCTGCTGCTCAGCCGCGATTCCCTCGACGCCGCCCCCTACCACCGCGTCCCCTTCGAGCCCGTCACCTGGGAGCGCTCCGACCTCCGCAGATGGATGAACTCGGACTTCCTCGCGGCAGCTTTCAATGAAAGCGAGCTCTCCCTCGTCCCGACGGTCGAGGTCCCCAACACTCCGCAGTCCACGACCGGCACCGCTGCGGGCCCCGCGACGAAGGATCGCGTCTTCGCGCTGAGCGAGACCGAGGCCTCGATCTACATCTCCAACGCCGTCGAGCGCGCCGCGCTCGGTTCGGCCGCCCTGTCTGCGGCCGTCGACAACGACGATCTGCCCGCGGACGAGGAGGGGCGGGCCGACTGGTGGTTGCGCTCCCCGGGGACCTACGACTTCACGGCGCAGTACGTCGACCGTGAGGGCGTACGCCACGGCTCCGGTGCCGCCGCCGATGCGACCTACGGAGTCCGTCCGGCCCTGTGGCTCGATACGAGCGCGGGAGGTGCCGGGTGATGAGGCACGACCGTCTTTCCCTGAGGGGCCTCCCGCTGAAGAGCGCGCGGGCCCGCCCGCTGAGGACGATGATCATCGCGCTCCTCGCGCTCGCGCAGACCGCCTGTGCGCTGACGGGCCTGCTCCTCGTGCAGTCGACGAGGGCGGAGCTCTCTCTGGCTCGAGACAGACTGGGCGCGGACGTCGTCGTCTACCCCTCGGCGGGCTTCCTACAACTCGACAAGTCCTGCATCCAGATGGTCGGTAGCCCCGTCCTCTTCCACAAGGAGCGCTCAACTCTGTCGCGTCTGAACTCCAACGAGGACATCGATCGCATCGCCTATCAGCTCTACCTGTCGGACGCGAGCGGTGGGGGGGAGCCCCTCTGGATCATCGGTTTCGACCCCGCCTCCGACTTCGTCGTCGCGCCCTGGCTGCGCGAGGGCCCCGATCACGTGGTGCCGGAGGGATCCGTCGCGGTGGGCGCCGATGTGGCGGTGTCGCGGGAGGGCACGGTGACCCTCTTCGGCGAGGAATGGCCGGTCGACTCCCATCTCGAGAGGACCGGCGCCGAGCTGGACAAGGCGGTGCTCGTGCCGATAGGCTCCCTCGAGCGGGTGATCGCCGCCGCGGTCGCCACAGGCGACGATTCCTATGCCTCTATCGACCCGCATGCCGACTACTCGGTCGCGCTGCTACGACTCAAGGAGCGCTCCGACGCGGAATCGGTGACGAACTGGATCAACCTCTACATCCGACGCGTGACGGCCGTCCATTCGGAGGAAGCGCTGGCGGGGACCGCCTCCTCGGTGTCCGCGCATTCGTCCATGCTCGCCGGGGTCGCGGCCCTGACGTGGCTGATCCTGCTCGGGGCGCTCGCCGTCGCCCAATGGGCGCTGTTCAACGAGCGGCGCCGCGAGGCGAACGTGTGGCGGATCCTCGGGGCTTCGAGGGCCCTCGTCGAGCGCGTCCTCCTACGGGAGGCGCTCATGGTCCACGCCTCGGGGGCTCTGCTCGGGGCGCTCGTGGCAGCGGGGCTCGTCGCCCTCATCGGCGTCGCGCCCGTGAGGAGCGAGCTCGTCTCCCCGGGCAACCTCGCCACGCTCGCCGCCGCGGCGATGGCGATGAGCCTCCTCGTCGCCTGGATCGGCGCAAGGGCCGTGCTTCCGAGGCTGTTGCGAGCCGCCGACGACTCGATGCTGTTGACGACGTAGGAAGGAGACGGATCCATGCGTTCTTTGAGGGAGCTGCCCCTTCGCGCTCTGCGCGCGCAGCCGATTCGCGCCTTCGCGCTGTTCATATTCGCAGCGCTCATGGCCTCGGCCGTCTTCGGGGGAACCATCCTCGTCCAGGGGATCTGCGGCGGCTTGGCGACGGTGGAGGCGCGTCTCGGGGCCGATGTGCTCGTCACCCCGAGCGATGCCGGCGGAGATTTCGACGCCCAGACCTTCCTCCTCGAGGCCGAGCCGGGCTATTTCTACATGGATGCGGGAGTCGTTGCGAGGGTCCGCGATGTCGTCGGCGTGGAGAAGGCATCTCCCCAGATCTTCCTCGCATCCGCGAGGGCGAGCTGCTGCTCGGGGAGATACCAGGTCATCGCCTTCGATCCGGAGACGGATTTCGCCATTCAACCGTGGATCGCCGACACGACGGGCGACGTGGAGATCGGCGAGATGGACGTCCTCGTGGGAGCGAACGTCACCGTACCGGTCGACGGCTCCTTCAAGATCTACGGTCGGACTCTCAGGGTCGTCGGCCAGTTCGATCCGACAGGCTCGACCCTCGACAACGCCGTGTACGCGAACTTCGACACGGGCAGGAGCCTCATGGCGGCCTCCTTGGAGAAGGGACTGAACAAGTATCAGGACGCCGATCCGGGGAGCGTCGTGTCCTCGGTTCTCGTCCGCGTCGCGGACGGCGAGGACGCGGAGGCAGTCGCTCAGCGGATCCGCGAGAACGTGGACGGGGTCTCCGTTTCGACGGCGAAGAGCATGGTCTCGGGGATCTCGGAGACGCTCGTGCGGACATCGCGCGCGGTCGCGCTGCTCGTGGGCGTCGTATGGGCGGTCGGATCGGGGATGAGCGTCCTCGTGTTCACGATGATGATTCACGAAAGGGCTCGGGAGTTCGCCCTCCTCAGGGCGATGGGCGTGAGTCGCTCGCGGCTCGGACGTCTCGTCCTCGCGGAGTCCGCGGCCGTCGATCTGGCCGGCGCGCTCGCGGGCATCGTCGTGTCGGGGGTCCTGCTCTCGGCCTTCCGGGTGCTGGTCAGTCAAATGCTCGGCATCGGGTTCCTCATGCCGGGGCCCTTGGAGTCGGGACTCATCGCCCTCGCCGCGCTCCTGGTCGCCCTGGCCTCGGCGGGAGTCGCGGGGTGGGTCTCGATTCGCCGTATCGGTGCGATGGACGTGGGGCTCGTCCTCAGGGAAGGGGAATGACGTGACTCTTGAAGCGAAAGGCGTGAGGAAGGACTTCCCGCGCGTCCGCGGCGGAGCGATGTTCTCGGCGGTCGAGCCGGTGGATCTTCGCCTGAACCCCGGCGAGTTGCTGGTGATTCGCGGACGCTCGGGGAGCGGTAAGAGCACCCTGCTGTCGATGATGGCGGGGATCCTCGCGCCGACGGAGGGGGCCGTCCTGATCGACGGCGAGGATCTGTACGCCCTCCCGGATGCCGTGGCCTCGGCGCTCCGCAACGAGCGGATCGGCGTGATCCCTCAGGGGCACACCGCGCTACGCAGCCTGTCGGTGCTGGAGAACGTCCTCCTCCCGTCGATCATCCGGGCGCGAGTCGAGCAGGAGGGGGTCCGCGAGCGGGCGGAGGCCCTGCTGGAGGGCGTCGATCTGGCGCCCCTGGCCGACGCTCGCCCCGATGAGCTCTCGGGAGGGGAACTGCGTCGGATGGCTGTGGCGCGGGCGCTGGTGATGCGGCCGGAGACGGTCCTCGCCGACGAACCGACCGCGGGGCTGGACGCGGGGAACGCCCAGACGGTGCTGAGGATGCTCCGGCGTGCGGCGGACGAGGGTGCGGCGGTGCTCGTAGTGACGCACGAGGATGAGGCCGTTCATTTCGCCGATCGTGTGATGGTGATGGAAAGCGGAGTCCTGCGCCTTGGGGATGCCCCGCGCGGAGGCTCTCCCACCTGCGAAGATCTCAAATAGGTAACTCTTCGGTGACTTATTTCTGAATTTGCGGAGGTTAGGCTAAACTAATTCTGGCGATTTCGGGGTCGGCATGGTCCCCTCGCCCTCATCAACATCGACAAGCGGAATTCTGGAGGAACACGGGTGGGCGTATCGACATCCTCGACGACGGCATTGACGAGGCGTCCCTGGATCCTCTTCGCCCCGCTCCTCCTCGCCCTCCTCATCGGGGTCCTCGCCCCGGCCGCTGCGCGAGCCGAGGGCGCCGTGTCCAGCTGGGGCGCGGTCGCCGAGGAGATGGGTGAGATCCTGGATCAGGCCGAGAAGGACTATCTGGCGGGCGATGTCGAGGCGGGTAAAGACGGGGTGAATACCGCCTACTACCGGCGTTATGAGACCCTCGGCTTCGAGAAGCAGGTCATGGCGCGCATCTCGGGGAATCGGGTCTCCACCGTCGAGATGAAGTTCTCCCTCGTCAAGAAGGCGATGAGCGATCATGACGACGCTGCGGTCGCTCAGCACCTCACCGATCTCAAGAACTACCTGCGCGAGGACGCCAAGACCCTCGACGGCGCCGGGAACTCGGCTGTCTCGAACGACTACAGCCCGGGGGCCTGGGGGCGCGTCGCGAAGGAGATGGGTGAGATCCTGGATCAGGCCGAGAAGGACTATCTGGCGGGCGATGTCGAGGCGGGTAAAGACGGGGTGAATACCGCCTACTACCGGCGTTATGAGACCCTCGGCTTCGAGAAGCAGGTCATGGCGCGCATCTCGGGGAATCGGGTCTCCACCGTCGAGATGAAGTTCTCCCTCGTCAAGAAGGCGATGAGCGATCATGACGACGCTGCGGTCGCTCAGCACCTCACCGATCTCAAGAACTACCTGCGCGAGGACGCCAACACCCTCGACGGCTACGTCGGCGAGGCGGCCGCCCCCACGAGCCCTTGGCTCTCGGGCTTCCTCCCCTCGCTCCTCGTCATCCTCCGAGAGGGCATGGAGGCGATCCTCGTCGTCGCCGCGATCCTCGCCTACCTCGGCAAGGCCGGGCACAAGGACAAGTCGAAGATCGTGTGGATCGGGGTCGCGCTCGCCCTCGTCGCCTCCGCGGCCCTCGCCGTCCTCTTCTCCTCGTTCGCGAATCTCGCCGGAGCCAATCAGGAGCTCCTCGAAGGCTTCGCCGCCCTCTTCGCGGTCGCCATGCTCATCTGGGTCTCGAACTGGATGGTCTCGAAGTCCTCCAACGAAGCCTGGGACCGTTACATCAAGGGTCAGACGGATGCCTCGCTCACTCGCGGCTCCCTCCTCGGCCTGGCCGCCATCGCGTTCCTCGCGGTCCTTCGCGAGGGCGCCGAGACGATTCTCTTCTATGTGCCGGTCATCTCCCACGCGGGCGCGGCCATCGGGCACGTGTGGATCGGCATGGGCGTCGGCCTCGCCGTCCTCGTCGTGGTCTACCTCCTCATCCAATTCGCCGCCCTGAGGATTCCGCTGCGCCCCTTCTTCGCGGTCACATCGCTGCTCCTGGCGGTCATGGCCGTCACCTTCACCGGATCTGGCATCAAGGAGCTCCAGGAGGCCGACGTTCTGCCCCTGACGCCTCTTGACGGCCTCCCGACCATCGACCTCTTGGGGATCTACCCCCGAGTGGAGAACCTCTCCGCACAGGCAGCGGTTCTCGTCATCATCGTCGGCCTGTACCTCTGGGGGAAGCGGCGCATGCGCCGCGCGATCCCCGAGAAGTGACGAACCGTCGAACCATCCCACACTGACATGGAGTTTGATTCATGAAGCGCTCACTTAGCACCATCGGCGCGGCCGTCGCGGCCGTCGCCCTGATGACCGGCCTCTCGGCATGTTCTTCCCAGACCGCAGAGACCGAGAAGCCCGCGGAAATGGCCACTCAGTCCAGCGAGAGCGAGGCTGCTGCGCCCGGCGAGGACGCCGGCTTCGACGAGTTCCCCCTCGGCGACGACGTATTCTCCGGCCCTCTGAAGATCTCCGGCGTCTACTTCCAGCCGGTCGACATGGAGCCCCAGGTCCAGACCCCCGCCAAGGACTCCTCGATGCACATCGAGGCTGACATCTCCGCCGTCGAGGGCAACGATCTCGGCTACGGCGTCGGCGACTTCATCCCGGGCCTCAAGGTCGACTACAAGATCCTCGGTGCCGACGGCAACGCCGTTCTCGAGGGCACCTTCATGCCGATGAACGCCTCCGACGGCCCGCACTACGGCCTCAACCTGCCGAAGCTCGACGCCGGCACCTACACGGTTCAGTTCATCGTCCACTCCCCCGAGGAGAACGGCTGGCTCCTCCACACCGACGAGACCACGGGCGTCAAGGGGCGCTTCTGGACCGAGCCGATCACCGCGGAGTTCAAGGATTGGAAGTGGGACCCCTCCGCTGTAGAGTGGTGACCACGTGACGGACGGGCCGGAGGCGGACTCCGGCCCGTTGTCGTGCCCTCGTGATGACGCCGACGCGCCCCCGCGTCGCGACGACGAGAATAAGGATGAACGATGATCGAACAGATGAGCCAGGCGACTCTCGCGCTGCTCCTCACCGCTCTCGCTGCGGGAGCGGCCATCGGCGCGCTACCGGCGCGAGAGCGCGGCAGATCCGGTAGAGCCGCCCGGAGATGGGCCATCGGCATCGGTGCCGTCGCCGGGTTCGTCTCCGCCTTCGTCCTCACCCTCGTCAACACCCTCGCGCCTCGCGCCGTCAATCGGCAAACGGTCGCCCTGTGGACCCTGCCCCTGGCCGTCCTCCTCGCGATCGCCTTCGTTTCGCTCTTGGCGCTGCGGGCGCGCCGGGCGCCGAGCGCGCCCCTCGACTCCGCTCTCCTCCTCGTGATGAGCGCCTACCTGGCGCTCATCATCTTCCGCGCGGCTCCCACGGCGATGGCCCAGGCGGTCATGATGTTCCCTCGGGGAATCGAGGTCTTCGCGACGACTACGATGCTCGCCCTGGTCGGCTACGTCCTCGGCTGGCTCATCCCCCTCGCCCTCGGCGCCCTCTCCTGGAGGATCGTCTCCCTCGGTCGACGCAGGACCTGGCCGATCGCCCTCGTCGTGGCCGTCCTCGCCCTTACTCACGTCATGCTCGTCGTGCGCATCCTTCAGGCGCAAAGGGTCGTCTCGATGTCGAACGAGGCCTTCACCGTGCTCTCCTGGCTCATTAACCACGAAGCCGTATTCCCGATCGTCGCGATGTTCGTCCTCCTCCTCGTCGCCGCTCTCGTCGTCCGCGAGGGACGATCCCTGCCCCGAGTCGGCTTCAACCCCGCCGAGGGGCGCCTCTACCGCGCCCGCGCCCGCGTCTGGAAGACGATGGCCGGGGTGGCGGCGGGCGGCTACCTGTGCGGCGCGCTGCTGGTCACCCTCGGCGTCGTCGTCGGCTCCGCCGAAGTCGAGCTCTCCGAACCGGAGTCCTACTCCGTTGTCGAGGAGCGTGCGGTCATCGACATCGCGGACATCTCCGACGGCCACCTCCACCGCTACGCCTACACGACCTCTTCGGGGGTCGAGGTCCGCTTCATCGTCATCCAGAAGGCGGGCGCCTCCTTCGGCGTCGGCCTCGACGCCTGCGAGATCTGCGGGCCGACCGGCTACTACGAGAAGGACGGGAAGATTATCTGCAAGCTCTGCGAAGTCGCGATGAACATCGCGACGATCGGATTCAAGGGCGGCTGCAACCCCATTCCGATCGAGTACGAGGTCTCCAACGGGACGCTGACGGTCCCGCTGTCGGTCCTCGAGGCGAATGCGAGCGTCTTCGCATGAGCCCTCTCGTTTTCCGACCCCACAAGGGAGAGGATCTGATCCCATGATGTTCCTGAGAATGCTGGTGGGGGCTCTGGCGCGCAGGGGCGAGCGTCACCTCCTCATCGCCGTGACGGTCGCCCTCGGCGCCGCCGTGGCCACGTCCATGCTCTCGGTGATGTTCGACGTCGGGGACAAAGTCAACCAGGAGTTGAAGTCCTACGGCGCGAACATCGTTGTGCGACCGCGCGGCGCGGCGGTCCTCCAGGACCTCTACGGCGCTCACTCCCCCGCGCAGACCTTCCTCCGCGAGGACGAGCTCGGCCGGATCAAGACGATCTTCTGGACGTACAACATCCTCGACTTCGCCCCGCTGCTGTCCGTCGACGCGGTCGGCCCCTCGGGGGAGCCCGTCGCGCTCACCGGGACCTGGTTCGATCACCACCTCGACCTGGAGACTGAGGAGACGCTCGATACCGGCCTCGACAAACTGCGGGCCTGGTGGACGGTTACCGGCCAGTGGGTCGCAGACGAGGACCCCGAGGGTGCGATGGTCGGTGAAGGCTACGCCGCGGCGCATGGCCTCGCCCTCGGCGATCCCCTGACCCTGAGCAGGGACGGGCGCTCCGTTGAGCTGAAGGTGCGCGGGATCTTCGAATCGGGCGACGAGGCCGATTCCGGCGTCTACGCGAACCTGGCTGTCGCCCAGGACCTTCTCGGAGAGCCCGGAGCCGTCAGCTCCGTCGAGGTGTCCGCCCTGACGACCCCGGACAACGACCTGGCGCGGAAGGCAGCGAAGAATCCGGAGTCCCTGTCCGTGTCCGAGCGTGAGACCTGGTACTGCACCGCCTACGTCTCCTCCATCGCCTACCAGATCGAAGAGGTCATGACCGATTCCGTGGCCAGGCCCGTTCGGCAGGTCGCCGAATCGGAGGGGACCATCCTGGAGAAGACGCAGCTCCTCATGCTCCTCGTCACCGTCCTCGCCCTCGTCGCCTCCGCGCTGGCCATCGCGAATCTCGTCACCGCGAACGTCATGGAGCGCTCCGGGGAGATCGGTCTGATGAAAGCGATCGGGGCGAAGAACCGCTCGATCATCGCCCTGCACCTCAGCGAGATCGCAGTGGTCGGCCTCGTCGGAGGGGCCCTCGGCTACGGGGGCGGGATCGGGCTCGCGCAGATCATCGGGCGGATCGTGTTCGGCGCCTCGATCTCCTTCACCCCGGTCGTCCTGGTACTCGTCTCGCTCCTCGTCCTGCTCGTCGTCCTCAGCGCGTCGATCCCGGCCATCCGCTACCTGCTGCGGCTCAACGCCGCGGAAGTCCTCCACGGAAGGTGAGAGAGATGAAGCGTCGCACAATGTTCTGGCGGATGGTCTCCTCGTCGATCCTGAGGAGGCGCTCCCGCGTCCTCATCGCCGTTCTGGCCGTCGCCATCGGCGCCACGACCCTGTCGGGCTTGGCGACCATCGCCCTGGAGGTCCCCGCTCAGCTCGCACGCGAGGTCCGCTCCTACGGCGCGAACCTCGTTGTCTCCCCCGTTTCGGGGAAGGACTCCATGAGCGCCGAGTCCCTCGAGGCGATCCCCTCCCTCGTGCCGAAGGGGGCCCTCGTCGGCTCGGCGGCCTTCGACTACGAGGCGATCAGCGTCAACGATCGGCCCTACGTCGCCGCAGGAGCCGATCTGGAGTCGGTGCGCGCGATGAACCCGTACTGGTACGTCGAGGGGGAGTGGCCGCAAGGACCCGACGAAGTGCTGATCGGCGAGGAGATCGCGGACACGATCGGCGCTTCGGTCGGGAAAAGGATCTCCGTCGTCCGCCTCGAGGAGGCGGACGAGCGCGCCCAGTCCGGTGGGGCCGAGGCGAAGACGAGCGTCGACTTCACCGTATCCGGGGTCCTCAAGACCGGGGGCACGCAGGACTCCTACATGTACATGACCTCGCAGGCGATCTCCGCCCTGACCGGCGTCGAGGCGCGCGCGACGGTCGCGGAGTACTCGATCGCTGTCGAGGGCCCGGTCCTGGAGGGCGTCGTCGCGGCCATCAACGACTCCGTGCCCGGAGTGTCGGCGCAGGCCGTCAAGCGCCTCGCGCAATCCGACTCCGGCGTCATCTCGATGCTGCGCTCCCTGCTTGTCATCATCGCCGGCATCGTCCTCGTCCTCACCCTGATCGGGGTGTCCACGACGATGGTCGCCATCGTCGCCGAAAGGCGCAACGAGATCGGCCTGCGCAAGGCCCTGGGCGCGACTTCGCGCTCCATCGCCCTCGAATTCATCGGCGAGGGTGTGCTCCTCGGTCTGATCGGCGGTCTGATCGGCGTCGTCCTCGGGTACGGTCTCGCCTCGGGGATCAGCTACAACGTGTTCCACCGGAGCATCTCCCTTCCGCCGTTGATCGCTCTCATCACGGTCCTCGCATCCGTGGCCGTCGCCGTCCTCGCCTGCCTGCCCCCGGTGCGCCGAGCCGCCGCCGTCGACCCCGCCCTCGTCCTACGTGGAGAATGAAGGAAGAATCATGACAGACACGATGCCGACGCCCCTTCTCGATCTGGAGGGGGTCTCGAAGATCTACGGCGACCTCCACGCGCTCGACGACGTCTCCTTGACCATCGGGCGTGGGGAATGGGTCTCCATCGTCGGGCCCTCCGGATCGGGCAAGACGACCCTGATGAACATCGTCGGGTGCATGGACACCGCGTCCAAGGGACGGGTCCGCCTCGACGGCCAGGACATCTCGGATCTCACGGGGGACGAGCTCACGGAGATCCGCCGCTCCACGATCGGGCTTGTATTCCAGCAGTTCCACCTCATCGGGCATCTCACTGCGCTGGAGAACATCATGGTCGCCCAGTACTACCACTCGATGCCCGACGAGAAGGAGGCGATGGAGGCCCTCGACAGGGTGGGCCTCGCCGATCGCGCCACCCATCTGCCCCGTCAGCTCTCCGGCGGCGAGCAGCAGAGGGTGTGTGTGGCGCGCGCGCTCATCAACTACCCGAAGCTCATCCTCGCCGATGAGCCGACCGGCAACCTCGATGAGACGAACGAGAGGATCGTCCTCGACCTGTTCGGGCGACTCCACGAGGAGGGCACGACCCTCATGGTCGTCACGCACGACGCCCTGGTCGCCGGCCGAGGCCAGCGCGAGATCGCCCTCGATCACGGGCGCATCTTCAAGGAGACGTGGCACGATCACGACGCGCTCGAGGCGGGGCTCGAGTCGGGAACGGGGAAGAGCAAGGTGGATCTGCGATGAACGCGAAGCGCGGGGCCCTGAGGGCCGGGATCGTGGGACTCGGCGCGATGATGCTCGCCGCATGCGCTTCCTCGCCGGGCGTCGACATGAGCGTGCCGATGAAGGACGGTGAGTGGAAGGGCCGTTCGAACGCGGACGATCAGGGGGCGATCGGGGTCATCACGATCACGGTCGAGGGTGGCGACATCACGAGCACGAGCTACGAGACCCTCCAGGCTAACGGAACGGACAAGGACGTCGACTACGGGAAGAGCTCCTCCGGGGAGGTCTTCAACGAGGACTACTACGAGAAGGCGCAGAGGGCCGTCGAATCCTTTGCGCGCTACTCGCAGGAGCTCACCGAGAAGGACGATCCCGCGAAGGTCGATGTCGTGTCGGGCGCGACCGTCGCGCACCGCCAGTTCATCCAGGCCGCGATCCGGGCGATCTCCGCGGCCCAGGGGGTCGACGACTCTGGGGCGAACGGCGTGGAGATCCCGGGGCTGGAGGAGTCGACCCGCATCGGGGACGCGGATCTCGACAAGGACCTCGGCGGGACGGACCGCTAGCGGTGGGGGAGCGTCCGCTCGTCGAATTCGAGGTCGGCGAGGGCGGGGGCGCGCGTTCCTGGCGAGTCTCCTTCCCGGCGATGGGCACGCGCGTTGACCTCATCGGTGCGGGCGGGGATCTTCCGCACATCACGCGCGGGGTGTGCCGACTGGTCGCCGAACGCGAAGCGCTGTGGTCCGTCTTCCGCCCAGACTCGGACGTCTCGAGGATCAACTCCGGCGAGGGGTGGTGCGAAGTCGATCCGCGCACGGATTCGCTGCTCCTCGATTCCCTGGCCCTGTCGGAGGTGACCGGCGGGGCCTTCACTCCGCTGGCGGGGGCACTCGCGCGCCTGTGGGATGTCAAGGGCGCTCGAAGGTCTTTCCTCGCGAGCGGGCGCGTGCCCGAGGCCCCGTCCCAGGAGGAGATCGACGGGGCGCTCCGCTCGTGTGATCCGGCGCTCCTGGAACGCGACGAGGCCGCTCGCTGGCGTCTCGCGCGGGCCGTGAACGGGGGAGCCTCCCCGTCGAGGGGACCGGCCCTCGACCTCGGCGCCATCGCGAAAGGGGCGACCGCCGACGCGGTGCGCGACGCGGTCGTGGCGGCCGGCGCCGAGGGGGTTCTCGTCTCCCTGGGCACATCGTCCATCGCCGCTTTCGGACGCCGGTGGGACGGGAGGCCGTGGACGGTCGGCCTGCGGGAGCCGGGCGCGGCGGAGAACGAGTGGACGGGTAGCGTCGAGCTCTCCTCCTCATCGGCTCTGTCGACCTCGGGCGACTACGCGCCCGCATCATTCGACGCCGGTCGCCCGTTCCCGGAGGCGCTCGCCCACGAGACCTTCGATCCGAGGACGGGACGGCCGAGCGAATCGGGCGTTCTCCAGGCGAGCGTGATCTGCGCGTCGGGAGTCATGGCGGAGGCGCTTTCAACGGCCCTCCTCGTCGCCGGGGAGGAATGCGTCGACGGTACCCGTTTGGACGTCTGGGGGAGGGCGAGGGGACTCTCGACCCGCTGGGAGAGCGTCGTCGCGCGCGGGGATGGGATCGCCTTCTCCGAGGGGGCGGGGTGGGTGCCGAAAGGGGCTCGAGGAACGGGCGGATCCGCGCTCTGATCTCGCGATTCGTCCGAAGGCGTTCTCGTTCACGTTATGGTACGCTCCCCTGCGTGCTGCTTTCGAAGTGCCCCAGGAACAGTCGCGGAAGGCTCGTCTCGATCGACGTGGATTCTGTGTATCGCCTCCGCCTCCAAGAGCTCGGCCTGAGGCCGGGAGCGCGTCGGTGTCTCCGCCGGGAGGGCTCAGTCGGCCTTCGGGCCGCACGCGAGGAGGGTCGCGAGGTGGACGCCACCGCGCTCGGCGAGTTGGCCGGCCTGCGTCCTGCAGGAGAATCCATCCGCCAGGTACACGGCATCCGGGTGCTCGCTGAGCGCAGGTAGCAACGACTGCTCTGCGACCGCGACGGAGACCTCGTAGTGTCCCTTCTCCATGCCGAAGTTGCCGGCCAAACCGCAACATCCCGATAGTTGAGTAACCGTCGCACCCAGACGATCCAGTAGCGCGCGATCCGCGTCCCACCCCATGACCGAGTAGTGGTGGCAGTGTGGCTGAGCCACAACTTCAACACCGCTCAGGTCTGGTAGGTTCAACTGTTCATCCGGGACGGTCGCCAGTAGCTCAGCAAGCGTCACAGTATCCTTCGAGACCATCGCCGAACGCGGGTCATCCGCTAGCAGATCCAGCAGGTCATCACGCAAAACAGCAGTACACGACGGCTCCACGCCCACGATCGGGATGCCGTTCGCCGCGAATGGCGCGAGCGTGTCCAGCAGAGTCGCCAGATGCTTCTTTGCGCCCTTCAGCTGGCCCGTCGTGATCCACGTGAGCCCGCAGCACACATCCGGCGCGACGATCACGGCAAAGCCGTTCGTTTCCAGTAGCTCGGTCAAAGCGCGTGCTCCCGTGTCGTCCAGTGTCTGCGAGAAGGAATCCGCCCACACCACCACATAGCGACGGCCATCCGGGTCTGTGGGGGAAATGGGTGTCGCCGATTTCCTGGTTTTGCTCATTGACGAGGCCGGTCGGCCTCCGCCCTGTGACAGCTGGTCGCCAGACGTGGAGGCGACCTCGTCAAGGGGGGAGAAAGCGGACGACACCATCGAAGTTGTGCCACGCTTACGTGCCCAGCGCGAGAACCTGCCCGACTGCAGAGGTGGCATCGGACGACGTGAATCCAACCCGATCAGCCCGAACGCCAGCCGGCGTAGCACATCCACGCCGAGGAGAGCGTTGCCGACCTTTGCCAAACCGGGGATCGACGCCGTCAGGCGCGTCCAGCGTGGCAACCAGCCCAGCGTGTAATGCGACAACGGACGAGCCTTCCCGCGGTAACGGCGGAACAGCGTCTCTGAACGGTACTTCGCCATGTCGACCCCGGCCGGGCAGTCCGAGGAGCACGCCTTGCATGCCAGGCAAAGGTCGAGGGCATCGAGGACTTCCGCAGAATCGATCGCCTGAATCAACTGGCCGTTCGCCGCATCCTGCAGGGTGCGGGCGCGGCCTCGAGTCACGTCCTTCTCGTCCTTCGTCGCCTTCCAACTCGGGCACATGAACGTCCCCGAAATACCCGCGCGACACTTGCCCACGCCCGTGCAACGGTGAATTGCGTTCGTGAAATCGCCGTGATCCTCGCGGAACGCGAAGCCACCATCGGCGGGCATTGAACGCGCCGCGGGACGACGAAGGAAATGATCCACCAGATCAACGCCCGGCTGCGGATCAACGCGCGAAGCCGAGACAGCAACAGCGGCCGGCTTCAGTGAATAGGCGTCACCTAAAGCATGGCGACGTTCGGTTGCGGTGGTCGGGCTCATCGGTGCAGTCAACAAACCCGGATTCATCATGTTGCGCGGATCAAACAGAGCCTTCACCTGTGCAAACAAGTCCAGCATTGCCGGCGAATACATGAAGCGCAACAACTCTGTGCGAGCGCGACCATCACCGTGCTCACCCGACACAGACCCACCGTGCTTCGCGCACAGGGTCGCCGCGCGCTCCAAGAAGCGACGAGTGTGGGCGACACCCTCGTCAGTGTCCAATGGGTAATCAAGACGAACGTGGACGCAGCCGTCACCGAAGTGACCGTAGAGCAGGCCGTCAATGTCAAACTCATCCATCAGAGCAGTGAAATCACGCAGGTACGCGCCCAATTTCGCGGGCGGAACCGCGGCATCTTCGAATCCTGGCCACCCCTGCTCATTGCCTGTGCCGGACGCCGGATCAAACGGCGTACGGCCACCAAGACCGGCACCATCAGCGCGAATACGCCACAAGCGACCCGCATCGTCACCCGGCGGGTAAATCGCGACCGAGTCGGTGGTGGCGCTCGCGACCAAAGCGTGAGCGCGTTCCAGAGAATCCTCTGGCGAGCTTCCGCCGACCTCGCACATCATCCAGGCTTCGCCCGGTGGCAGTTCGGGGACAGTGCCCGGGCCTCGGTGCTGGCGAACAACATCGACGAGGCGCTTATCCATACCCTCAACCGCCAGAGGATGATGCTCCAAAAGTGCGGGCACGTCGTCGGCAACGTCGATCATGTTCGGATAGCCGAGGACGACCAAAACGGGAGACGTTGGCAGGTCAACAAGGCGAACCGTGACCGATAGGATCGTGACCAGTGTGCCTTCGGTGCCCACTAGCATCGCGGCAAGATTACGGTGACCTTCCGGCGTCGCATGTTCCAGCGAATAGCCGGATACTTGGCGTCCGAAGGTGCCAAGCTCAGTGCGGATCAATGCCAGGTTCGCATCTACAAGCTCTGTCAGACCCGGAACTTCGGGAATATCGGGGGCATGCTCGGTGGTTGCCGTGAATCGACGTCCCAGCCCGTCGATGCATTCGAGGGACACGATGTTGTCAGCCGTACGCCCCCAAGCGGTCGCATGTGGGCCGCACGCGTTATTGCCAACCATGCCCGCGATCGTCGCGCGATTCTGGCTGGACGGATCAGGACCGAAACGTAGCCCAAAAGGGGCCGCCGCGGCCTGCAAAGTTGCCTGCACGCATCCGGGCTCAACGACAGCGGTCTTTGCCTTGGGATCAATGCTGACCACATGGTTCAAATAGCGGGTGAATTCGATAATGAGACCTGGGCCAACAGCGTTGCCGGAGCAGGATGTGCCACCACCGCGCGTCGTCACCGGAACGCCGAAGGTGCGCGCCACGGCAAGCGTTGCCTCGACATCCTCGATCGATTTCGGGAACACAATCGCCAACGGTGGAATGCGGTACAGGCCAGCATCCGTGGAAAAGCGCGCGCGAGATCCCGTCGACGTATCTATATCGCCGTCGACCGCTTCGGTCAGAGCCCGCAGAAACTCCGGATCGATCTGGCTTACCGCAGCTTGCCGTGTTGCCGTCCCATTTTTCGGGGCAGGATCGATCGGCGTTGATGAATGCCCGGTTGTAGGGGCTGGATCCCACGTGACGCTCATAGGTGAATCTTCGCATGAGCTAGCCTTTTCACTGCTTTGTCGCATACTTTTTGGCGCCAATGCGTGAATCTGTGTGTTCGCCACGTGGAACAGTCCGTGACGAGGCCCTGAATTTGAGGGGGAGCATAGGCCGTAATTTTTATTGAGCCCCTAGTTTTTGGGCAGTGTTATGCGCCTGCCAGATGTGAAACAATAGGGGGACACTGTCGCCTTTCTCGGCAAGGCGATATGTCCGGTCAATCCAGGGAGGAAACGCCAGTGGCTCTTTTCGAGTTCGACAACGGTCGTCTGGTTCCTGCGCAATTTGGGCGCCCATTGGATTCTGGTTTGACTGGCGACGTTATCGACGCTGTGTGTGGGCAGGTCTTGGAGATTGTTTCCCGCCCGCTTTTCCCAATTACTTGGCGGGATATTGTTCGCGGTTACGAAGAAGACGAAGATTCTCAACGCTTGACTGCCCTCGATGCGACGGGGCAAGTCGTCAGTGTTGAAGTGATTACATACCTTGATTCAGACACCCTCATTAGCTCTCTGTCGCGTTTGGCGGATACTGCTGCCCTGTCGTGGAGTGACTTGGCGCGCGAATACGACGGTGGTCTTGACGCGTTCCGTCATGGGTGGATGCAGTTCCGTGACGCTATGCCACCGTCGCCGGGTGCGGGCCCGCGCTTGATCGTTGTTACCGGCGAAATTGATCCGCAGGTTCGCCCCGCTCTGGACGTTCTGGCGAATTCTGGCGTGGAAGTTCACGAGGTTCAGGTTCGAGTGATGTCCAATGGACGCGTTTTCCTTGATGTTGTGCCCGTTGGCTCGCGCCTGTACATGCACTCGCCAGCCCTGTTGTCCCAAGGCTCCCAAGGCATCAGTGAAATCACGGCTTCCCTCGATGACTCCGGCCATGATGCGTCAGCATTGGAACAGGCACCTGAGAATGATCAACCGGCAGACGACGCGGAATTCATTGCTGCACCCGAAGAAATCGAAATGACGCTCGACGCTGGTGTCTCTGACTTTGTCAACGATGCACTTGCTCTTGTTGCCGGGGGAGTCCGCGCCAACCTTAATGAAACAGACGACGCGGATGGTTTCGACTCCATCGTTACGGATGCCCCGGCAACTAAAGATGAACGTGGCTTCGTTGAACCCGACGATATTCGCCAAGCTCGTGAAGATGGAGTGCCGATCCTAGATGCCACCGCATCGACTCTTCCTATTCTTGGAGCGATTATCGGCCAGGCAGTTCCCCTTGTTGCCCCTCCAACGTTCAAGGTGCCGTCCGACCTTCAACTTGGTGTCGATGGCATGATTCGAAGCGCGCTTGGACAGTGGAACGACGTCGATGAGCTTGAAGAGCTTCTTCCCAACTTTTCTGACGCCTGGAATAACCTCTACATCGCTGACCTTGCGGGACCAACACTTGCCGAGGCCCTTATAGAGGTCAATCGCGAAATGATCCGCGAATACCGCATCGTTCCCGCTTCTTCGGGCATGGGGAAACACGGGCGATGACCCGTATCTGACCGCTCACGGCCTAGTTGCCGGTTGGTTTACTCAACGGGCGTGACGAACGCTCCGATCCAACGTTTCATCGTTTGACGCACATTCGCGCGCACATCCGGGTCGGACAAGAATAGGTCGTGCTTGCCTGGGAAACGAGCAATCGTCACGCAATCAGCAAGATTCATTGAGCGTTCAGCAATCACCTCGACGTCCAAGACAACGTCAGAGGAAAAGATGCGTTCTGACCATTCTTCGCCCGTGTACGACGAGGTCGACATCATGGACAGAACCGGGCATGACAGGTGCACGTCGTTTTCGACCGTGTTGTGGCCATCCAAGATTGCGTCTAACCATGCGACGGGAATCGGATACGACTCCGGGCGCTTCCAGGCCAGCGCATACTCCCAGCCCTTCACCGCTGGATCGTCGGGATTGTCTGCGCACGCTTGTGGCACAGTCAGACCGGAGGTTGCCCAGCCTTGAGTCAGTGAACGCCCGTAGAAGCCGGGGCCACCGCCACCGGGAACTTCCCAGCGAGGGTTGCGTTGCGCGATCCGTTCTAGGACAGGCGCAACCGTCGTCCGTAGATTTGCTAGCGTTTGCATTTCTAACCACGCTGAATTCAAAACTAACGCGTCGAACGCGCCAGGGTGGCGATGCGCCCACAGCGTTGTGATCAAACCACCCGTTGAATGTCCCGACAGGATCAGGGGCAGATTTGGATTCTCTTCGGCAATGATGTCGAGTGCTTCGCCAATCTCCTCGTCGTAGACATTCAGGTTGTCCGTGTAGCCGATCGTTTGCCAGGGGCGAAGTGAACGACCGTATTTGCGCAGGTCAAGCGCATAGAAAGCGGAACCTGCTTCGGCGAACGTCTGCGCCAGCTCAGTCTGGAAGAAATAGTCGTTGCGCCCGTGTAGGTACAGGGTGACGCTCTTCGGGAATGCTTTCGCATTTTCGCTGACATCTGGGTCACGGTGGGGAAGATACTTCACCAGCGTTGCCACGTTGTCGCCCTCGGCATCTGCGATCAGTTCGATCGTCTGTGACTGATAAGCCGGCCCCAGGATGTCGGTGCGCCACTGGCCAACCGGAGCTGGTCCTTCTTCGCCCCAGGGGCTCATCACGTCATAGGTGGGTTCCCCATCTGAAGCGGCGAGACCCTCTAGGTGCTCACTGTCCGCGGCCGCTTCACGAGTGTGAAGTGTGCGTGTCTCGAGATCCTCGTCAGTCATACGACAACCCTACGAGGTTCCGCCAAGTCCGGCAGGACTTCCTGGTGGGCGGGAAGGTGTGCGTCATTCTGAGGACTTACTGCGCAAAAACGGAGACGCGCGACGGGATTTGACGGTGCGGCTCGGTCGAAAATTGCGCATCACCCGTCAGTGCGCGCTGGATGAGGCCGACCTTTGCGGCTGCGAGCGCATTGTCAACGTGACGGTTGAGGCGCAAGGCAAAGCGGTGTGCTACTTGCTCGGCGCGCTTTAGTGCTGGTGCTGAAAGTGACTGACCCGCAGTCAGCGAGGTATCCGTAAGATCACGTGTCCGCCTAAGAGGAGAAAAAGCGCTCTGTTCAGTCCAAGGACTTGTATGACGCGGGGGCGAGATGATGACCAAATATGTTGCTGATGTTGTCAATGTTGTAAATGGGAAAGATGTGAAAATAGTTGCAGGTGTTGCTTTTGTTGTTAAGAGTGACTACTCTCACCACAGGTGCACTGTCTGATGACGATGCTCGTATATGTTCCCGACGACAGGTGAAGTAGTGTTCAACCAGTCAAGACGTTCGCAGCGTCTCCGCTTCCGTGTAGGAGCAATGGTTCTGCTTGCCAGCATGGCGCTGATCGCCCCACAAATGGCGCAAGCTGCCCCCTCAGAAGCGGACATCGCCCGCGCGCAGGCAGAAGAAGAAGCTGCCAAGCTTTCAGTGGCTCAGATCGAAGTTCGCCTTGCATCAGTGAAGACTGAAGCCGATCAAGCATTTCAGGCCGCCCAGGTCGCAGCAGAAGATCTCAACGCAGCCAACATAGCTCTCGAAGAAGCCAAGAACACTGCCAGCTCAGCGCAAGCTGATGCTGATGAAGCAAAAGCGAACTTCGAAGCGGGCAAGAAAGAAATTGCCTCAGTCGCACAGACTGCGTACCGCGATGGCGGATCCGAAATGGATGCCCTTGCCCCCTACGTGAACGCGGATGGTCTGCGCACTGTTGAAACCAAGCAGGCATCAATCGAAGCTTTCTCCGCTTCAGCTGACGCAAAGATGCAACGCGTTGCTGCCCTTCAACAGGTCGCCAACGTCATGCAGAAAGCTGCCGACGAAGCAGTTGCTGCACAAACTGAAGCAACGGCTGAAGTACAGCGACGCACTGAAGCTGCGCAGGCGAGTGCCCAGAAGGCACTCGCTCTTCAAGAAACCACTGAGGCAACCCGCCAAGGTTACCTTGCTGAGCTCGCCCGCAAGCAGAACACCACGGTCGAACTGATCCAAGAACGCGAAGCGGCCCTTGAAGCAGAACGCGCAGCCGCCGCCGAAGCTGCGGCGCGTGCAGCGGCCGAGGAAGCTGCGCGACGTGAAGCAGCTCGCCAAGCTGAAGCGGCGGCGTCAGGCTCATCGTCGTGGACTCCGGAACCGTCATACGAACCGCCAGTCAGCTACCCCGGCTCCGGTGGCGCATCGACTGCTATCGCAACAGCGAAGAGCTACCTGGGCGTCCCCTACGTATGGGGTGGGGCGTCACGAGGTGGTGTTGACTGTTCGGGTCTCACTCAGATTGCGTGGGCATCAGCAGGTGTTTATCTTCCTCACTATTCCAAGTCGCAGTACGACTACGGAACCAAAGTGTCCTTCAATAACGCTCAACCCGGTGATTTGCTGTTCTGGTCGACCAACGGTTCGCAGTCCGGAATTTATCATGTTGCCATTTACTTAGGTGGCGGTAGCATGATCGAAGCACCGGCTCCGGGTAGTAGTGTCCGTATCACCTCAATCTGGGGTTGGAATCAGCTCATGCCGTACGTCGTGCGCTTCTGATACCGGTCATTCTGATCGAGGAATCGAAAGGAAGCTCAGAGCATCCAAAAAGAGGGGCGGGAATCGAGTTCAACTCGATTCCCGCCCCTCTTGAGGTTCAGGGAAGGTCAGTGGTCTTCTGCTGCCGTGAGGCGATCATAGGAACGCTGGATTTCAGCTTCGGCGTCTTCACGACCTACCCAGTGAGCGCCTTCAACGCTCTTGCCGGGCTCAAGATCCTTGTAGACCTCGAAGAAGTGCTGGATTTCAAGGCGGTGGAACTCCGACACATCATCGATGTCGGTACGCCATGAGGCGCGCTGGTCAGATGCGGGGACACACAGAACCTTGTCGTCACCGCCCTTTTCGTCGCGCATACGGAACATACCCAGAGCACGGCAACGAATCACACAACCGGGGAACGTGGGTTCTTCAAGCAGAACCAGCGCATCAAGCGGGTCGCCGTCTTCGCCGAGGGTGTCATCGATAAAACCGTAATCATCCGGATAACGCGTCGACGTGAAGAGCATGCGATCCAGACGGATACGCCCGGTCTCATGATCGATCTCGTACTTGTTTCTATTCCCCTTGGGAATTTCGATGGTCACGTCGAATTCCATCATGGTGAGCTCCTTCATCATCGAGACGGCCCTATGGGTGTCGGACCGCCTGCCTGCTACCCGAAACGCTACTGTTGAAACCAGTGTATTTAACCTCGAGGAGATCCATGCGTCACAGGACTGTTGGTGTGATTGTATGCGCTGTAGGCCTAGTTGCGGGTCTTGCTGCGTGCAACAGTGCCGATATTGGTGATAGTGCCTCGTCGGCCGCGCAAACGTCGTCAGATGTGCAAGCGACTCCGATTCCTGGATTTCCCGCTGAACAACCCCAATCCCTCTCGCCGGCAACACTCTCGCAAGGCGCTGAAGTATCTCCTGACGCTGTCGCAGCCGCCTGGGCATCTGTCACCCGAGCAGGCAGTGAAGGCCAGTACACGACATGGGGAAGCGTCCTTGACGCGCAAACGGGCACAGTTCTGCTGGATGCTGGAGCAAACCAAGGGCACACTCCCGCATCAATCACAAAAGTTCTGACAGCATTTACCGCACTCAATACCCTTGATCCCTCCTCAACGTTGAAGACGCGCGTTCAGCTTCAAGGCTCAGACATCTACCTGTCCTCCGATGGGGATCTACTTCTTGGCGCCGGCCCCTCGAACGCCAGTGAGGTCAATGGGCGAGCCGGCCTCGTCGATCTGGCAAACGAAACCGCGAAGAGGCTGGCCGAAGCTGGGTTGAGCGCAACCACCCTCTACTGGCAAGCCGATCCGTTTGTCGGCCCCGATCATTCCGCAGACTGGCTTTCTCAGGGTGTTGGTGAGTTCGAGGGACATGTTGGGGCGATGGCCATCGATGCTGGCAGGACAGTGCCTGACGCCTACTCCTTCTTTGATGACCCTGAAGCGCAAGTCGCGCAGGTGTTCGCGAACGCCCTGTATTCGGCCGGAATTGCGACAACCCTAGGCTCTGTTGCCACTGCCCCCGAAGGGGCGCAGAAGATCGCAGAAATCGACTCAGCAACGGTCGCTGAACAGGTCAGATGGATGCTTCACAACTCTGACAACACGCTTGCCGACCAATACTGTCGATTGAGTGCATCCGCCGCAGGACAAGAGACCTCGTACCAAGGAGCGGTCGCCACTCTTGCCACCACTGTCGCGAACGCGGGGCATCCTATTGACGGGCTGCGCCTAGACGACTGCTCGGGCCTGTCGAGCAACGACAGAATAGCCCCCTACACGCTGGCACATGTCATCCGATCGTCCGTTATGGGGTCGGGTGGCACGGCTGACCTGGTCCGTTCACTGCCGTGGTCCGGCCTTGACGGGACGATGACACGTCGTATGTCCAACTCTGCCGCCTGGGCAAACGCACAGGCCAAGACTGGTTCACTGTCGACGGTTTCGACCCTCGCTGGCGTCGTGTCGACCTCCAGCGGGCGACTGCTGGTCTACGTGATCGGCACGGAGAACGTTCCTGACGATGCAGCTGCGAACACTCGTCCCGCGTTGGATAAGTTCGTCGGCGCGCTTGCAGCTCTCTGACGCGCCAGGCCGTGTGGCCCTGAGGAGTGATGCCGTAGCTCTGAGACACGCCGGACGTGTGCCCGCACCACCTTTCCTCTATTCGCCCGTGCACGTTTCTCCGACTAAAAGGTCGGGACAGCACTTTCCTTTTAGACTTGGGGGCATGCAGGTACCTTTTGGCGCGTCCGCTATGGCGTCCGTGATGAATGCCTTGTCCTATGCTGGCCCGGCGACTCACTCGTCGAATGCCTATACGTGTGTTGCGATGCTGAAGAAAGCAACCGGGTGGGCAGATCGCAGGCTTGCCAAGTTGACCGGACTAGACGAAGCGGCTGATTGTGTAGTCAATCAGCCGACCTATGTGGTTGATCGTCATACCTTCGCCTCAATGGTCGCCAGGATCTATGACACGTCGATGCCCAACGAATCTCTGATGGATGTTGTCACTGGGGCAAGGATTACCCGCACGCTCACAATGCACGCGACCGCCCTGTGGGATCCGACAACCAGCTCGCGTGTTCTGCTGGCTCCCAACGTTTTGGAACGCACCTACCGCTATTCCTTGGATCAGTCCCAATGGTGTAAGTGGGTCAATATGCATGCGGGTCTCTATGGCGTCATCTTGAGCGCCGCTCCCTTCCTCTGGAAACCGGATGGTGGGCTGGACGTTTTCATTGAACGACTCCTGCTTGCTGACGCTCTTGTCGACGCATGTATGGACACTCTGACGGCAAAGGACCTGTCCTCGGTAGAGTGGTTGCGCAGTCACGGGCCTCGTGTCTCTGTTCGTTCCCTGATTGACTACGTCGGAGTTGGCGAGCCAACCGACGAGAACCAGAACACTCATATGCCTGACAATCCCAGCCGTGACGGTATTGAAGAATTTGCTCGATTCATCATCCACGGTGGGCATTTGCCGCGACTGGTTGAAGACGAAGCGAACGTTCCTTCGGCTCACGAATGCGCAAACCCTGACGTGTGGACTATGCGCGTTGGCTGAAACACCCTCTCTTTCGTCGCGTATCGGCCCAAACCCCGGTGGCGGACTCGGCAGAGTATCGCGTGCCGTCTGGGCGTGTTTGAAGGAATTCCAGCCGGGCTCCGCTGTTGTCATCGGCTTGTCCGGTGGCGCCGATTCGTTGGCGCTCACCTTGTGTGCCCTAGATTGTGCCTCCCGCTTGAGACTCAACATTGTCACTGTGACTGTCGACCACGGAGTTCGCGCGGAATCAGCTGACGAGGCACGTACCGTCGGAGACCTTGCCCGATCCTATGGAGCCGACTCCCGCGTTGTGCGGGTCGCGCTCGCGGATAAAGGAGGTCCTGAAGGTGCTGGGCGCGAGGCGCGTCGTGAGGTGCTCGCGCGGGTGGCGCGTTCCTACGATGCTCCGATTCTGCTGGGGCATACATTGGACGATCAGGCGGAAACGGTTCTCCTGCGCCTGGGACGAGGCTCGGGAGCACATTCGCTACGTGCGATGCGTCAAGATGCGACCGACCGCGAGGGGATCAGGTGGATTCGTCCCCTGCTACATCTGCGTCGAGCCGACACGATCGCTACCTGTCAGGCGCTTGCAGTTAGCTTTGTTGATGATCCGACGAACTATCCCGATGGTCCTTGGAAAGCCGCCGACGGGTCTCCTCTTCGCCGATCTGCTCTGCGTCACCGTGCGATTCCGATACTGGGGGAGGCGCTCGGTAGTGACCCTGCGCTTGCCCTAGCGCGCACGGCGACCCTTGTGGCGCGTGACGATGATGCTCTGAACCAATGGGCTGATAGGGAGTGGGCGCGCGTGAAAGTGACGCTAGAGCGCCCCGTTTCGCTTTCCCCCATCGACGAGGCCACCCACACGTATCCCGAGGCGCACACTCAAACGGTGGCTCTTACAGTCGAACCTTTGAAATCACTTCCGCAAGCTGTCAGAACCCGCATCATTCGACGCTTCCTTATCGAATGTGGAGCTGACGAATCAAAGCTCGCTATGACCCACATTGATCGCGTCGACAACCTTGTCGTGAATTGGCACGGTCAGAAGGAAATTGAGGTGCCCTCACTGGCCATTTTTCGGCTAAAAGATAAAGAAAATGGGGCCAGCCTCGTCCCATTTCTTCGCACTCACTAGCGTCGAACCTCAGTGGCACGTTCGCCCTAAGGTGACAAAGAACGTGATGGATCGCGTCAGGCGGGCACATGTGGCAATCTTGATGGTAGGGCGCTTCTCGAATTGGGGGCGCATTCACGGAAAGAAGATGACGTGGACGCACAGGATATGGGCGACGACCTGCAGGAAATTCTGGTCACGGCAGAGCAGCTTGACCAGCGCCTGAGCGAAATGGCCGCGCAAATTGACGCGGATTATCAAGGCAAAGAAATCCTCATGGTTGGTGTCCTTCGTGGCGCTGTCATGGTGATGGCTGACCTGTCACGCAAACTGCACACTCCGCTGGAAATGGACTGGATGGCCGTGTCCTCGTATGGCAGTGGTACTAAGTCGTCGGGTGTTGTCCGGATCCTGAAGGACCTAGACCACGATGTGAATGGTCGCGACGTGTTGATCGTTGAAGACATCATCGACTCCGGCCTGACCCTTGCGTGGTTGAAGACCAACCTTGAATCGCGTGGCGCGAAGAGTGTGAAGATCGCCACCGCCCTGCGCAAGCCGGAAGCAATGAAGGTTGACGTGGAAGTTTCCTACGTCGGTTTCGACATTCCTGATGAATTCGTCGTCGGATACGGCCTCGACTACGCCGAAAAGTACAGGAATCTGCCGTTCGTTGGAACGCTCAAGCCGTCCGTGTACTCACACTGATCTATCGCATTACTTCAAAGGAAACTTGTGGCTGAAAAGGCAAAGAAGAAGCGAGTTCGCTGGACTGGAATCATCGTCCCTTTCATGATTTTCATGATCGGTGGATGGTTCCTCTGGCAGTACTTCCAACCGCGCGCAGTTGACACGTCCGAGGGCCTCGAAATCCTCAAGGGTGAAACCGTGTCACGCGTTGTCCTGAACGAGGGCACCCAGCAGGTCAACCTGACGCTGACGCAGGACTACACACACGAGGCCACCGGCCTGGGGGATAGGACTCGCAATCTGGGTAAGAACGTCTACTTCACGTACTCGTACACCCAGACCGAAGAGATTCTTACCACGGTCACTGAAAAGGCCCCCGTAAAGGGATGGAACGCCATTCGTCCCCAGGGGTCAGCCATTTCTGCCGTCCTACAGATGGTCATCCCCATCCTGATCCTGATGCTCGCCTTCTGGTTCTTGATGTCCAGATTGTCCGGCTCGCGGATGATGGGCGGATTCGCCCAATCCAAGGCAAAGGAATTTAACCAGGAACGCCCCGACATCTCTTTTGCTGACGTTGCCGGAGAAGACGAGGCCGTCGAAGAACTCGAAGAAATCCGCGAATTCTTGGCTTCGCCTGACAAGTTCCACAAGGTTGGTGCACGCATCCCGCGTGGTGTTCTGCTCTACGGTCCTCCCGGAACCGGCAAGACCCTGCTGGCCAAGGCGGTCGCAGGTGAAGCGCACGCCCCGTTCTTCTCAATCTCCGGTTCGGAGTTCATGGAACTCTACGTCGGCGTCGGTGCATCTCGTGTTCGCGACCTGTTCGAGCGCGCCAAGAAGGCGGCTCCCGCGATCATCTTCGTCGACGAAATCGACGCAGTTGGTCGCCACCGTGGCTCCGGCATTGGCGGTGGCAACGACGAACGTGAACAGACTCTGAACCAGTTGCTGGTTGAAATGGACGGCTTCGACGAGCGTGCGAACATCATCATGATCGCTGCAACGAACCGCCCTGACATTCTGGATCCGGCTCTTCTTCGCCCGGGTCGTTTTGACCGTCAGATCGCTGTTGAAGCTCCCGACTTGAAGGGCCGCGAAGCCATCCTGAAGGTCCACGCTGGTGGCAAGCCCATGACCAACGACGTTGATCTGCGCCAGATCGCGAAGCGCACCCCTGGTTTCACCGGCGCTGACTTGGCCAACGTTCTGAACGAAGCAGCCCTGCTGACAGCGCGCTCGAACGCGGACCTGATCGACAATCGTGCGATTGACGAAGCAATCGATCGCGTGATTGCCGGCCCGCAGAAGCGCACCCGCGTGATGAATGACCATGACAAGGCTGTTACCGCCTACCACGAGGGTGGTCACGCACTCTGCGCCGCAGCGTTGCGCTATACCGACCCAGTCACGAAAGTGACGATCCTGCCGCGTGGTCGCGCGCTCGGCTACACCATGGTCATGCCGACCGAAGACCGCTTCAACCACACGCGCAACCAGCTCCTCGATGAACTGGTGTACGCAATGGGTGGTCGCGTAGCCGAAGAACTCATCTTCCGCGATCCGTCGACGGGCCCGGCAAACGACATCCAGCAGGCCACCAAGACCGCACGCGCCATGATCACTGATTACGGTATGTCTGAGCGCGTGGGTCTGGTCAAGCTTGGCACCACCGACACCGAAGCTTTCGGTCACGGCGGTGGCTCTGAAGCTCGCCCCTACTCTAACGAGATGGCTGGCATCATCGACGATGAAGTTCGCCTACTCTTGGATGGCGCTATGCGCGAAGCATGGGAGATTCTGACCAAGAACCGCGATGTCTTGGACACCCTTGCCCAGCGCCTACTGGACGAAGAGACCCTGGATGAAGCTCAGCTTGCTGAAATCTTCAAGGATGTCGTTAAGCAGGATGAGCGCCCCGTTTGGAACTACGGCGCGGATGCCGCTATTGAAGGTGCTCGCTTGGGTAACCCCGTGGGTATTCCCTCGGCTCAGACTCCCACTGCGCCGGCCCAGCAAGCTGACCGTGTTGAAGAGGCCCCGGCCTCGTCCACGAACGAAAGCCAAGCAGGGGAGAACTGATGGCGTACGACGCGGCCGGCGTGGAAAAAGCGTCGCGCGACCTGCTGATTGCGATCGGCGAGGACCCGACGCGCGAAGGTATGGCAGGTACTCCTGAACGGATGGCGCGCGCATGGCGTGAAATGCTCTCTGGCTTGGAAGAAGATCCGCGCGACTACCTGCGTACTCAGTTTGAGGCGGGAACGGACGAACTTGTCCTAGTCCGCGACATCACCTTCCACTCTATCTGCGAACACCACCTGCTCCCCTTCTACGGTCGTGCACACGTCGGTTATATTCCGTGCGGTGGCAAGGTCACTGGCCTGTCGAAGCTCGCACGTGTCGTCGAAGGCTACGCGCGTCGCCCTCAGGTTCAAGAACGCCTGACCGCGCAGATCGCGGACGCCATCGACGAGGTCCTTTGCCCCCAGGGAGTCATCGTCGTTATGGAAGCAGAGCATATGTGCATGTCCATGCGTGGCATCACGAAGCCCGGGTCTTCCACTGTTACCAGTGCACTGCGCGGAATCATGAATGACGGAACGACACGCGCTGAGATGATGGCTCTCGTCCTTGGAGGTGATCGTTCGTGAATCTCCGCGGTCCGCTTCTGCCTGATGGCCGTACGCTTGGGGGCGAAAACACGCTGGTCATGGGCATCCTCAACGTCACTCCCGACTCTTTTTCAGACGGCGGGAAATGGGCGCACGTGGATGCCGCGATCGAACATGCGCACCAGATGATCGCCGAAGGGGCTACGCTGGTCGACATTGGTGGCGAGTCCACCGCTCCCGGGTCAACGCGGATCGATACGGACGAAGAGTGGAAACGCATTGGTCCCGTCGTTTCATCGCTGGCTGAAGATGGGATCGTTTGCTCGGTTGATACGTTGCACGCTGTGAGCGCGGTGCGTGCCATGGAAGCTGGGGCGCTGATCATTAACGATGTGTCCGGTGGTGGCTGGGATCCGCAGATGCTCTCGGTTGTTGCGGATACGAAGGCAGGTTTCATTCTTCAGCACTATCGTGCGCTTCCCGGAATGCCTGGTGAACACTTCGACTACGGCTCCGACTTGATGGCAACACTGTCGGAGCGTCTGATGCACCAGGTTGATCTGGCTCTGGATGCCGGCGTGAGTGGCGATGCAATTGTCATTGATCCCGGTCTCGGATTCTCGCTGACGAACGAACAATGCTGGCAGATTGTGCGTTCTCTAGGGGAACTGACCGCACTGGGCTACCCTATTCTTATCGGCGCGTCCCGTAAGCGTTTCATCAAAGCGACTGGGCGGGACATGGACGAAGAAACTGGTCGGATCAGTGTGACGTGCATGCGTAACAGTGTGTGGGCGGTTCGCGTTCACAACGTTGGCTTGAATGTTGCCATGATGCGTGAAGGAAATGAGGAAACGCGATGAGCTCGCCGCTTGACGTCATCACTTTGCGTGGTCTGCACGTTGAGGCTGCTCACGGTGTATTTGACTTCGAGCATGACGCGCCCCAGCCGTTTATCGTCGACTGTGCCCTGTGGGTGGATACGTCCGCTTCCTCATCGTCAGATGATATCGCCGACACTGTGTCGTATGCGCTGGTCGCGGATGAAATCACGTCGATTGTTTCAGGTCCCTCCGTGAAGCTGATCGAGACCCTCGGCAATGCGATTGCGAGGCGTCTTTTGCGCTTGGCTCACGTCCTCGGCGTTGAAGTGACGGTTCACAAGCCCCAGGCCCCGCTTGAACAGCCATTTGTGGATGTGTCGGTGACGGTTCGTCGCGGGCAGGTTCCGCTTGCTGTGCCGTCATCTGCATCTTCGTCTCCTGATGTGTCCGCGTCAGCTGGCGTGTCAGATTCTGCCCGGGATCGTTCCTTTATCGACGAGGCCGGCCACCCCGGCTCAGTCGCTACTGGCGGTGATATGGCCGATGATGATCGGCTCGCGAACCTGAGCGAATCGGCGTCTGTCGTGGACACGGATTCTTCTTCGCCGCGACCTTCGGCTTTGGTTCCTGTCCTTGCCCTTGATTCCGAGGTAGACGAGGTAGCCGATCAGGGTGAGGATTGTCCGGCATCGCCCGTCCGAGTGGTCTTGGCATTGGGCGGAAATATTGGTGACGTGCCGTCAACCTTCGCTTCGGCAATCGAAGCGTTGATTGATGATGCGCGTTTCGACGTTGTGAACGTATCGCCGATCCTACGCACACTTCCTGTTTTGAACGAGAACCAGGAGCCGCAGAGTGACTACTGGAATGCTGTCGTACTGGTTGATACAGATTTGACCCCGCGCGAGGTCCTCGACGTTGCCCACGAACTTGAGGACGCAGCTGGGCGCGAACGTAGCGAGCACTGGGGTGCGCGCACGCTGGACATTGACATTGTCGATTACGCGGGTATTTCATACGACGATGGCGTGCTTGTTCTTCCGCATATTCGCGCGCATTCTCGTGCTTTTGTTCTCGCTCCTTGGCTGATGGCTGATTCTTCGGCCCAGCTTGATGGGGTGGAAGTTGAAAAGCTTTTCAACGATGCCTCGGACAAAGATGGCATCATTGACGCGGTTGAAGATTGGCTGATGGACCCAGCGTCCGTGATCGCTGAGTCGGATGAGTGTCTGAATGCTACTTCGTCTGCTCGTGTCTCTTCGATTGTGGATCTCGAAGAGACACGTTCGGCTGACGCGATGCCTGAATCGGAGTCTGAGCTTCGGCAGGACTCTGCTGTTGGCGTTGATGCTGAGTCTCAGACGCCACGTGTTCCGAGCTTGTATGACTTGGATCTGTCGGATCTGTCGGTCGCGTTAGCTGCTCCTCCGACTCTTGAAGGTGAAGAGACTCGTCTTGACCGTATGCCGGCTATCTCTCGCGTGAATCTGCAACCGGATAAGGGAGCAGATGACAAACTCTGGAACGCGTTGTGGGCCAAGTGGTCGCTGAGCCGGGCCGACGAGGCCTTAGAAACCGTTGCTGAGCAGGACGAAGCTGACACTCAGTACCAGGAAGAATCTGGCGATATCGTCGAGGTGCCTGAGCTGGACGTTGATAATCCGGTGATGCTTGATCAGGACAACTTGGTCGAAGGGAACGAAACAGAATCGGAATCGCCCGTCGAGATGAGCGACGAGGCTTCTATTCCTCCTAACGTGGATGCGCAGGAAGAATCTGTTGCGGATGCTGATGCAGACGTTCATGACGACGAAGAAACATCAGCGGGTGAAGAGGCTGGCCGGGAGTCAGAACCTGTTTCCAAGTCGACGTCTTCCCATCGTCTGCAGGGGTTTGGACGCTCACTGAAGTGGTTCCCACTGTTCCCGCGTGACGAAGCCCAAGAACTGAACCCGACCGAAGATCGTGTGCCTGAAAACGCTCGCAAGGGTGAGGTTCGGCCGACGTCACGTGCTCTTCCGAGTTGGGATTTCGCTCATCGTGAGGTACGTATTGTTGACGAACCAAGCCCCGTCGATGCTCTTTCGTCATCTGGGGCCGTTCAGCGACGTTCAATCGTTGATCCTCAGCTACCGGCAGATGCGCTTCGCGGTCCGATCGATGACTCTGAAGTAACGAAGACATCGATCATCCGCAAGCTTGTGGTTCGTCCCTCTTCAACTGGACACATTCCACTGACTAAAGATCAGGGTGAGTGAATGAAACCCGTTTCGTTACCTCGTCTGATTGGGTACGCAATCATTGCGTTGCTCTTGGTGGGCGTGATCGGAATGGGTGTTGTCATCATGGGTGGCACTCCACTTGAAGTCACTCCGATGATCATGGTGCTTGAACTTTTCCTTGCGCTCATGCTGATCTGGTCGGGTATTCATGTGAAGCGCTATCTTGCTCACCGTAAAACCTGGGTGAACGCGCTCAATGCGTTGCGTATCGCCGTGGCAGCCCGCGCCAGCGCGTATGTTTCATCAATCGTCACGGGTACGCTTATCGCTCTCATGCTCATTTCGATGGCACGTATTGGGGCTCCAGCAATGGTTGCCAATGCTGTGATTTCTGGGTTGAGCGCCGTTGCGGGAATCATTTGGTGCGTGTGTGCGGTTATCGTTGAACGCTGGTGCGTCATCGATGCTGACGATGATCCGGAGCATCACAGCCCGAATGTCAGCCCCGCCTGATTCGACGAACCACACGTTTTTGCCTGCTTTTACTTCATAAGGAGGAATTCGGCGATGGGCTCATCTTCCACAGCACCTCGGCCTCAGCCTGCGAAGAAGCGCGTGAAAAAAGTGAATCTCTGGCCGCGACGTATCATCACGGGCACGGGTCTTCTTCTGATTATTGCTCTGCTTGGGTGGGGCATCTATTCGCTCGTCATGATGGCAACGGATGCAACGAAGAAGCAGGTGGAAGGACCTCAGTCGATTTCGGTATACACCGAAGAGACGGTGCAATCTGGTGATGGTGAGATTCGTCTTCGCTCAACCGATAAGGTCACCAAGGATGGGATTATTGCTGCCGATGATTCGGTGACGATCCCTCGCTGTACTTCGGCCGCGATTAAGTATCAGGCATCGACGACGGATACGAACGAGGGCGCTGGCGAGGAAGTCAGTGTTATCGTGAAAAATGAGGGAAATATTTCCTGCTGGACAACCTTCGGGCAGGTTTCACTCAAGATCACCAGTGGTGACCAGCTGATTTATGATTCAGCGCAGTGTTCTGCGTTCGATGAGACGGCGACGAAGCTGGTATTGGCCCCTGACCTTGAATGGGCTACCAGTATCACGTGGGATGGGCGTCATCACTTAGGCGGATGCGTTGAGCTTGCTGAGGGGGAAGAAACCAGTTCGGCACCGGTTGCCGCTGCGGGAACCTATAACGCTCAGCTGTATGTGGGAGCTCGCTCGGTAACGGATAAGAGTGCGTTTGTTGTGATTGCCCCCGAACCGGATCCTGCTGCGTAGGGCTCAGCAGGATCGTCGAGCCTGAGAAAACCTCGCAGAATGAACTGAAGGTGAAAAGTCTGTCGGTTCAACAGTTACTTCGCCAGAGGGCTTATGCAGTTTGGAGTAGTGCTCAATTCGAAGAATTACCAGCCGACAATTCCGTTTGCGGCAACCTGGGCTTGGTGTTCCAAACTGTCGCGAATCAAGCGTGCGCGGTAGGGGCCGATTCCTTCGATGCTCTGGAGTTCGTCCACGGAAGCTCCACGTAGAGATGCGAATGAATCCCAGTGGGTGGTCAGTTCTTTGATGACGCTCCACGGAAGATGCGGAACCAACGACAGCGAACGAATACCACGAGGTTGGATCTCACGGTCGAGGTCAGCGACCTCAAAGACGGACAGGCCAAGAACGTTAGCGATTACTGCCAGGTCGACGAGCTTTTCACTGGGCATATCCGACAGATGCTTTTCGACCGAAGCAACATTTGCTTGATCGCGAATGTAATCGCGCATCACCAGCGCACGTTCGGATGCGGAGCCTCGGATCAGATCATCAAGCTGCAGCGCAAGTAGTCGACCTTCCGAACCGAGTTCTTCAAGATAACCATTAATTTCGGATGTGATCCTGCGGATCATTTCCATGCGCTGCATAACGGTTGCGACATCACGAACGGTCGCAGAATCGCGCATCTCAAGAACGGTCAGAGTCTGGAGGACCTCGTCAAGACGCTGCGAGTAGCGGTCCAATGTGTCGACGGCCAGGTTTGCGCGTGCCAGCAGAGATTCAGGCTCTTCAACCAAGTGGTGATGAGGTCCAACGTAGATGGAAATCATGCGCATCGACGCCGAGAGTGACAGGACAGGCAAGTGTGTTTGGCGGGCGGTACGCTGAGCCGTGCGGTGGCGCATACCGGATTCTTCCGTCGGAATCGACGGGTCTGGAAGTAGCTGGACGTTCGCCTTTCGGATCTGCCAGTTGTTTTTGTCCAAGATGACAGCGCCGTCCATCTTGCAGAGTTCGCGAAGACGCGAGGCGCTGAAAGGAATATCGAGATCGAAGCCGCCCGAACACATGGCTTCAATTTCAGGCGTGTATCCGAGCACGATCAACGCCCCTGTGTGCGAACGCTTAATGCGTTCAAGTCCCTCGCGGAGGTCTGTGCCTGGAGCAACAGCCTGCAGGGCTTCACGGAGAGTTACGGAATCGTCGGTCATCGCTCGGGCCTTCCTTTATCGAGCATCTATTGAAATTTTACGGGAGACCAACACGAATGGCTGTTGAAAGATCAGAGACGGTGAACACGGTCATTCCCTCGATTGGTGGCAAATCTTCGCTTCCCTGTGCGGGAATGATCGCCGTTGTGAACCCCAGACGAGCGGCTTCCGTGAGGCGACGCCCAAGTCCGGTGCATGCTCGGATTTCTCCGGTTAAACCGATTTCACCCATCGCAACGAGTGACTCCCGTGGGGGAGTGCCCTTAAAAGCCGAGATGATCGCAATGGCGGTAGCAAGGTCAATGGCGGGCTCAGTTGTCTTGGCTCCACCAACGGTTGAGACATACACGTCTAAGGAAGACGAATCGAGCCCCAATCGCGATTGTGCCACCGCCAAGATCATCGAAACACGCGAATGGTCGACGCCCGATGTTGTGCGCCGGGGAGATCCGCCCGCGCTGGGGGCAAGAAGAGCTTGAATCTCGATCGGCATGGGGCGTCGGCCTTCAAGCGACACGGTCGCGCACGATCCTGGGACATCACGCGACGTCTGTGACAAGAACAATCCGGAAGGATCCGGCAGAGCGCGGATCCCAGAATCGATCAGTTCAAAACAACCGACCTCGTCAGTTGGTCCGTAGCGGTTCTTGACTGCCCGCAATAGGCGTAGGCGTGAATGGCGTTCGCCCTCAAACTGACACACCACATCCACAAGGTGCTCAAGGACGCGAGGGCCGGCGATCCCGCCGTCTTTTGTTACGTGACCAACCAGAAGAATCGGCAGGTTTCGTTCCTTAGCCAAGCGAATCAGCCCAGCGGCAACAGCGCGTACCTGCGCGACACCACCCGCGCCACCATCAACCTGTGGAGACTGAATTGTCTGAACCGAATCAACCACCAGAAGCGAAGGAGAAGTCGCATCCACGTGCCCCAAAATGGTCGGCAGAGAATTGTCGTCGGCGAGCAGAAGATCATTGTGAATCGCTCCAATGCGTTCTGCGCGAGCCTTCACCTGCGACGATGATTCTTCACCCGTGATGTAAAGAACCGGCCCCTTTTTCCCTGAATCCCGCGCGGCGCGTGCGGCAACGTCTAAAAGAAGTGTTGATTTACCAACGCCCGGTTCCCCGGCAAGAAGGATCACCGCACCGGGAACAATGCCCCCACCCAAGACGCGGTCGACTTCCCCCACCCCTGTTGGACGAGACTGGGCTTGAGCAGAATCAACGTCAGCAATAGGTCGGGCAAGAACCCTGGGTGTAACCGGCGTGGCAACACCAGCGATGGCGCCACCCGCGCTGGCCTCTTCCACTGTTCCCCACGCCTGGCACTCGCGACACTGGCCGACCCATTTGGGTGAAGTCCACCCGCAGTCGGTGCATCGGTAGCTGATCTTTTCCTTAGCCATAGGACAACGCTACAGCCCACCGTGTAGAAACCCGATTGCAATTCCACATGACGTGGTGCAACCCGCTGAAGTGATGCGACTTTATGGACGGTTCGCGAAGTACTCCAGAAGGCGCGCATCGCCCGATACGATGATGACGTCTTCGGGATTAATACGGGTCGTTGCATCGGCGTACTCGAACGGCATTCCCGGCCTGAGTAAGCCGAGCATATTCACGCCATACCGGCCTCGTAGATCCAGATCGGCCAACGTAAAACCGTGCACTTCCTTTGGTGGACGCAACTTCATAATCGCGAAGCCGTCCTTCTCCATCTCGATGTAGTCGATCATGCGACCACCAACGAGGTGAGCCGTGCGCTGGCCGGCATCAAACTCGGGATAGATGACGTGATGAGCGCCAATACGACGCAGGATTCGACCGTGTTCACGCGAGGTTGCCTTCGCCCAAATCGACGGCATCCCCATGTCAACCAAGTTTGCTGTGATGAGCACGGACGCTTCCAAGGACGAGCCGACGCCAACCACGGCAGCGCGGAAATCGCGAGCACCTAGCTGTTCAAGAGCCTCGATACTCGTTGCGTCGGCCTCCACCAGTGGGAACCTGCCGGCGAACGCCTGAACGCGAGCGGGGTTCTTTTCCACTGCCAGGATCTCGTATCCCAGCTTGTCGAGTGTGACCGCAACTGCCGACCCGAAACGACCCAATCCGATAGCCAGGGTGCCGGACGAAAGGTCCTTGATGTCATCTGATGCCATGGCGCAATTATGCCCTGTTTTTGTTTCCAATGGGTATGGGGCAGGGAGGCCGCGGCGTGGGCGGGCAGAGAGGTGGCCGTTCGCACCAAGCGACGAGGCCGGCCACACCTTCGCGGCCCTCTTTTCCCCGGTGGCCGATCATGCACAACGTTAGCCGATAATTGGGCGTTCCTCGGGCATGCGGATCACGCGAGAACGCTCACGAAGAGCCAGAGCTGCAGCAACCGTCATCGAACCCGTTCGGCCGGCAAACATCAGGGCAATCAAGACATACTTCGCTAGTGGAGGCAAAGTCGCCGTAATGCCTGTCGACAAGCCAACTGTTGCGAAGGCAGAAATTGTTTCGAACAGAATCGTGTCCAGCGAATAGTTTGTCAGGCTCAGCAAAATAACAACGGAAACGGCCACCATTGCCAGCCCCAACAGCGAGACGGCAACAGCAAGGCGGACAACCGACGGAGCAATGCGACGGCCAAAGGTTTCGATGTCCTGATCACCTCGAGCCTCGGCGATAACGGCGAGTACCAAGATGGCGAAAGTCGTCACCTTCACGCCACCGGCCGTCGATGCGCTGCCACCACCGATCATCATCAAGATGTCTTGAACGAAGTGCGTCTGCGGGCGCATCACCCCAACGTCAACCGCGGATAATCCCGAGGAACGTGTATTCACACCGGATAACAACGCATTCAAGATACGACTGGGAACAGGCAAGGCTCCCAGCGTCTCCGGGTTTGTCCACTCCGTCAATGCGAAAAGGACAGCGCCAATGAAGATCAAGGACACGTAGACCGACAGGGTCAGCTTCGTGTGGAGCGCCCACTTTTGCGGGGTGCGCCAACGGTGAGCAAGATCCTGGATGACGGGGAAACCAATGGCGCCGGTGAAGGTACCTAAAGCAATCGGAGCCAGCATCCACCAGTCGGAAACGTGGGGAGCAAGCCCACCAACTAGAATCACGAATCCCGCGTTATTGAACACTGAGATCGCCATGAAAAGCGCTTCCCATAGCGAGTGAAGAACGCCTTCACCCATGGTCAGGAAACGTGGCAGGAAAACCAGGAAAAGAAGCAACTCGCCCACAAGTGAGGTTGCGATAACAGCCTTCAACAGCCCCGTGATTTGGCCGAGGCCGTCGGACTTTGTTTCCTGGGCGGCCAGCATTCTTTGCGTCAAACCCAGGTGACGTGAAACGGCAAAACCGAGGATCGACGCCAGGGTCATCACGCCCAAGCCACCGATCATGATGCCCATTGCAATGACGACCTGACCGAACACTGTCCAATGGGTGGCTGTATCAACGGTCGTTAAACCTGTCACACACACGGCAGAAACCGCGGTGAAAAGAATGTCAACGAACGATGCCGAACGCGTTGACACGGACGCAAAAGGTAAGCAGAGAAGCCCCGTGATGACCGCAATGATCAGAGCGAAAATGCCCAGAGCCAGACGCGCCGGCGAATAGCGGGCCTGAGAAACAAACCACGCACGGAACTTATCCATCCGAGTGGTTTCTTTTTCGTGAGCCAAGGGGCGCGTGGACGCTGAGTGTGTCGCCAGGGACTGGTCTGCGTATTGCACAAGAGGGGTAGCAGCGAAGTCATCGGAGTGCGACGAGCGTTCAGACGATGCGGAATGCTTTCGCCTTATCGACACAACACTCGCCCCCTATCGCTTGGCATTCCATGATTCCTTGCCACGCTACCACCCCACTATCACCAAAGAAACTCTTGGTTTTCGCCGGCGCGCGACTGCGAAGTAAAGATATCTGAACGCATTCTTCCAGAATTATCCACAACCTGTCTTTAGGCATTAGTATTGACCCTGAGGCTACGCGCGCAAAAGGACCGGCGCCACTGGCTGCCTCACGAAGATATTTTTGGGAGTTCTCATGGTGTCGCATTCCGCCCCCCGTTTTCTAACGGTCGCTGAAGTGGCGGAAATTATGCGCGTCTCAAAAATGACCGTCTACCGTTTGATTCATTCTGGCGACCTGCCTGCGATCCGCGTCGGCAAGAGCTTCCGCGTGCCGGAAGCAGCTCTTGGCCAGATCATCGAATCGGGTCTTGCTGATCACACCGAGACTTCCATTTCGGTGAGTAGTGCCATTAACGGGTAAGATAGCAACGCTATGCCTGTAATGGGCATGATTCGTCAGGCGGTAGGAACCTCTGCCGCGAGCTAGTTTCAACAAGAGGGAGGAACCCCATGGGCTCCGTCATCAAGAAGCGCCGCAAGCGTATGGCAAAGAAGAAGCACCGCAAGCTGCTGCGCAAGACGCGTCACCAGCGTCGCAACAAGAAGTGAGCTTCAAGGCCCGGCCGATTCGGTCGGGCCTTCGCTTTTATCTGTCGGAGCCCGCTTTGGTCGGAGCCCGCTTTGCGCACACTCACATGATTCGTGTCAGACTTACCCCATGACGACAACGAAGATCCACGTGATGCGCCACGGCGAAGTCGATAATCCAGACGGCCTGCTCTATGGGCGTCTTCCCGGTTTTGGTTTGACGGAGCTCGGACATCAGATGGCTCAGCGTGGAGCCGACTATCTGAAAGAAACCGACGCGGATATCACGGCCGTCATTGCGTCGCCTCTTCTTCGTGCGCAGCAGACCGCGACCCCGACTGCTCGCGCCTACGAGCTTCCTATTCACTCGGATCTTCGCCTGATCGAAGCTGGAAATATCTTCGAAGGCCAGCCGGTGAATGCTGACCGCAGGGTGTTGATCAAGCCGAATGTGCTGAAGTACTATCGCAATCCATTTGAGCCATCGTGGGGCGAACCGTATGTGCAGATTGCGTCGCGCATGAGTGCCGCACTGTCAGGCGCGTTGAAACGTGCCTATGGTCACGAGGCCCTTGTTGTTTCGCACCAGAGTCCGATTACGTTGCTCACGCGTTTTGCTCGCAAGCAGATGCTGGCACACGCCCCATGGTCGAGGCACTGTTCCCTAGCGTCGATCACGACGTTTATTTTCGATGACGGCACACTGGTCGATATTGACTACGTTGAGCCAAGCGCTGACTTGCTTGTTCACGCACACGATATGACTCCCGGGGATTCCGAAGCGGCCCTCAAACGCTGAGTCTTTATCGCGCCGACCCGATCAAGCCTGGGGGTCGTTGCGGTTTGTGGTCTCGTCGTCATGGTTCGCGGACGTATCTGACGCGCCCGAGCCCTCTTCGAATGCGGATGGTGAATCGGGAGCGGAATCGTTAGACGCGTTCGCGCTTTCCTTGCTGGCCTTCTTGCGTTGGCGTTGAATGTCGCGCTCGAGCCGGAAAAGAAACTCCGGATCGTCATCGGGAGCAAGGGGTGCGGGCGTTTGTTTCTCCGAGGGGAGGCGGGTGACGGAGAAGCTGATGGGAGCCTCGCCGGCTTCCGCTTTGGCGACGAAACGCAAGGCGATCCACGCGATCGACCCGATCGACAACGACGGGATCGTCAAGATTATCAGCAGTAGCCAGATGTTCTTTGGCAACTTCGCCGGCACTTGATCTTCGGGCGTGCGAAGCCAATCCGTGATCGCGTAAATCGTGACCGTGGCCCAAATGACGATGCCAAGAATGCGTACCATTGCGCCAGTCTATCCAAGGAGCGTTGAAGCGTCGCAGCGAGGGCTTCGCGGGGAGGGCTTCGCGGTCAACGGATGCGAGCGAAATGCGCGGGGTGCTCAATCTCGCCATCGTGTACGAGGCTCAGGCTGAAAGTCCGAGCTGAGCGGCTAGGGGATCAGGCGAGGAGCAGGAAAGCGCTGACCTCGATCGCCCAGGCGAGCGTGTACAGGCCGGTGTTGCGCAAAACAGGAATCAAACGGGCGCCAGTTTCTCCACGCACGATCGGGAGAACTGCGAGAGCAGTCATGAATCCGGTGATGATGAGGGCAACAAGAATCAGTGGCCACGAATAGGTGAGGGTGAACAGCAATACTGCAAGGCTCATCACGGACAGAGTAAAGCAGGCGGTGAATATATTGCGCGACGTTGTATCACCCAGGCGAACAGCAAGAGTGCGTTTACCGGATTTGCGATCCGTTGGAATATCGCGGATGTTATTCGCCATCAGCAGTGCGACTGACAGGAAACCCAGCGTGGATGCGAGCATCCAAAGCCAGCCCGGTGCCTGAGGGATCTGAGTCCACGTGGTGCCCACGCACGCCATCAAACCGAAGAAAAGGAAAACGAACAGCTCGGACAAGCCGATCCCCATGTAGCCGTAGGGAGTGCGGCCACCCGTGTAGAACCATGTGGCAAGCACGGCCAAAATGCCCGGGATCAGAAGAATCCATGCGCCAGACAAAGCAAGCAGGGCTAAGCCGGCCACACCAGCAATCCCGAAACAAGTGAGCGCGGCAATCAGGACATTCTTCGGAGCGGTCAACTTTCCACCCGTAAGGCGCGCAGGCCCCAGGCGGAAATCGTCGGTGCCTCGAATACCGTCCGAATAATCATTCGAATAGTTTGCGCCGATCTGCAACGCCAAGGCAACGACAAGAGCAAGAACGGCGCGCACTGGCGCAACGGCACCCATGTGGATTGCTGACGCGGTACCGACCATCACGGGAGCAATAGCAGCAGGCAGAGTGCGAAGACGCGCCCCTTCGATCCAGTCGTTCAACGTTGCCATGAGTGGCAGTACCTGCTTTCCATTGTCTGAAAAAGTGACGGGCTCACGAGCGTTTGTCGCAAGCGTGCTTCACGAGAATACGCTGTCTAAGATGAAAACAGCATTCTGCTTCGGTTGCATGTCAGGCACAAAAGCCAAGAAGCGCGCCTTAACGACGCCAGTCAAAGACCGTGTCTTCAGCATCCTTCAACAGTTTCGTGGCCGCCATGCGATCGATCTTCATCTCCGACAGGTAGGGGAGAACACCGGTCACAACAACACGGCGAGGAGCGTACACGCGCCCCAAGACCTCGCCCACGTCAGAACGCAGATGCCGAGCAAACTGATCGACTTCGTCCGCAGATGAAATAGGATTCTTCGGGACAACCAGCGTCGTGATTAACTCGCCCCACTTATCGTCAGGAGTCGACGTCACCCATGCGTCAGCTACCTCATCGCAAGATAGAACAGCTTCTAAGACCGGGGCAGGAGCAACAGAAAGACCACCGGAAACAATGACATCATCCGCGCGCCCCTGAATTTTCACGGTTGACTCACTCGTGATCACACCGATATCGCCCGTCAGCATCCAGGTTGTGCCTCCTTCAACAAAAAGAGGGGAATCCCCGTCCACATAACGAGTCATCAGCATCGGGCCTGAAAGAGCGATCCGCGCCTGAGAATCATGCTCAACAGTTCGCACCTCAACACCGGGCTGAGGCACCCCGTTATAGATGCACCCTCCGCACGTTTCCGTCATCCCATACGTCGTGACGATATTCAGACCACGGCCTCGTGCCACATCCAGCAGATCCGAACGCGTGTGCGCGCCACCAACCAAAATCGCAGAAAGCCCTGAAAGAGCCTCGATCACTTGATCGTCAGCCAAGCACGAGGCCAACTGAGTCGGAACCAACGACAGATAACCAGGAACTCCGTCCTCGGCCGTAGCCCCAGCGATCGCAGGAAGAAGCGCTCGCGGATCGAAGCCCGCAGACGTATCAACGATTTGCGGATTCGTTTCGGCAACGGCCGTGCGAAGCAAAACCATCGCTCCGGCAATGTGGTGGGCCGGCAATGCTAGAATCCATTTTCCCGGCCCGGAAAGGGCTTCGTGCGTTGCACGCGCGGACGCGATCAACGCATCGATCGACAAGCCCACAAGATGAGGTGTGCCTGCGGACGAACCGGACGTGGGAATGACCAGGTCGACACCGCTAAAGAAATCAGGCTCGGTGATCGCCGGATAGAGCGAGGGGAAACGCTCGGCTGGAAACGCCTCTTCGACGGTTGCCGAGGCCCCGCGCAGAGTTGATGGCGGAACATCCTTCGGATCACGCATCACAACCACCGTGTGAGGTGCGGGGTGATTCGGGTCAGCTTGGCGTTCTTCGTAAAGTTCCACCAGCTTGTGAAGAGCCGCATGTGCAAGAGCGACAGCTCCGATTGAGGTTCCTCCAGGTACCACCAGCGTTCGAGTTGTCAATGTGGATCCCCCTAGAATGCGTCTGTTCTGTACTGCCTACAGCCTAGGTTGCACGTATAAAAAGCGCTCAATTAAGCCAAGAATGGTCGTGGAATTGTGGCAGATTTTCCACTCCTCCTTGTGGGACTCAAGTCGCTTGAAAAATGTACAACCGATAAGGTTGAGCCGATGTTGAACAAGCTGAATTCCAAGATGAAGTGGACGGTCGCAGGTATCGTTGTGGCTGTTCTTGTCGCCCTTGGTGCCTCCGGCGCATATGCCGCGTATTTCGTTCACAAGGCTCTGCCTGGAGTCAAGATCGCTGGTGTTTCCGTTACGGGGATGACGCGCGACCAGGTCAAAGAGTCCATCGCCCAGCGAGTTGAGGACACCATCGTGACGTTCGACGTTGACGGTGCGACATCGCAGACGACTCTTGCCGATGCTGGCGTTACTGTTGACGTTGATAAGACCGTCGACGAAGTGTTTGAAGGCAACAAGAATTTCTTCACTGAAATGAAGGCTCTGTTCGTCAAGAAGGACGTGGCTCCGGTTCTGGTCACCGACGACGTGATCCTGTCCGAGTTCGCGACCACACTAGCTGAATCGACCGGCACTGTCGCGCAGGAAGGCACGGTTGTCCTTGGCGGCGACGGTGTAACTTTCGAAGGCACCGAAGCTGTTGCGGGTGCGCTGATCGATACAAAGACTGTGAAGGACGGCGTGCTGACGCAGGCGAGTACACTGACCTCCGGATCCGTTACTCTTTCTCCGGTTCAGCGTGAGCCTAAGGTGACAACTGAAGACGCTGCCGAGAAAGCCACTGAAGCAAATGCTCTGGTCGCCGTTGACGTTTCGATCAACACTGGAACAGAAACCGTGACCGCAACACCGGCAGAAAAAGCATCGTGGATTGAAGTCACCACAAACGAAGACGGCTCGCTGAAGGCTCCTTCGGTCAATCTTGAAAAGGCCACCGCGTGGGTTCAGGCAACCGCTGAAGCATCAAACACCGCCGTTGTGAACGGCGTGAACAATGTGAACTCTGCGGGTCAGGTTCTGACTGTCTTCAAGGAAGGCCAGCCTGGCAAGAATGTCAACAATGTCGATGCGATCGCTCAGGCACTGGTTGAATCTGTCAACGCCCTGACCGCGTACAGTGCTGAATTTACCTATGACGAGGTTCAACCCACCTACGAGAGCCGTCAGGTCGCTGAAGGCGCAGGAAACCTGGTCTACCAGGCGGCCGACGGTGAAAAGTGGATCGACCTCAACCTCAGCGAAAGCACCGTTATTGCATATGAGGGTGGTACGGTCGTTGGCGGCCCCTACTACATGGTTCCCGGTGCCCCCGCGACCCCGACTGTCACCGGCACCTACCACGTCTACTTGAAGTACGCGAAGCAGACAATGCGTGGCGACAACGTTGACGGTTCCAAGTACGAAACTCCGAACGTCCCGTGGGTTACCTACTTCACCGGTAGCTACGCGTTCCACGGTGCGCCATGGCGTTCATCCTTCGGTTGGTCTGGCCCCGGTGGCTCGCACGGTTGTGTGAACATGCCAGTTGAAGCGGCCAAGTTCATCTACGACTGGTCCGACTACGGCACCACGGTGGTTTCCCACTACTAAGGATGCCCAGGCTTTTACTGGGGCCCGCTACAGGCTTTTACCAAGGTCTGTCCACACGTTTTTATAGTGAAGGCTCAGCGGTTGTATGCCACTGAGTCTTCACTGCGTTCTGGCTTCCTCGGTTTAGAAGTAGTACGGGTGCCCGCTCCAATCGGGCTGACGATGCTCTAAGAATGCATCGCGTCCCTCTTGTGCTTCCGCAGTCATATACGCCATGCGTGTGGCCTCGCCCGCGAACACCTGCTGGCCTGCCATTCCATCATCTGCCAAATTGAATGCGAACTTGAGCATGCGGACTGCCTGTGGACTCTTGGTAGCGATTGTGCCAGCCCACTCGAGCGCGCGTTCCTCCAGTTGCGCGTGGGGAACCGACGCGTTGACAACGCCCCACTTTTCAGCAGTATCGCCGTCGTAGCGCTCGGCGAGGAAGAAGATCTCGCGTGCCCTTTTGTCACCGACCTGGCGGGCCAGTAGAGCTGACCCGTATCCGGCGTCAAAGGACCCCACATTCGCGTCAGTCTGCATAAACGCAGCATGCTCTTTCGACGCGACGGACAGGTCACAGACCACGTTCAGAGAATGCCCGCCACCGGCAGCCCACCCAGGAACTGCCGCGATGACAACTTTCGGCATGGTACGAATCAAACGCTGAACTTCAAGAATATGCAGGCGTCCAGCCTGAGCGGGATCTACTTGCTCGCGACGAACTACAGTGTCGGCTTGAGAGTCGGCTCCGTCCACTTCGTATCGATAGCCGTCGTTGCCTCGCACGCGTTGGTCTCCGCCCGAACAGAAGGAATAGCCACCGTCTTTGGAGCTGGGGCCATTGCCCGTCAGGATCACCGCAGCGACATCGCCCGTCATCCGTGCGTGGTCGAGGCAGCGATAGAGCTCATCAACGGTGTGGGGGCGGAAGGCGTTTCGAATGTCGGGGCGGTCAAATGCAATTCGAACGACGGGCATGTCGGCGCCCTTGGGCTGGCCGTCTTCGGCTTCACCACGCGAAATACCGCGGTGGTATGTCATGTCGGTCAGCGTGAATCCTTCGACCTCGCGCCAACGGGCAGGGTCGAAAGTATCGGAGATGAAAGGCAGTGCGCTCATGCAACCAGCCTAGCGTCTTGCCTTCCGTGAAGCGCACGAGGCTGGGACTCCTTGTGGAAACCAGTTATCCATAGGTATCGCCTGTGAATAACGACAATCCACAACTGGGCGTCCTCACAGTTTGTTGAGACGCCAATTCGGGCACAATGGAAGTATGAGCGAATCCCATGGTGAATTGACGCGCATTGATATGGCATCTTTGCCGAGCCATGTTCGTCGCGTTCTTGATGGCGTCGATGATCTGCTTCTTCACCATCTGCCGATGAACGTGCGTTTTAGGCGCGTGACCAGCAGGGAAGGACTGCTATTACACGGGCCGTCCGGCTGGGCAGAAGCGTCGCCATTTTGGGATTATGACCCGGTTGAATCCTCAACCTGGCTGGCTGGCGCCTATTCGGTGGCGACTGGACCGCGCAGAACTTCACTGCACGATCGTGTTCCCGTGAATGTCACGATTCCGGTTGTTTGCGCATCCGATGCCTACCAGAGAGTCATCAGTTCGGGTGGTTGCGCTACGGCGAAGGTGAAAGTTGCGGATCCCAATACTGAACTGAGCGAAGATATTGCTCGAGTCGAAGCCGTTGCTCAGGCGCTTGTTGATACGGTCGGAGCCGAACGCGGTCGTATTCGAGTCGATGTGAATGCCGCATGGGATGTGGACTACGCGCGAAAAGCCGTTCCTCAGCTAGACCGTGCAGCAATGCAAGTGGGCGGTCTTGAATACGCAGAACAGCCGTGTGCCAGGGTCGAAGATTTGGCAACCTTGCGTCGTTCAATTGATGTGCCCATTGCTGCAGACGAATCAATTCGCAGGGCGGATGATCCTCAAGCAGTTGCGCGCGCTCAGGCCGCGGATGTTGCGATCATTAAGATTGCTCCGCTTGGTGGAATCGAACGAGCCCTACAGATTGGTGAGCAAACCGGCTTGGACCTAGTGGTTTCGTCCGCCTTGGAATCCAGTGTTGGCCTGGCCGTCGGTGTGCGGGCCGCTTCGCTTCTGCCAGGAATGATACGCGCGTGCGGATTGGCGACATCGCACTTCTTGGCTTGTGACGTTGTCCCTCAACGCCTGCTTCCTGTTGACGGGTTTTTGCCGGTGCGTGACGTTGAACCAGATCAGAGTCTGGTTGATGCCCGCCCCGTTGACGCTGAAATACGTGACCGGTGGCTTCACCGTCTTGACCTCATGTGTGCGCATCTCGAATCTGTCGCTGGAGGACATCATGCCTGAATCCCAGTCAATTGTTCTTGCCCAGCGCATTGTCGGTGCGCTGATTGCTGCGGGTGTCAATGACATCGTGTACTGCCCTGGGTCTCGTAGCGCGCCCCTTGCTTACGCTCTTGACTCAGCAGTGCGGGGCGACCTTGTCCGCGCCCATGTTCGCCTTGATGAGCGCTCAGCTGGATTCCTCGCACTCGGCTTGACCAGGAGATGGGCAAGCGAGCCCACCTGCCACGACGTCGAGGACCTGTCGCCGGTTGCGATTGTGACGACTTCGGGCGGGGCAGTGGCTGAGTTACATGCGTCGGTCGCCGAGGCCGCTCATGCTCACCGGCCTCTGATCGTTCTCAGTGCGGATCGTCCAGATGAAATACGCGGTGTTGGAGCATCCCAAACCACGATTCAGTACGGCATTTTCGGTCCGCACGCTCCAACTGTCCTTGATTTGCCAGCGGATACCAAGCCCGATCAGCGCGTTGACTCGCGAGTAGCTCGAGCCGTGCATCGCGCATGCGGTAGACCGTCAGGTGTTGCAGGTCCCGTTCACATCAATGTTGCGTTCCGTGATCCGCTGACACCTCAGTCAGGTTCAGCGACACTTGAGCCTTTGTCTCTTGCCAAGGTGTCATCGCCGTCGATCTACCGGCCTCGTCGTCTCGGTCAGACGTGGGATGACGTCGTTGATTCGTCACTGCGAACTGTGATCGTGGCGGGCGATGGTGATGACCAGAGTGGGGAAGCTTGGGCGAATTATGCGAAGATCCCGATTTTTGCTGAACCGACCAGTGTTCTTGCGTGCGATCCGAATCGAATTGCTCACCAGCAGGTGCTCCTTGCCTCGCCCCTAGCAGATCAGATTCAACAGGTGATCGTTACCGGTCGTCCGACCCTGTCGCGTCCCGTGTCTGCGTTACTTGGGCGCAGTGACATTCGCTTGATTGTTGTCGACCCGCATGATGAGTGGGTTGATGTTCAAGGGTGTGCCAGTGAAGTGGTGGCATCGCTTGCTCCGCCACGCCAGGTTTCAACGGACGATGTGTGGCTGGAGCAGTGGAAGGAAGCTGGCCGAAGAGTCTCCCAGCAGATTCGCACGATTCTTGATGAATCCCCGATGTCAGTGCTTGTTCTTGCTGACTTAGTGTGGAGTTACGATTCGCGTCCGCTGATGGTGGGAGCATCTCACTCGATCCGTGCACTTGACCTGGTTGGTGTTGATGGGCATGGGCGCTCCGTTGTTTCTCACCGGGGCCTTGCGGGAATTGATGGCACGATCGCTTCTGCGATTGGTCTGGCACTTGTTCGCGAAGAGCCGACTGTTGCGCTGATGGGGGATCTGACGTTCTTCCACGATGTGGGCGCGTTGGCTATCCCAGCGGACGAGGCCGCCCCCGATTTGTTGATCTTTGTTGCTGACGATGGTGGCGGGTCAATTTTCTCCACCCTTGAACACGGGCGCCCAGAAAACGCTCCGACGTTCGAGAGATGGTTTGCGACTGCTCAACCGCAGTCTCTTAAGCACCTGGCTCACGCCTACGGCGTGGATTATGTGGAATGTATGACGCGTCAAGACGTGATGCGCGAGCTTGATTCCGACGTACACGGGATCCGGATCTGTCATGTGAAATGCGCTCGACCTGTGCAAATTGCTGATGTGAGGAAGCTGGCGGATCAGATTTAGCACCACAGGAAACGCACAGGAAAGATTCAGTGAGTCGGCAAGAAGCGGGTGCACACTAATGTCATCAGCTTCCAAGAAGCACTCAGTTTTTAACACGCTAGCTAATGAAGGATCCGCAATGAGCGACTCACCCAACAATGGTAAACAGCGCGCCTTGTCATCGGAACCGACGAAGACAGAAACCACCCCCACAGCTAAGCCAGCACCACGTGTCCAGACGCAGGCCAGTGGCACGGGCGCTTCGAGGACATCGGAATCGACTCCGCTCTCCCGCTGGGCGGGGCGTCCCGCTCAAGTCTCAGGTCCCACCACGCCGACAGAGTCGTCTCCAACTAGGCCGACAGAGCCGTTGCCTCACGCAAGGTTTGCGCGTCCATCCTCACCCGCTCAGCAGGCCAGTGCGACCGGTTCGACTCCCTCCCAACAGCAGGGGTCATACGGAACAGGTTCTGCGTACTCCGGCGTGACCTCCGGTGGCACCTACCAATCTGCAACGAGCGGCCAGCCCTACCAGCCGTCGAGCTCTCAGGCTTACCAGGGTGCGGGGGCCACTCAATCAGCAGGCTTTCAACAGCCGAATCAGCCAGGATCGCGTTCGCAAGGAGCCTCGTACGCGGGCGGGAATGGGCCGACGACGGAGACTCACCCCTACACCTCACCTTTGAGTGCACCGACAAATACGCCGACGGTATCTATTGCAAGGCGGAGTTCGAAGCGTCGCGGTCCTAGCTGGCTTGCAATGATCCTTGGCATGACGGCTACTGCTGCCGTGTCCCTGTCGGGAGCCTTCGCGATGATCAATGCCGGTCATGGAAAGGCAAACGAAACCGATTCGTCAGCAAACACGAAGACAAGCGCGTCAACCGTTCAGCCTGTTAGTACCAGCGGTGAAGACCCTGACTGGCAGGCGGTTGCGGCAGCTGTCCAACCCGCGGTTGTCACGATTTCAGTGAGCTCCAGTTCGTCCTCCGGCGTTGGATCCGGCGTCATCTACGACGCTCAAGGCGACATTGTCACGAACTACCACGTCGTTTCAGGTGCGACCGGTGCCGATGCGACGATCCAGGTGACTCTCAGTGATGGTCGCTTGTACAACGCGTCAGTCGTCGGAACTGACCCGACGACTGACCTTGCGGTTATTCGCCTGGAAAACGCCCCTTCCGACCTGACGGTCGCTGCCTTCGGTTCGTCGTCAGACTTGGCTGTCGGCCAGGAAGTCATGGCCGTGGGCGCTCCGCTGGGCCTGTCAAACACTGCAACCACCGGTATCATTTCCGCTCTGAACAGGCCAGTTGAAGTTTCGAGAAGCAAAGAAAACTCTCAAGAGGTCGACCCGAACGATCCGTTCGGTCAACTGCCCGGTTTTGGTGGTGGACAAGAAGAAAATCAGGCTCAGGCTCAGTCCTCCACGGATACTCAGATCACCAACGCTATCCAAGTTGATGCATCTATTAACCCTGGTAATTCCGGTGGCCCGCTGTTTGATGCGACCGGTAAGGTGATCGGAATCAACTCGTCGATTGCGTCGAATACCAGCTCGGACAAGGCCGGGTCGATCGGCTTGGGCTTCGCTATCCCCGTTGATTTGGTGACCTCCGTGGCCGATCAGCTAATCGCAACCGGCACCGTTGATCATGCGGTCCTGGGTGTTTCGGTGACCACGAAGGCTGTTGCCGTTGATGGTTCTAACGTTGCGGGCGCCTCGGTTGAGGAATTGACGCGTGGCGGTGCCGCTGCTCAGGCCGGGTTGCAGGCAGGGGACGTGATCACCGCCGTTGATGGAGAGTCGGTGTCCTCGTCGAAGCAGTTGACCGGGTACATCCGTCGCTACCGGAGTGGTCAGGAAGTAACGATCACTTACGTCCGCAATGGTGAGAAGCAGGATGTGACCGTCACGCTCGGCAAGGCGTCCTGACAGCTCTGCTGATTCTAACTCTTGGTGGGCCTACCCTTTGGGTGGGCCCACCTGTTTGTATGCACATGTCTCGATTTGCGCTTGGTACGGACAGTTACTCCAAAAAGGTATGACATATCTCGCGGGAGTGCGGGGCTGGTGCTTTCTTGATGACGAGGAAGATAATGTAAGCATCCCACTGTATATGCGAGCCGGAGTTTTCCTCGTTGAAAACAAACGTGTGTCTAAGAATAAGAGGTAAGTGATGAAGAACCATCGAGCTCCGTGGACGAGGGGGACATGCCGGCGCCTACTTGCGCTCGCCGTCTCTGCCTCGGTAGTCCTGATTGGCGTACCAGCAAGCGCATGGGCTACTGAACAGATAGAAGGCTCAGAGAGTACGGTTTCTAAGGTGCAGGCTCCTGCGTCTCAGACTGCACCGACTGATTCGTCATCCCAGGCAGATGCATCGGACAATGGAATGGGAGTTTCGGCTTCAAATTCGAGCGATTCAGAGAATGCTACAACGGAAAACACGCAGTCGACTGGCTCTGGCGAACCAACCGCTTCGTCATCGCTTCCTTCTCAAGCCTCCCCCTCCGATTCAAATAAGATAGCTCAGCCACAGAGGCTTCCTCGTATGGCGCCGGCTACCAAGTCTTTGTCTGACGTCTGGGTGAATGCTGATTCTGGCAGTGATGATAATGCTGGCACTTCTGCAGATGCGCCACTTGCATCGCTGAAAGCTGGTTTAAATGCACTTGGTGACGGCGGAACTTTGCATATCGCAGGCACTTTTACAACCGGCACTCCGCTTACTATCCCAAGTGGTGCACACCTTGACGTGTACTCAGATGCCACCTTTACCGGTTCAAACGGCCAAAATGGCATCATTCTCTCTGCCGGTGCGAAGCTGGGGGCCTCTCATGGCGCTAAGCTCACGATGAGCGGTTTTGCAACTGCTCTCGACATTGCTTCTGGCGCGGAAGTCAATGATGGTATCTACATCCTTGATCGGAACGCGATTGCTTTTAACTTGAAAGGCAAATTCAACGGTTCGTCGCGAGAAGCGCTGACCGTATCTGCCCTAGAGAGCACTGGGCGAGCTTTCACCTATGGGAAAGGTTCTAACTTTAACAACTGCACGGTGAATGTGCAAGCGAAGGACGAAAAGAGCGAGCAGTACGCTCCGCTTGTGATGAATAATGCGTCGCTCACCACGCGCGGAGTCTGGTACTACCTGAACCCTGAAAAAGACACGTATTCTCTCGATTTGAATAACTCTGACTTGTATGTCTACAAAGCCACTGGTTCTTCTGCATATAAGCAGACGATGGCAATTTTCGGCCAGCTTCGAATCGTCAACGGCTCTACGCTCACTTCTGACGGATCGCGTATTTCTCAGGGTGATCATTCAACCATGGAAGTCACCGACTCCACGATGGTCTTCAAAAACAGCACCGCAGGTGGCTACAACATCAACTACGAGAATTCAAACGCCACGTTTACGAACTCGACTCTCGTCGGTGAAAACCTGCGGTACATTCCACTATTCGGAGCTGGTCGTAACAACCCAGAAGGCCAGTTCATTAAGTTTGTTGGCAACAGCGTTGTCAACACTGCTGCGGTAGATAAAACAGCCGATAATGGTGGTGCGAACGCTCCTGCGCAGTACGTTGTAACCGGTGGCTCGTTCAAGATCGCTTACGATCCGACCTACAACTATAACGTCACTACGCCGACGAACGGTGCCGAGAACGGTAATGAGCGACTGAGCCTGCTGACCTTGGCTGATTCTTCAACGAACGTGTTGAATCCGAAGAACATTAACGGTGACAGGTACACCTATAACGTTGCGCGTGCCTCAGATGATGGTCTCAAACACGTGTGGGTGCCAAGCGCCAAGGTTACCTACGTATTGAACAACTCCAACGCCTCATTCGCAGACGGGTCAAAGCAGTCCAAGACTGCCACCACAATTCGCGGTTATGCCCTCGACATGATTGCTGGAAATGTGGATCCCGGGACTCCAACTGACGCGAATGGAGTCAAGTTCCTTGGATGGTTCTACAGGGATGACGCTGGTGCGGAACACGAGTTTGATGCTTCATCTGCCGTGGATACGAACCTTGAGGTTTACGCTAAGTGGAATGCAGCGTCGGTGATCTACCACAACAACAACGGTGGCACGAACTTCGTCAGTGCCGTTGCTCCCTCGGCTCAGTCAGCGACTGTTCTGGACTTTGACTCGATCAGCGCTCAAGATTCAACATTTGCTGTTCCAGGAAAGACGTTTAAACATTGGACGACGGATCCTGCAGGGCAGGGCAAGCCGATTGCTCCGGGCGAGACTCTTCCCATTACGGGTGCATCAAGCATCGACTTGTATGCGCAGTACGACGTCAACCTGTATCAGGTTGCATTCTCTGCAAATGGTGGTCGCTTCTCCGATGATTCCGTTTTCAAGACGAATCCAGACGTGTTCACGGTTATTACCGATCCCAACGGTGGCGACGTCGCAGTACTGAAGAAGAAGGCAGAATACGGCGACGAGTTCCGCTCTCTTCTTGGTGCGCTCGACTACAACACGCTTGTGCCGGATCAGAAGGCTCAGAAGAACGGATGGATACTCGGCGACACGACGAATTGGTACACAACCCCCACCGGTGGAAAGAAATATAACTTCAAGGACCGGAAGTCGTGGCTGTTCTCCAGACCAGGCGATAACCCACAAATCACGAAAGATATGACCTTCTACCTCGGATGGAAAGAAGATCCGAAGGTTGACAAGATCGAGAACGATGCTGAAATCCCTGGAGATATCTGGGGTGTCAACCCTGCCGAAAGCTCCAAGGAACAATTTGTTCGCGTTGGTGACACATTCAGCGTGACCGGTGTTATCAACGCAGATTCCATCAAAGATCAGATGAACGCGATTGAATCGATGTTCCCTCAGGTTACGAGTAGTAATCGTTCTGCGGTCATGATGGATCGAAGCGCTAACAGCGAAAACTTGAAGCTTTCACAGATTGCTTTGACTTCTCCGACATCGACGTTCACTGCAACGTTGACCATGCCAGAGGGCGTCACTATCCCTGAGTCTCCTCAGGTGACTCCGGCAGGTTTGGGTGATGCTTTCGAGGTCACGGACGTGAAGGTTGACGATCGCGACATCACCGTGACCCTGAGCCTGAAAGCGGGAATGACGGATTACGCCAAACTCAAGGCGGCTGTAGAATCTGTTACCCCGATGGCTGATGGCGGTTTAACCCTGACGGTTAATGGTTTGGGTATTGATGGTGACAAGGTTGCCAATGGTGACAAGCTCACGATAAGTGGAAAGGTTACTGGTTCATTCTCGGCAGTTGCTACAAGCCCCGGTGGCACCTCAAAGCATTTCAAGTTTACTTGGAATGCAGTGCAAGATGGTTCGACAGGGGATCCGAACTCGAGCAACGTCAAGGCAATTGAGTACACGCTCGTCGTAGTGAAGCCGTACCTGGGGATTCTGCCCGCCGATATTCGGGTTGGTGAAGAAACTCAGCATAATGCTGCGTATCCGGTGCGTCGTGGGGAATCGCTCGACTTTGTAGGCGCAGTGAATGTGGAGCCTATTAAAGAACAAATGAAGGAAATCGAGGCTCTTTATCCTGGGGTCGCTGATGATTACAAGAAACTTGGGATTCAGGTTCGCAACTTTGCCTTCGAAGCAACCTTCACTATTCCGGAAGGCCTCTCGCTTCCGGCAGAAGTCACGCCACAAGTTCAGGACTTTGGTGAAGGCTTCAAGGTTGAGGAAACATCAGTTCACGGTCGAACCCTTACGGTGAAGATGACGCTGAATAAGGACGTCACGAACTACGCACAGTTGCAAAAGATTGTTATGGATGCTGGTGCGAAGGATCACTGGATGAAGATGGTTATCCCCGGTGTCACGGTTAATTCGGATGCTCCGGCTGGTAAGCAGCTGACGCTCTTTGGTGAAGTCACCGGCGCGTTCGAAGCGACAGCTACCTCTGAAGCTGGAACGGCTAAGGAATTCAACTTCTCCTGGGGTGCGGAACAGTGGCCTGATGGCAGGGATGCTGTGGCTGATGCTTCGGACAAGTCCATTCGTTTCACAGTCATCACTCCGGATCAGGCGCTGTTGCCCGCCGACATTCTGGTCAATGGTGATACCGAGAATTCAGCTATCCACATGACCAAGCGCGAAAGTGAATTGAACTTCTCGGCTGACCTTGATGTCAGCGTGATTCAGAAGAAGATGGAAGAGATCGAAAAGAGCAACAACGTGCCCGCGGAGCACTTCGATCGAGTGATGGTGAAGCGGATCGAGAGTGAATTCACGACTCGCATTAGCGTTCCTGAAGAACTTCGAGCAGTCTGGCCGAAGGACAAGGCAAGCTACGCCCTGACCGGAACGGATGCTTTTGAGATCTCGGATGTGGCGTATGCAGATGGTGTCGTCACTCTTTCGATGAAGCTTAAGGGCGACTACCCAACGTACAAGGCTTTGCGTCAAGCAATTCATGATGACACGAAGTCGAGCTTGATTCTGACAGTGGCTGGCTTCAAGGTGCCAGACACCGCGCCACTTGACCAGAACATCACCGTGAGTGGCGAGGTTTCTGGATACATGAAGGCGTTGGCGACAGCTGAAGGTGGTCGTTCGGCATCGTTCTCGATGGAATGGGTTTCTGTCCAGAAGGAAGGCGGACGCGACAAGATCCTTGAGGGAACTGACAGCTCGGCAGTTCAGCTCACCTTGAAGGTCACGAAAGATCCTGCAGTTATCGATGTCAAGCCGCCATCGCCTGCAAAACTCCCGAAGACGGGTGCTGCGCACATTGGGCTGTCTTTGTACGTGTCGCTAGCTTTCCTTGTTGCAGGTGGCACCATGGTGGCGTCCCAACGACGTACTCGCAAGGAGTTCAACTGATCGACGGGCAGAGCGTTATTCGGTATAGCGAGCTGTACCAGTAGCTGAAGCGTCTGTCAGACGGAACAAGACCCTGGCTTCTGCGGACACATTATGTGCCTGTAGAAGCCAGGGTCTTACTGTCTATCAACCGTTGATTTTTGGAGCGATCTAGGGGTCTCTCTTCTGGTGCAAGTGCGCCGACTGCACTTGGTGCCGTGCCACGATCCTGACCCTGGCACCAGTTGCATCTGACGCGACGGATGTGTGTCTAAAAGCTCGGATTTGTCGCGTGGGGTGTAGTTGGTGCCGTGTGTGGGCTGGTTTTTTGTTCCCGACTGCACTTGGTGCGACGGTTTTGCTTGGATAGTCGTGTTTGTGTCGCGTGGGGTGTAGTTGGGGCCGTGCCACGATCCTGACCCTGGCACCTGTTACACCTGGTGCGACGCTCTACCCGCCAAGCGACAAAGTGAGTCCGCCAAGGATGTCTCTCACAAGCCGAGTGCGTCCAGCAATGGCGCCATCTTCTGGCGCGTTTCTGCAAGCTCAATCTCAGGATCAGAATCCGGCATAATTCCGCCACCTGCAAAAATGCGCAGTGTATGCCCGTCGTCTTCAACAAGGCCACAGCGGAGGGCAATGCAGAATTCACCCTCGCCGTCGGCGTCGATCCAACCGACTGGTCCGGAATAGCGTCCGCGCGCGGTTTGCTCGTGAACTTTCAGCAGCTCAAGCGCCTCGAGGCGCGGTGTCCCGCAGACTGCTGCGGTCGGATGTAAAGCGGCGACTGCATCCAACAGGTTCGCATCTGCCAAAGTGGCGTGAATGTCGGAAGCAAAGTGGACGACGTTCGGGAGCTCCAAAATGAAGGGGTCATCGGGTGCGTTGACTTCAGATGCGAGGGGAGCGAGCGCTGAAACAACGGAATCAACCGCCAAAGTGTGTTCGCGACGATCCTTCGCGGATGCGAGCAATTCATCGGTGTGGCCGGCGGGCGCAGTTCCAGCCAAGACTCGCGAACGTAGCTGAGAAACGTGCACGGACGCGAGCATTTCAGGAGTGGCGCCCACAAGGTCATGGACGGCGAAACGCCAGGTCTGCGGGTAGAGCCTATTGAGTCGAGCAAGAAGATACCGCTGGTCAATCGCGGTTTCAGCCCGTACGAGCATGTCGCGCGCCATGACGGCCTTCGCGGCATCCCCAGCCTGGAGGCGCCCCGCGAGTTCTTTGACGCTGGACGCCCATTCGGCTTGCGTCATCCTGCCGGTATCGGTCACGAGGCCGTCCGGCCCGGTCAGTTCGCTGTCCTTAAAACTGGGGCGGAGCTGGGCGAGCACCTCAAGTGGATCACGAGCAGTATCCGAGCAGGACATTGAAACAGCCCAGCGTTCCTTGTTGGTCGCCACGATCACGAATTCGGGGATGCTCAGGTATGAAACAGAGGGGGAAGCGAAACCGTAGGACCCAAAAGCAAGGGGAAGGCTGAGGCCAGTGTGGTCGGCCTCGCCGATTGCGGAACGGCGCACCTGGTCCCACCACGATGCCGAATCGGAAATAGCGGACGGGGTGTTGGATGACCATTCGGCGGCGGTGCCCCAGCCGACCATTGATTGACGCCATCCGAACCACACGAAAGGCGAAACGCCGTCGGGGATCAGTTCAAGCAGCGGCGTGTTTTCCCAGCGGGTGCCTTGAAGTGAGGCTGCACGCACACGCAAAGTGGGAACGGAAAGCTCGGTGGGCATGGGTCAATCTTACCCGTGCGACTTTGCTGGGGTGTGTGCGCCTCACCTGGGTGTGGGTGTGAGGGTGAACCAATGCGGGCGTCTTACTGGTGAGGACGGGCGCGGGGATGCGCGAAGTGTGAACGAGCAGTGCGATATGGGTGCAGGTATGACACGAGGGGCCGACGTGGGAAGATAGGGGTATGGAGAATGAACCTTCGGGCGCACTGCGCGCTGACCTCACGAAATCAACCACCGACGTCGCATCGATGTTCGACCGTGTTGCCGAGCGCTATGACCTTATGGATGCGCTGATGACAGGCGGTATGGATCACGTGTGGATGGTCGCGTTGCGCAACGCGGTGAAGCCGGCACCGGGGGAGAGGATCCTTGACCTTGCTGCGGGCACGGGCGCTTCGTCGGCAGCCTTGGCGAAGGGCGGGGCGGAGGTTGTGGCTTGCGACCTGTCCGAAGGCATGATCGAGGTTGGTCGCCAGCGTCACCCCGACATTGAGTTCGTCCAGGGTAATGCGCTTGACCTGCAGTTCGAAGATGGGTCCTTTGATGCGGTGACGATTTCGTGGGGGCTGCGTAATATCCCAGATCCGGCTCGCGCGCTACGTGAGATGGCGCGAGTTGTTCGTCCACGAGGCCGCCTGGTTGTCTGCGAGTTTTCAACCCCGCCGAACGCGGTTTTCCGTAGGCTCTACAACTTCTACCAGTCCACCGTGATGCCGGTGATGGCGAAAGTAATGTCGTCGAATGATGTCGCCTATGACTATCTGATCGAGTCGATTCGTGATTGGCCGGATCAGCAAGATGTTGCTCGAATGATCGCCGCGAACGGCTGGACCGATGTCCAGTATCGAAACCTTACTGGCGGAATCGCGGCACTGCACCGAGCTGTGAAGCCGTTGCCCTAAGGGCGCCACAGATCAATGAGGAGGAAGGCGTACCGAATTAGGTACGTCTTCTTTTTCCGAATTGAATGCATCTTTGTTAACGCTCGCATTTCACTTTTCCCGAAAATCCGCCTTTCTTGAAGAACGGGCGCACTCGTTGGCGCAACAGGCTACGCTTTCAATTCGGATCGCGGTGCAGTGCACACCGCTCCGACTTGCACATCTGCGCAGCCCGTACAGCTGCGCTCACTTTTTTGGGAGGGCTACCAGTGGTCAATGACCTTACTGGCGTAACGGATGCCGACGTCATTATCGTCGGTGCCGGACCTGCGGGTTCCTCCACCGCATATCACCTGGCAAAGCTAGGGATTGACGTCCTCGTCCTTGAAAAAGCAGAGTTTCCGCGCGACAAGATTTGCGGTGACGGCCTGACTCCCGCGGCCGTCCACGAATTGATCGCGATGGGCATGGACATCTCCACGTGGAACCGAAACCGAGGGCTGACCGTCGTCGGCGGAGGACACACGATTTCCCTTGACTGGCCTGATCAGAAGTCGCTTCCGGGCTATGGGATGACGCGCGCACGCATGCAGCTGGACCACGATCTGATCCAGCATGCAGTGCATGCGGGCGCCCGTCTGATGGAGGGAATTACCGTCACCGGCGCACTGACCAGTCCAATGGGTCGCGTGTGCGGTGTGAAGGCAAAGAAGGGGCGCGGTAAAGATGCCGAGGCCTTGGAAATGCGCGCCAAGATGGTTGTCGACTGCGGTGGTGTTTCTGCCAGACTCGCTACCTCTCTCGGCATCGAAAAGGCGATCAAGCGCCCCATGGGTGTTGCGGCGCGCGCCTACTTCAAGTCGCCTCGTGGCAACGAAGACTACATGGAATCCCAGCTGGAACTCTGGTCGGGCGTGCCCGGGCAATCGGACCTGCTTCCCGGTTACGGCTGGGTCTTTCCCATGGGCGACGGAATCGTCAACGTTGGTTTGGGCTCTGTTGCCTCTACAGCCAATGCGACGCAGCTTCCCTACAAGAAGGTCTTCGAACAGTGGATCGCGAACGTGCCTGAGGAATGGGGATTCACCCCTGAAAATCAGATCGGCCCGCTCCGCTCAGCTGCCCTCCCGATGAGCTTCAATCGCAAGCCACACTACGTGTCGGGCCTCGTACTCGTTGGTGACGCAGGTGGCATGGTGTCTCCGTTTAATGGCGAAGGTATCGCACCGGCTCTGAAGGCGGGTCGCTTCGCTGCCTCGTGCATCGCCCAAGCCTTCTCGCGCACCACGTCGGCAGGCATCGACCGCGCCATGAGCGAATATCCCGAACTTCTCCGCGAAGAATACGGTGGCTACTACCAGCTGGGCCGAGTCTTCGTGGCTCTCATTGAAAATCCGCGAATCATGCAGCTCTGCACCAACAGGGGTCTGCCAATTCCGCGACTTATGACTTTCGTTCACAAGCTACTTTCTGACGGCTATGAACGTAAGGGCGGCGACTTTGATGACCGCCTCATCACAATGTTGACAAAGATGGTGCCGTCCGTATGAACGCCCTTCACTTCTTTCAACCCCGGGAGGAACGATGACGAATCCCTATTTTCCGTTGCTGATTATGGCTGCGGCTGCACTCGTGCTGGCACTTGGTGGCCTTGGCGCATCGGCGATTCTCGGCCCGACGAAGAAGTCTAAGACCAAAGCTGACAACTACGAATGTGGCATTGAACCGACCTCGGGGCACCTTCACGAAGGTCGCTTCCCGGTTCGTTACTACCTGGTCGCCATGACGTTCATCATCTTCGACATTGAAGTCGTCTTCATGTACCCGTGGGCAGTGAGCTTCAGCCAGCTCGGCCTGTTCGGGCTTATTGCAATGCTGACGTTCATCGCGCTCATCACCGTGCCATACGTGTACGAGTGGCGACGCGGTGGCCTGGATTACTGAGGGACAGGAGCAGATAAATGGGTCTTGAAGAAAGCCTGCCCGCTGGCGTTGCGCTGACAAGCATCGAGAAGGTTCTCGGCCTTGCACGCAAGTACAGCCAATGGCCGGTCACCATGGGTCTGGCATGTTGTGCTATTGAAATGATGGCAGCCGGCACACCTCGATTCGATATGTCCCGCTTCGGTCTGGAAGTTTTCCGCGCATCGCCGCGTCACTCGGACATGATGATCGTTTCAGGTCGTGTCAGCCACAAGATGGCTCCCGTTATTCGTCGTGTCTACGACTCTATGCCGGAACCCAAATGGGTTATTTCGATGGGTGCATGCGCATCATCGGGTGGCATGTTCAACAACTACGCCGTCGTTCAGGGATGCGATCACATCGTTCCCGTCGACGTCTACCTGCCTGGGTGCCCGCCCCGTCCCGAGGCCCTGATTCACGCGGTTCTGACACTGCGCGAACAGATTGGTAAGGAACCACTCGGCGTTCACCGTCAGGAAATTGCCCGCAAGGCTGAGCAGGCAGCTCTCGCCGCAACGCCCACCCACCAGATGAAGGGACTCCTCGCATGAGTGACGAAATCGTCACCCCGGACGACTCCCAAGTCGTAGCCAAAGCCCCGCAGCGTGCGTTCGGTGCACCCGAACTGATGACGCGTCGCGAAGGCATGTTCCCCGATACGACCGGATTTTCCGGCCTGGTGAAGGAATCTTTCCTTCCCGGTGAAACGCCACGCCCCTACGGTGGCTGGTTCGACAACACAGTCGACATTCTTGAAGAACTGATCGAAGCCGACGGTCTGAAGGTTGAAGAGATCATCGAAAAGGTTGTTGTCGACCGCGGTGAACTGACAATCTTCATCGTCCGCGATCATATTGCTCGCGTTGCAAAGTACCTGCGTGACGATGCAGATCTTCGTTTCGAGCTCTGCCTTGGCACGAACGGTGTTCACTACCCGTCAGACGAGGGTCGCGAACTCCACGCGATCTACCCGCTGATGTCGATCACCTACAACCGCAACATTCGTCTTGAGGTCACGTGCCCCGATGGCGACCCGCACATTCCCTCCATCGTTTCTGTCTACCCGGCAAACGACTGGCAGGAACGTGAAACCTGGGACCTCATCGGCATCATCTTCGACGGTCACCCGTCGCTGACTCGTACCGCACTGCCTGACGACTGGGTAGGACACCCCCAGCGCAAGGATTACCCGCTTGGTGGCGTCCCCGTTGAATACAAGGGCGCAACAGTTCCGCCTGCAGACACGCGGAGGTCATACAACTGATGAGCACACCACACTTCCACGCGGCGGCTTCTTCAGCCCCGCTGAATATGGACGAAGTCCCCGAGGTCATGACTCAGGGTGGCGACTGGAAGGACGTTCTGAACGAAATCGAAAAGATTTCCTCCGAGCGCATCGTCGTTAACCTTGGCCCGGTTCACCCGGCAACCCATGGCGTTCTGCGTCTGATCCTCGAACTCGACGGTGAAACCGTTCGCGAAACCCGCGTTGACACCGGCTACCTTCATACCGGCATTGAGAAGACGATGGAATACCGTACGTGGACGCAGGGCGTGACGCTCTGTACCCGTATGGACTACGTTGCCCCGATCTTCCAGGAAGCCGTCTACTGCCTCGGCGTTGAAAAGCTCCTGGGCATCACGGATGACATTCCGGAGCGCGCGAACCTGATTCGCATCATGATGATGGAGCTCTGCCGCATCGCCTCGCACCTCGTCGCTATCGGTTCGACCGGTAACGAAATGGGTGCAACGACGATCATGACGATCGCATTCCGCGGTCGTGAAGAGATCCTCCGCATCTTTGAACGCATCACCGGCCTGCGTATGAACAATGCGTACATCCGCCCCGGTGGTGTCGCACAGGACATTGGCGAAGGCACCGTTGACTACATCCGTGAGCTTCTTCCGAAGGCTCGTCGCGATATTGGCGAGCTCGAAGACCTGACGAAGCAGAACCCGATCTTCAAGAAGCGTCTGTGCGACGTGGCCGTCATGCCACTGTCCGCTCTGATGGCTCTTGGCACGACCGGCCCGGGCGTCCGCGCCGCTGGCTTGCCACTCGACCTTCGTAAGTCCCAGCCCTACTGTGGTTACGAACAGCTCGAGTTCGACATTCCGACGCGCGACAAGTCAGACGTCTACAACCGTGTCATGGTTCGTTTCGACGAGTGCTACGAGTCTCTGCGCATCATCTACCAGGTCCTCGATCGTCTTGAGAAGTGCGAAGGTGCTCCCGTGATGGTCGCGGATCCGGCGATTGCGTGGCCCGCACAGCTGTCGGTGGCAACCGACGGTCAGGGCAACTCGTTGCAGCACATCTCCGAGATCATGGGCTCCTCGATGGAATCCCTGATCCACCACTTCAAGCTTGTGACCGAAGGTTTCAAGGTCCCCGCTGGTCAGGTGTACCAGCAGGTTGAGCACGCAAAGGGCATCATCGGTGTTCACCTCGTTTCTGACGGGGGCACCCGCCCGTTCCGCGCCCACTTCCGTGACCCCTCGTTCGCAAACCTTCAAGCCATGGCAATGATGACCGAAGGTGGCCAGCTGGCCGACGTCGTCGTTGCACTTGCTGCCATCGACCCGGTGCTGGGAGGCGTTGACCGATGAGCTACACGCAGGAAGTTGAAGCCCGCCTGAGGGCTGAATCCGCAGAAATTATTGGCCGTTACCCGACAGGGCACGCACGTTCGGCTCTTCTTCCGATGCTGCACCTGGTGCAGTCCGAAGACGGCTACGTCAGCCCCGACGGTATCGCCCTGGTCGCCGACATTCTGGGCTTGTCGCGTCCAGAGGTCAGTGCCGTTGCAACGTTCTACACGCAGTACAAGCGTCACCCCAACGGTGACTACTTGGTTGGTGTGTGCACGAACGCGCTCTGCGCAGTTATGGGCGGCGACGCGATTTGGGATGCTGTTTCCGAACACGTTGGTGTGGGAAGCGACGAAACCAACGAATCTGGTCGCATCACCCTTGAGCGCATCGAATGCAACGCGGCCTGCGATTATGCGCCGGTTGTCATGGTCAACTGGGAGTTCTTCGACAATCAGACGCCCGAATCGGCACTTGCTCTGGTCGATGACCTCGAAGCTGGTCGCCCCGTCCACCCGACGCGTGGCGCTGCGGTTGCCCCGACCTTCAAGGAAGTTGAGCACACACTCGCGGGCTTCCTTGATGGCCATGAAAACGAAGGTCCGTCCGCCGGTGAGCCGTCCCTGCTGGGTTGCAAGCTCGCCGCGGAAAATGACTGGACCGAGCCGGTTGCTGTTGCTGGCACCGAAGGTGAGCAGGGAGGCGAACAGGCATGACAACATTTGTAGCTCCTGGGCCCCTCACGCCGATCGTTACGAACGGTTGGGGTGAAGACCAGTCGTGGACTCTCGCTTCGTACCTGAAGCGCGGTGGCTACGAGGGTCTGAAGAAGGCCAACACTCTTGAAGCGGGCGACATCGTCCAGATCGTGAAGGACTCCGGTCTTCGCGGTCGTGGTGGCGCAGGCTTCCCGACGGGCCTCAAGTGGTCTTTCCTTCCACCAGATGACGGCAAGCCTCGCTACCTCGTTGTCAACGCTGACGAGTCCGAGCCGGGTACGTGCAAGGACATCCCGACCATCATGGCGAACCCGCATGTTCTGGTTGAAGGCATCGCGATTACCAGTCGCGCCATCAACTGCAGGCACGCGTTCGTTTACCTGCGTGGTGAGGTCGTCCACGTATACCGTCGTCTGCTGAACGCTATTAAAGAGGCAACCGATGCCGGTCTGCTCGGCGATCTGAAGATCACCGCTCACGCTGGTGCTGGCGCCTATATTTGCGGTGAGGAAACAGCGCTCCTCGATTCGCTCGAGGGCCGTCGTGGCCACCCGCGTTTGAAGCCACCGTTCCCGGCAGTCGCAGGTCTGTACGCCCGCCCGACCGTTGTGAACAACGTTGAGTCGATCTCTCAGGTCGTTGGTGTCTTCCGCAATTCGCCGGAATGGTACGCATCGATGGGCACGGAAAAGTCGAAGGGGCACGGCATCTTCTCCGTTTCCGGCCACGTGAACAATCCGGGGCAGTTCGAGGCTCCGTTCGGTATCACGATGCGTGAACTGATCGAGATGGCCGGCGGTATCCGTGATGGTCATCAGCTGAAGTTCTGGACTCCCGGTGGCTCCTCCACCCCGATCTTCACCGAAGCTGAACTTGATACCCCGCTCGACTACGAGTCGGTCGGCGCTGCAGGTTCGATGCTCGGTACCCGAGCCCTGCAGGTCTTTGACGAGACCGTGTCGGTGGTTCGCGTGGTCACTCGCTGGATCGAGTTCTACCAGCACGAATCCTGCGGTAAGTGCACGCCCTGCCGTGAAGGTACGTACTGGCTCAAGCAGATCATGTACCGCCTCGAAAAGGGCCAGGGGCTTCCCGGAGACGTTGACCTGCTCGGCGAGATCGCGAACAACATTGCCGGCCGTAGCTTCTGCGCCCTTGGCGATGCCGCTGCAACGCCGGTCAAGTCGGGTATTCAGCGATTCCGCGAAGAGTTCGAAGCCGGTCTGACTACTCCGGCCAATGAGCTCTTCCCCTACGAGGCATCCGCCATCTACGCCAGAGGAGGTGTCCGATGAGCGACGCTCCCAACATGGTTGATGTCGTCATTGATGATGTCACTGTCGCCGTCCCGCAGGGCACGCTTGTTATTCGTGCAGCAGAGCAGGCCGGAATTCGTATTCCGCGCTTCTGCGACCATCCGCTTCTGGCACCGGTTGCTGCGTGCCGTCAGTGTTTGGTCGAGGTCGGTATGCCCGATCGCAACACCGGCGAGCTTCGTTTCATGCCGAAGCCTCAGCCGTCATGTGCACAGACCGTCACTCCCGGAATGGTCGTCAAGACTCAGTTCACATCCGAGGTTGCCAAGAAGGCACAGCATGGCGTGATGGAGTTCCTGCTGATCAACCACCCGCTGGACTGTCCGATCTGCGATAAGGGTGGCGAGTGCCCCCTGCAGAACCAGGCAATGACCGATGGTCGCGCAAAGTCCCGTTTCGCCGATGCGAAGCGCACCTACCGCAAGCCGTTGCGTCTGACCAGCCAAATCCTGCTCGACCGCGATCGTTGCATTCTCTGCCAGCGTTGCGTGCGCTTCGGTAAGGAAATCTCCGGCGACGTGTTCATCGACCTGCAGGGTCGCGGTGGTGGTACGGCTCCGACCGACGACCACTACTTCATGGCAGAACAGATCGGCGCGTTCGACACGACTGCTCTGGACTTCCACAACCCGAAGCCGAAGAACCTGGGTAACGCCGGAATCTCCGGTCCCTACGGTGATGCAGGCATCATTGGTTCGGCAAACTCTGGTGACCTGACCGAAGCTGATCTTGATCAGACCGGTCGCCAGTTTGCGTCCTACTTCTCGGGCAACATCATTCAAATCTGCCCGGTCGGCGCACTGACCGCTTCCTCGTACCGCTTCCGCGCCCGCCCGTTCGACCTCGTGTCGACCGCGTCGGTCGCCGAGCATGATGCTTCCGGTTCTGCACTCCGCGTCGATATCCGGCGCGGTGAGGTTGTCCGTCGTATGGCCGGCAACGATCCGGAGGTCAACGAAGAGTGGATCACCGACAAGGATCGCTTTGCTTTCGAGTGGGACAAGCAGGATCGCCTGGTCACCCCGCTGGTTCGCGAAGACGGCATACTGGTTCCGACCTCGTGGTCGGATGCTCTTGACCGTGTCCGTAAGGGTCTCGAAGCTACGGATCAGACGGGCTTCCTGCCCGGCGGTCGCCTGAGTTTCGAAGATGCCTGGGCATGGAGCAAGTTCGCTCGCACCGTCATCGGCTCCGATTCGATCGACGCTCGCGTTCGCACGATTTCCGCTGAAGAGACCTCGTTCTTGGCTTCGAAGGTTGCTGGTACTGGTCTTGGCGTCACCTACACCGACCTTGAAAATGCGGGGCAAGTCCTGCTGGTCGGCCTCGAACCTGAAGATGAAGCGGGCGCGATCTTCCTGCGCCTGCGCAAGGGTGTTCGTAAGGGTGGCGTGAAGGTTGCGACGGTTGCTCCGTTCACCACGAACGGTAGTGCGAAGATGAGCGCGACTCTGTTGCGTGCCGCTCCTGGCACCGAGCCTGAGGTTGTTGCTTCGATTGCTGAGGGCGAACAGAACGCAGAGCTTGCAGCCGCACTGAACGGTGGCGTCATCTTGGTAGGTGAGCGCGCAGCTCGCATCCCGGGCCTGCTTTCCGCGGTTGTCGAATTGGCTGAGCGTACGGGTGCTCGTTTGCAGTGGGTGCCTCGCCGTAACGGTGATCGCGCCGCAGTCGAAGCCGGCCTGCTACCGGGCGTGTTGCCCTTCGGTCGTCAACTGGGCGACGAGGCCGCGCAGGCTTCACTCGGCTGGAAGTCCTATCCGAAGGGCGCGGGCCTGGATGCTGACGCTCAGCTTGCAGGTGCCCTCGACGGCTCGGTTCAGGCACTGGTCGTTGGTGGCGTTGACTACCGCGACTTCACCGATCCGGCTCTTGCGCTTCGCGCTTTTGAAACAGTTCCGTTCCTGGTGAGCCTTGAGGTTCGTTCCTCTGAGATCACCGAGCTGGCCGACGTTGTTCTTCCGGTTGCTCCACAGTTGGAAAAGAACGGCACGTCGATCAACTGGGAAGGTCGTCTGCGCCCCTACGGTCAGGCTGTTTCCGCTCGTTCGCTGACCGACCGCGATGTTCTGGTCAAGCTGGCCGAGGAATTTGGCGAGGATCTTGGCATTCTGACGCTGACCGACCTATACGACGAGGTCAACGCCATCAGTACCTGGGACGGCGCTCGTGCCGAGTTCATGCCGGTTGCCCCGCAGGCTCCTCAAGCAGTCGGTGCTGGTCAGGCAGTTCTCGCAACGCACAAGCCGATGCTTGATGCTGGCCGTCTGCAAGATGGTGCGCCGTGGCTCGCTGGTTCTGCTCGTCGCGTGATCGCATTCGCTTCGCAGGCAACGCTGACAGGTGCCGGCGTGAATGCAGGTGAAGCCCTGACGCTTTCCACTGAACGCGGTTCCATCACACTGCCCGCGCAAATCGCGGACCTTCCCGACAACGTCGTGTGGGTTCCCGAATGCTCGCAGGGTTCTGCAGTCCATCAGTCGCTGGGTGACGCTGGTTGCCTCGTGGCTCTCAGCGCTACTGGGGAGGTGGCCCGGTGAAACTCTTGCTCAGTGCGGTGCCTGATTACACCGCAGCAGATTTCTCGCAGGAAACATGGTGGCTGACGCTCATCAAGGCCGTCTTCATCATCGTTTACCTGATCCTGAACGTTCTTCTTGCCCTCTGGGTTGAGCGTCGTGGCCTCGGCCGCATGCAGACCCGTCCGGGCCCGAACGTGGCCGGCCCGCTCGGTTTGCTCCAGGCAATCGCGGATGCAGGCAAGCTTCTGTTCAAGGAAGACATGTGGACTCGCGGAGCCGATAAGTTCTTGTACTTCATCGCTCCGGCCATCGCAGCATTCAGCGCGTTCAGCGTCTTTGCTGTGATTCCGATGGGTCCGAACGTTAACCTGTTCGGTCACTCCAGCCCGCTTCAGCTGGCTGATATGCCGGTCGCAACGCTCTACATCCTGGCAATCACCTCGCTTGGCCTGTACGGCGTTGTCCTCGGCGGTTGGTCAACCCGTTCGACGCTTCCGCTCTACGGTGCGGTTCGTTCGTCCGCTCAGGTGATTTCATACGAACTCGCAATGGGTATGGCGCTTGTTTCCGTGTTCCTCATGTCGGGCACGATGTCGACCTCGCAGATCGTTGCTTCCCAAGGCCAGGTCTGGTGGGCATTTGCGCTGATCCCAGCGTTCGTTGTCTACTGCATTTCGGCTACCGGTGAAGTCAACCGTCTGCCCTTCGACCTCCCCGAAGCTGAAGGCGAACTCGTCGCCGGTCACATGACCGAATACTCGTCCATGAAGTTCGGCTGGTACTACCTATCCGAATACGTGAACATGCTCAACGTTTCCGCGGTTGCCACCACGATGTTCTTCGGTGGGTGGCACGCGCCGTGGCCACTGTCGCACGTACCGGTCATCAACGACGGCTGGTTCGGTATGCTCTGGTTCTTCCTCAAGATGTGGTTCTTCATGTTCCTCCTCATCTGGACCCGTGCAACGCTGCTCCGCTTCCGTTACGACCAGTTCATGAGCTTCGGCTGGAAGTGGCTGATGCCGATCGCTCTGGTCTGGCTGGTTGCCGTCGCCATCGTTCGTGGCATCACCGAATGGGTTGAGGTTTCCCTGCCAGTCCTTGGCGTATCGATTGTCATCCTCTTCGCAATCATCATGCTGATTATGTGGGTCACGGATAAGGGAGAGCCTGAACCGGCCCCCAAGCCTGCAGATATGGAATACACCGGCTTCGCTGATGGCTTCCCGATCCCGCCACTTCCCGGTCAGAGTCCGGTTGAGTCCCCGCGCGCCGGCCGCACGCCGGTCGTGGCGACTGCCTCGAAGGAGGACACCGATGAGTAAGAAGAACGATTCGAAGAATGAGGAAATGCGCTTCGAGCATGACCCGAAGGGGCCGATCGGCGAATTCTTTGCTCCGATCGCCGGCTACGGCGTCACCATCTCGTCTTTCTTCCGTCCGACCGTCACCGAGCAGTACCCGCGCGAACCCGCGCGCGTCATGCCTCGTTTCCACGGTCGTCACCAGCTGAACCGCTACGCAGATGGTTTGGAAAAGTGTATTGGCTGCGAGCTTTGCGCGTGGGCATGCCCCGCTGACGCTATCCTCGTTGAAGCAGCATCGAATACTCCCGAGGCGCAGTACAGCCCCGGCGAGCGTTTCGGCAACGTCTACCAGATCAACTACTTGCGTTGTATCTTCTGCGGTATGTGCATCGAAGCTTGCCCGACTCGTGCTCTGACGATGAGCAATGACTTCGAGCTCGCCACCTACACTCGCGCAGACGATATTTACGAAAAGCAGGATCTGCTTGTTCCTCTTTCCGATGGAATGCTCGCTCCGCCTCACCCGATGGTCGAGGGGCTGAACGATGGCGATTACTACCGCGGTGCGGTCAGTGGTGCCACCCAGTCCCAGATTGATTGGGTGAAGGAACACCGTCCTGAGGATCCGAGCCTTGCCAACGCGCGCGTGGTGGCAAAGGAGGAAGTCCGATGAATCTACTGGGTACATGGCCCGAGATGGTATCTACCGGCGAAGCCGTGCTGTTCGCATGCACCGCAATCGTCATGGTGGTGTGCGCACTGGGCGTCCTGTTCTTTAAAAAGGCCGCATACGCCGCTATCTCGATGGTCGGCGTCATGCTGGGGCTTGCAGTTCTCTACTTGACGCAACAGGCACCGTTCCTCGGTGTTGTGCAGATCGTCGTCTACACCGGCGCAATCATGATGCTCTTCCTGTTCGTCATCATGATGATTGGCATCGGTGCCACCGATGACTACGCAACGCAGTCACGCGGTTCGATTATCGCAGCAGTCATCGCGGGGCTGGGCCTTGCAGTGATCATCGCTGCCACCCTCGGCCACACGAAGTTCGCGGCTGACGCAAAGGGCCTCGTCCCCGCTGACCCGTACTCGAATGAGCCGATCGAGTCCCTCGCAACGACGCTCTTCTCGCAGCACTGGCTGACGATGGAGGTCGCGGGCGCACTGCTCATCACCGCCGCAATCGGCGCAATGCTACTGACGCACTCTGACAACCTCGGCCCGAAGATCTCGCAGGAAGAAACCGCAAAGGCCAAGATGCGCGCATTTGCCGAATCCGGCCGACGCATCGGTCAGCTTCCGGCACCTGGCGTCTACGCACACAGCAACGCTGCTGACGTCCCGGCCATCTCCGGTGAAACCCTCGGCCCGGTCGAAGAATCCGTCCCGCGCGTGATTCGTGTTCGTGGCTTGGAGCGTTCTATCGATCAGGTCGACCACGACGTCGCACAGTCGCTCATGCTCGCCCGTACCGGCGATACCATCGACTCGCCGTTTGCACAGTTTGCATCGCAGACCGTCGAGCGTTCGGGCTCGTGGGGTATGCCTGGCCCGGCAGCGCCCACCGGCCTTGATCAGCCGGTCGGTCCCGCCGGTGTGGCTGACGCTGAAGCACCCGCACAAACCAAGGAAGAGGAGGAGAAGTGAGTCTGGCTTGGTACCTCCTGCTTGCGGGAGTGCTCTTCTCAATTGGCGCTGTTACCGTTCTGGTTCGTCGCTCCGCCATCATTTCCCTGATGGGCGTTGAGCTCATGCTGAACTCCGCGAACCTGGTGTTCGTTACCTTCGCGCGAATCTTCGGCGATGTGAACGGTGAAATTATGGCGTTCTTCGTCATGATCGTCGCGGCCGCTGAAGTCGTGGTCGGTCTGGCGATCATCGTGTCCATCTTCAAGTCACGGTCGACAACGAGCGTTGACGATATCAACCTGCTGAAGAACTGAGGGAGGAAAACAGAATGACAACATCCTTCGCTCTTCACGCGATGAACGACGGCCTTGCTGAGGTAATCGTTCCTGCCACAGGCGCAGCATCACTGGCATGGCTGATGATTGCAATTCCGCTGGCAAGTGCAATGATCCTGCTGTTGCTGGGTCGTTCTTCTGACCGCTGGGGTCACCTGCTGGCCACCTGCGCCTCGTGGGTATCCTTTATCGTCGGTGCCGTCATCGTTGCCCAGGTCCTGGGAGCTGATGGGGGAGCACACCGCATGGCACACACCCTGTTCACCTGGATCCCCGCGGGGGATTTCAGCGTGAACTTCGGCCTGCTGGTTGATCCGCTGTCGCTGACCTTCGTGATGCTGGTGACCTTCGTTGGTTCCCTCATTCACGTGTACGCAATCGCCTACATGGAACATGACAAGGATCGTCGCCGTTTCTTCGCCTACCTGAACCTGTTCATCGCAGCAATGCTGACCCTGGTTCTGGCTGACTCCTACGCCGTCCTCTTCGTCGGCTGGGAAGGCGTGGGCTTGGCCTCGTACCTGCTGATCGGCTTCTGGAACCACGTTCCGGCGAATGCTCGCGCTGCAAAGAAGGCGTTCGTCATGAACCGTGTCGGTGACATGGGTATGCTCGCCGCAATGATGGTCATGGTCGCAAACTTCTCGTCCGTCCGCTTCGAGGATGTGACCGAGGGTGTCGCTACGATCCCGGTTGCTCAAGCAACCGCCATCGGCATCTTCCTCCTGGTTGCTGCCTGTGGTAAGTCCGCGCAGTTCCCGTTGCAGGCATGGCTTGGTGACGCAATGGCAGGCCCGACCCCGGTTTCCGCTCTTATTCACGCGGCAACCATGGTCACCGCTGGCGTCTACTTGGTTGTTCGTTCCGGTGCCGTCTACGTTGCAGCTCCCGCGGCAGCAACTGCAGTCGCCCTTATCGGTGCAATCACGTTGCTCTTCGGAGCGATCGTCGGTTCCGCAAAGGATGACATGAAGAAGGTCCTCGCGGCCTCGACCATGTCGCAGATCGGCTACATGATGCTGGGTGCGGGCCTCGGTCCGATCGGCTGGGCATTCGCAATCTTCCACCTGTTCACCCACGGCTTCTTCAAGGCACTTATGTTCCTTGGAGCCGGCTCAGTCATGCATGGCATGGCTGACCAAGTGAATATGCGTCGCTTCGGTGCCCTGCGTACCGTCATGAAGATTACGTGGGTCACGTTCATGATGGGCTGGCTGGCAATCCTCGGTGTTCCGCCGTTCTCCGGCTTCTGGTCGAAGGACAAGATCATTGAAGCAGCCTTCGCGGCGCACACCTTCGGTTCGATCGAAGCACCGTGGATCGGCTGGGTCTACGGCCTGGTTGCTCTGATCGGTGCCGGTATCACCGCGTTCTACATGTCGCGTCTGTTCTTCATGACCTTCCACGGCAGGCCACGGTGGACGACTGAAGCGGAAGGCTCGCCGGTTCACCCGCACGAGTCCAACGCTCTCATGACCGTCCCGATGATCATCCTTGCCATTGGCGCGATCTTCATCGGTGGCCTCATGTCGATTGGTGACTTCTTCACCAACTGGTTGTCTCCCGCAATCGGTGGCGTTCACCATGGCGAACCGGTCATGCCGGTGATGGCCATTCAGATCCTGACCCTCGTCCTTGTGATTGCCGGTGCCTTCCTCGCATGGCGCATGTACGGTGCCGGCGAGGTTCCGACTGGCGTTCCTGCCGGTAATGCTCTGACCGAGGCTGCACGTCGTGACCTCTACCAGGATGACGTGAATGCCACCCTGTTCGTCGCTCCCGCTGCGGGCCTTGCAAAGCTTGCAACCGGTGGTGACCGTAAGGCAATCGACGGCGCGGTTGGTCTGGTTGCCAAGGGTTCGGCTGGTGTTGGTCGCCTGATTGCGATCACGCAGAACGGCTTCGTCCGCGCCTACGCGTCATACATCCTCGGGGGCGTTGTCGTTGCCCTCGCGATCGTCCTCGGCTTCAGGCTGTGAGGGAGTTAGACAATGGAAAACACAATGGTTGAATCCTCGTTCCCATGGCTTACCCTCCTGGTCGCTCTTCCCGCGCTGGGTGCGCTCCTGCTTGGAGTAACCCCCGCGTTGCGTAAGGGCGCAGGCAAGGGCTTTGCTCTGGTCGTCTCCCTCCTCGAACTCGGTGCTGCTATTGGCGCTGCCATGAGCTTCGACTGGGGTTCGGCTTCTATGTATCAGCTCATCGAATCCGTCTCGTGGATTCCCCAGATGGGCGTTTCATGGGCCCTCGGCGTCAACGCCTTGGCCCTGGTTATGATCCTTCTTGCTGTCATCCTGGTTCCGATCGTTTTGATCGCCGGTTGGAACGAAGATGAAAGCGAAGCGGATGCGGGCTCGTACGCGGCCCTCGTCCTCTTCCTCGAAGCGTTCATGGTCGTCATCTTCGCAGCGTGTGACCTGGTGGTCTTCTACATTGCCTTCGAAGCGATGCTGATCCCGCTGTTCCTGATGATTGGTCGTTACGGTGTCGGCCCGGTTGCCGAGCGTCATGCGGCAGCGATGAAGTTCCTGCTCTACTCGCTCGCCGGCGGTCTGGTTATGCTCGGTGGTCTGATCGCTCTTTGGGCATTCGCTCCAGAGCACTCCGACACCTTCTTCCGCCTCGACACCCTGTCCCAGGTTGCGCCGCTCCTGTCGAGCACAGTGCAGATGGGCGCGTTCGTGTCCTTCATGGTCGCCTTCGCAATCAAGGCTCCGATGGTTCCGGTTCACACCTGGCTCCCCGACACTGCCGCTGTTGCCCGTCCGGGCACGTCGGTTCTGCTCGTTGGCGTGCTGGACAAGATCGGCACCTTCGGCATGATCACCCTCTGCCTGCGCCTCTTCCCGGAAGCTTCCTTCGAAGCGCGCTGGGTCCTCTGCGCACTGGCAGTCCTGTCGATCATCTGGGGCGGTCTTGCTGCTAACGGCCAGGACGACATCATGCGCCTCGTGTCCTACACGTCCGTGTCGCACTTCGGCTTCATGGTTTTGGGTATCTTTATCGGCTCGTCGGTCGCCATGGTTGGCGCTATGTTCTACATGGTTGCTCACGGCGTTTCGATCGCAGCGATGTTTATCCTCTCCGGTTGGCTGTCGCGTCGCGGTGGTACCCAGGACATGAACGCATACTCGGGTATGCAGCGCGTGACCCCGGTTCTTGCCGGCCTCTGGCTGGTTTCCGGTCTTGCATCGATCGCACTGCCCGGTCTGTCAGGCTTCGTTCCTGAATACCTTGTCCTCATGGGTACGTGGCAGGTGAATATCGTGCTGGCGGTCTTCGCGCTACTCGGCGTGATCATCGCTGCCGTGTACGTCTTGATGCCTTACCAGCGTGTCTTCACCGGTGGCCCCGTCGCCGGCAAGGATGCACTGCCTGACTTGAACACTCGTGAAAAGTCAGTGATGGCCCCGCTGCTCATTGCAATGGTTGTTCTCGGTATCTGGTCTGCGCCACTTGTCGGTGCACTGACCCCGATCGGTGAAGATCTTGCTCTTGGCACTGCCGATACTGCCGCAACGGCAGTTCTTGAAGGGAGCTCGAATTGAATCTCTTGCAAGCAGCAAACTTTAGCGCTCCGCAGATTGCGTGGGTGACGCTCATTCCGATCATCGTCGTCTTCGGCGGCGCGGTCTTGGGCGTGCTCATCGAAGCATTTGCTCCCCGCAAGACCCGTCGCACGCTGGTCATTGCCGTCGCTCTGCTGACGACTCTGGCCGCAGCCGCGGTGCTCGCTACGCGGTGGTTCCCGGTTCTTGACAAGCCCACTTCCATTGGTGAGTACATCGAGGACCCGCTGACGATCGGTGCCCAGTTCGTCCTGACCATCGTCGCGTTCTTTGCGATCCTGGTGATGGCCGATCGCACTGTTGTTGGTGACGGCGCTTTCGCCGGTCAGCCTTCGGACCGCCCCGGTTCGCAGGATGAAGAGCGTTCCGATACTCAGAACTACCAGCGTTCGGAAATGTTCCCGCTGACCCTGTTCAGCTTGGGTGGCATGATGTTGTTCCCGGCAGCTGATTCCTACATCATGCTGTTCGTGGCTCTTGAAGTCATGTCGCTTCCGCTCTACATTCTGGCCGCCACCGCGCGTCGTCGCCGTCAGCTCAGCCAGGAAGCAGGCATGAAGTACTTCATCCTGGGTGCATTCGCATCCGGCTTCCTGCTGATGGGTTCGGCGCTCCTCTACGGTTTCACCGGCTCCCTGAAAATCTCCGATGCTGCAGCAGTCGTCCCGACCGCGAGCGGTCTTGATTGGCTGGCAGTTGTTGGCGTCTTCATGATCATGGTCGGCTTGCTGTTCAAGGTGGGTGCTGCTCCGTTCCATGCCTGGACGCCCGACGTGTACACCGGTGCTCCGACCCCGGTTACCGGCTTCATGGCGGCAGCCGTGAAGATGGCGGCCTTCGGTGCGATGGTGCGCTTCTACCAGACGATCGCAGCACTGCTTCAGTGGGACCTGGTTCCGGTTCTGATTACAGTTGCCGTTCTGACCATGCTGGTTGGCACCTTCACCGGTATCGTTCAGACCGATGTGAAGCGTATGCTTGCCTTCTCGTCGATCGCGCACGCAGGCTTCATCCTGATCGGTGTTTTCTCGCTGGCTCAGGGCTCCGCTGGCCACGTCCTCTACTACGTGCTGGCATACGGGCTGGCAACGGTTGGCGCATTCGGTGTCATCACTCTGGTTCGCTCTGCGACTGCTGAAGGTGAACCCGGTGGCGAGGCAACGGCTCTGGATCGCTGGGCAGGCCTTGGCAAGAAGAACCCGCTGATGGCGGCATCCATGCTTGTCTTCCTACTCTCGTTTGCTGGCATTCCGTTGACGGCTGGTTTCGTTGGCAAGTTCGTCGTGTTCTCCGATGGGTTCGCCGGTGGCTTCGGCTGGCTCGTGGCGCTTGCTTTGGCGTGTTCCGCAGTGACGGCCTTCTACTACTTCCGCCTGGTTCGCCTGATGTTCTTCACCGAGCCGACTGAGAATTCAGTGGTTGTCCGTTCTGAAGGCATGACCTTCATCGCGGTCCTGATCTTGGCACTTGCGACGATTGTGCTAGGCGTCTTCCCCGGTCCCGTTTTGTCGATTCTGTCAAACATCGTCATACTTTTGCCGTGACCGTTTCTACGCCAGATCTCCATGTTCCCGACCTCGAGTCCCGAATTCTTCCGGGGCTCGAGGTCGTCGAGCGTCGCCTGTACGAATCAGTGACGGGGTCGCGTGACCTCGTTGATGACCTGACCAGCCACCTTGCTCTTGCAGGTGGGAAGCGACTTCGCCCCCTCCTCGCGCTGGTGTGCGCGCAGCTGGGTGACCCGGAACGTGCGCTCAGTGACGAGGTCATTCGCGGTGCGACTGCCGTTGAAATGACACATCTCGCGTCGCTCTACCATGATGACGTTATGGACTCAGCGCCGACCAGGCGTGGCGTTCCGTCGGCTCAGCACGTGTGGGGCAATAATCGTGCGATCCTCGCTGGTGACGTACTTTTTGCTCGGGCGTCGATGCTGATCACGACGCTTGGTCCTGAGATGGTTCGCTACCATGCGAAGACCTTCGAACGTCTCTGCATCGGTCAGCTGAATGAAACCTTCGGTCCGACTGAAGAAGACGACCGCGTCGACTTCTACTTGAAGGTTCTGTCGGATAAGACCGGCTCGCTGGTCGCAACGGCCGCGTACTTTGGTGCGTGTCTGTCGGGTGCTTCTGATGACATTGCTGCGATCGTCTCTGAGTTCGGCGAACGCATTGGTGTGGCATTCCAGATCGCTGACGACGTCCTTGACCTTGCGTCCGATCAGTCTGGTAAGACACCGGGTACTGATCTGCGTGAGGGTGTAGACACCCTGCCGATTCTGCTCCTGCGTCGTCGTGTTGCTGAGGGCACGATCGATGAAGCGGGGAAGCAGATTCTGGCTGAACGTGACGCTGATCTGTCGTCGGATGAAGCTCTCGGTGCCCTGGTAGCGAAGATTCGTGTCCATGATTGCTTGGAGGAAACGCGTGCGCTGGCTCGTCAATGGTCAGATAGTGCGATCGAGGTGCTCGACTCTCTGCCCGATGGTGAACCGAAGCAGGCACTCATCGCGTTTGCTCACCTGATGGTGGATCGTTTGGTCTGACTTCGACAGTTGTTTTCATCTGTGTGCCCCGTAGCTGTGACTGTGGGGCACACAGTGCTTTATGGGGAGTCTCTTCTCTTTCGCCCGAGCGTGTTTCGCACGTCAGAAGGACAGTGGGTGAGATATTGGCTGGGAGCCGGGACGAGGCCACGCTCCCTGCCAAGAGTTCGTTCGAGCCTCGTGCGCGAACCCAACCGGAGCATCAGAGAAGGTGAAACTCTCCACCAAATGGGTGAAGCCGGTTACGAAATGGCGAGATTTGCGCGATCGACACTAGGATCAACACAGATAGATTTTCAAGTTGTCCTGTTTGCGTAAATCAAAACGCGTGGGGCTTCGAAGGGAGAACGGGTTGACTGCGCTCAACGTTGCTGTCATTGGTGCTGGTCCTGCGGGTATTTATGCCTCCGATATTTTGTCGAAGTCTGGGTTGGACGTGAACATCGACCTCTTCGAGCGTCTGCCCGCTCCCTACGGTCTGGTCCGCTACGGTGTTGCCCCCGACCACCCGCGTATTAAGCAGATCATTGTTGCCTTGTACAAGATCCTGCAGCGCGGTGACATTCGACTGCTGGGCAACGTTGAAATCGGTCGCGACGTCACGATCGATGATCTGCGCGAACACTACGATGCGGTCATTATCGCGACGGGTGCCGACCGCGATGCTCCGCTGAATATTCCCGGCGTTGATCTGCCGGAGTCCTACGGCGCAGCCGATTTCGTGTCCTGGTACGACGGCAACCCGGATTACCCGCGCACCTGGCCGCTTGAGGCGAAGGAAATCGCGGTCGTGGGTGTTGGCAATGTTGCGTTGGACGTTGCGCGGGTTCTGGCGAAGCACGCCGAAGACATGATGGTCACCGAGGTTCCTGAAAACGTCGCAGAGGGGCTGAAGAACAATCCCGTCACCGACGTTCACGTTTTCGGTCGTCGAGGTCCCGCACAGGTGAAGTTCACCCCGTTGGAACTGCGCGAACTGGGCAAGGTGCCCGACGTTGACATCATCGTTTCTGAAGAAGACTTCGACTTCGATGAGGGCAGTGAACAGGCTCTGCGCGAATCCAACCAGCAGCGCCAGGTTGTCAAGACTCTGACGAACTACGCGATGGCTGACGAGGAGGAACACACGGCAAGCCGTCGCATCCACATTCACCTGTTCCAGTCGCCGGCCGAGATTGTTGCCGATGACAAGGGGCATGTGAAGGCGATTCGTACCGAGCGTACGGAGCTGACTGGCGATGGAAACGTGCGTGGCACGGGTGTCATCACGACGTGGCCGGTGCAGGCGGTTTATCGCGCTGTCGGCTACTACTCGTCGCCGATTCCTGGCCTGCCGTTCGATACTGCTCGCGGCGTTGTCCCGAACGTTGAGGGCCGAGTTGTTCCGACGCCGGAGGCGAGCGAGGACGAGGCTCTGACGGGCATTTACGCCACCGGTTGGATTAAGCGTGGTCCGGTTGGTCTGATTGGTTCGACGAAGTCTGATGCTCAGCAGACGATCTCCCACCTGGTGGAGGATGCGAATGCTGGACGTCTGCACGCGTCCTCGTCCGCGGTGGGCCACGAAGCGATGGTGAACCTGCTGAACGAGCGTGGCGTCGAATTCACGACCTGGGAAGGCTGGGAACTGCTTGATGAATACGAGCGTGCACTCGGCTCTGAATACGGCGAGCTTCCCGAAGGTCGTGGCGTGCGCGAGCGCGTGAAGGTTGTTTCCCGTCGCGCGATGACAGACATTTCACGAGGTTCCGATTCGAAGCCCACCGACCTGATTGGTCAGATGGGAGAGATGGGTGTTCCTTCAGCTCCCGAGCGTTTCGATGACTACACCGGTCCGGGACGAAGCAAGTAACGTTTTCCTTGTGTGGGCGGGCAGTGCTTTTCTCAGGCCTGCCCGCCCCTTGTTTCAAGGGCAATGCTGATCCCCGCGAGGGCGCTCGTTGGCGATAAGAGGCAGATTTCAGATAGTGTTCCGATTGTTTTCAGGGCTTACCCAGACAGTTCTCATATTCTGTTTCTATGACGCAGCGTAGATATCACAACGGCTTGAAGACGGCGTTCCTGCTGGGAGGCATGTGGGCGCTTCTACTGGTGATTGGTGGTTTGATTGCCGGTTCAACCGGTCGATCAATCTGGATTTGGATCTTTGCGGGTATTGGATTGGTTCAGACCGCAGTGTCCTACTGGAACTCGGCAACAATTGCACTGCGATCAATGAACGCTTATCAGGTGACGCGGGAAGAACGGCCTGACCTGTATCGAATTGTTGAAGAGCTGGCTGCGCGTGCAAATCAGCCGGTTCCTTCCATTTGGGTCGCTCCGACTATGACTCCGAATGCGTTCGCAACGGGGCGCGACCCGAACCATGCAGCCGTGTGTTGTACCGAAGGCATCCTTGAAATATTGGGCGAGCGCGAGCTACGTGGCGTCCTGGGGCATGAACTGATGCACGTCTACAATCGTGACATCCTGACCTCGTCCGTTGCGGCGGGTATTGCTGGTCTGATCGGATCAGTCGCGCAATTCCTCATGTTCTTCGGTGGTGGGAGCAGGCGTGATGGCGAAGGCGGGGGAGTGGGCATTATCGGTTCGATCCTCATCGCCCTTCTGGCGCCGTTTGCTGCGACCCTCATTCAGTTCTCCCTGTCGCGCACCCGCGAGTTCGACGCGGACGAGGACGGATCGAAACTGACTGGAGATCCTCTGGCCTTAGCCTCCGCATTGCGCAAGCTGGAGCAGGTCACGGCACACCGTCCAATGGAACAAACTCCGGCCAACCAATCCGTTGCTGCCATGATGATCGCCAATCCCTTCGGCAAGGTGCGCAATCTGTTCTCAACGCACCCGTCAATGGATGAGCGTTGCGCGCGCCTCGAAAAAATGGCCGGCTACTGACCCTCTTCCTGTTTGCGCAACGGGCGGAACGAGGTCGCATCTGCTCGCCCAACGTGCATCACACTTGGGTGAAAGTCGTCACATGGACTGTATAAGGCGGGCGGGGTGGGAGCATTCGCTTCCACCCCGCCCGGCCTCGTGAATCGAAAAATCAGCGGTAGTTCACGAACTGTAACGCGACATCAATGTTCTCGCCGGCCGGGCCCTTCAACAGTGCAATCACAGCTTGAAGGTCATCACGAGACTTCGAAGAAACGCGAAGTTCGTCACCCTGAATCTGGGCTTTCACACCCTTCGGGCCCTCATCACGGATGAGCTTCGCGATCTTCTTCGCAGCATCCTGAGCAATACCTTCACGCAGGGGAGTGACCAACTTGTAGATCTTGCCCGACGGCTTCGGCTCGCGATCCTTATAGTCCAGGCTCTTCAAAGAAATGCCGCGACGAATCAGCTTTGTCTGCAGAACATCAAGGATTGCAAGGACTCGATCGGCGGAATTCGCTTCCATTTCAATCGCGTCACCGCTCAACTTGATCGCTGCATTAACGTTACGGAAGTCGTAACGCGTCGAAATTTCCTTCGCAGCTTGGTTCACTGCGTTATCAACTTCCTGACGATCCAACTTGGAAACAATATCGAACGAGGAATCTGCCATGGGCTTTCCCTTCCTTGTAAATGCGCGGTTCGTGGGCAGGTGAGTCCGACCAGCGGTCCGCCGATTGGCGTTGAGGATAATTTATCTGTTATTCTTCCACGGCACCGAAAAAATTGGTGCACGGCGGGGTACCCGAGCGGCCAAAGGGAGCTGACTGTAAATCAGCCGCGTAAGCTACGGGGGTTCGAATCCCTCCCCCGCCACCATCTTGGATGTATCCAAGATCCATCGTGTGAGGTCATTCTCAGACTGACAGATTGCTAAAGCAATTGGAACTGAGATAGGCTCTTTCGCGTTGCCCCGATAGCTCAGTCGGCAGAGCGTCTCCATGGTAAGGAGAAGGTCAAGGGTTCGATTCCCTTTCGGGGCTCAGGTAGCGACGAGGGTCGCGCCATTGCGGCGGGGTAGCTCAGCTGGTCAGAGCGCACGACTCATAATCGTGAGGTCGCGGGTTCGAGCCCCGCCCCCGCTACCAGATATCAGGTCGCGCGCCGACAAACTACTGAAGCAAAAGAGGACACACCGTGGCAAGCAAGTCTCAGGATGTTCGCCCCAAGATCACTCTGGCCTGCTCGGAGTGCAAGGAGCGCAACTACATCACCAAGAAGAACCGTCGTAACACGCCGGATCGTCTGGAACTCGCGAAGTACTGCCCGCGTTGCCGCAAGTCCACTGCGCACCGCGAGACTCGCTGAGTAAGCAGTAAATAATCCCCGAAGCACGTGCTTCGGGGATTTTTGTTTGCCCAGATTCTGCTCAGATTCAGGTCGCGTTGAACCGGCCTCGAAGGTACGCCGGTGGGAATGGCTAGGGGAGTTGTGCTCGCTCGAACGTGACCGCGACGGTTGTTCCCTGACCGAGGTCGCTGTCCAACGCGATCTGAGCATTGTGGTAGTTGACCGCGTGCTTAACAATCGACAGGCCCAACCCGGTTCCACCAGACTCTTTCGAATGGCTCTTATCGACGCGGTAGAATCGCTCAAAAATACGCTCCTGCTCTTCGGGGGCAATGCCGATTCCCTCGTCGCGAACATTGAGCTCAACCGTTTGATCGGTCGTAGTAACACCGATGGTGACCGTCGATGACGGGTGTGAGTACTTCAGGGCGTTATCGGCAAGATTGAATACGATTTCGTAGATCAATCGACGAATTGCGAGGATCATGCCGTCGTTTCCTTCAAGTGCAAAGCGAATATTCTTCGCCTGCGCTGAAGGCTGAAGCGTATCAACGACTTCGCGACACACAGCTAGAAGTGACACCGGCTCCTTTGGAGCATCGACTCCTTCATCTAGGTGAGAAAGCTGGATGACGTCATCAATAAGATCAACAAGACGCGATGACTCATGGCGAATATGCCCAACAAAACGAGGCAAATCCTCCCCGTCAACAAAACCGCTCTCGATCAGTTCAGCTGAGCCAATAATGCCCTGCAAAGGCGTTTTCAATTCGTGCGACACATTCGCGGTAAATTCACGGCGAATTTTTTCGTGTGTTGCTTGAACCGTCACATCGAACGCCAGAATCACCACCCCAACGGGCTGACCATCAGAATCGATCCTGCTGCAATCAAACTGGAATTCTCGATCACCTATAGGCAAACGGAGTGAAGAGAAACCAATCTTTTTTCCGCGTTCGATGCCATCCCACAACGCATGCCCGTGATGAATGGTCCGCAAGTTGGTACCGACGCAGGTGGTATCCGTGTTAAACAATCGCTGAGCTGCTGGATTGATGGATAGTACGCGATAGTTTTCGTCCAGAAGGATGAGGCCCTCGCGAATATTGCTTGTGATCAACGTGAACTCATCGCTCCGCCTGCGAACGGTCGCAAGTTGAGTCTTCAACTCATTGTGCTGAGCGTCGATACGCTCTAGCGTCGGAGTCAGCTCAACGTAGGTATCGTTCAACAGTGGCTGATCCAGATCGATGCTGTTGAGTGGCTCAATAATTCGCCGGGATATTCGATGAGCAACAAAAGCTGAGATGAGCATGGCACTCAGGATTACTGCCAGTACCGGGACGATCGCTCCAATAGCAAGGGACACGACGGTTGCCCTGCTTATTGAAATGCGAAGAATGGTGCCGTCGGGAAGGCGTTCGGCTTCGTAGAGGGTTTGCTCAGTCAGCGTCGACGAATAACGAGAGCTTGAACCATGCCCATTCGCGCGTGCCTCAGCGATCTCTTCACGGTCAAAATGGTTCTTCAGCGTAGCCGGAGCCGCCTCGCTGTCGTAGATGACACTGCCGTCGGCATCGACCCACGTCAATCGGTAGACTCCCGGCTTAAAGTCTTGCAGGTAGTTTTCTCCAGATACCTGGACGCCATGGACCGCGCACTCTAATTCGTCGCGTAACTGGTGGTCTTGAATCGACGTGAAGTAGTGCCACAGGGTGGCTGAAATGACGCAGAAAGATACCAGGAGAACCGTCGCAGACGCTCCCAAAATCGAACGGAAAACACGAGTTGTCAGTCTTTGCTTACCCACCGATACCCTACGTTCCTCAAAGTTTCGATCTTTGATGCGTACGGTCCAAGTTTTCCTCTGAGTGTGCGAATGTGCATATCCAGGGTTCTGCTATCACCGATATAGTCGGTTTCCCACACGTCCCAGAAGATTTGCTCGCGTGTGAATGCCGTTCCCGGGCGTGAAAGAAGCAGTCGCAATAGAGCGAATTCTTTCGCAGTTAGGAAGATGCGTTCGTCGCCGATAAAGACTGTATACTCATCGAAGTTCACGACGAGATCACCGTGGGTGAAGACATCCGCAAGACGGTCTGGTTCTGTGCGACGTAAAACAGCTTTCACTCGTGAAACGAGTTCGAGCACGGAGAACGGCTTCACCAGATAATCGTCGGCTCCCATGTCAAGAGTCTTAATCTTGTCGAACTCTTGGCCCTTTGCGGTTGCCATGATGACGGGTAAATCTTTGAGCGTGGATGATGCGCGCATACGACGGAGTAACTCAATGCCATCGATGCCAGGAAGCATGACGTCAAGAACGACCAGCTGGGGACGTTCTTTCTGCAGGGCTTCCCAAAACGACGTGCCATCGTCGAAACTGCGAGCTTCGAAGCCGGTAGCGCGCAGAGTATGCACTTCGATATCTCGAGTGCTGGCATCGTCTTCGACACACCAAATCAATTAGATTTCATCCTCGTGTTGTCCCGTGACGGAGAAAACAATCCACTCCGCAATGTTCGTGGCGTGATCGCCGATACGTTCAAAATACTTTGCAATGATCAATAAATCGAGCGCAAGCTCTCCGTCGGTCGAACCGTTCGCAATCATGTGAATGATATTTGATTTCATCTGATTGAAATAGGAATCTACGATGTCGTCATCGGCCACAACACCCAGCGCTTTATCGACATCGCGGGCAACGAACGCCTGGATCGCGTTGGAGAGCATGGAACGTGTTGCTTCAGCCATCATGCTGGTCGTATCAATGTCAGGCAGGTGCCGTCCGTTAAAGAAGGCGACGATTTCGGTGATCTCTTGTGCTTGATCGCCAATTCGTTTCATGTCGGTGATCATCTTTAACGCGGCCGAGACAAGATGCAGGTCTTTCGCAACAGGTTGTTCGTGCAGAACAAGGGCAAGACACCTGCGTTCGATTGTGCGCTCTGTTTGCCGGATTTCTTCGGAGAGTTCTTGGACGTACTGGATCGACTCGATATTGCCCAACGCGAGAGCCTTTTCAGCTCCCAATATTGCTTCTTCACATAGTGACCCCATGGTGATGAGTTCGCTGGTCAGTGTGTTCAGGTGGCGTTCAAATTTGATTCTCATTGGGATTCCTTATCCGAAGCGGCCGGTGATGTAGGATTCTGTGCGTTCATGTTGAGGGCGATCAAAGACCTCGTGCGTTCTGCCAACTTCGATGAGCTCACCCAGGAGGAAGAATGCGGTGTAGTCGGAGATACGTGCGGCTTGCTGAAGGTTGTGCGTGACGATGACGATCGTGTAGTCCTCTTTCAGCTCGCCGACGAGGTCTTCGACGCGTGCCGTTGAGATCGGATCCAGTGCGCTGGTGGGTTCGTCCATGAGGACGATACGAGGCTCCACAGCGAGCGCTCGAGCAATGCAGAGGCGTTGCTGTTGGCCTCCCGACAATCCCAGAGCGTTTTTGTGAAGACGGTCCTTTACCTCTTCCCAGATTGCGGCTCTGGTGAGTGCTTGTTCGACGATTAGATCAAGGTCCTTCTTCTTACGGATGCCGTGTGTTCGCGGACCGTAAGCGACGTTGTCGTAGATGCTCATTGGAAACGGATTCGGTTTCTGGAAGACCATCCCGATTTCACGTCGTAGATCGTTGACGTCAACGTCCCTGTCAAAGATGTCGTTGCCGTCGTAGCGGACCTCTCCGTTGATACGCACGGTGGGAACAAGGTCGTTCATCCGATTGAGGGTCTTAAGGAATGTTGATTTTCCGCAACCGGATGGGCCGATGAGTGCGGTGACAGTGTTTTCGGGGATGTCGAGGCTAACGTTTTTCAAGGCTTGATGTTCGCCGTACCAGAGGCAGAGGTCGCTTGCACTCATAATCGGATTCATACAGCTCGTTTCCTTTCGAAATAGCGACCTGTTTGCGTCGCGATACCGTTGATAATCAGGGGGAGGATCAGTAATAGCGCTCCAAGTGCGAAAGCGACTGTGAAATCGCCGTTTTCTTTGGCGTAGACGTAGAGACTGACGGAAAGAGTCGCGCCGGGAGAATGGAGGGAGTCGAAGAACCCGTGCACTGTGTGAGCGAAACCCGCCGTGAAGAGCAGAGCCGCGGACTCGCCCAGAATTCTTCCGACAGATAGGATGCAACCGGTGATGACGCCGTCGATGGCCTGAGGAAGAACGACCGTGCGGATTGTCCGCCACTTTCCTGCTCCCAATCCGAATGCGCCTTCGCGATAGCTTTGTGGCACGGATTTCAGGGATTCTTGAGTGCTCCGGATGACGGTCGGAAGATTCATAATGACCAGGGTGAGAGCGCCTGCCAGGAGGGAGGTTCCGATCGTGTTTGAGAACAGGAGCATTCCGACAAGACCAAAGATGATCGACGGGATTCCGGCGAGAGTTTCTGTGGCGTATTCGATGGTCTGAACGATCCGCTTGTTCGTTGCGTACTCGTTCAAATAGATCGCGGCTCCAACTCCCAGCGGGATGACAAAAGCGAGGGTCGCAAGAACGATATACAGGGTGTTCAAAATGTCGGGAAGAATGCCGACTCGCTTGCCAATGTAACTGGGCGCGGTTGAGAGCATTTCCCATGTGATGTGGGGGATTCCTTGCGCAAGGACGTAGATCATCAGGCTGATGGCCAAGGTGACGGTGAGTGCGGTACTCAGGTACATCGCCGTTGAAACAGCGATGGCGTAGATGCGCCGGGACAGGCGTGGTCGTGTGTTCCGCATGCGTTTACTTCTTTTCTTTTTTCACCATGACGTTCAACGAGAGGTTGATTGCCAGAATGAACAGGAATAGAACCAGCGCGATCGAAAACAGAGCTTGGCGTTGGAGTCCGGCGGAATATGACATTTCAGAAGCGACTGCCGTTGTCAGGAACCGTACGGATTGGAACAGTGAATTCGGCATATTTGGCGCATTTCCGGCGACCATCATGACGGCCATGGCTTCCCCGATGGCTCGTCCGATACCAAGAACGATCGATGTTGCGATTCCGCTTTTTGCTGTCGGAACGGATACGCGGAAGATAGTTTCCAGAGGTGTGGCGCCTAGGGCCAGTGAGGCCTCTTCCAGTTCACGAGGCACTGCGTCGAGCGCGGTGATCGACATTTTGATGATCGAGGGCAGGATCATGACTGCCAGCACGATGATCGCTGCGAGGAGTGTCGCGCCGTCCGGCACGCTGAATGTCGCACGGATGAAGGGGACGAGCACGATCATGCCGACCAAGCCGAAGACAACGGATGGCACTCCGGCAAGCAGGTTGACGATTGTTTCTACGCTTCGTCGCAGTCGTAAGGGAGCGATCTTTGCAAGAAATACCGCGGTGAAGAATCCCAGCGGAACGCCCAGAAGGATGGCTCCGGCAGTGCCGTAAATGCTGGAGAGAATAAACGGCGCAATCCCGTAGAGGGGCGGAGTTGAGGTCGAGGCCCACTGGGTTCCGAAAAGGAAAGGAATGACGCCAATCGAGTGGATAGCTGGTAGGCCGGAGACAATGAGGAAGACGGTAATGAGGATGACCGAGAGAACACTGATTGTCCCTAATACGAGGAAAAGGCCGTGGAGGACCTTTTCAAGGTTGCGGGCGTATTTCATGAGTGTGCCGGAACCGCTCCGCTAGACAGGATCAGCTCGTAGGCGTTTTCCGACGTGGCGAAGTCAAAGAACTTTTGTGCGTTCTCAGAAAGAGCGCTTCCTTCCTTCGTGACAAGAACGAAGGGGCGCTGAATGACGTAGGTTCCGTTTTGGGTGTTTTCTTCGGTGGGCTGGACTCCGTCCACGCTCAGAGCGTGGACGGAGTCGTTGACGGAAGCTTCAGCTGCGTATCCGATTGCTGCAGGGTTTTGCGATACGGCGGTGATGACGTCGCCCGTCGAGGTGAGCTCTTGACGGTATTTGTTCTGATCTTCAGTTTGAGTGATGGATTCGAAGCCGTCTCGGGTTCCGGATCCGGCTTCACGGCCGATAAGAACGATCTCCTCATTGTTTCCACCGATCTCAGACCAGTTGGTGATGTTGCCGGTGTAGATGTCGGCAATTTGTTCGACGCTCAGGTCAGTGATGGGGTTGTTGGGATTGACAACAACGGCGATTGCTTCGCGTGCAAGAAGCGTTTCTTTCAGTCCAAGGGCTTTTTCTTCGTCCTTGAGGCTTCGCGATGACAAGCCAATGTCGGTTCGTCCGTCTTTGACCGCTTGGATTCCGGATCCAGAACCCGTCGGGTTGTAGGTGAATGCGATGCCGGTTTCGTTAGTGAATGATTCGCCGAGGCTCCCGATGAGCTTTTCCATGGATGTTGAGCCTTCGGTGGAAACGCCACTTCCTTGGTTGGGAGCGCATGCGGCGAGTGCAAGGGGCAGTAGGGTTCCGGCAGCGAGAGTTGTGATGATTTTCTTCATCAGGTCTTTCTCCTTCAACGTGATCGATGATGACCACGCTCAAGTCTGAAAGACGGATGTAAGGGGCAAAGATGAAGAATGTCAACTCTATGTAAATTTTTCCCGTGCCGATGTTTTAGGGGAGTTGCCAATTGATTGGCGTTGCTCCTTGAGCCCGAAGAAGGTCATTTGCCTTCGAGAAAGGCCTCGAACCAAAAAACCCGCGACGTGCTGACAAAGGGGATGGGTGCACCGACTTGATGATCGGGAAGCGGTTCAGTCGCGGTTCCAGCGTCTGTGCCGGTCGGCCCCAGAGGATTGCCACCAGCGGTTGTGGTGTGCCCTCGTCATCTGTGCGGGCAACAAGAGCATCGATCGCGCATTCGGTGACCTCCTCCCACCCGCGTTTCTGGTGCGAGCCTGGGGCACCCGGGCGAACCGTGAGCACTCTGTTGAGCAGACAGACTCCCTCGCGCGCCCACGGCGTCAAGTCACCGGATGTCGGTCGCGCTAGGCCTAGGTCCGACTCCAGTTCGGTGAAAATATTGACGAGGGACCGCGGAATCGGTGTCCCCGGAGTGACGGAGAAACTGAGCCCCATCGCGTGCCCGGGCGTGGGATATGGATCTTGACCGACGATCAGTACTTTCACGTCGTTAAATGGGTAGGTGAATGCTCGCAGTACATCCGTACCGGCGGGCAGATAGTTGTGCCCGGCTTTGATTTCTTTGCGGAGCATTACTCCCAACTCATGAATCTTGTCTTCAACGGGCGCCAAGGCTTCAGCCCATCCGGGATCGATGAGATTGATAAGCGGTTGAGGAGCAACGTCATTCATATGCTCAGATTAGTGCGATCGAAGCCGCGATGTTTATCTGATTGTGATACGTGGCGAGGCCTCGGCGCGCCGGCGTCTTCTTCGGCATCGAAACGTGCGTGACGTTAGGCTAAAAGGGTGAGTTCAGTTAACCCTCGTGATGAATTTGATGTTGCCGGCGAAGATATGCCTGTCGGTATGCACCGCCCTCAGCCGTCGAAGTGGAAGTCAGTCTGGCCATTCCTGGTCATTCTGATCGTTGTTCCCCTACTGGCTTGGGGAGCAAGTAGCCTTCTGACGAACAGGCCGACCTCGTCGAATACGACTGTCGCCTCTTCAGGGCAATCCGAAGCGCAGTCGGCTCAGTCGACACCTGAAACCACCCAGTCTGCTCCCGCTGAACAGGCTGAATCTGCTCGGTCGGAACCGGTAACCGAACCGGAATCAACGCCCGCCCCGGCGAACGAACCCATCGTTGACACCAACGTGAAGATTTCAGTGCTGAACGGTACCGGCCGAAACGGTTTGGCAGCTCAGACCGCCGAAGAGCTCACCGCAGCAGGCTTTGCCGGTGCAGCGACGGGCAACGCAACCGGTTGGAAGACCGATGTTTCAACCGTTTACTACCAGGATCCGAACTTGGAAGCCAGCGCGCGAGCGGTTGCCGAAGCTGTTGGCATCACGAACGTTCAGCAGTCGAATAACATCGGCGATTCAGATATTGTCGTTCTGTTGAGGTAGTCTCGCTTCGCGCTCTAGGCGCGAACGCGACACTAGCAGGAGTGGCCAGTCGAAAATCGACTGGCCACTTTGCTGTTTGCGCCCACAGCGAACCCCGTTTGCCTCGTCTTGCACTCGAAAGGGGAGAGTGCCAAACTTGAGTTAGCACTCGCCACGGCAGAGTGATAAAACCAGCGGGAAGGTGAGGGGCGTTCGGCATCTGGAAAGGCCAGATGAACAGCGTTCCGTCCGTCGCGGGCACCATCCCCAATCCGCACCGCGGAAGGAAATACACACCAATGGCAAAGATCATTCACTTCGACGAGGACGCACGTCGCGGCATGGAACGTGGCCTGAACCTCCTCGCTGATACTGTCAAGGTCACCCTCGGCCCCAAGGGTCGCAACGTTGTTCTCGACAAGAAGTGGGGCGCCCCCACCATCACCAAGGACGGCGTCTCTGTCGCAAAGGAAATCGACCTTGAGGATCCGTTCGAGCGCATTGGCGCCGAACTGGTGAAGGAAGTTGCTAAGAAGACCGACGACGTTGCAGGTGACGGCACGACCACCGCAACCGTTCTCGCTCAGGCGCTCGTCCGTGAAGGCCTCCGTAACGTTGCAGCCGGCTCGAACCCGATCGCTCTCAAGCGCGGTATTGACCAGGCTGTCTCCGCTATCGTCGAACAACTCCACAAGGACTCCAAGCCTGTCGAAACGACCGAGCAGATCGCAGCAACCGCTTCGATCTCCGCTAACGATCTGGCCATCGGCCAGCTGATCGCTCAGGCATTCGAGAAGGTCGGCGCAGAAGGCGTCGTCACCGTCGAAGAAACCAACTCCTTCGATACCACCCTCGAAACCACCGAAGGTATGCGTTTCGACAAGGGCTTCCTGTCCGCCTACTTCGTCACTGACACCGAGCGTCAGGAAGCCGTCCTCGAGGACGCCTACGTACTCCTTATGGACTCGAAGATCTCGAACGTCAAGGACATCGTCCCCGTTCTCGAGAAGGTCATGCAGACCGGCAAGCCCCTGCTGATCGTCGCCGAAGATGTCGAGGGCGAAGCTCTGGCAACCCTCGTCGTCAACAAGATCCGTGGCACCTTCAAGTCCATCGCCGTCAAGGCACCGGGCTTCGGCGACCGTCGCAAGGCAATGCTCCAGGACATGGCGATCCTGACCGGTGGCCAGGTCATCTCCGAAACCGTTGGCCTTTCCCTTGAAAACGCTGATCTTGAACTGCTTGGTCGCGCACGCAAGGTCGTAGTCTCCAAGGACGAAACCACCATCGTCGAAGGCGCTGGCGAAAAGGAACTGATCGACGCTCGCGTCCGTCAGATCCGCCAGGAGATCGACAACACCGACTCCGACTACGACCGCGAGAAGCTCCAGGAACGCCTCGCCAAGCTCTCCGGTGGCGTTGCCGTCATCAAGTCCGGCGCTGCAACCGAGGTCGAACTCAAGGAACGTAAGCACCGCATCGAAGACGCAGTGCGTAATGCTCGCGCAGCCTCCGAAGAGGGCCTCGTCGCCGGTGGTGGCGTTGCTCTGATCCAGGCCGCTGACCGCGCACTGGCAACCCTCGAAGGCCTGCCCGGCGATGAAGCAACCGGCGTGAACATCGTCCGCGTCGCAATCTCCGCTCCGCTCAAGCAGATCGCTGAGAACGCTGGCTTCGAAGGTGGCGTTGTCGCAGACCGTGTCGCAGCAATGGAACCGGGTCACGGCCTGAACGCAGCAACCGGCGAATATGGCGACCTGATGGCAGCTGGCATCTCTGACCCGGTGAAGGTCACCCGCTCTGCTCTGCAGAACGCTGCTTCGATTGCAGGCATGTTCCTGACCACCGAAGCTGTCGTAGCCGACAAGCCTGAACCCCCGGCACCGGCCGGTGGCGAAGACGCCGGCATGGGTGGCATGTACTGAGCCACTGATGCCCGCGCGCGTCTCGCGTAGCTGAAAACAACCGGGGCCGACCCTTCGATGAGGGTCGGCCCCGACTGTCTCTTCAGACTAGTCGAGCAAGTGGTATCAGGCGTGTCTTTGGAACCATCGGCATTACTCAGGCGTCTGATGTTGGCACCTGGAGCAAACGCCAGTAGACAAGCCCATCAGACGCTTCCGTGAGAGCGTGAAATATGGCTTATGCGCCCACAAAAAGGCCTGCGCTCGCGGCCTCGGCGTCTTCGTAGCTTTGGGCTGCAATCTGCATATGAGATCCGATCGTGTCCAAAGATGCTTCGACCTGCGCTTGTGTGGCTTGCCAGGAAGCGACGCATGTCTGAAAATTTGCTTGCGCAGCGCCTGTCCATGAGCCTTCCAAGGCCTGTAGGTCTGCGAGCATCGTCTGAATCTGCGAACGGATTTCGTTGCTGAGGACACTGACGCGCATAGCGCTCGCTGAGATTTGCGAAGAATCGACGGTGAAAACTGCCATGAGAATCCCTTTCCAATCGTGGTGACGCACATTGAAAAATGGTGCGTACGCCCACGCTAGGAAAGAAAGGACGAAGCAGAAACCGGGCGAGCGCTCAATTGTGGATAAGTGTCACCCACACACAATGTGGATAAGTCTGGCTTATGCCGGGTTTGCCGGCAGATCCATTGCTTCGATCGCGCTTTCAAGGGACGACGTTGTTTCATCGTCTTCTGGAGCGATAGGCTCTGTAGGAATGACGATCTTCGGCAGGGTGCCGGTCATCGTGAGTTCGTCTGCCGGAGTTTCGACCGTAGCAACGTTCTTCTTCAGATGGCGTCGCTTTAAGATGATGGTGCCGGTTGTGGTGAGATCCTCTTCGGGGGTGTCGTCGGAATCATCCGTGTCGTCGGCATCGTCATTGTTGTCACCGCACTGGCAGAGTGCGGAGTTGATTTTTGCTAGTTCGACTTCCAGGTTGAAACGGGCGGCGTCTTCCCACGCGCTTCCCAGTGGTGACTGGTAGAGCGGGTCGTAGGACAGGAGCTTGATAATCAGTGCGCGGCGTGCTTTGAGGAAGGGAGTTTCTTCCAGGTCGGCGAGTTCGTTGCGTAGCTTCTCGCGGTACTTCTTGTATTCCTGTGGGCTTCCGGCCAGCAGTGCGAGGTCGGCATCCACCAGTACCTGGGCGTCCACATCGTCACGCGGTGCGCGGTGCTTGGCGAGGTATCCGATGAGTTCACCGATACGGTTTGTCACGTCTTCGCTGACGCCGAGCGATTCCATGTGCTCGGCGGTGTTGGCGACGCATTCGTTGACGGTCGCCTGCGGGTCGATGCCCTTGAGTTTCACCGCGATGCAACGGTTGAGGGTTGCCCCTCTGTACCATGCGGCGACGCGGAGGACGTCTGGGTCGTGCGTGGTTGCAGAGAGCTCATCGATGCGCGTAAGAACGTTAATCAGATGATGCAGGTTATGCAGAGCCAGGCGCTCGTCGGACCATTCTTCGACAAGTGCGTGCGCTTCTTGAGTTAGTCGGTCAACCGAGGCGGTTGTGCCGAGTTCAATCATGGCGTCAGTAAACGAGCTGATAAGCCATTGTGGTGCTCCAGCACCCATACGCTCACTCCTGTTTTAGGGATATGCCGAAATCATACTCAGGGGATAGGAATAAGGCATTTTCGGTGGCCTACGTCTCATTGTGGATTGAGGGGGCCTGCGCGTTCTCGAAGTGAAAGAAGCGCGTGACAGGCGCGCTGGGTGCGTGGGGCCTACCGGTCTGGATGCTACTTTTCTACGTCGGTGGGGCTGATGGCTGGTGTATCCGGGTTCGTGTCCGTGGGGGAGTAGAGGAGCGGGAGTTCAATGCGGGCGGTCAGTCCGCCTCCTTTAGTTTTGCTCAGTGTGGCGTTGCCGCGGTGGGCATTGATGATGCCGGCGATGATGGCAAGACCAAGGCCGGAGCCTCCCTGTGTGCGAGCACGTGACGTGTCGGCGCGGTAGAAGCGTTCGAAGACTCGCGATTGGTCTGCTTCTGCGATGCCGGGACCGTGGTCGCGGAATTCGACGACAGCCGTGTCTCCTGTTTTGCCGAGTGCGATTTCGACGGGTGAGCCCGCGGGGGTGTAACGGACGATATTGCCAATGAGGTTGGTGAATACCTGCGATATGCGGTCGCGGTCGGCTTGCGTCACCAGTGTCATGGGTGGTTTGTGTCCGCTGAGAGACGTCAGGGCAACGGAACGAGTGGGGTCCAGTGCCTGCAGGTCAAATACGGCGTTACCGGCAAGTTTCACCAAGTCGATATCGGTGATTTCAAGGGGGCGTCCCTCGTCCAAGCGAGCCAGGGTCAGCAGGTCTTCGACCAGTGAGGCCATGCGCGTTGATTCTGATTGGATGCGTCCCATGACTTCGTCGACGCGTTCATCGGGAACGCCACCCATGGAGTAGAGCTCGCAGTAGCCGGAGATCGCGGCTAGTGGCGTGCGTAGTTCGTGGGATGCATCAGACACGAAGCGACGGATCTTCTGTTCTGACACTTGTCGAGCGTGGAATGATTGCTCAACCTGGGTCAGCATCGCGTTGAGCGACAGGGACAGAGATCCGACTTCGGTGCTTCCCGGTTGGGAAGGAACGCGTTGTGTGAGGTCGCCGGCCGCAATCTTGCCCGCGGTCGATTCGATTTCTCTCAGGGGAAGCAGGGAACGGCGAACCAAAGTGTGGCCCAGGAATGCGCCGACGAAGACGATGACAACACCGGCGATCGAGAAGTAGGTGCCCGTGGTGCGCAGGGTGCGTTGAACGTCTGTCAGAGGAAGAGCGATCGTCATGGTGCCCAGGGGCGTGTTTGCCGTGGAGGACGCATAGAACGGGAAAGCGACCGCGCGCCAGTTGGAGCCCAGTTTAGTCGAGGGCACGGTAATGGGGTTAGTGATCTCGTCGGAGGTTTCCGAAATCTGCGCAGTTGCAAGCAGATCCGGGATCACGGGTGTTCCCGATGTTTCCAACGTTCCCGGGTAGTAGTAGGTCGTATCGTCGCCGCTTATGGAGCGTGCGTGAATGTAATACAGGGTTGGTAGACCCGAGGTGCCGTCTTTAATCGACGTGTTTTCGCCTCGAATGAAAGAGCTCGCCGTGACGCGCAACTGTTCGTCAATCTGAGACACCAGATGGCGTTGCAGGAGGCCTACCATGACCGTTCCAGACATGATCAGCCCCAGAGCCAACAGGGTTGTAATCAGGGTGACCAGCTGAGTAGAGAGGGGACGACGTTCCCAAAAAGTACGCAGGTGGCCAAGCGGTCCCGAGGAGCTACTCATGTATTCCTCAGTCGTCGGCGCGCAGGATGTATCCGACACCGCGCTTGGTGTGGATCAGTTCGCCGCCCGCACCTTCGACTGCCAACTTGCGACGCAGGTAGGAGATATACGATTCGACGATCGCAACTTCTCCACCCCAGTCGTATTCCCACACGTGATCCAAGATCTGCATCTTCGACACGACGCGTCCCTCATTGATCACCAGGTAGCGAAGAAGCTTGAACTCTGTGGGGGACAGGTCGATTTCGACGCCCGCACGGCTGACCTCGTGCGCATCCTCGTCAATGATCAGGTCGCCGACGCGGAGCTTGCCATCGTCTTCGTCGGAGCCGATGGTGCGTCGCAAGATGGCGCGGATACGGGCAACGACCTCTTCAAGGCCAAAGGGCTTAGTAACGTAGTCGTCGCCACCGACAGTCAGACCCTGGATCTTGTCGCGCATATCGTCGCGTGCGGTCAGGAATAGAACGGGGACTGTCGCTCCTGCTTCGCGCAGGCGACGGGTCACGGTGAATCCGTCCATGTCTGGCAACATGACGTCCAAAACGATCAGGTCAGGGGCCTCGTCCATGGCGATACGGTAGGCGGAGTGGCCATCTTCCGCGGTCAGGACATCGAATCCGGCAAAACGAAGTGATGATGCCAGAAGGTCGCGAATATTCGGCTCGTCGTCAACGACGAGCAGGCGAGCTTCTTCCTCAGTGCCTGTGCGTGTCATATCCATAGTGTGACTGATATTTCTGAATGTTTCCTGAATGGTTTGCGAGAGTCGCATGTGTGCGTATAAAAGCCCGTTTCTGTGCCACACCATTTACTCAGCACTTATCAACGACCTGTGTATATGGCACGATAGAACTCCAAGAACACACATGAGGGAACCCCGAAAGGACCAGCGATGCTCGATCCAATGAGCCCACCCGATGTGGAGTTCCACTCCGTATCGCCCAAGCTTGCCCAGGTCCGCATCATCACGACGATTCTGACGTTCCTGCCTCTGCTCGCCGGCGGAGTCGCGCTCGCGGTTCTCGTTTCGAAGTGGTGGTGGATCGGATTCGCGGTTGTTGTCATCATGATGGTCTGGTCGCTGGCGATTATTCACCGTCAGGTTCGCGCGATGGCATTTGGCACGGGCGATGACGATTTTTTGATCCGCAAGGGCATTATGTTCCGTCGTCTGACGTTGATTCCTTACGGTCGTATTCAGTATGTGGAACTCTCTGAAGGTCCAATTGCTCGCCACTACGGCATCGCAGAGCTGAAGATTCATACGGCGTCCGCATCGACGGATGCGACGTTGAACGGTGTTCCGGTTGCTGAAGCCGCTCGCCTTCGCGACATGCTTGCCGAGCGTGGCACGGCGGAATTGGCTGGCCTGTGAATAAATCGAATGAATCCGCCCCTTTGCGCGCCACGCAGGGCGGTGTCTCCGACGAGCAGTGGCGCAAACTGCACCCGGCATCTCCGATTATCCATGCGTGGAAGGCGATCGTGGCTCTGCTTGCGGTTGTCACCTATCAGAATTTCGACACGGTTGCCGATATTGCGAATTCTGATTTTGTTCGCCATCAGACGCTCTCGCTGGTCGTTGGTGTCATTGTCGGTTCGGCCTTCTTGATTTTTCTTGCGATCGCGCTGTTTTCGTACTTCTCGTGGAAGTTCACGTCTTTCGCCGTTGTCGACGAAGGCGTGTATTACCGCGCTGGCATCTTCGTGAAAACGTTGAAGCACGCTCGCCTGGATCGCATTCAGGCGGTCGATATTCATCATCCGTTGCTGGGGCGTATTTTCGGCTTAGGCAAGATCAACATTGAGGTTGCCGGTGGCGGACAGTCGAATGTTGAATTCGGTTTCCTTAAAACACAGGAATTGGATGATGTGCGCGCTGAAATCTTGGCGCGCGCTGCCGGCGTCTACTCTTCGCCAACTTCCGCTTCTGTGGAGGATGCGCCTCAGTCTGATTCCGCCATCGGATCGGGGGACGAGGCCGGCTCCATCGATCAGACACCGTCATCGGAACAGGCCGGTGCCTTGGTTCCTCAGCGTCCGGTGGTCGCTCCCGAACGAGTCCTGTACACGGTTCCTGTGGGCAGGCTTGTTGCTTCGCTGGTGACGAATATGGGCATGATCATTGCGATCCTGGTTGTGCTTGCCATCTTGGTCATGTCGGTTGTTTTGCTGATCAAAGTCGGAATTGAGGGGACGGCGGGTATCTTCTCTGGTTTTGCAGGTATTATTGCTGCCGTCGCTGCAATCTGGAGTCGTTTCGCAGGCGAATTTAACTTCACTGCAGCCGTTTCCCCGGATGGTATTCGCACTCGTTCGGGTCTTCTGGAAACCCGTAATCAGACGATTCCGCCACGTCGTGTCCACGCTGTTCTTGTTCAACAGCCGTGGCTTTGGCGTCGCTTCGGCTGGTATCGCGTGAAGATCACGCAGGCTGGCTACGGTGGCAAAACCGATAGTGATAAGTCTCAGCGTTCCGCTGACGTTCTTTTGCCGGTGGGCACTCGCGCTGACGCGGAGCTTGCTCTGTGGCTGGTGATCCGTGACTTGGGTGTGACTGACCCCGTTGCTTTCATCGAAGCTGCTTTGAATGGAACGCGCGAAGGGCAAGGATTCCTTCCCGTTCCGATGCGTGCGCGCCTGTTTGATTGGTTCTCTTACAAGCGTCGCGCAGTCGCGCTGACGGATACGTGCTTTGTGATCCGCAAGGGCTGGCTGACCTGGCAGACCGGTTTCATACCCGTGGAACGGATTCAATCCCTGGCGATCATTCAAGGTCCGTGGGAGAAAAGGCGCCAGCTGGTTGATGTGAATGCTTCCATCGTTCCAGGTAGTGCCCCAGAGTTGGCAGGCCACATTGATGAGGAAGCCGGCGTTGCCTTGCTTGAAGAGCTCCGTGCGAAGTCTCAGCTGAAGCGTGCCAGCGAGCCCGCGGAACACTGGATGCTGCGCGTCACGAAGGGTCTTGACGCCCGTCAGGATGATCAGAGCGTCTACGCGCCACAGGATGACCCCTCGTGTGAAAGCAGCGTTGACCGTAGGTGAAGATAACTTCGATTGTGATCGCGCCGATGTTCAGCTGGAAGCCGATGAATCGAGCGCGGCCTCGTCGATCGAATAACGGCGGGCGAATATCGACTACCGTTGAAGACGCGCGCCCGCGCACACCATCTACTCAAGGCGGCACATTGTGAGTGAGCAACCAGGCAGGCTTGACGTCGGACTCATCGGCATGGGGACGGTCGGTCCTGTCATCGCTTCCGCTCTACGTTCCGTGGGGCATCGAATCGCCGGCGTCGTCGCGCACACGGACGCTGAGCGTGAGCGTGCGGAGATGATGCTCCCGGGCGTGGCGATCATGGATGAAACCGAGGTAATTGCCGCATCGGGCTTGGTGATTCTGGCCGTTCCCGACGGAGAAATCGAGCCTCTGGTCAAGGGCCTTGCCGACATGGGCGCGTGGAAAATGGGGCAGATCGTCTGTCATCTGGCCGGTCCGTTTGGAACCGGGATTCTGGCGCCCGCGCAGGCGAATGGCGCGATTCCGACCGCGATTTACCCCGTTATGACATTCACGGGTATGAGCCTTGATATTCCGCGTCTGTCGGGTACTCCGTTTGCTGTCAGCGCGCCCGCACCTTTCTTGCCGATCGCGCAGGCGCTGGTTGTGGAAATGGGTGGTGAACCCATCGTTGTCGACGAAGATGCTCGCCCGGCAGTCCACGCGGCGCTCACGCTTGGCACGCTTGGGATCGTGACGGCGGTCGTCCAGTCGTTGGCTGGTCTTGAACGTGCTGGGATTGAGGACCCCGCCCTCTTCGCTTCTTCGCTTCTGGCTGGAACGGCAGAAAAAGCGCTGTCTGAAATTGAGCGGGCTTTTGCGGCTCCGATTGCGAACGGCGATACGCAGGTCATTGCTGAACATGTGAAAGCGCTGGCTGGCCTGCTCGCATCCGACGGTGATCGTGATGCTGGGGGTGATTTCGCGGATATCTACCGCGCGCGTGCGCATCAGGCGACCGACATCCTCTATCGACGAGGCCACCTGAGTGATCGAGCGTGCGACTCGATTAAAACGGCGTTGATGGAAGGCGGGCTCTGACGCTGGTTGTCCGCGTCGTGTTGGCGCAGAATTGGCAGTGCGTCAGTCAGAAACGTGGGGGAATACTCGCCCTTAGAGGTCGCATATGAGTCTGCCTACTACGACAATGGAAGTATGACGAAACGACCAGTGCTCACTCATACGCGTGAAGAACTTGCCGCAGCGCTGAAGCCATTGACCGGCTCGCGTGCTCTGGTGATGACGATGGGCGCCCTGCATTCGGGGCATTTGGAGCTGGTCAAACAGGCGAAGGCGCACGGTGACCACGTCATCGTCACGATTTTCGTGAACCCCACGCAGTTTGCTCCGGGTGAGGACTATGACGCCTACCCGCGCACGCTCGAAGCGGACATGGACGCGCTTGAAACCGTGGGCGCGGATGTCGTGTGGGCGCCGAGCCCCGAAGATGCCTACCCCGAGCCCGTCACCGTTTCGATTGATCCCGGTCCGATTGCTCGCGTCCTAGAAGGCAAGACTCGCCCGACCCACTTCGGTGGGGTTGCGCTGGTGTGCACGAAGGTCATGGGTCTCGTTTGCCCAGATGTTGCACTGTTCGGCGAAAAGGATGCTCAGCAACTTGCGATGTTGCGCCATGTGTTCCGCCAGCTCGACGTGCCGGTGACCGTGATCGGCGTTCCGATTGTGCGTGACGCCGACGGCGTTGCCCTGTCCAGTCGCAACCGCTACCTGTCCGACGAAGAGCGTGTCCGCGCTCGTGCTCTCAACCAGAGCTTGACGCTGGGTGTTGAAGCGGGTCGTGCGGGCGCACCTGCCACCCAGATTATTGACGTCATACGAGGCCACGTCGAGGCGACCGGCGATATCGACATTGATTACATCGCGCTGGTTGATGATGGAACCTTCGATATCCTGGGCGCCTACGGATCGGCAGAACTGACGTCGGCTGATTCCTTGCGTCCCGCAACCTTGAATCAGGCGGGGGAGCGCGAATACCGTCTGCTGCTCGCGGTCAAGGTTGGCGCCACGCGCCTGATCGACAATATGCCGTTTGTGGCGCCTGTTGAACAGGGGAATGCCGGTGAGTGAAATCATGCGCTCGATGATCCAGGGCAAGATCCACCGCGCCACCGTCACGGGTGCTGACCTGCACTACGTCGGTTCGATCACCATCGATGAGGAGCTGCTGGACGCGGCGAACATTGCGCCCGGGCAACAAGTCGACGTTGCAGACGTGAACAATGGCAATCGCCTGTCCACCTACACGATCGCCGGTCCGCGAGGCTCCGGTGTCATCCAGCTCAACGGCGCCGCTGCGCACCTCGTGAACCTCGGCGATCTGGTCATCATCATGGCCTACTGCCAGGTTCCAGAATCCATGGTGAAAGGCTGGGAGCCCGCCGTCGCATTCGTTGACGCTGACAACCATATTGTCGAGGTCGGGTCCTCAGCGGGGACGGTTCCAGAAGACTCTGATCGCGCTCGCGAACTCGGCCTGAAGTCGTCCGGCACGTAGTGCCTCTGTCCCTCCCCGCGTCCCTTTTTAAAACGGGCAACGGTGGCATAGGCATACGTTGAAGTGTCCGGCCTCGTCGATACGAGTGCCAAGGTGGAATAATCCGCGAACTGACGTTGTGCGATGTGGCACTGCACCCACTCGCGTTCCCTATGCGAAATGGGTGCGGTGATGCCGTTAAACTGGCAGGGTGACTGACGTGAATACAAACCCAGCTGCCCCGGAAAACGACGACGCCCCCGAACAGGTGCGTGTCCGCCAAGAAAAGCGCGAGCGCCTGCTTGCCGAAGGAGGCCAGGCCTACCCGGTCGTCCTGGCGATTACCACTTCGATCGCCGATGTTCGTGAAAAGTACGCTCACCTTGAAACCGGCGAAGAAACTCAGGACGAGGTCGGTATTGCCGGTCGCGTGATGCTTGCTCGCAACGGTGGCAAGCTCTGCTTCGCAACCCTGATGGATGGCGCCGGCAACCGTATTCAGGTCATGCTGTCGGCCGCAGAGGTCGGTTTGGATTCGCTGGCTCAGTACAAGACCGACGTGGACCTTGGTGACCACCTGTTCGTGCACGGTCGCGTCATTTCCTCGCGTCGTGGCGAACTGTCGATCATGGCATGCCCTGGCACCGCGCCCGCCGACCTGTTCACGCCCGGCATCAACGAAGGCGACCCGGTCCCCGCATGGCAGATCGCTGCAAAGGCGATCCGCCCGCTACCGAAGACCTACACCGGAGAAGACGGCACCGAAATGTCCCTGTCTGAGGACCTGCGTGTTCGTCGCCGCTACCTCGACATGATTGTTCGCCCGGCCGCCCGCGACATGGTGCGTATGCGCGCCAATGTTGTGAAGTCGCTACGCAACTACTTCGATGAAGCTGGCTTCATCGAGATCGAAACGCCGATGCTGCAGAACCTGCACGGTGGCGCGGCCGCACGCCCGTTTTCGACTCACATGAACGCCTACGACACCGAGCTGTTCCTGCGCATTGCGCCCGAGCTGTTCCTCAAGCGTGCGGTTGTCGGCGGCGTCGACAAGGTCTTCGAAATCAACCGCAACTTCCGTAATGAGGGCGCGGACTCTTCGCACAGCCCCGAATTTACGATGCTCGAGGCCTACGAAGCCTACGGTTCCTACGACACGATGGCTCGTCGCACCCGTGAGTTCATCCAGAAGGCGGCACGCGACGCCCTGGGCACCGAGGTCGTCACCCTGCCTGACGGTTCATCCTATGACCTTTCGGGTTCGTGGAAAGAAATCTCGATGTTCGAGGCCACGGCTGACGCTCTTGGTCGTGAGTTCACGGTGAATACTCCGCTGGACGAACTGGTGAAGATCGCCGAAGAACTCGGTGAAGACGTTGCTGACCACTGGGGTCCCGGTAAGGTCGCAGAGGTTATCTTCGAAGTCGCTGTAGGTGACAAGCTGTATGCGCCGACCTTCGTGCGCGACTACCCCGAAGACTCCAGCCCGCTGACCCGCGGACACCGTTCCAAGCCGGGCATCGTCGAGAAGTGGGACCTGTACGTCCGAGGCTTCGAACTGGCGACAGCCTACTCCGAACTCGTCGACCCGGTCATCCAGCGCGAGCGTTTCGAAGCGCAGGCGCTTGTTGCGGCAAAGGGTGACCCGGAAGCAATGGTCTTGGACGAAGACTTCCTGATGGCCATGGAGTACGGTATGCCACCGGCAGGTGGCATGGGTATGGGCCTTGACCGCCTGCTGATGGCTCTGACCGGTCAGGGTATCCGTGAGACCATCACGTTCCCGCTGGTCAAGAAGCTCTGAGCATTCCCGGACCGGCCTCTTGAACGTTGTCATTGATGGGCTTCGTGCGCAGATCGCCTAGAACACGTCCTTGTCAACCGGAGTGTGGTGTCTGCTTGGATAAAGAAAAGTGGAGTTCACGATTGTTGTGAGCTCCACTTTTCTTTGGTTTTTGGCTGGGTATGATCTGGCTTAGCGCCTAGGGGCGAGGCCACGCGCCTGCGCCGCGCGAGTGCGAACCAGATCAAGCAGTTCGCGTGCCACGCCATCGTCAAGGACGAGGTCGGTGGCGACGTGTGCGCGCAGCGCGCCAAGTAGCGGGAGCGCCTTCGAGGCACCAGCTACGACGCAGAGGCGACGCGGGATCTTGCGGAGAGTCTCTGGGCTGGGCCCGGAAGCTCGGCTGTTGAGTTCCATGTCTGTTGAGCCGTCTTCGCGCAGGAGGACGGTGCAGACGTCGCCGACAACGCCGTCCTTCTGGGCCATTGCGATTTCTTCAGTGTCCAGGAAGCCACCCGAATAAACGTGGGAGGGCAAGCGTGCCGAAAGTGAGCCGACGCCGAACAGAGCGATATCGCAGTCGTCAATCGTCTTCAACACGGTCTGAACCGAGCGCTCGCGCCAGAGCTGCTTCTTTGTCTCTGCGTAGTCGAAGAACGTGGGAACGGGGAAGTGGACCATGCGTCCGCCCATTGCGCGCGCTGCGCGGGAAATAATCGCGTCTGCGTACGGCATGCCGGACTCGGTAGCGGTCGCGGCCCCGTTGAGCTGGACGACGGTCGATCCGGGGAAGTTGACGCGTGGCATACAACGGGTGATCTCTGAGGTCGTGTTGCCCCATGCGATGCCAAGGGTGACACCGGGTTTGAGCATGTCGACCAGACGTTCCGCCGCGACAAGCGAGACGTTATGAAGTCGGTTGACTTCGGTGTGGACGTCATGGACCGGAACAACGGACGTCTGTACGCCGAAGATTTCAGAAATTTGACCGGCAAGGGTTCCTTTGTGTCCTGGAGCGGCGCTCACTGAGATGCGAACCAAGCCGGTGTCGCGCGCGTAGGACAGTAAACGAGAGACCGAGGAGCGTGATACGCCAAGGTGGCGTGCGATCGTCTCCATGGTCTGGCCTTGGAGGTAATACATTGATGCGGCTTCATGAGCCTGTTCGTCACGAATCGTCACGTGTCATAGTCTGCCATGCACAGGCGTGCAGGTCTAACTGTTGAATGTCCAATCCTTTGGGAGACTGTGCGATTTGGTGAGCGTGCACACATTGGAGAGGTAAGTGTCCCCTCAGATGCACGGTTGTGCACAGGGGCAGGTTCGATGTGCAAACGCTGTCATACTGTGTGGTGTCCAGGTGAAGACATCACAGGTCAGCGCGGGTTTGTTCTGCGACCGCAAAGTGCTCACGAGCGGTCCTGCGAAACAAGCGGAGTCTTGAAAAAGAATTCGTATGTGACGCGGTAGACTTTTCGCACTTGGCGTGATCAGTCCTGTCTCGCTAAAGGAACCCTGCGGGTGGGAAACCGCCCGACAATTCGATGCAACGAAGCATCGAAGAAAGATTGGAAAAATGCTCGCAACACTTCTTCCTCTTGCGCCGCATGAACTCACTGCCGGACATATCTTCATGTCTGAGTTCCTCGGTACAGCAGTCCTTCTCCTCCTCGGTGGTGGCGTCGTTGCTACCAACCTCCTGCCCAAGTCCAAGGGCAACGGCGGCGGTTGGCTCATGATTAACTGGGGATGGGGCCTCGCAGTTCTCGCAGGCGTCTACGTCGCATACGACTCGGGTGGCCACCTCAACCCTGCAGTCACCATTGCTAAGGCCGTCGGTCACATGATGGATTCGTCCGTCGAACTGGCCCCCGGCGTTGCCGTCACTGCAGCAAACGTTGGCATCTACTTAGCAGCTCAATTCCTCGGTGCATTCGTTGGTGCAATCCTCTGCTGGCTGACCTTCAAGCAGCACTTCGATGAAGATCTCGACCCGGCCCTCAAGCTCGGCGTCTTCTCGACCGCTCCCGAGATTCGCAACGGATTCTGGAACACCCTCACTGAGGCCATCGGCACCTTCGTCCTGATCCTCTGGGTCTTCGTCTCCGGCTACACCGAAACCGCGATTGGCCCGCTCGGCGTTGCACTGATCATCGTCGTCATCGGTAACTCGCTCGGTGGCCCCACCGGATACGCGATCAACCCGGCCCGTGACCTCGGCCCGCGTATTGCTCACGCAATTCTCCCGATCAAGGGTAAGGGTGGCTCCGACTGGGGCTACTCCTGGGTCCCGGTCGTCGGCCCGATCATCGGCGCCATCGTCGCAACACTCGTTGCATTCGGCTCCGGCTTGGCCTGAACCTAGAGCTTTGGCACTCTAACCTTGCGTGGGGTCCCAGGCGGACTCGTCTGGGACCCCACGTTTCTATCTGAAACACAAAGAAGTGAACAGAAGGGACATCAGTCATGTCTAATGAAAAATTCGTTCTCGCGATTGACCAGGGCACCACGTCCTCCCGTGCGATCGTCTTCAACCACTCCGGCGAAATCGTCTCGGTTGGTCAGAAGGAATTCACCCAGATCTTCCCGAACCCGGGCTGGGTTGAGCACGATCCCGTAGAGATTTGGGAATCGGTTCGCACCGTCGTCGCCGAGGCGCTTCAGAAGGCAGAAATCAACGCCACCCAACTTGCTGCTGTTGGCATCACTAACCAGCGTGAAACCACCATCGTGTGGGACAAGAACACCGGCGAGCCCGTCTACAACGCAATCGTCTGGCAGGACGCCCGTACTTCGGAAATCGTCCGTGGCGTCGCAGCAGGCGACCCGCTGGGTACCGAACGTTACCGCCAGATCACCGGCGAGAACATCTCAACCTACCCGTCCGCACCTCGCATTACCTGGATCCTCGACAACGTTGAGGGAGCACGTGAGAAGGCAGAGGCAGGCGACCTGCTTTTCGGCACCCCGGACACCTGGGTTCTCTGGAACCTGACCGGTGGCGTTAACGGTGGCGTCCACGCAACCGACGTGACCAACGCATCCCGTACCCTGCTGATGGACGTTCGTGAGCTCAAGTGGCGCGAAGACATCTGCGCCGACTTCCGCATCCCGCCGGCAATGCTCCCCGAGATCAAGGCATCCGCAGACACCTACGGCACCGGTCGCCCGAATGGTCTGCTCGCAGGCGTTCCGATCTCCGGCATCCTTGGTGACCAGCAGGCTGCAACCTTCGGTCAGGCCTGCTTCGAAAAGGGCACCGCGAAGAACACTTACGGCACCGGTTGCTTCACCCTGATGAACACGGGTGAAGAGCCCGTCTTCTCGACCAACGGTCTGCTGACGACCGTGCTGTACAAGCTTGGTGACGCCAAGCCGGTCTACGCGCTCGAAGGCTCCGTGGCAGTTGCAGGCTCGCTGGTTCAGTGGCTGCGTGACAACCTCGGGATGATCGAGAAGTCCTCCGAGATCGGAAAGCTCGCTCAGACCGTTGAAGACAATGGTGGCGTGTACTTCGTCCCGGCATTCTCCGGTCTGTTCGCACCGTACTGGAAGGACGACGCTCGCGGTGCGATCGTTGGCCTGACCCGCTACGTGAACAAGGGCCATATTGCCCGCGCAGTCGAAGAGTCGACCGCATTCCAGTCCGCAGAGCTCATTGATGCAATGAACGCCGATGCAGGCGTCCCGCTGAAGGAACTCAAGGTTGACGGTGGTATGACGGCTGACGATCTGCTCATGCAGTTCCAGGCTGACATCTCCGGCGTGGACGTCATCCGCCCGGTCGTTGCAGAGACGACCGCTCTGGGTGTTGCCTACGCAGCCGGTATCGCAGTCGGCTTCTGGAATGGCACAGACGATGTCATTGCCAACTGGCAGGAAGACAAGCGTTGGAAGCCGTCCATGGACACCGCAGAGCGCGATCGCACCTACCGCCTCTGGAAGAAGGCTGTTACCCGCACCTTCGACTGGGTTGACGAAGACGTGAAGTGATCTGCTCACGCACGTGAGTAGGTAGTTTCCACTCGATAGGGCGTTGCTCGGCACGATAGGTGTCGAGCAACGCCCTTTTCGCGTAATAATCTTTTACTCTTGACCCTATGGATAACTATTCATTTAACGAAGAAAAAACCTACTTGATCGTTGACGGCGAAAATATCGATGCCACTCTTGGTATGTCAGTGTTGGATCGTCGTCCGAATCAAGAAGAACGCCCGCGCTGGAATCGAGTCCTTGAACGCGCCGAAGAACACTGGGGAAGTGAAGCGAAGGGCCTCTTCTTCCTCAACGGTTCTTCCGGTTCGCTACCGATGGGATTCGTTCAAGCACTCATCGCCATGAACTACTCGGTGATCCCGCTTTCGGGTCCTGCCGACGTGAAGGTCGTTGACCTTGGTTTGCAGCGCACGATGGATGCGATCTCAGAGCTGGACTCGGGCTCGGTCATTCTTGCCAGCCATGACGCTGATTTCGCTCCTCAAGTTGAGCGTCTGCTGGATCAGGGACGTCGTGTCGCGATCCTCTGCTTCCGCGAATTCCTGTCGACCGCTTTCCATGAGCTGGAAGCCAAGGGCTTGGAGATCCTTGACCTCGAATACGATCTGCACGCATTCCAGGTAACTCTACCGCGACTGAGCATCATCGACGTCGACGACTTCAACCCGTTCGACTACCTGTAAAAACCGCCAGCCGGGCTGTTTGGGGCCTGTGCGTCAGTATGCCTGTGCCTGAGGCGATCAGGTGCCGGATAGTTCGTCAAACCTCAAACAGAAGTGGTGCGGGGCACTGCCCCACACCACTTCTGTTTGATTCAGCTACTCGCTGGTCGCAATGACGTTCGAGCTGAGCGATCAGTCCTTGTTCTTGAGCTCTGCCAGGCGCGCTTCGATTTCAATCTCGGAGGCGTCGGTTTCGAGTTCTTTAAACTGTGCGTCGAGGGACGAGGCCGCGACCTCTGCCTGACCCTGTGCCAGTGCTTCGGCGCGACGGACACGCTCTTCGTAGCGTGCGAGCTCTGACGTCGGATCGAGCACGTTGATAGATGCGACAGCGTCATTGACCTTGGTCTGTGCCTCTGCGGTCTTCTGCCGTGCCACCAGCTGATCGCGCTTGGACTTGAGTTCTTCGAGCTTGTCCTTCATCTGAGCAAGGCCGGTCTTGAGCTTCTCAACAACCTCGGTCTGTGAGGCGATGATTGGTTCTGCGTCCTTGGCTTCGCCTTCAAAGGTGATCTGCTTGCCGATCGCTGCCTTGGCGAGCTTGTCCCACTTGTCAGCGCCTGCAGCATCGCCGCCTGCACGCATTTCGTCTGCCTTCTGCGAAGCGGCCAGAGCCTTGCGACCCCAGTCAGCTGCTGCGACAACGTCTTCTTCGTGGTCTTTTTCTGCCAGACGCAGGTTGCCGACAGTCTGGGCGACTGCGGTTTCGGCTTCTGCGATGGAGTTCGTGTAGTCACGGATCAGCTGGTCAAGCATCTTTGCCGGATCTTCAGCGCGATCCAAGAGGGCATTGATGTTTGCTTTTGCGAGCTGGGAAATGCGACCGATGATGGACTGCTTTTCTGCCATTGTTCCTGTCCTTCGCTGGATGGATTGCGCGATTATCGCGTCACCTCCATTTTAGAGTGTGACACCGAATACTTCCTGTGAACGGACTGCATATCCGTTCGGTGTGAAGGTGGAGCCGAGATGGCTGGTGCCCTGCAGGGCATTCCTGCAAGGCACCAGCCATATGTTCAGATCAGAAGGAGCCGGAGCTACCGCCACCGAATCCGCCACCGCTTCCGCCGAAGCCTCCGCCAGAGAATTCGCCACCGGAGCTTCCTCCTTGCCCGAGGCTACGACCGACATCCATCAGGACAGACCACAGCAGGGCATTGCCAAGGCCGGTGTTATCGGTGAAGATTCCACCGCTTCTATTCGTGTGGTGTTTGAACTGATCAGCCTGCCTGTATGAGGGATCGTTTATCGGGGTTGACAGCACGGTAAGGGCCGCGCTACGCGCGCTCTTCGCCAGGGTCGTTGCCTGATCGGGGTCAGTTTGGACAAGTGCAACAGCCTGATCGAGTTCAGCCTTAGCCTCAGCGAGTTTGGAACGGACGTCCAACGGGATGACGCCCCGGCGTCCCTGAATGTAAGAGTCAGCTCGCGCGTACTGGGCTTGAGCGTCGGACACGGCGTTCCGTGCTGCCTGGACCTTGCGTTCTCTTGCGTCAGCCTGAGAACGAAGTGGTTCAAGCGCGGCGTCCAGCTGAGATTCGGCCAAACGTAGGTTTTCCAGCGCAGCCAGCGGGTCACCACTTCCTGTGCGTGCGCTTTGAGCCTCGGCTACAGCCTTCTGTGCTTCGGCAACAAGCGGTGCGAACGCTGCTGAGTCTGCCTTCAGGGTCGTCACGTCGGAAAGATCCGAGGTGATCGAAGCAATTGCCTTCGTCAGAACCTCGTTCGCGGCAGCGAGATCGTGCTTGGCGCTCATGATTGCCTCGGTCTGGTGTCCCGCCATCGCGAGTGCTCGGCGAGCAATATCGAGTTGCACCAGTGCTGCTGACGGATCAGAGGTTGCGAGGGAGGTTGCTTGGTTCGCAGCGACCGACGCTGAATCAAGGAGAGCGCGTGCCTGCTGAGGATTGTCCGTCAACGAGGCAACGGTCGTGGACGAGTACAGCGTCTGAAGGGCGGTGAGTTCAGCTTCCACGCTGGGCAACGCTGCGATTGCCTCAGAAATGCGCGTCTTCACGTCCGTGGCCTGCGTGGGAACGCTTGCCTCTTCATCGCGAAGCTGGCTGAATGCCTTCTGTTGCTCAACCAAAGCTGGCATGACCTGGTTCAACTCATGTTGCAGCGTAAGCGCAGCCTCGGTACGCGAACGAGAATCGGGGGCCTCGTTCATCGTTTGCTGGGCAGTAAATGCCTTCGCGATGCCCGCTTGAGCGGCAGAAAGTGCCTTCGCATATGCGTCGGTCTTCGTTTCACCGAACTGAGCGCGCGCGAAATCAAGCTCATCGGCGGCCGAACGTACCAGTTCGTCTGCCTGAAGGAGCAGAGTCGAAGATTGGTTGGTCAGGGCCAGTACCTGATCCTCGGTCAATGACGGAAGCTGATCGCCGGGTGCCCAAGGGCGGTCAGCGGTTGCCTTCGGAGCGGGGGTTGAAGTGCCCTTCGCCTTGTTGCGCTTCACGAAGAACACAATCAGTCCACCGATAACGACAAGGATGACAACGGTGCGGATCCACCTGAATCCCGACTTCTCGGAGGAAGGAGCGTCGGTCGACGAAGAGTGTGAAGAAGAGGACGAGGTTTGACCTGTCACGGTTGATGTCAACGTTGAAATAAAGGTTGTTGCTGCATCCGTCGTCGTATCAGCGTCCAGAGGATTCGATGCGGCAAGAACTTTCTTTGCTGCCGACGTTGCGCGCGTGATATCCGAATCGGTGACAAGTTGCTGATCAGCGTTGCCACACGTTGCGAACATGCGCTCTTCATAGGCAATCACGTAGATGATCGACTGATGTGACAATCCGGAGTTCAAACCCGAAGTCTTGCACCATTCAATTGGCTCAGCACCCGAAAAATCGGGAACCGTCACGAAATAAACCTGCAAACCGGCAGACCCGGCCTCGTCCGCGGAAGAGGATATTTCCGAAACGTGAGAGTCACTGAGCCAACCCGAGGGGTCGGTCACCGACGTTGAAATAGTGACAGGGGATGTGGCAAGTGCTGGCGCGCCAAGGTCTGCAATCAGGGCGATACCGACAACGGCACTGGCGCACGCACGCGAAACAGCGGAACGGAACGACATGGGGATCTCCTGACCTTTGAGCCGACCTGCAAGCGTTCAATAACTCGATGTTACCCGCCCCGTATTCATTTGGCGTTGAAAGCATGTAGCGCATTAAGGTGGCGGGCGCATTAGAATGACAGGACGAACGAAAACGAATGATTCCTAAAGGAAAGGGGAGCAACATGCCTACTGGCAAGGTGAAGTTCTTCGATGCTGATCGTGGCTTCGGCTTCATCGGCGGTGACGACGGTATGGAAGTATTCCTGCACGTTTCGGCGCTCCCCGAAGGAATTGAAACGGTGAAGCCGGGGACGCGCGTCGAGTACGGTGTCGCTGACGGACGCAAGGGTCCACAGGCACTGACTGTTCGCATCCTGACCCCAAAGAAGTCGCTTGCGGCGGCGCGTCACCGCAAGCCTGAAGCCATGGTCCCCGTGATTGAGGACCTCATCAAACTGCTCGATGCTTCCTCGACCAGCTTGCGTCGCGGAAAGTACCCCGAGAACGCGCCTCAGATCGCGAAGGTTCTTAAAGCAGTAGCCGAGGATTTCGATGCCTGACACACACGCTGGCGATACTGCGCCTGCACCCCAGACGCCCGCCAATGACACAACGGTGAAAACTTCGTCGCGCTCGCCTTCAACGCATAAGGGAGCGGTGCGCACCCCGAAGAAGGACGCGGTTCTTGCCCAAGCAGTCGACGTTGCTCGTGAATCCGCGAAGGCTGTTGCCCACCCGCGTCCCATCGGTGAACACCTTGGGTTCGTCATGGACTCAGAGCGCATCGGAACCCACTATTTCGCTTCCGCCGACGACGGCTATGTCGGTTGGGCGTGGGCAGTGACGGTTGCGCGCGTTCCGCGTTCGCGTCACGCGACCGTGTGTGAGGTCGACATGCTTCCTCGCGATGGTGCGTTGCTTGCTCCGCAGTGGATCCCGTGGGAAGACCGCCTGCGTCCAGGCGATTTGTCGCGCGACGATATCCTCCCCTACCAGGCAGAAGATGCCCGCCTTGAGCAGTCATTCCAAGATGTCGGCGAGGACATTGACTACCCGGAGCTGAAGGAAATCGGCTTGGGTCGCAAGCGCGTCCTGTCCGAAGAAGGCCGTAGTGCTGCCGTTGATCGCTGGTACAAGTCTGAGCAGGGACCGAAGTCGTCTCGCCCGCCACGTAACTCGTGCTCAACCTGTGGTTTCTTGGTGAAACTGTCGGGTTCGATGCGCACGGTGTTCGGTGTATGCGCCAACGAATGGGCTCCCGATGATGGTCGCGTGGTCAGCCTCGATCACACCTGCGGCGCACACTCGGAAACTGATGTTGCCAAGCAGGGAACCCAGTGGTCGGTTCGCCCGTCGCGTATTGACGACGGTGCACTGGACACCGAGAAAATGCCTGTGAATGTGACCCCGTAGGCACGGTGTCCACATTGTGTTGTGGCGCCCGACACGATTCTTGCCTGTGAGTTTCGCACGTTGGCACGATGAGTTCGTGAGCACACAACAGACTGCCGCTTCATCCCAATCAGCGGCCAAAGGTTCAATTGATTCGTTCTTCAAGATCAGCGAACGCGGATCTTCGATCGGCCAGGAAATTCGTGGCGGTGTCGTCACGTTCTTCGCCATGGCCTACATTCTTGTCGTGAATCCAGCCATCCTCGGGGCAGCACTGCCGGAGGATGGCTCTATTACTGCTCAGGGTATTGCGGCAGGTACCGCGCTTGTTGCAGGCGTTATGACCATCCTCATGGGTGTTGTCGCCAACTATCCGCTGGCACTTGCTGCCGGTCTGGGCCTCAATGCTGTCGTTGCTTTCACCATGGTTATAGGCATGGGCCTGAGCTATGCAGAGGCCATGGGTCTTGTCGCATGGGAAGGCATCATCATCCTGATCCTGGTTCTCACCGGCTTCCGTGAGGCAGTGTTCAAGGCTGTTCCTCATCAGCTGAAGACCGCTCTGACCGTTGGTCTAGGCCTCTTCATCACTCTTATCGGTCTGGTTGACGCCGGTATCGTCCGCGCAGGCGCCACCCCGGTTCAGCTGGGCATCAACGGCTCCCTGCAGGGCTGGCCGACCCTGGTCTTCGTCTTCGGCCTGTTTCTGACCTTCGTCCTCTACATCCGTAAGGTCAAGGGTGCCGTCTTCATCTCGATCGTCTCTTCGACGATTCTGGCCGTCATCGTCGAAGCCGTTCTTCACCTTGGTATGAAATCGGATGAGAACGCTACCGGTTGGGGCCAGACCATTCCGGCTCTCGACGGTTCACCTGTTGCCGTCCCCGTGTTCAACACGCTCGGCAAGGTCGACATGTTCGGCGCATTCGGTAAGGTAGGCATTGTTTCCGTCGCCTTGCTGATCTTCTCGCTCATGCTGGCTGACTTCTTCGACACGATGGGTACCATGGTCGCCGTCGGCGCCCAAGGCAATCTGCTCGACGAACAGGGCAACCCACCGAAGACTCGCGAAATCCTGGTGATCGACTCCCTCGCCGCCGCCGTCGGTGGTTTCGGTGGCGTTTCCTCGAACACCTCCTACGTTGAGTCCGCAGCGGGTGTCGCTGAAGGCGCACGCACAGGTCTTGCGTCTGTCGTCACCGGTATCCTCTTCCTCCTCTCGACCTTCCTTGCACCGCTCATGGAGCTCGTCCCCACCGAAGCCGCTTCGACCGCTCTGGTCTTCGTTGGTTTCCTGATGATGACCCAGGTTACCGAGATCGATTGGCAGGCCCCGGAAATCGCTCTTCCGTCGTTCATGACCATCGCCTTCATGCCCTTCGGCTACTCCGTCTCTGTCGGTATCGGCGTTGGCTTCATTACTCACACCGTCATCCAGGTTGTTCTTGGCCGTGCGAAGAAGGTCCACCCGCTCATGTGGCTGGCTTCGATCCTCTTCGTCGTCTACTTCCTGCTTGGGCCGATCCAGGCTCTGCTGGGAGTCTGATCTCCTCGCAACAGATCGTGTGATGCGCAGAGGTGTGATGCTCTGCTTGACTGATCACCAATCGTCCGAATGGAAAGACCCCACGGTGCATTGAACTGCTCCCCATTAGTCGGTGTCTGATTTCTCAGTCCAACTAAAGGGGAGCAGTTCATTCCTCGAGGTCGCGAGGGCGTTCGTCGGTGCGTGATAAGCCAGCGGGGCCGTCGATGCAGTGATGCTCCAACGGCCCCGATGTACAGTGGAATCGACTCGACTACTTGACGGCGAAGAACTTCTTATCCGCAAGCAGTTCCGCCTGGACAGCGAGAGTGCCTTGCTCGATCCCATCGGTCGGGACCTCGATGACGATGTTTCCGGTCGTCGATGCGCCATTGAAAAGGGGAGACAATTGGTCGAACTCCTCCGGCGCGACAGTCAGCTTCTGAGAAGACGCCAGGTTGTACGTCTTGCCGTCCTTGCTGACGAAGTCGACCGTCGCCCAGGGCATCTGACCCTGGGAGTCATTGCCGAGGTAGGTGGCCGTTATGTTGATAAGAACATAGGAGAAGCCATCCGTGGCCGGCTCGTTGAAATCGCTTGCGGCGGCAACCTTCTCATCCGCATTGAGGTCGACGGAGTTGACGGTGACCTTCCAGTCCTTCGTCGTGATCTCCGAGCCGATGGGGAGAGGATTCTCCCTGGAGGAGCCGGCATCGCCCTCATTCGTAGCGGGGGCGTTCGATTCGGCGGGAGTGCTTTGAGGCGACGAGGCTGCGGGGGTCGAGGTCGTGGTCTCAGTGGTCAGCGCCTGATCTACGGCGTGGTCGATGACGGCGATGAAAGCAATGGCTGCGACGATGGTTCCAACGATGGAAATGATGATCGCTGCGAGGCCTTGACCATGGGCCTTGTCCTTCTGAAGCACGGCGACGAGTCCGAGGACGAAGGAGGCGGGCAGGAGGATCCACCCGAGGATTATGATGCCGGGTACACACGAGAGAATTGTTCCGGCGATGGCGAGGATGAGCGCGACGAGTCCGAGCGTATTGCGCGGCTTCTTCACAGGGATCTGGGGATTAACGGGGGGAGGGGGGGAGGGAACTTCCTGAGGAGTTGCAGCTCCCCCCTTCGAACGGGGTGCTCACTTCGGGCCTTTCGCATAGGTGGTGATGGAATGTCGACGCTGAAGACGAGCGAGTGAAGTGACTGCGCAGGAGGTCGGCGTGACGTTTCTCATCTTAACAAGTACCGGCTTCATCTGAGGCTGACGTTGGCGCGATTAGTGGAGTCCCGCATAGTGGTGTCCCGTCTTCGCCTTTCTCAAGCGCGGGGATTTCGTCAGAGAGGCGGCGGTCGCGACTGCAGGAGCCGCGCATCGGTGGTACGTGAAGAATGCTCTACCGCGTGGAACATACGACCGAAGTGATGAACTGGCGGCGCTGGAACTCGACGCGGGGGTGCCCTTCTTCTTCGCCCGTCTTTCCGATCAAAATCGCGGTAGGTGGTCGAAGGCGCCGAGCGGGGTCTTCTGGGGCCTGCAGCTCGGGACCACTGATGCGGACCTCGCCCGATGCGTGTATGAGGCCATCGCGTTCGAGGTCGCGTCATGGTGGGAGCTGATGGGTCTTGGGGCTTCAGCGCTTCGAGTCTTCGGGAGCAGTTCACATTGCCGTGGGGCTTTTCGTATGCTTGAAACAGCTATTTCTTAGGTCTCCGAAAAACTAGGGAGGCGCATCCGCGCGTGTCACGTACTTTCCATTCGTTGCGTTACTTCAACTTCCGATTGTGGTTCTTCGGAAACATTATTGCCTCGACGGGCATGTGGATGCAGAGGGTTGCGCAAGACTGGCTGGTTCTGACCGTTCTGACGAAGAACTCTGGCACGCAAGTGGGTGTTGTCACCGCTTTGCAGTTCCTGCCGATTCTGTTGTTGTCACCGTGGGCTGGTTTGCTTGCTGATCGTCTGAATCGTCGCGCTCTGCTACAGGCGATGCAGTTGGCGAACGCGCTCCTGGGCTTGATCTTGGGCGTGCTGATTCTGACGAATACAGCCCAGCTTTGGCATGTGTATGTGTTGGCGTTGTTGGGTGGCGTTGCTGGCGCGATTGATTCACCTGCGCGCCAGGCATTTGTGTCTGAACTGGTTCCGGCTCAGTCTTTGTCGAACGCTGTCGGTTTGAACTCGACGGCCTTTAATGCTGCGCGTCTGCTTGGCCCGGCTGTTTCCGGTTTGTTGATTGATGCGATCGGTACTGGCTGGGTGATGATCGTGACCGCTGTTGCGTTCTTTGCTCCAGTTTTGACGCTTGCGTTGATGCGTTCTGCAGATTTGGTTCCCCGCAAGGTTGTGAAGCGTTCGCCCGGCCAGATTCGCGAGGGCGTTTCCTATGTGAAGAATCGTCCCGACATTGTGCTGATCCTGGTGATTGTAGCGGTCGTGTCAGGTTTGGGCATGAACTTCCAGCTGACCAGTGCCCTGATGGCGACTGAGGTCTACGGCAAGGCTGCGGGCGAGTACGGCATTCTGGGTTCGTTTATGGCAGTGGGAGCTTTGACCGGTTCACTTCTTGCTGCGCGTCGCGCTCAGCCTCGACTGCGTCTGATCGTGTCGGGCGCGGCGATTTACGGTCTGCTTGAAATTGTGTTGGCTTTGGCTCCGACGTATGAGTCGTTCGCGGTTCTTGCAATCCCGACGGGCCTTGCAATGTTGACCATGGTGACGGCAGCGAATGCGACTATTCAGATCACCACGGAAGAGAGTGTTCGCGGTCGCGTGATGGCTCTCTATTCGATGATTTTCATGGGCGCGACGCCGATCGGCTCGCCCTTCATCGGTTGGGTGGGCGAGCAGTTTGGTGCCCGTTGGTCGATTCTTGTCGGCGGTGGAGCTTCCCTAGCGATCGGAGTTATCGCGGGCGTGTGGGGTCTGATTCATTGGAATTACCGGGTCAAGTTCCGTGTTTCGGCGCACCCGATCGAGGTCGAGGGCCCCGCGGAGCGCGCATACCTAGCTACTCTGCTCGCTGAAGCTGAACGGAACGCGACCGGAAAGTAGCGTGTCAAGTGCCTGCGCGCTGAGCGTCGTGCAGGTTGCGCCTAGTAGGACCTCGTTATGTTCCAGCTTGCGTCCACGTTCTCTGCGGTGGATTATCGCGATCGACGAGGCCTGGGCTGACCTTTGGGGTCACAGTGCTCGTTCGAGCGCCCAATCGATCGACTCCAGAAGTGCTTCGACGTCCGAAGTTGGAGTCGAGGGCCATGTCGCGATGCGGAGCTGGTTGCGACCAACCCCGCGGTAGGCATCGATGTCGACGATGCCCGATGCTCTCAGGCCGTCAGACAGGACCTTCACATCGACCACGTCGTCGAATTCAACGGTGACGACAACGGGGGAGCGCCAGTCCTTATTCTCAACGAAGGGGTGAGCAACTGACGAGGCGTCGGCCCAGGCGTAAATCAGGTCGGAAGCGGCGCGAGAGCGCGCTTCCATCGTTTTTAAGCCACCACCGGCATTCATCCACTGGATTTGTTGATCCATCATGATCAGCGTCGCCACAGCCGGCGTATTCAGCGTCTGATCCTTACGCGAGTGAGAAATCGCCACCGAAAGGTCGAAGAAGGTCGGCATCCAACGGTCGGTCGCCCCATGCAATTCTTGTGCGCGTTCGACGGCTGCAGGGGAGAGGATCGCCGCCCACAGGCCACCGTCAGAGGCGAAAGCCTTTTGGGGAGAGAAGTAATAGGCGTCGGTGTTGGCAATATCAACGTGCGCAGCGCCGGCGATCGAGGTCGCATCCACCAGCGTCAATGCGTCTTCACCACCGGTACGGTTCACCCGGCTGATCGTGCCCGTCGAGGTCTCATGGTGCGGATAAGCAAAAGCATCGGGTTCTTCCCCAGCGGTCCCGGCCTCGTTCCCCGTGAGCGTGACAACGGTGCCCAGCTGACCTTCAACGCGAAGCGCGTCGGCGAGATGCGGGGCCTTGTCCACCTCTTTGGCGAATTTTGCGCCGAACTCCCCGAAGGTCGCGAACGCGGCCTGCTTGCGAATGAGCGAGGCCGCCGCCACGTCCCAAAACGCTGAGGCGCCACCGTTGCCAAGGGCGACTTCATAGTCATCGGGAAGACTGAACAAGGTCGTCAATCCCTCGCGGATTGAATGGACAACATTCTTCACCGGGGACTTGCGGTGCGAGGTCCCCATCAACCTAGGCGTCTTCAACGCATCAATCTGCTCCGGGCGCACACGCGACGGGCCGGAACCAAAGCGGCCGTCAGCAGGAAGGATAGAAACAGGAATCGGGGGGAATGTCTCCATAGGCTCAAACTTAGTCGCATTAGATGCGCTCGCGGAACATATTCCATGACACACATGGTGCTAAATACCGTGGGTGCTCACCGCGTATGCCTGTCCACCGTTTGGCGCAATATCAACGGAAATGACAATCGTCAGGTAAAAATACTCGATAACTCATATTCTCTTAAGTACCTGAAAACCTTTGAACGATGCACGATTCGTGCAGGGGTTCATCGTAGGAAAGGAACCGCCGTGGGAGACCTCATCGACACCACCGAGATGTACCTCAAGACCATTTTTGAAATGGAAGAGGATGGGGTGACGCCCCTGCGTGCACGCATCGTTGAACGACTTGATCACTCAGGTCCGACTGTTTCGCAGACCGTTGCTCGCATGGAACGCGACGGGCTTCTGCACGTTCTGGGTGATCGTCGATTGGAGCTGACTGAAGAAGGCCGTAAGCGGGCTGTAGAGGTCGTTCGTAAGCATCGCTTGGCTGAACGACTCCTGGTCGATGTCATCGGTTTGGATTGGGCGTGTGCCCACGATGAAGCATGCCGTTGGGAACACGTCATGTCCGACAAGGTCGAAGGTCGTCTGCTTGAGCTCTTGAAGGATCCGACAACGGATCCTTACGGTAACCCGATTCCTGGAATGGGCGTCGAGGTCAGTGGGCAGTCTGCGGAACTTGTGGCGCGTGCCCACGACGACCAAATTGTGAGACTCGTTCGTATCGGTGAACCTATCCAGGCTGAACATGACATCATCGCTGATTTTGCCGCGGCAAAGATTGGTCCTGGAGTCAGCATTATCCTGCGCGGAGAAGGCGATTATGTGCGGATTGCGCGCGCCGATCAGGATGCCTCTGACAGTGATTCCAGCTTCCGAATTCCTCTGGCGCTGGCACCACATCTAGTAGTCGAAATGTGATTTGACTCCACTTCGTTACCTTTGCGTGACATTTGGGGGTCAAAGGTATAGAGTTCATAACGGTCGATAGGCCAGCCGTCCTTCATTTACCGAAGTTGGATCGTGAAGGATCCGGTTCATTTGATCCAACTCGGGGGAACCAATTCGGCCCTTGTGGCCTTGGGGTGAAGCTTGGGAAACCAAGCCGGGCTCTCCTGCTCGAATCCGACAGCTGACCTCGAAGGTGCAAAAGGAGAACACTCTTGACGAACCTCAAACCTGCGCCACGTCACCGCAAGGCACGTCGCCCAATGGTGCCGATCGTGGAACTGACCGACACGATCACGTCGCTCAGCCCGATCCGTCCGGCGGCAATTGCATCCGTGACCGGTCTTGCTCTGACTGCAGTTGTTGGTGGCGCCGCAAACGCTGTCACCGTTTCTGCTCCTAGTGGTGATCAAGAAGCTACTCCCACCACGACCACTGCTCCTCAAGCAACTGGTGTCACCGTTTCCGTTGCGGATATTGAATGGAAAGCAGAAGCTCCGACCGCGACCGCAGAAGCTCCTGCTGCCGCTACTCCGGTCGCTGAAGAAACTGTCGCCGCGGATCGTTCCGAGGCTCGTGAAGACCTCAGCCTTTCAACCGCTGCAACCGCTGCTGCGTACAACGCTGCCGGATCTTCTATTGTAGCCGCTGCTCTTGCTCTGACCGGTATTCCCTACGTCTACGGTGGCGCTTCCTACGGTGGTGTTGACTGCTCGGGTCTGACCATGCTGGCATATGCCGCTGCGGGAATCAGCCTTCCGCACTCCTCCGGCGCGCAGGCTGCCGGTGGTATCCAGGTTTCGGCCGGCGAAGCTCAGCCTGGCGACCTGGTTGCTTATTCGGGTCACGTTGCCATCTACATTGGTAACGGCCAGATGGTGGAAGCCACCGTCCCGGGTTCTCTCTCTAAGGTTTCGCCCGTTCGTGCAGGTGGCATGTTCGTTCGTTACTGAGCTCAACGTTCGTTAAGAGCGCATACTTCAACTAGAGCGAAAGAACTTCGGTTCTTTTGCTCTAGTTTTTTGTCTAAAACCCTCTTGAACAGGTAAAAGTTCTATTTTCGGTTTCGGAAAATCGCGATGTGGTGCACAATGGTAGGTGATGTAAGTCACGAGGGGGCATTATGGCATCCACCGAAGTCATCTTGGTCGGCGTTGATGGTTCAACGGAGTCCATCGCGGCCGTCAAATGGGCCACTGACCGCGCACTACGCACGGGCGGGCGTGTCCACGTTCTCTGTACCTACGCATTGGCATCCTATTCAGCGGCGGCGTTGGATGGTGGCTACGCGGTTCTTGACGATGAAGCTCTGAAGCGTGGCGCCCAGCAGGTCGTTGAAGAAGCGGTCGCAGCGGCGAAAGAGCGTGGCCTAGGAAAGGTCACTTCATCTATTGAGCCGGGTGACCCGGCGGGCGTTCTGGTTGAAATGTCACGCGAAGTTGATTTAGTTGTTGTCGGTTCGCGTGGAGGCGGTTCCTTTGCTGATCGTCTTCTCGGCACGGTCTCGTCCGCGTTGCCGGCACACGCGAAGTGTCCGGTTGTCATCGTTCCTCGCCATACGTCCGGCAAGTGCTTCATGCCGATCGAACGTGTCGTTGTCGGTGTGGATGGTACCGAGGTTCCCTCGTCGGCTTTGCGTCGCGCGATTGATGAAGCATCCACATGGGGTGCTCGACTGACCGCTGTTTCGGCTGTTCCGATTGCTTCGAGCACGTCCATGATGACGTGGGCGCCGACCGGTTTGGATCACTCCAACCTGTTGAAAGATGTCCGCACCGCAATGGGTGCCGCCATTGACCAGGCACTTGACGGTCGCGACATGGAGGTTGCGCGCCATGCGCTGGACGGGTCGCCCGCTTCGCTGTTGATTGAGTTCTCGACAGCAGTTGATCTGGTCGTTGTCGGTACACGAGGCCGCGGTGGTTTGGCAGGCGTCTTGCTCGGCTCGACCGCGCAGACGGTACTCAGTCACTCAACATGCCCCGTGATGATTGTTCCGTCTGATCACCTGGGCAAGGCTGAATCAGCGAAGGCTCCGACGTGGGAGCGTCGCTGACGCTTGACTCAGCCGATGGCTCGCGCGAAGAGCGCGTTGTCTTGATGGATGGTGTCTGGGCGGGTCCCCGCCCAGACACCATTGTGTTGCCACAAGGTTTTCTGGCGTGTGGCCGAGGGAACGTCACTCATAGTCAAGAATGGTCTAGTCTAATTCGGTGCGAACTACCGATCCTGCGGTTCGCCCTGATCTACACAGACAAGGAACGTCTATGAGCACGCCAGAAATGGTAGCGGACGCAACCCGCTCCGTTTCCCAGTCCGGCATCGAAACTGCCGGCATTGAAATCATCAGCGACGAAGAACGTACCGCTAAGCCCCATAACCTGTTCCTGCCCTGGTTCGCGTCGAACATCTCCGTGTTCGGCATGAGCTACGGCGCCTGGGTTCTCGGCTTCGGAATTTCCTTCGCGCAGGCAGTCATCGTCACCATCATTGGTGTCGTTGTCTCCTTCATCATCTGTGGCGTCATCGCCCTTGGCGGTAAGCGTGGCTCCGTACCGACCATGGTCATGTCCCGCTCCGCCTTCGGCGTGAACGGCGCGAAGATCCCCGGTATCTTCTCGTGGCTGACCTCTATCGGCTGGGAAACCTCCCTCGCCATCACCGCCGTCCTAGCGACCTCCACCGTGTTCGTCCGCCTCGGCTGGTCGAGCGAAGACGGCAACGCCGTCAAGATCGTTGCCGCCGTTGTCGTCGCAGCGCTCATCGTTCTCGGCGCAGTTGCCGGCTACCACATCATCATGAAGATGCAGGCAGTCCTCACCTGGCTGACCGGTATCACTACGATCATCTACATCATCCTGGTCGTCCCGCACATCGACTGGTCCGCACTCGGCGCAATCGAATCCGGTTCACTGGCTGCAACGATCGGTGCCGCCACCATGGTCATGACCGGCATGGGTCTTGGCTGGGTCAACATTGCTGCTGACTGGGCGCGCTACCAGAGTCGCGACGCCGATGGTAAGTCCATCGTTTTTTGGAACACTTTCGGTGGCTCGCTCGGCCCGGTCGTCCTGATCACCTTCGGCCTCATGCTTGCCGGTTCTGACGCTGACCTGTCCGACGCCATCGGTGGCGATCCGGTTGGTGCACTGGCCACCCTGTTGCCGACCTGGTTCCTCATTCCGTTCCTGCTGACCGCAATCCTGTCCCTGCTGTCAGGTGCGATCAACGGTATTTACTCCTCCGGTCTGACCCTGCTGACGCTGGGCATCGCGGTGCCTCGTCCGCTGGCTTCGCTGATCGACGGTATCATCCTGACCGCCGGCACGATCTTCGTCGTGTTCTTCTCCCCGGACTTTATCGGCCCGTTCCAGTCCTTCCTGATCACCCTGGGTGTTCCGCTCGCCGCATGGGCAGGCATCATGATGGCTGACATTACTCTGCGTAAGGCTGACTACGACGAGAAGGCCCTGTTCGATGCTTCCGGCATCTACGGTTCGATCAACTGGGTGTCCATCGTTATCATGGCCGTCTCTTGCGTGATCGGCTGGGGCTTCGTGATCAACTCGTTCGCTGAGGCTGCCGCATGGAACAACTGGCAGGGCTACCTGCTGTGGATGCTCGGTGGTAAGGAAGGCCCGTGGGCATACGGCAACATCGGTGTCATCCTTGCTCTGATCATCGGCTACGTTGTTTACCTGCTGGCTTCCATGAAGAAGATCGCTGCTCAGGAAAACCGCAGTGCCTGATTTATCGGTTGCCGTTGTGGATGCTGTGCGTAGTGAAGCGTTGGACTACTGCTTCCAGCGTGACCCGCTGGCAGTGGACGAGGTGCGCGAGGGTGCTCAGCTGATCGCAACGCGCACCGGCGTTGAACGCCACGACGCGCTTGTCGTTCTTGGCTCTGGTCTGCGTGATGCGCTGGACGAAATCGGGAAAATCGAGGCTCGCCTGCCCTTGGCAGACCTTCCCGGCGTTCCGGTTCCGGCGGTTGAAGGTCACGGCGCTGAATTGCTGAGCGTGCGCGTGAATGTGCACGGTGGTCGTGAGAAGCACCTTTTGGTTGCTACCGGTCGCGTCCACCTGTACGAGGGCTATACGCCGACACAGGTCTGCCAGCTGGTCCGCGTCTGCGCGATGACCGGCATCACGGTCGCGATTCTGACGAATGCTGGCGGATGCCTGCGTAACTGGACAGTGGGCGACGTGATGACGATTGAAGATCACTTCAATTTCTCTGGTGTTTCCCCGTTCGAGGGCCCGGTGTTTACCGACATCTGGCAGGTCTGGTCGCCACGCATTACGCGTATCCTGGCTCCGATTAGCGACCGCGTGGGCACGTACGGCCTGCTGCGCGGCCCGGAGTTCCAGACGGCAGCTGAATCGCGGATGCTCGCGAACAATGGTGTGGACACCGTTGGTATGAGCACGATCCTTGAAGCGATCTCGCTCCACCAGCTGGGCGTCGAGGTTGGCGGTCTGTCCGTCGTCTCCGACCTCAGTTTTGACGACACACCAACTGAACACGAGGATGTTCTGCGCGCCATGAGCGTCGCGTCTCCGAAGGTTGCTAGCGCGATTATCGAGTGCTTGGCTGCCCTCTGATTCGTAGTACTCGTTTTCTGGTGGGGTGAGGCTTCGGCCTTACCCCACCAGTGTGTTTCGGCGGGGTTTTGTGCGGTGGTGTTCTGCGCCGGCGATGGGGGAGTGGTGTGGCGGTGTACGCGGCCTCGTGGATGAGGGGCGGGCGTGTGCACTGCGCGCTAGCGGATGATTGACGAGGCCATACGTACAACTGGCGTCCGGTGCTGTGCGCTCGCGCGTGGAGCGAAAGTCGGCGAGGCTGGTAGAGTTGGAGGCGCTCAGACTGCCGGCGCGTTCGCGCGCAGGATATGGCTGGCTAAGCCCTCGTAGCTCAGGGGATAGAGCACCGCTCTCCTAAAGCGGGTGTCGGACGTTCGAATCGTCTCGGGGGCACAAGAAACGTTGGAATATCAACGAAAAGTGATCGGGGTTCTGAGCCAAAAAGCCGCTCAGAACCCCGATCTACGTTCCTATCTACTCTCTTTGCCCTCGATTAGAACTCGTAGGCGTGCGCGCGTAGGTGCGGGTTGCGGTCTCGATGGTCTCGCGGAGCCGTGCTTGAAGCGTCCTGGGTTTTGTTCCGCTTCTTAAATGGGTGCCAGTTCTCTGGCACGGACTGCACCTGGTGCGACGGTTTGGGCTTGGAACGCGTGGTTGTGTCGCGTGAGGTGTAGGTGGTGACGCTCGACGAGGTGCGGGTTAGGGGTGGGGTGAGGTCTGACGCGTTCACTTCGGACGTTTCAAGCGATACAGAGGCACCTCTTCCGTGAACGAGGTGCTGACTGTACGCTTGGACTATGGAAGAGCTCGAGCCCCTCGGGTCGGCCGCCCCGTCGCCCGAACAGCAGATACCGACTCGCTTTGACCGGCACGCGCCCGCACCTTTCACTCCGAAAGCAGTCGTGGCGCTGATTGTCAGTGGCGTGGGAGTTCCCGTGCTCTTCTATGCGGGTATCGCGTTGCGGGGCTTCCTGATCTGGCAGGTGCAGTGATGCGTCGCGCCGAATGGATTTTGTTGCTCGTCGTATTCGTCGTGCAGGTGGGATATCAATTCCTGCTGTTCCACGTTGATGCCATGCGCACGATGATTGACGATGAAAAAGGGCTGTCGGGAATGTTTATTGTCCTGCCGCTTGTTGCCTACGTGTGCGCGATGGTGTCCGCGTATCGCTGGGGTTTTCGATTCTGGCGCCCGGTGCTCCTTGCCGTCGTGACGACTATTGCGTTCGTTGTCTCAGTTCCCGAGGCGTTTGGCCTGACCTCGCCCAGAGATTGGGGCGACCTTGCGGTGTTCACGCTGATGTACTTCGTGCCTGCCATTGTTGGTGAGTGCATCGGTGCTCTTATTCGCCGGTGGCGATCTGCGCTTGGTTGAAGTCGACGGAGACTTTCTGACCTCCAGTCGCGGTGTACTACTTGGAATCAACTGTGGAGTCATTCAGCGTCAGCGCGTCAACCTTGCCTTCGGTGTAGTCGGACTGTAGCGGATCCTCGAGGGCGACGAACTTAAAGTGTGTGCCAGAAGCGATTGGCGCAACCTTAGCGGTGACAGGCAGGTTAACCCGAGTGGAACGATTGTGAAAAAAGAAATGTCGACTGAGGCGACATTAACAGTGTTTGACAACTCAACGACTTTCCTCAGCAAGCATCAGCCCATTACGATTGTGAGCGGAATGAAAGGCAGTGACGCATGACCCGAATGAAATGGCTGATTGCAGCGATCATTGGAGTATTAGTTGTTGTCGGTGGTGCCGGCACGGCGTACGCCAGCTACTACTCTGATAAAGCTCTTCCGACCGCATCCGTTGGCGGACACAATGTCAACGCGATGAATCGTGACGAGCTTGTCGCATGGATCAACGATCAGGCCTCCCAGGTTTCAATTGACATAGATGTTGACGGTACCCCGTCAAAGGCATCGCTTGCAGATCTGGGCGTCACCGTTGATGCGCAAGCGTCAGCGGATCAAGTTCTGGCTTCTTCGGATTCCGTCTGGGAACGCTTCGTTGGCCTGTTCAAGCGTAGCGACTACCCCCTTGTTTCCTCTACTGATAAGAAAACCTTCAACGCCTACATGGCTTCCCTGGTGAAGTCCGTCGGCGAGGCCCCCAAGTCGGCGACCGTTTCAGTCGATGAGCAGGGTGCGTTCGTTGTGACCCCCGGGGTACCTGGTATCGCGATTGATGCCCAGCCGCTGAATGATGCTGTGGCCACGGCGTTGCAGACTCTGTCCTCACAGGCAATCTCCGTTTCGCCGTCCACGCAGGACCCGATTGTGTCTGACAAGCAAGCTCAAAAGGTTGCCGACGCAGCCACCGCTCTTGTTGCTCACTCGGTGACGATCAGTGACGGTATTAAGGACTACACTGCCGAAACCGTCGACCGCGCAGCGTGGGTTGCTCTGCCCGGCGTTGATGACGTAGAAGGAACCCCTTCCATCGATCCTGAAGCTGTCCAGGCATGGGTTGATAAGACTGCTGAAGCAACGAACGTTGCCCCAACCCCGGCAATCAACAACGTTGATGGCGCCGGTAATGTCCTGGCCGAATCGATGCCCGGCAAGGAAGGCGAAGCCGTCAACAACTCCGCTCAGGTGGGCGCCGATGTGGTTGCTGCCCTGAATGCTGGGACCGACTACTCGGGTAGCTTCGACTATGACAAGGTTCCGCCACCCACTGAAACGCGCCCCGTTATGGCGGGCTACGAAGCCTACCCATATGCCATGCATGAGGGTGAAAAGTGGATCGATATTAACCTGACCACGAACCGCCTGACCGCCTACGAAGGCCAGACCGTTGTCCACGACCCCATTGCGGTCAACCACGGCGCCCCCGGTCATGAGACCGTCACCGGTACCTACCACATCTACCTGAAGTACGAGAAGCAGGACATGGGTTGTACCCCCGAGTGGCCCTACTGCGCGAAGGATGTGCCGTGGGTTTCCTACTTCACCGGTTCCTACGCGATCCACGGTGCTCCGTGGGTTCGCCAGTTTGGACTAGGCTCCGTTGGTGGTTCGCACGGTTGTGTGAACCTGCCCGTCGCTGAAGCACACTACGTCTTCAGCTGGGCTGATTCCGGTACTGCCGTCGTCACTCACTACTGACATCAATTGTGAGACGCGTTGCCGCGTAGGGGAATCTGCCCCTACACGGCAACGCCTCCGTTGAAAACCGAGGCCACTCCACTACCGTGGAATCGTGGCCTCTAGTTTTTTCTCACGTCATTCACGAACGCCCTCGTCGCAGCAACAGACTCCTGTTGCGCCGACAGAGGAGTCAGCCCAGCCGAACACGCACCAGCGTCTTCGCGATCAACTGACTGTGTGGCAAGATGACCTGCTTCGCCGGACTCGCATTGATGGTGCGGATGCTCCTCGTCTGACTATCGGCGCTCCGCACCCAGGTGGGCTTGCAAAGCTCTACGCTGACCAGCCGACGCGTCTGTCCCTTCTCATCCGTGAGCCTTCCGCCTTGAAACGAGGCTTGGATCATGCGCGCGCAATCATGGCGCGTTCAAGTGAGCTCACTGCACGCCACGGTGTGGGAACTGTTCACATGTCTATCGGCTACGCCCGATGGATGAATGCTGGCGAATGGGCCAGCTCTGCTGTCCTGCTTCGCCCTGTTCTTCTTGAAGACCAACCTGATGACGTGACGATTCGTCTGGCTTCTGGCTACAAGCTGGACAACACGATCACGTCAGCTCTGTTGAAGAGCGGAGTCGCAGTCGATGCTGAGGCGTTGATTGATGAAGCGACATCTATCCACGGGTTCTCTTCATCCAAGGCGCTGGCGAAGGTCCGCGAGTTGGGTCGTCATCTTGACCAGTTTGAGCTTCGTGACGAACTCATTATCGGCCTGTTCGAGCATCCGGCTTCTCAGCTGCACCGCGAGTATGACAATGCTGAGCATATTTTGAGCTCGGATATTGTGCGTGCTCTGGCTGGCGATCAGGAAGCTCGCCAGAACACTCATCGCGTACTGCCGGATTCTGTTCCAACCGATCGCGATCCGTGGAAAGAACGTGGCGCAGGCGATTTGACGCCTCAGCAGCAGGATGTTGTTGAAGCTGTTGCTTCGGGTCGTTCTTTCGTTGTGGATGTGCCTCACGGTTCGGATGACACTGCGCTGGTGGGCGCGATTCTTGCTGATAGTGCGGCCTATGGTAGGCGCGTGATCCACTTGGGGGGTTCGCCGTCGCGTACGACGATGGCTGAAGAGCGTCTGCGTTCCTTGGGGTTGAGTGAAGCGGGGGTCCGTCTGGATGGCACTACCGCGGACGGGTCTGAAATCCGTGCGCGCATCCATCAGGTGATGACCGATACGTCCCCGGTTGCGGATATGGGTGAAGTGGACGAGATACGTACCAAGCTGCGCGATGTGCGTTCGCGTTTGTCGTCGTACACGACGTACTTGCATCGTCCGTTCCGCGCATTTGGGGCAAGTGCGTACGAGGCTCTTCAGGTGCTGACAGACCTGACAAGCGCGCATCCGAGCCCTTCTACCCGCGTTCGTTTCCGCGAGGATGTTCTGTTAGATATTGCTCAGGATCAGGGTGCGAAGGCTAGGGAGCTTCTGCACGAGGCCTCGAACTTGGGTCTTTTTGCACGCGCAACGGCGCATACCGCATGGAAGGGCGTTGTTATTTCGTCGGACGAGCAGGTTCCTGACGTTTTGTTGCGCGTTCATCGTTTGGCAACGGAAAGCTTGCCTGAACTTCGTGTTCGTATCAGCACGATTGCGGGTGAAGCGGATATTCGAACTGCGACAACGCTGTCTCAGTGGCTCGCTCAACTGCATATGTTTGAGGGTGTTCGCGACGTTCTTGATATTTTCACTCCGCAGATCTTTGAGAACTCGGCTGCTGACATGGTGATTGCGACTGCGTCGAAGCAGTGGCGTGCCGCCCACGGCATCACGATGAAGCGTTCAGAACGGACGCGTCTGTTGAAACGAGCCCAGGACTTTGTTCGTCCTGGAACGCATGTTTCGGACCTGCACGCTGAACTCCTCAAGGTGCAGGAACGTCGCGATGTGTGGCGCGACCATACCGGTGGCGACGGTTGGCCGACTTTGCCGAACCGTATGAATGAAGCGATCGAATTGACGACAAGCATTCAGGATGATCTGAAGGCTCTGCGCCCGATGTTCTCGACGGGTCATAAGAACTTCGAAGAGATGACGATCGTTGATCTGGCGGCGTTGTTCGAGTCCTTGGATACTGATCCCGAAGGTGCACGTGAACTGCCACGTCGCGTCACAGTGCTGAAGAAGCTCAAGGGTGCAGGTTTGGCGTCGCTGGCTGAAGACTTGCGTGATCGTCACGTTGATGACGAGATGGTGGATTCAGAACTGGATCTGGCGTGGTGGGCATCAATTCTTGGCCTGATGCTGGCAAGCGATCCGCAACTGGGTGGTTTCGACCCCGCTCATCTTGAGGCCACGCTTGAGTCTGGTCGTGCCCTGGATCTTGCCCAGGTGAATACGTTGGCTCCGCAGGTTTTGGGTCAGCTTCGCAGGTTGCGTTTACAGGCGATGGCGACACGCCCGGACCAGCAAGAACAACTGGAAGCTCTATTGGCTTCGGGCACGCCCGTTGGCGCGCTTGATTTCTACAACGCTCTTCCCCTGGTCCGTTACCTGGTGCCAGTGGTGTTCACGGTTCCTACGTTGGTTCCCGCGATCGTCAAGGCCGGACATCATGTTGACCTGCTGATCCTGGACGATATTGATGATCTGCCACTGGTTGAACTGATCCCGATTATTGCTCGTGCTCGCCAAGTTGTTGTACTGGCAGACTTGTCTGGCGCTCACGAAGGTGGGGCGGCGCGTGTGCTGGCCAGTGTTCTACCAACGACGCGAATGGACGTTGCACCGACGCGTTTGAATGACCAGGTTGCATTGCTTCTTGCTCGCCATGGCATCGACCATACGGGTGTCCCGGTCCCGTGGACGGCTGCAGCCGCTCCGATTACGGCGTTCTGGTGCGAAAGCTCCGGTATGCCCGCTCCGGGTTCTCACGCAGTGGAATCAACCACCGCGGAAGTCGATGCTGTCGTTGAACAGGTCATCGAGCACGCCGTGTCTCAGCCGGAACGTTCGCTGGGTGTGATCGCCCTGTCAACTACGCACGCGAATCGCATTCAGCGCGCGATCGAGAAAGTCCGAGCCTCGGAACCCGGACTGGCATCCTTCTTCGACGAAGCAACCGCTCAGCCGTTCGCTGTCGTGGATCCTGGCGGCGCTCGTGGTTTTAGTCGCGATCGGATCATCATTTCCGTTGGTTTTGCAAAGACCCCGCACGGGCGTGTGATCCATGATTTCGGTGTCTTCTCCAGCCAGAACGGGCTGTCGGCAATGTCGGATGTTTTGCGTGCGGTGCGTGGTGATCTGACGTTGATTTCTTCGATTCACTCCGGCGATATCGATCCGTCGCGTCTTTCCGCTGAAGGCGCCCAGATGCTCTACAACCTGATTGAGATTGGCGAAGGTCAGTCCGGTGTGGGGAATGGAGGGTGGCCGGTTCTGGAAGCTGAACCGGATCGTCTGCTGATTGACTTGGCAGAACGCCTGTATTCGATGGGGCTTGAGGTAGTCCCGAACGTGGGTATCCCGGGTGGAATGCGTATTCCGCTTGCGATTGGCCACCCGGAGGTTCCCGGTCGACTGCTTGTCGCGGTTTTGACTGATGATGAAGCGTATGTGGCGGAGCCGTCCTTGCGTGTCCGTGACCGTATGTGGCCGGCGATGCTTGAAGCCCAGGGCTGGAAGGTCCATACGGCGTTATCGATGGCCGTTTTCATTGACCCGGCAAAGGAAGCAAACACGATTGTTCAGCTTGTTTTGGATGCGGTGGATGAAATCAACGGTGTGCCTGACCAACAGGTTGTCGAGGTCCCGATGGTTGTAGACGTGGATACCTCTGGCCCGGATACGTTGGTTGGCTTGAACGCTCCTGAAGTTGCATCTAGCGATGCGGGTCCTGCTGTGGCCCCCGCTCCGGTCTTGGCTCCCAGCGAGCAGGTAGTTCTTGAGCCTGAGGTACAGATCGTCCTGGAAGAACCGGCTGAATCCGGTGGCGTTGGGGCACAGACGGATGACGTAGTCACGGAGCCTGCGAAGTCGGATCATCAGATGGATGCCCGCGAGCGCGCTGACGAGGTGATTACGGGCATGCTCGAGATCATCGTTGCGAATCAGCCTGAGACGGCGCGTGGTCCGCGTCCGGCGATCGCCCCTGGCCTGCCACTGGCGGCCTACTCTGATGATCAGCTTGATGAGATGGCGATGTGGATCCGCTCTGACGGCGTCGATCGCTCGTTCAATGAGTTGATTGACGAGTTGCGTGACGCTTTGGGGATTACTCGTCGCGGTTTCCAGTCTGATGCGGTGCTGGGCAACGTCGTGCGCAGGACTCGTCCGGCTGCCCCTGACGAACAGTGATTCATGGTGTCTGAAAACCTGAGCGTCTCGACTGATTCGCCCGCGTTCACTCCCTCTGATCGGCGAGTTTCTGCTGAGCAGAGAGCGACTGTCGATCAGACTGCGCCTGTTGAGCGTACGAAGAAGCGTCGTCGCGTGGCGACTTTCGTGTCTGACGTGGATCGTAAGTTGATTGCTCACGGGGTCGCGCCATCGTGGGAGGATCGCGTTCACCCCGACGATCGCAGGGCAGGTTCGTTCGCGGATTCACCGGATCGTGGGGATGGGGCGAATGATCGTCGTCTGCTGGACAACGTTCCGCCTCACGCCCAAGCGCGCGCTTAGGTGCTCTTCGTTTTCTCCTATTGAAAAGGCCTCTCCCGTCACTTCATCGCCTGTCCTTTAAACAAGCGGACTAGGGAGCTTATATCCGTGCATAGCAAAAGTGGCTCCGTCCCTGTAGGGATGGAGCCACTTGAACGCGTGTAAGGAACTGAGTCTCAGTTCTTGTTCGCCAACAGGTCGCGGATCTCGGTGAGGAGCTGTTCTTCGGTGGAGGGAGCTGCCGGTGCTTCTTCTACAGCTTCTTCCTTCTTAGCGGTTGCGGCCTTGATCTTGTTCATCGGAGCAACGATCGCGAAGTAAACAGCAATTGCGACGAGGAGGAAGTTCACAACAGCGGTGATGATGGTGCCCGGCCGAATCGGGTCAGAGCCGTTGATCGTGAACTGGAGGACGGAGTCGAAGTTCGGCTGACCGATGACGGCGCCGATGATGTCCATGATGACGTCTGTGATAGCGGTGACGATGGGGGTGAAGGCTGCGCCGATGATGACGGCGACTGCGAGGTCAAGAGCGTTGCCCTTGGAGATGAATTCCTTGAATCCCTGGATCATTGTGATCTCCTGATTGAAGTGTCCCGCTAGCCATGTGGTGTAGCCAAAGCGAGGCCGAGCGTATGTGTCCCGGCGTGGCCGAGAACGGTGTCGGTTACTGCTTCGTCAACGATGAGGTCGAGACGAGCAGTAGCAGACGATCCCCATTGGGATGCGTCGGTTACTGACACTGAGGATATAAGTGCTTGATTAGTCAATAAAGATGCTGAACAGGTGTTTACGTCACAGTTGTCAGGAAAACCCCATAAAACCACGGAATCTCCGGCCTCAAGTGGGGGGACTTGTGTCCTATCTAATATGACAGAAATCAGGTTTTGTCCGGGTTTTAAACTTCGCCCTAACGCTGATCCTGCCATGACGCTTTCCGAGAGGATTGTGCCTTTCGTGGCTGGCTCTCCTGTCCAAGTAGCGGGTAATACGTCGGTCGAGGTAATGGCGTCGGCGGGGACGAGCCGTTCTGGGACCTCGATTGGCGTGACCGCTGAAGAGTCGATGGCGTCCCCGCGTTCAATGTCGGTGGCGAGGATCAGCACTTGATGTCCGCCAGAATGAGGGAGCAAGGTCAAAGCGATTGCTCCGATGGTGAACACGAAGATGATGGCGAGTCCAAGCCTGCGGATCGCCGTGAACGAAATGCGTCTGGTCATACCTCAAGTAAAAGCACGCAGTCGCAGCCTCGCACCTGAGCGAAACGGAAACTGTGGATAAGTGGCACTTAGCGCGAATTGTGGATAAGTCGCGTGTAACCGCTGGGAGTCAGCACCCCGTTCACCCGCTGATCGTGAGGCTCAACGGGCAGATAATCGCGAGGATCGGAGAAAAACTCATTGTCGAAGACTACGGCGATAATCGGAACACCAGGCCGAGCGTGCTCGAGCGCCCGGTCGTACCATCCGCCACCCTGCCCAAGACGGACTCCTCGCGCATCCACAGCCAGTGCGGGTACAACGATCAGGTCGGCTTTCGCCAATTCGTCGGCGCTCTCTATACGCGTAGGAGTAAACCGCGGGCCAGTAGACACAATAGATTCCAGGTTCGCCTCCATTGGCTCTGCCGCCTGCGGGCGCGAATCCACGTACGTCCAGGCCACGCCAATAGCTGCCTTCCCATCTGGGTCGACGAGGCCGGGAATCAAACACCACTCACACGCTTGAAGTAGCCCGGCAGTGTCAGGTTCGCTGGGGCTTGAAATGAAGAGAGCGGGAAGAAAACTCGCGCCCTGAGCAGGGGGAGAGGACACAGAGGTAAGCGCGGTCTCGTCAACTGGCGCAGAGGATACAGAGGCGGAAGAAAACCCGAAATCTGCCAGCACCTCGGGCCACAACGCAGCCAACTGAGCGCGTTCACGCGCACGCTGATCGGCGGAAGTGCAGACCCGACGCTGACTCCGCTGTGTGCGGATTCTCGCGCGAATGAGGGCTTTGTCCTCGTGTATCACTCGGTTTTGCTCCTGCTCGAACTAGGGTGGAGAGCATGATCGAGCAGCATGAGACTGTCACCCACGCGGTTGTTCCCGCCGCGGGACGCGGTACCCGTTTCCTGCCGATCACACAGTCTGTTCCAAAAGAAATGCTACCGAACGTCGGGCGCCCAGCGATCGACGGACGCTACATTTGTGACCCCATCGTTGTCGACGCGCTCACACACATCACTCCAGGAGCCGGCGGCGAATACCAGCTGACCGACGCATGTGCCCAGCTCATCGCCACGCCGCGCGAAAACGGTGGCGGACTGTACGGTGTCATCATCGACGAACCCCGATACGACACCGGCGACAAACTCGGCTACCTTAGAGCCACCATCGCCTTTGCGCTCACCGACCCAGACATGGGGCCGGCACTGCGTGAATATCTGAACACCCAACCGAATGAGGCCTGATGCGAAGCGTTGCAGAGTTCTACCAAGACTGTCTTTCAGCCGTAGCCCAGCAGCCACCACTGGACGTGCAACTCGCGGACGCAGTGTCCTGCGTTCTTGCCGAGGACGTTGAAGCTCCCTTCGATCTTCCGGTCGCTGACCTTGCGGCCCGCGACGGCTACGCGGTGCGTTCCGAAGACCTTGCCGGCGCTCGCCCCGACAATGAGCTCTCCCTGCGCGTCACCGAAGAAATTCGCGCGGGCGACGTGAACCCCGCAGCACTGGTGCCCGGAACCGCGATTCGTATCGCCTCTGGCGCCCCGATGCCGGCCGGTGCCGATTCGGTGATCGCCCTTGAATTCACTGACCATGGCATGGCGCAAGTCAACGTTCGAACCCAGCCAGCAGTCGGCGAAAATATTCGCCGAAAGGCAGAAGACGTTGAAGAAGGCGAAATTGTCCTGCGAAAGGGAACCCGCGTTGGTGCCCGCCAGGTCGCGTTGCTTGCAGGTGTGGGTCGCTCGCGCGTGTACGTTCACCCGCGTCCTCGCGTCGTCATCCTGTCCATCGGCGACGAAATTGTTGAACCCGGCGAAAAAGCGCGTCCTGGCACTGTCTTTGACGCAAACGGTCACGCCCTCTCAACGGCTATCGCCGATGCGGGGGCTCAGACCTTCCGCGTTGCCGCGGTCCCAGACGAACGCCACGTCCTGAGCGAAACCATCGAAGACCAGCTTGTTCGCGCAGACCTGATCCTGACCACCGGCGGTATCTCGCACGGTTCAGGCGACACGGTCCGCGAGGTCCTGTCCACGCTGGGCACCGTTCGTTTCGACAACATTGCCGCGTGGCCGGGACACATCCTCGGCGTCGGAACTGTCGGGGGCGACGACAACGGTGAGGGTGGAACCCCGATCTTCTGTCTTCCCGGCGACCCGGTCTCTGCCCAGGTCTGTTTCGAAGTCTTTGTTCGCCCAGCACTTCGTCATATGCAGGGCTGGACCCAGCTGACCCGACCCTCCGTGAAGGCTGCCGTCGACCGCTCTTGGTACTCACCGCGAGGCCGTCGCGAATTCGTTCGTGTCCGCCTAGTCGGTGACCCCAAGACCGGTTACCAAGCGAAGGTCATGGGTGCTCCCGCATCGCTCCTGCTCAGTGCACTCGCGGAATCCAACGCGCTTGCCATTGTCCCTGAAAGCACAACTAACGTGCGTACGGGTGACATGTTGCAGTGCTTGGTTCTTGAGTGATTCTTAGACCCGCTCGCTGCTACCTGCTAGTGATCAGCCGTTACCTACTGTCTTCCGGTCGCTAGCTTCAGCCCGACCAGTCGTCGACTACGTAGAGGACCAGATCATGTTTGGACACTTCATCCGGATCTGGGGCAGAACTCTTGGTGAACTGAGCCTTGAGGTCCGCGACCCAGTCGGTGAAGGGTTCATGCACGGGCGAGCGGCCTCGTCGATGACGAAATCGGCGGAGCACGAAGGTAGTGCGAAACCCAAGAAAGAGCAGGCGGAACTGCACCCGAAATTGCTACGAATTCGCCCTGCTTTCGCCGGCGCTCACACGGCGATCGACCGAGTGCGACGCGAGAACGCCGATTGGCTACAGCCCTGGGACGCAACCCTGCCACCGAACACGTACGGCAACGCAGGCCAGACGCTTGGCGAATATGCGCGCACCATCGACAGGGCTCAACGCGCGGGGCGGGCGCTGGTGATGAAGCTTGAAATCGGCGGCGAGATTGCCGGACAGTTCTCGCTGACCAACGTGACGCACGGGGCGATGTCATCGGGGATGCTCGGCTACTGGCTGGCGGAAAAATGGGCTGGACGAGGGCTGGCAACATTCACCTGCGCGGCGATCATCGACCTGGTTATCGGCGAACTGGGACTCCACAGGATCGAGGTTGTGATCCGACCCGAGAACCGCGCATCGCTGGGAGTTGCTCGCAAGCTCGGTCTACACCGTGAAGGCCTGCGACCGCGCTACATGTACATCGACGGCGCGTGGGCGGACCATGAAGCGTTTTCGATCGACACGGAGTCTCTGCCGGCCGGTGGATTAGTGAAGAAAATTTACGGTCACGCGATCAGCCGGTAGGTGTCGCGTACGAGGTCTCGACCGGTGGTGTTGCCTGGTTTTCGTGTGGGCTGAACGCGCAGTCTTCATGCGGGCTGAGGGCGCAGTTGTAGCGTGGCTGGTGGGGCTGATGTTGCGATTGTTGCACGTGTGAAAGTGGCTTTGAGCAGGAAACACAACACGCGCCCAGCCCACCATTCAAACGCATGTGAAAACCCATAGCGTTGTCCCGTGGAGTTTGGCGGAATCATCATCATTGCAACGGTAGTGACACTACTGGGGCTGATTCCCCTGCTCGCTGCCCGACAAAATGCGAAAACTTTCAGCCGTGAAAGTGACCGTTTCTCAACGGGCATGAAGCTCCTCAACAATAATGAAAGCAACCGCCAAACCTGCGGTCGATCTACCGGGCAGTTGCTCGGTGTTCGTCGCACAATTACGCAAAGGGCAACGATCGCCATGGCAGATCAAGCTGCAATGAATGCGAAGATTCGTATCGAGCACCGCGCAAATAAAGCCGTGCGTGAGATTGCTAAGCTTCGTGCGCGTCGCGCTGCGCGCCTCGCCGCTGAAGCGGCTGCAGGTCGCCGTCGCCTTGGAGTCAGCGCCACCTGCGTTGGTCTGACCGGACTGGTCGCCATCGTCTGTGCCGCTCTTTCGGCGTCTTTCCTCTGGACTCTGATCCCCGCAGCTCTGCTTGTCATGTCCCTAGTTGCCTCGCGTATGGCGGCAATTCGTTCCGACAAAGCAAACGAAGCTGAGCTCGAATTGCTCGAAAACCTGCGCAACGCAGCCTCGGCTCGAGGAGTCCGCAAGGAAGAATCCGCACCCGCCCCGAAGGCGCAAAAGGACGACCTCTTCGCCGGTATCACCGCAGATCGTTCCACGTCTCGCGCGACGGTCTCCCCTGCATCGCACGCACTTGAAAAAGTTGAGCTGGAAGCATCCGCTTCTACCTCGCTCGCCGAATCTGGTGACACCAACGTGATCGAGATGCCCAATGCGTCCGCCGATGTGGTCAGCGGTGAAACTCAGACGGACCTCGTCAATGCTGAAGACGAAGCTGAAGAACTCGCACTGACCGGCACCACCGTTGAGCGTCGCACATGGACCGTCAACCCGATCCCCGCGCCACGATACGCAACGCGCGGTCGCGTCAGCGGTCGTTCGGTCCACATTGACACCGACATCCGCGGAATCCCGAAGGTTGGCGTGGCCGTGCCGGCTCGCCCGATCGCAGCAACTGTCGCCGAGAACGCCATGACCACCGAACAGGTTGTCGCAGACCAGGCTGTTGCGCTTGACTTGGACGCCGTGCTGGAGGCTCGTCGCGCGCAGTAACTGACACCCGTGCTGACGCTCTGACTTTTGGGCAGGCTCACCCGAACACCGGGTGAGCCTCTGTTCACTACGTGCGCTTCTCTACGCGCGTTCGAAGGTCGAAGCGTTTGAGATCGGTGCCTCGTTCCTGAGTCTTCGTTTTCCGTTTTTCATCGCTGCCCGGTTTTTCATCGCTGCCCGTTGGGTGCTATGCTAAACGGGCACCTGGGGCTATGGCGCAGTTGGTAGCGCGTCTCGTTCGCAATGAGAAGGTCAGGGGTTCGAATCCCCTTAGCTCCACCATTAGGACGCTCATTTTGATACAAAAGTGTGAGTGCGAACAGAACCCCTTGGGTTCCGAGTTTTACTAGGTAAAACAAGGAATTCGAGGGGTTTGTTGTGCTTCTGGTGTGACCTGGGGCGGGCATGGAAGCGGGTACTTGGGCGCGTTTTAGGTGCTTCGATCGGATCGCGAATGACACTCTAAGGGGTAGTGCCAAAAAGTGTGGCTTGCGCCGAAAAGTATGAGTGCCGCCGAAAGGTGTCGGATAGACAGAGAAGTGCGGGACCCATCGGCGTGCTGGTTCCCGTAGCTTTGAGGCTATGGGAAAGAGTGGATGCGGCTATTGATACGTGACTGCGGTGTGTCGGAGCATGTGCTTACTGCTTGATTTGGCGCGATAGCACCGCGAAGTCGGACTTCGCCAGGGGATCTCCATTCTGATCCGATGAGTCGATGCAGCACCGAACCTTGTGCCGTCGTTCGGTCAACCCGTCACTGAAGGTGTGCACGCACCCACGGAGGTGGATGCGCGGTGACTCCGTCAAAAGGTTGAGTGTGGCGTCGAATTGTTCTTCGTGGCGCGCGTTGTCTGCTGGGCAGATGCTCGTGCAGGCGACGCAAAACGATAATTTACAGGTCATGTTGCAGACGCTCTACGGGTACTGGTTCTTGCAATTCGACTTCCCGGACGAGAACGGCAGGCCGTACCGATCTTCCGGCGGACGAATGGCCTGGAACGACCAGCTCAAACGCGAGATCCCTTTAGACTGGCGAGTCGGAGCTAACGAAGAACTCTTCGACGGAATCCGCACCGGACTCAACCCACGTCAGAACTTCAACCTCCGAACTCAAGGAATCGCTTATCTAACAGTGAAGAACTTGACGAAGGATGGCGGTCTGGACTTTACCTCATGCGACTACATCGACGAGGAAGCGATGGCTAAGGTGCGCCGCCGCTCCGATCTGCGGGTTGGAGACATTCTCTTCGCGAGCATCGCACCGCTTCGGCGATGCTTTCTGATCTACGAGGAACCACGAGACTGGGAGATCAACGAATCTGTTTTCTCGATCAGACCGCGACGCGGTGTTACGACGCCTGAGTATGTCTACTGCCATCTCATGAGCGATGCTTTCGTGAAACAGGCCGAACAGAGTTCAACGGGAAGCATATTCAAGGGCATCCGTCACGAAACCCTGAAAGGCATGATGACGGTCATTCCACCCGAGACCATTGCGCAATCATACGCATCCGCAGTCTCTCCGATTATGAGAATGCGCAACGACAATCTGGAAGAGAACAGGAAGCTACAGGAACTACGCGACTGGCTGCTGCCGTTGCTGATGAACGGTCAGGCGACGGTGGCGAGTTCAGATAAATTATCGTTTGCAGCTAGGTGCTCCCATCGGCGGCGGGGCTACCCAAGCCGGGAGCAGCCGCCGACCTGCGTTCTCCCCATAGACGGAGGACGACATGAAGCAACAACTCATCTCGGACGTTCTGCAAGGCATGCTCAACGTGCTCGACAACGCCCAGCTCAAGCAGCTCGAATCCACCCTGCATCGCGTGACCGAAGGCTACGAAGTGCAGGCAGGCCAACGGAAGCAAGCCAATGATGATGGTCTGCTGGCCACCTTCATCGCCGCGAAACGCTTGGAAGGCTGTTCAGAGAAGACGCTCATCTACTACGAGCGCACGATCGCAGCGATGCTTGACGGCACGGCGATCTCAGCGACCAGGATACGAACCGAGGATTTACGCACCTACTTGACCACGTATCAGCAGGAACGTGGCTCAAGTCAGATCACCATCGACAACATACGGCGTATCCTCTCCAGCTTCTTTGCATGGCTCGAAGATGAAGACCACATCGTAAAGAGCCCCGTTCGACGCATCCACAAGGTCAAAGCAGTCATCCGGGTCAAGGAGATATACACCGATGAGGAACTCGAAACGATGCGCGACCGATGCCCAACAGTGCGTGACCTTGCGATGATAGATATGCTGGCGTCCACCGGCATGCGCGTGGGTGAGTTGGTCAAACTGAACAGGGCAGACATCGACTTCGGGGAACGGGAGTGCGTTGTGCAGGGCAAAGGGAACAAGGAACGAGTCGCCTACTTCGACGCCCGAACCAAGATTCACCTGGGCAATTACCTCGACCGACGCGACGACGATGACCCCGCACTGTTCGTCGGCTTGTACGCGCCACACCGGCGGCTCAGCATTGGCGCAATCGAAGCAAGGTTGAGACAATTGGGGGAAGCGCTGAACATTGAGAAAGTTCACCCGCACAAGTTCCGCAGGACGCTCGCGACGAAGGCCATCGACAAGGGCATGCCGGTTGAACAGCTGCAGCACCTGCTTGGGCATAAACGTATCGACACCACGCTGCAGTATGCGATGGTAAGGCAGACGAACGTGAAGAACGCCCACAGGCGATACATCGGATAGGAAAGCTGGCATGTGGAAAGCAACGACCCTCGGAGAAGTTGCAGAGATCATTACTGGCCCTTTCGGAAGTGCGCTCCACAAATCTGACTATAAACCCTCCGGAACCGCCGTCTTGATGCCGCAAAATATCGGCAACCGAACCGTTGACTACCAAGACATCGCGAGAATTGGCGAAGAGGATACAGAACGTCTTAGTCGATATCGCGTGACGCAGGATGACATCATCTATGCACGAAGAGGTGACGTTGAGAAACACGCCTTTGTGACCGCCAACGATACAGACATGATTTGCGGTACGGGTTGCATGCGTATCCGCGTGTCCTCGCCTGAGGTTATGCCCAAGTTCGCGTCCTTTTACCTGAACCGCCCAGAGACTCGACAATGGGTAGTCCAACATGCTGTTGGCTCCAACATGCCGAACTTGAACTCTGGAATCGTCTCGGCGATTCCACTTTCCTACCCGCCAAAAGACGAGCAAGAAGCCATTGTCGACCTCCTTGACTCGTTAGATGTAGCGATCGCCACAAACGTTCAGGTAAACGATAATTTACAGGCGATGGCGCTGTCGCAGTTCATGCACCAGTTCTTCCGCAAGGATCCGAACGGCGAACTGTCTGATGTGTTGATCGAGCTACCAAAGTCTCAAGTGCAGGTGAGAGATGCGAAGGATATAGCCGGTCGCTACCCGTTCTTCACGAGCGGCGCTTCGGTCTTGCGTTGGGATGAGCCGCTGGCCGGTGGTCGCAACCTACTACTGAATACTGGTGGCAATGCAGACGTGAAGTTCTACGTAGGCGAGATGGCCTACTCCACGGACACTTGGGCTATCACCGCTCGCGATGACCTCGCGGACTATGCATATTTGCTGTTGCAGGCGATTTCGCCGGAACTTGACCAGAAGTACTTCCTGGGCACCGGTCTGCGCCACTTGCAAAAGCCGCTGTTGAAGAAGCGCCCGATCTACATACCGTCAGACGCTGAACTGAATGTGTTCAATGCCGTTGCAGTACCCGCAATGACGATGATCTCAGAGAACTTGCGGGAAAATCGACAGCTGCAGGAGTTACGCGACTGGCTACTGCCGATGCTGATGAACGGTCAAGCGACGGTGGCCAGTTCAGATAAATTATCGTTTACCTGATTGTTCACATTGATCTGTTCCTCAATGTTGAACAGGAAGTCACCTATTGACTCTTGAGCGGACTCAGAGGGAACCCACACCGTCACCCCGTAAATCTTTTCGGGGGATGTGTTGCGTTGGCTTGTTCCAGATGCAGTAGCTTCAATCTGCTGTCTGACTAAGCCTGTCGACAACAGGTAATGCAGATAGCGCTTGCTAACGCCAGACTTGGGCACGATCTTGCCTACGCGTTGGTTCAGAACGAAATGGAATTCGTCAGTCTGAGGTATGAAGGCAGAGTTTCCAAACAGCCCGACCGCTTGCTCGGTGAGCGGCAAGATCAGATCACCTGCCTCAAGGATGAATCGATGCGGGAATTCATCTGGATAATAGTTAGCTCTACTGGGATTGAACTTGAAGTTGTTGTCTTCACTGATGTTCCCGAGAGTGCAGAGCACATACTTGCCATTTTTCACGTATCTGGAACTTTTGAAGGCATACCCTTGCTCTATTGAAAACAAGTCTTTGAGTGTTGTCTTACGCAAAGTCAACCCCTCGCAGTCCCGTCATGATTTCGTCTTGCAGGCTCGCGCTCTTTGAGAAGAGGTTTTGGAGCGTGGCTTGGTATTCGGCCATTTGGGCTTGGAACTCTTCGGGGGTAAGGTCGACGTACTCGATCTTGACGTCGAAGTACTGGCCTGCTGCGAGGGAGTAGTTCTTTTCTTTGATGTCGTCGTAGCTGACGATTACGGAGAAGTCGTCCACAGCTTCTTGTTTGGTGAATGTCTCGACGATCTGATCGATCTCCTCTGCGCGGAGGCGACGCTTTTGGATGTTGCCTTCTTTGTAGAGTTCACCGAGTTTGGATGCATCAATCAAGGTGACGTTGTCACTGTTACCCGATTTGTCGAAGAATAGTACGGAGACGTTGGTGCCGGTGTTGGCGAACACGTTCGATGGCATGCTGACTGCGCCGTAGACGATGCGGTCGTCGATCAGGTGGTGCAACACGTTCTTCTCGACGCCGGTTTTGGCGGTCAGGAAACCTGTGGGTACGACGATTGCGCCTTTGCCCTCCGATTTGAGGGAGTTGATGACGTGCTGGATGAACAGCGGATAGATCGCCATCTTGTCTTTGTTCTTTGCGGGAACCTTCGGCACTCCGCCCCAGAAACGTTCAGGCATCGCGGACAGTCTCTCTTGGGTGTCCGAGAAGTCCATTTTGAAGGGTGGGTTCGACACCACGTAGTCGAACTGTCGCAGCTCGGATCCGTCGTCGCTCTTGTGATACGGCTGGGTGAGCGTGTCGCCCTGAACCGCGTGATCCAGTGACGAGACCAACGAGTTGAGGATGAGGTTCAGCTTGAGCATCTTGTTGCTGCGCTGGGAGATGTCCTGGGCGAAGATCGTGCATCGGTCTTCACCGATTGCGTGGCTGAGCGCCATGAGGAGCGTTCCGGTTCCGGCTGACGGGTCGTAGCACTCGACGTTGTAGAGGTCGTGTTCGTCTCCAACGAGTAGCCTGGCCATGATGGTGGCGATGGCGTGTGGAGTGTAGTACTCGGCGTACTTGCCTCCACCGGCGGTGTTGTAGTCCTTGATCAGGTATTCGAACACTGCGGCGAAGAAGTCGTAGTGCTCTTTGAAAGAATCCTCGAACGAGAAGTTCACCAGCTTATCTATAAGCGCTCTGGCGAACGCCGCGCGTTGTGCATCATCGGTGACGTAGACGGTGAGTCGCTCAAACAAGGGGATCTTGGTGCGTTCAGTGGTTTGGGTCGAGAAGATTTCGATGTTGTCATTTGCGATGTCCAGCATGATTGCGTCGAAGATCGCGTCGAACTCGCCCTTGGCTTGCTGGTTCCACAGGTTCGCGATGAGGTGTTCAGGCTTCAGACGTGGCACGTCAGGGGAGAGCAGATCAAGCAGATCGAGACGGTCGTCCTCGCTCATTTGGGCGTAGGCAACTTCCCACTGGTCAGCATCTGCAAGCGCGGGGCTGAGCTTCTTGATCTCGTAGCCGAACTTGTCATTGAGAAACTTGTACAAGAACACCTGTGTGATGATCTTGTACTCATTGCCGTCGTTACCCAGACCGTACGTTTGACAGGTCGCCTTGAGGGCGTCGATGAGTTCAGCGGTATCCCTCTTGATGTCTTGGCTCACGAAGTTTGATCCTTTCATCATGCAATCGTGTGTGCGCCGGTGTACTGGTCGCGGTATTGGCGGGTGATGCGTTCTTGCATGAACGTCTTGTCGGCTCGGGTGCCGTTGAGGTTGAGTTCTGCTAGACCTAGAGCCAGAGTCCGCATCACGACCTGGGAGAAGTACCCATCGGTTCTCAGAATGTCGGCTCGCTCGTAGATCTTGTAGTCAATCTCGTTCTTCACGACAGTTAGGAACTCGACGAGTTCCTCGTCATATTCAAACCCCATAGGTGGCTGCCCTGACCTGCGGCGCTGCTCACCCTCCTCCCGAATGCGTTTGTGAACGCGCACAAACTTCGGGTCGCCGTTGTATCGACGCAGCAAGGCATTGTTGCGACGCTTGATCTCGATGAGGCGATCCATGACCTGGTCGAGGGCACGGTCTTCCTCGTCGAAAGCGCTCATCGAGTCGATGACGAAGCCACGTTCTTTGAACCGGTGCATGAAGGCGTCGCGGAGGGTAACGAACTCCGGGTCTTCTTGGTCGATATTCGCTGTGAACTCGTGGATCGCGCGCCTCCACTTCGCTTGGAACTTGTCGCCTGCACCGGCGAGTATGTTCAGTTCCTCTTCGTTCTTTAGCCGGAACTTGAACTCAATGTCGAGCATCGCCTCGTTGATGACCCGTCGGGTTTCATCGGTGCTAGTGAACGCTTCTTTCTGGTTGAGGATACCGATGGCGTTCTCAACTTCGGAGAGCAGGGAAGGGAGCTTCTCAATGTTCATTCGCTCCATCGTGGCCTTGAGATCATCGTCGCCGAAGGTGCGCGCGAGGTTCATGCCTTCACGGATTGACTGCAAGGCCTTCCGGAGTTCAACGAGTGTCTCTTTCTCGTCGATCCCTGCGATCTGGCGGCTGAATTCTTCAGCGTTATCGAGATCGTAAGTGAAGAGGATGTTCCTGGCCTCGCGTACTTGAGCGACGAGCGCAGCGGGATCCTCAATTACTTGTTCAATCGCGGCGCGCCCGTCCTCTCCCGTTTCGTCCGGGTCGTTGAACTTGTTGAGTTCTTTGAGGTAGGCCGCGTTGGTTTCGTCAAAGTTCTGCTTGATGTCTGCGAAGTCCACTACGTACCCGTACTTGTGGTCTTTGTAGGGGCGGTTGACGCGCGTCAGCGCTTGGAGCAGGTTGTGGTCTTTGAGCTTTCGACCGAGGTACAGACGTTTGAGCCGGGGTGCGTCGAACCCGGTGAGAAGCATGTTGAAGACGATCAAGATGTCTACGGTGTAGTTCTTCTTGAAGTCTTTGATGATCTGCTTTTGAGTGTCCTTGTCATCGCTGTCGAACAGGATCAGTCCAGCACGTAGTTTCGACGGGTTGCTACTCGTTGCGTTGAGTTCGGCTTGGATTTCATCGAAGTACGCGGCGAGATTCCGAGCTTGTTGGCTGGTCTCGCAGATCACCATGCCGCCAAGGCTGTCGTCACCGTTGATCGTGCGGAAACGCTTGAAGTCGGTGATGACGTAACGGAGCAGTTCTTTGACGTAGTGCTCGTGTTCGACGATTTCCTTCTTGCTGACCTCTTTCTTGAGTACCAGATGGTCGAGGCTGTCGTAGATCTCAGAGAGCTTGTCCCGGTAGGCGGTCTCGATGTCCTCGCGGATGATCTTGAGGGTGTAGCCGTCTTGGATTGACTTGTCGTAGTAGTAGGTGTGCAGGTAGTCACCGAAGACTTTCCAGGATGCGCGCTCATCTTTGAGTAGCGGCGTGCCAGTGAGCGCGATCTTGACCGAGTTGGGGTCAGATTCGAGCATGTTTGCCAGGAAGCTACCTTTCGGGTTGTAGCCTCGGTGCGCCTCATCGATGATGAACACTCGTTGCAGGTTCGTCGCATAGGCGGATGCGTCGATCTTGGTTTTGTCCTCGTCGAACCGTTGGATGTTCACAACGGTCACTTCGCGCCGTCCCGAGTCGCCCTCGAGTGATTGATTCGTGCGGAACTGTTCCATCAGTTCCGCACGTGAGTTCGCGGTCTTAACTTCCAAGCCGCGCGCCTCGAACTCTTGCGATGCTTGCTCCAGAAGGTCGAGGCGGTCAACGATGAAGTAGAACTTTGCCACTTTGTTATGCGCCGCGTAATAGTCGGTCAGCACGTTGTTCAAGTAGAAGGACAACGCTGTCTTGCCACTACCTTGCGTATGCCAGATGACCCCAGAAGCTACACCCTCGTCCAGTCGTTGACGTACCGCCAAGGATGCGAACAACTGTTGGTAGCGCATGATGTGCTTTTGATCGGTGGATTCGATCTTTCCGTCAATCTCACGGTCGATTCGCACGTAGGCGATCCCGTACTTGATAAGGAACAGCAGCCGCTCTGGGGACACCATCGAAGTGAGCACCCGGTTCGTTGGTGTGTTCTCTTTCAGATTTGTGGCGTACTCAGGGGTGGTGCGAATGACTTGAACGTTGTAGTCAGCCAAGATCTGTCGCTCGACGTTGTCATCGACCTTTGCGTAGGGGAACTGGGCGTGAAAAGGTGCCTCGGCTGACCCCGCTGGGTTGTCTTCACGGAAGGTAGAGAACTTCGTGTTGCCGCGCGCGCCCGTGCAGTAGAAGACGCCCTGGATAGGTGTGATGCCTCCCTCCGCGTCGTACTCCATGTTGTTGGAGAAAATCATCAACTGCGTGATGTTGATAAATCGGCGGAACTTGCGATTCGGGAAACGCCCACGGTTCATGCGCGTGCTCTCCGCAACCATGCCGCCCCGATTGTTTGGCTTCTTCACCTCCACAAAAGACAGAGGGAGACCATTCACAAAAAGGGTGATGTCCGGGCGGAACTCGTCCTGCCCGTTCTTGCACGTGAACTCAGCAGTGAAATGAAACGTGTTGTTCGCGGGGTTGTCGAAGTCAACCAACTTCACTGGGCTTGAACTGACCAGACGGTTGTAGAAGCTTCGACCCAGGTCGTCGTTATCGAGTTCCTGCCGGATGCTACGAAGCACCTCGTCGGCGCAGCCGGCATGCTCGGGGTTGAGCTTCTCGAACTGAGACTTAAATACTTCGAGGAGGATGTTCGTATCCGAGTCATAGACGGTTCCGGCCATGTCCTCGGTGAGCTTCCCGAAGTAGGTGTACCCCAGCCTGGTCAGATGAACCATTGCTGGCATCTGCACCCTGGTCGCCTCATCAAAAGTCCGCATTCGTGCCATAATCTAGGCTCCTTCGCCTTCAACAACCTCGACGATGTCAGCGATGTCGCAGTCGAGGGTCTCGCAGATACGCACGAGTACATCAGTTTGTACGTTGCCGCCTCGCCCGAGCTTCGCCATGGTCGATGGCGAGATTTTCGCCTTGGTCTGAAGCTGAGTCTTGTTCATGCCTTTGTCAATCAAGAGTTTCCAGAGCTTGTTGTAGCTGAGTCTCATCACTCGCCCCTCTCGTCCTTTGTGTTCCATGCCCACCCATACAGTGATGCCGTGCCCTCGCCAAGCTCGATGACCGTGTGGCTTTCAACCGTCGCTTGGGTTGCAGCGGTGTACGACAGGTGCTTGTCGAAGGCAACGAACACTTGCTTTCCGAATCTCTCACTCTCCACGTACAGCTGCATGATCTTTTCGACCGGCTCGTCTCCAATGTTCTTGATGATCGTTGAATCGTGGATGACTGCGGGCAGGTTCGTAAGTTGAAGCACTGACAGATCGAACAGAATGAGGTTCTTAGCTTTGGTGCCGTCGCCTTTGTCTCTTGGTGTGCCGAACTGGTAGGTCTGATTACCTTGGGTTCCCTCTTTCAGCTTGAACTCGGGAGGGTTCTGACTGTCACCGTAGATTGTCTTGTTGCCATCGGCCAATGCCTGATTGAGCTTCCCGGTCATTTCTCCCAAGAGCGCTGGTCGTCTGCTCGCGAGTTCTTCAGCCGCTTCCTTGACCTCTGTTTTGGCGGCCTGTGTCTTCTCGAAGGCGTCGATCTGAGCGGTGAGGCGTTGAATGGTCGCGTTATACCGACCGGCGTCAGCAAGCTCTCGGTCGTTGAGGTTCGAAGAAATGCTGATGGCGGCCATCTGGGTACGAACCTGATTGATCTGCCCATCCAGCACCTCGGCGATCTCGATGTAACGAGCCTGCTGTTCATCGAGCTGTCGGTCTAGTATTCCGGTCAGCTTGCGATGGAAGCCTTCTATCTGACGCAATGCCGCGATGTTCGCGTCAGGGAAGAACACGCCAAGTTGGTTGATTTCCTCGGTGTCGATTTCTGGGGTACCACGACGGGTTCGCTCCAGCACAGCAAGTTTTGCTGAGACGTCTTTGCGGTAGGTGACGAGCTGGCTAAGCTGAGCGTTGAGTTGCGAGCGCTCATCGGCCTTGGCCATGTCCTCGTCGAAAAGTCGCTGATCAGTTTGGGAGCGTAACTGTGCCAAGTTCTCCTGCGCCGTCGCCAATTCACGTTGCGCCGTCTTGTACTCCTTATCCGTGCGCAACTTGATGTAGTCACTTAGCCCGAGCCTCGCTGCCGCCTTGAGCGTATTTAGCTGTTCTTGCGCTACTGCGTGTCTTTCTTCGAGGGCTTTCAGAGGTTGGTAGACGTCGAAGAGTTTCTCGAGCGCCTTGATGCCATCTCTATCAGCTGACTCAGCGACGGCCTTGAGAGGTTTCAGGTAGTTGATCGCTCTGTCTTTGGTGATCCTGGAGAAGATCCCGAACGCGCCTCGCCATGACAGGTCGGGGTCGGTTAGCTCATAGTTGGATTTCAGGAACTCTCGAAAATCCTTCAGTGTGAGTTCTTCGCCCGCGTGTTGGTAGTCGCTGTCCGTGTACGTCTGAACGAAACCTGGGCGTGAAGTGTCACGGCTGAAGTGGCAGAGAGTGTTTTGGAAACGGAACGCGAAGTAGATGGTGTGGTGCCCAACAGCGAAGGGTTCCACGGCTTCTGACTTGATGAAATCATCGCCTCCAAAGGCGTAGTCAATGATGAGCAGGAGCGTCGATTTGCCAATGGAGTTCGCCGCGTTCTGGCTACCCCGGATGATGTTGAGTCCTGGGTTGAAGCGAATGCGGCGGCTGCGCCCGTCGTCATCGGAGAACTGCTCACAGTAGATCTCAGTCAACACGGTGAATCATCTCCGTTTCTTCATCGAGTTGTACTCGGTTGAGTGCAAAAAGCACTGTTAGTGCCTCGATGAATCGCTGGGGGTCGTCGCGCAAACTCGTACAGTTCGCTTGGAGATCAGTTACTGCGGTGCCATCAGGGCTTATCTGCGACAGGACTGGCGCGAGATCTGAGAGGGTGGATTCGGCAAAGGTGAAGAGCTTATTTGGTAGGCGCATCGAACACCTCGCAGATCTGAACGAAGTAGGAAACGAAGATAGCGCACGTACGTTGCCTCTTGTTCGTACGTTGTTGCACCCAGCTCGTCAGTTGGTCGAAGACTTGAGCTTGCGTGTTTCCGCCCTGTTGAAGTTCAAGGTATCGGCCACGCATATCGTTCGACAGAAGCTGGAAGTTCAGGTGATCTTGGTCGTCCAGGTTCTTCATCCGTGATTCGACTGTCGCGTAGTAGTTTGTCATCGCGTCACGGACTTCAAGGAGGAGTTCTACGTCCTGAGTGATCTTCGCATCTACATCAACGGGATCGTAGTTGCGGTTGATGTTCGCGTGGTCGAGATCATCGCTACTGAGGCGGCTGACCTCTTCCAAGAGAGCGGTGATCTCACTCTCGAGTCGTAGAGGAGCCATCGCTTTGAGGAACAGTTCTTCTTGTTTCACCAAGTTCTGTTTAACGTCCGCCATCTTGGTTTGTTCTTCTTGGCTTGCGTTCGCGCTGTAACTGGTCGCGCATTGTGGGCACATCACGACGAAATCGTTGAAACCGGGTTCCGGGCAGTTGGCATCTATGAGCACGAGTTCCGAGACTGCGGCGCGATCTGAACCGGACGGGACGCTCAGGTCACGTTGGCATGAAGCACATCCGCGCGCTTGGAGGTACAAAGAGCTGCGGTTCTTGGACTTGGCGGAAGCAAGCTGTACCGCACGCTCGGCGGCTTGAGGGGCGACGGCGATTTTGGCCTTGGAGATGAGGAAGTCTTGAGCGATCCGTGCGCATTCTGAGCCGAGGTCGTACAGGTCGATGCCAGTTATGCCGTGCTGGCCAAGGTTCGCAAGCACCTGCTCCTTTGCGGGTATTGGGTGCTCATCGATGGCGGAGATGAAGTTGTCGAGGTTGAGGCACTCATACATGGCATTCGCCAGTTTCTTCGTGAACGCTGTGTCTGAGGTGAAGATCTTGCGACGTGTCTCTTCCGTCGCGAGCGTTGACGGGTCAGCAGGCGTGTTCCACCTGTCTTCTGGGACGCTCGTCAACATCGAGATGACTTCGGCAACTTGCGCAGCACCGTTCGATCCCTTCCCCGTAATCGGTTGCAGACACTTCAGCAGGTCACAGAACTTCACTGACACATCCGATCTTGAAGTCTCCCGGTTTCTCCCTTGATGGTCTCCCTCGATCTCCCTGCGTGAGCAACCCCGAAAAATAGTCTGTTTCTCGACGGCTGACTCACTCGGCAACGAGTGGTAGACATTACGGATTATATGCCTACTGCTCGGCGTTCGGGGAGTAAAACTCCGCGAACGCAAAAGCGAGCGTGTTGGTTGTCCGGAGTAGCGGGCGGTGGCCACCGTCAACTGCTCCGTACGCCCTGGCGTAGCTAATCAGGGCTGTCTACGAATCAACCGGAGACATGTTCGAGTAGCTACGGCGGGTACCTGCAATAGGTGCTCGCCGTAGTGATTTCGAACGACTTCTCCAGATCCGTGCACAACTGAACACCGCTCGAACGGGTCTCCCTTCCTCAAGGAAGGGCCAGACCTTTGGCACCCAAGAACACCCGCAAACTCGTTATCCGTTACGAACGAACCCAGAACATCAAGGAAGTGGCACCTTGTCGGTACGAGACCGTCGAGGTCTCTGAAGACGAGATCGCGGTCTTTGTCGAGACCGACTATCAGCGCCGCCGCACCGCCTCCACAGACCCTGCGAGCGTGGAGCGCCGAGATGCCCAGGAGATCCTCATTGAGGAGATCAACAAGCCGGAATACAACCAGGCGAAGAAGCACCTCCGTCATACCCGACACAAGACAGTGGATGGCACCGAGCAGCAGACCTCGGTGGTCGATGGTGCGTTGACGTCGACAGGCTACCTCGCCGACCAGGAGCAGTCCTCGGAGGCTGACAATCTGATCGGCGTGCTCGCTATTCGCCAGGCGCTCGATGCTTTGCCTGCCCGTGACTGCGCACTGTTGCTTGACGTCGCGGTGGTCGGGTTGACGCAGAAAGAGGCCGCCGCGCGGTATGGGATCGCTCAGTCGCGGGTATCGGCCATTGTTGCGCGTTCGAAGAAGACGCTCAAAGAGCTTCTGGAGGAGGGGTGATATTCGGGCGGGGTTCGAAGCCCTCTAGGTGCCAGACGATACCGACTCGGTGCTGGCTCCCAGAGAAAGGCACGAGAACATGAATCACACTGTCACAGCCCACGTCACTAAGGGCGACGGGCGTTCGCCGTTGTCGGGGTGCGGCGTCTGCGTTTGCCGCGCAGGTGGATGCGCCGCATCTTTGGTGGCACCGACCGCGTCGTGGTACTGCTGCCGGGTAAAAGCGTCGACGAACTCCACATTGTTGAACGCGACGACCTCACCGACCTCGCCGAAGCTGTCGGCGTCATAGATGGGGGTGCGAAGTGATCCCCGTTCATATTGCGAACCAGATCATCGATGGCATCAACCAACTCAACCGTGGTCTTGTTGAAGCCGCGAAGTGGGTCGAGGCACAGGCCTACGAGGGCTTCGAGGACGAGTATGCACTCGTCGGCGACCGCCCCTCCATCCCAGTAGAAGCAGCACCATCAACCGATGCAAAGCCGTCAGTCCAAGGCGAGGCGAACTCGGTTCCTGCCGTCTCGCCGGTGTCGCTTGTCGAGGTGCGCACTGCTTTGTCCACTCTGTCGCAGGCTGGTAAGACCGCCGAAGTTCGGCGTCTGATTCAGGCGGCTGGTGCGGCGAAGCTCTCCGAGGTTGATCCTGGCAAGTACGCGTGGTTGTTGGAGCAGGCGCGGGGGCTGGCTGATGCCTGACCAGCACGCTCTGCTCTCGGCGTCGGGTGCGCATCGGTGGCTGAACTGCACGCCGTCGGCGGTGCTCGAATCCGGTGAACCCGGCTCCACGTCGGATGCTGCCGAGCAGGGCACCGCCGCACACGCCCTGGCGGAGTGGAAGCTCCGCCGCGCCCTCCACCGAGCACCGGGCTTCAAACCCGAATCGACCTGGATCGATGACGAGATGGAAACCTTCACTGACGACTACGTCGCCTTCGTCCAGGAGTACGTCTCGTTGGCGCGGGAGGCCTGTGGTGATACGCAGGTGCTCATCGAGCAGCGCCTCGACTTCTCCCACGTGGTGCCGGGCGGGTTCGGTACCGGGGATTGCGTGATCATCGCCGAACCCACCTTGCAGATCATCGATCTCAAATACGGGCAAGGCGTCCTCGTCGAGGCCCTGAACAATCCGCAGTTGATGCTCTATGCGCTGGGCGCTCTGCACGCGTTCGGGTCAATGTATGACATCGCCGAAGTGGCGGTGACGATCTTCCCGCCCAGGCGTTCGAACGTCTCCACCCGGACGATCATCACCGCCGACCCGTCCGGCTGCGCAACCTTCGCTTCTCGGTCGAGTCTGGCATCTTGTTCATCATCCCCTCTGGGCGCAGGCTGGCGTATGTGAAGCCGCGTCTGGGTGAGAACCGTTGGGACGGCACGTCAATCACCTACAGTGGTGTCACCACGGGCAGGAAGTGGGGTCGGTTGGAGACCTACGGAGGGAAACTCGTCGAGAACATCGTGCAAGCCACAGCTCGAGATCTGCTTGTCCACGCGATGGGGCTCGTCGCCCGTGCGGGGCATCGGATTGTCATGCATGTCCACGATGAGATTGTCATCGACGAACCCATCGGCTCCAGCTTCACCGTGACCCAGGCTGCCAATTCATGTGCGTTTTACCTGGTTGGGCTGCCGGCCTGCCCCTCGCTGCTGACGGGTATGAATGCTCTTATTACCGGAAGGATTAGAGCAGGGATAGGAGCCAGCCATCTAGGACGGCGACGAGGGTGAACAGGAGGGTTCCCCGGGCGAACGATGCCAGATGTTTACGTGGATTACGGTAAAGCTCGGGGTTGTTCTTCGTGCCGGTGAAACGTACTCGCTTGGAATGTCTCCACCAGAGAAGGTCAATCACCAGCAAATCGAACAGATTCAGCGCCTGCCCTAAAAACAGAACATTCAGAAAGTTGCCGGTAAAGCCTGCTTGTTTTACCGGCAAGCCCGCCAGGAAAAGAACCACGCTGAACACCGGAAGACTGGAAAGGAAAGAGAGCGCTGGGGAGGTTTTCTTTCCAGCGTTATCTGTAATCTCAGGCCTGCCGTGTACTGCGTCTTGTGCTTCGCTTGGGTAGGAGGACAAGCTCTGAGCATTCTTTACGTCCGTGCCAGTACCTAGGAAGCACGTCAGCCAAAACACTAGGCATAACACTATGGCTTCGACGTACAACATTCCCGCTCCTCCTAGTGTTTTGTGCTACAGCACGCAGGCTAAAAACCAATCACGCTGCTTTCCCGTTATCAGGCAACCCGCCAATGAAATATGACGACTTCTCGTCCACCCATCCGGATTCGTCGGTACTCGGGGCGTATGTGCGAGGGCTCCAAAGCTCAGTGACCACAGACCTGAACTAGCCCCGAAAGTTGGACTGGTTTAATTCTAGGTGGTTAGGGTTTCAAGGGTCTGATTCCGATATTGCATTGGGGTCAGGCCCTTGAATCGTTTTTGAAGCCGGGTGTTGTTGTACCAGAAGATGTAATCATCTACGGCCCGGTAAAGCTCATCAACACTGACGTAAGGGAGCGTCCAGGGGCCAGCCGGAATCCGGCAGTGAACTGGTACGAGCGGAAGTGCGTGGCCTCGTGAATGAGAGAAACGCGGACTTCATCGCGAAACTCGTTCCCGGGCGAGGGATGCAAGTGAAAGCGCCGAGCCACGCGAGCGGGCGTGAACTGAAGGTGGCGTCTTGAGATGGTAGTCTTTGAAAGCCCCAATAGCTCAGTCGGTCAGAGCAACGGACTCATAATCCGTCGGTCGTCGGTTCAAGCCCGACTTGGGGCACTCCTCCAATAAGCTCACGCGCCTGACCCCGAAAGGGTCTGGCGCTTTGCTTTTTCAATGGCTTCAGCTGGAACAAGCACTTCGACAGGAACGTCCAAGAAGCCAGCTGTGCGCCACAGTGGAGTGGACCCTGCCCTTATCGGACCTACCAGCCTTACGCCCGCTGGCGACCCCTGTGTTCACAGGGCCTGACCAGGTGTCCTGACCAGGTGTAAGGATAGGTGACGGTCGCGGCGCCGTTGTGAACGGCCTCGAGGTAGTTCGTGCGGAACAGATCGACCGCCCTGCCATCAGCGTCGTTTCGACGCGAGAAGCCCAAACGCCGACGAGCGGGGCCCGAAACTGACGCTTCGGACCCCGCTCGATTTGCGCAACTCCTGTCTACGAGGAGTGGCGTGTGATGGAGGCTCAGGCCTCCTGGAGAGCTGCCTTCTCTTCCTCGCTCAGGCGCGCGATGCCGATGCCGGTCGCGCCCCACAGGAGGGCGAAGCCGATGGCGATCCAGTTGCACACCGCCCACGGCAGGTACGAGAGCGTCGCGACGCCGAGCGTGCCCGCCATGTAGGCGCCAGCAGACGTCCAGGGGAGGATCGGCTCCCACAGGGTCGCCGAGTCCTCGATCGTGCGCGAGAGGTTCTTCGGGTCGAGGCCGCGCTTCACGTACTCGCCGCGGAGCATCTCGCCCGGGATAAGGAGGGAGACCTGGCCGTTCGAGGTGATGCCGATCGTCGCGAGGCCCGTGACGATCGTCGCCGCGATGAGGCCGAAGGTCGAGCGCACCGGCTTGAGGAGCTTCGAGATGAGGACGTCGAGCGAACCGGAGACCGAGACGACGCCGGCGAAGGTGATCGCGCAGAAACAGATGAGCAGGACCGACATCATCGAGTTCATGCCGCCGCGGTTGAGGAGGCGCGTGACGTCCTCGATGACGGACGAGGCATCGAATCCGGCTTTCCCGACCATCTCGACGTCGAAGCCGTTGACGCCTGCGACGACCGTGTCCTTGAAGGAGATGCCCTGGAAGACCACGGCGTTGAACATCGCGACCGCGCTGGACACGAGGATCACGGGGATCGTCGGCTTCTTCCACATCGAACCGCCCAGGACGATGATCACCGGCAGCAGGAGCAGGAGGTTCCAGTTGAATGCCGAATCGAGGGTGCCGAGGATCGTGCCGACCTTCTCGGGGACCTGGCCGCCGGACAGGCCGAGGCCGAAGAGGAGATAGACGACGGCCGCCGTGAGGAAGGACGGAAGCGTCGTCCACAGGAGGTGGCGGATGTGCGTGAAGAGGTTGACGCCGGTCGCCATCGAGGCGATGTTCGTCGTGTCCGACAGGGGGGAGAGCTTGTCTCCGAAGTAGGCGCCCGACACGACTGCGCCGGCGACCATCGCGAGGTTCGCGTCCATGCCGACCGCGACGCCCATGAAGGCGACGCCGACCGTGCCAGCGGAGCCCCAGGAGGTGCCCGTGCACAGGGAGACGATCGCGGTGACGACGAGGGCGATCACGGCGAGGTACTGCGGGTCAATGATCTTCAGGCCGTAGTAGATGAGCATCGGGATCGTGCCGCCCGCCATCCACGTGCCGATGAGGAGGCCGACCGAGATGAGGATGAGGATCGCGGGCATCGTCTTCGCGATCTTCTCCGCGACCGAGTCCATGATCTCGTTCCATGAGTACCCGAGACGCCAGGCGACCAGGCCAGCGACGACAGCCGAGGCGATGAGGAGGGGCTCGACCGGGAGTTCAGCGAAGATGTAGCCACCTCCCAACAGGACGATCAGCGTGATGACCGGGACTGCAGCGAGGAGCAGGCTCGGAGTCCTGCGCTCGGCCTTCGCCGGGGCGGTGGGGGTTGTAGGAGACATCGTTGTCCTTTCGATGTGGATCGTCAGTTCCTCGTGAGCGCCCCGGCGAGCCGGGTGATCCCCTCGAGGAGTTCTTGACGGGGGAGTGCTGTGTTGATACGGAAGAATCGATCGTATGCGGGACCGAAATCGGGTCCCGGGCTGACCGTGACGGAGGCGGCGCGCTCGGCGCGCACGAGGTCGGCTTCGGAGCCGATGTACGCGGAGGCGTCGATCCACAGGAGATAGGTGCCGTCCGGGTCCGAAACCCTCGCCTCCGGCAGGAGGCGCGCGAGGAGGGACCTCGCGGCTTCGAGGTTGGCGTCGATCTCCTTCGCGAGGGCGTCGACCCACGCGTCGCCCTTCGTCCACGCGGCGATGGCCGCCGGGATGGCGAAGTAATTCGGGTTGTGCAGACCCATGCGCCTCTTCGCTGCCTCGAGCTCGGCGCCGAGGGGCCCGTGGACGCAGATCGCCGTCGCTTCGAGGCCCGCGATGTTGAAGGTCTTGCCGGGAGAGGCGCAGTGGACGATCCGTCCGCTCATCCACAGGTCCTTCGCGACGCGGGCGAGGGCCGAGTAGCGCTGCCCGCCGGGGCGCTCGAAGTCGCAGTGAATGTCGTCGGAGAGGACGAGGGCGCGGCATTCGCGCAGCAGCTCGGCGAGTCGGCGCTGCTCGTCGGCGCTCCAGATCCTGCCCGTCGGATTGTGGGGGTTCGTCCACAGCAGCAGGTCCGCGTCGGCGAGCGCCTCCTCGAGGGCCTCCCAGTCGATCGAGGCGGAGGCCGCGGTGTCGCGCATGGGCACGCGGACGAGATCGGTGCCCGCGCGTTCGCACACCTCGAGGAGGGGCGAGTAGGCCGGATCGAGCGTGACGACGCGGACCGGTCGATCGTCTCGCGGCAGGACGTGATCGACGAGGGCGGCGACGCACTGGACGACTCGGGGGAAGAAGTGGACGTCCTCGACCTCGCAGGACCATCCGTGGCGGCGGGTCATCCACGCGGTCGCGGCTTCGGCGAAGTCGTCGAAGACCTCGGTGTAGCCGTAGGCGCCGAGGGCGGCGGCGTCGGCGATCGCCTCTCGGACCTCGGGGCAGGAGACGAACTCCATGTCCGCGACGGACAGGGCGATCGCGTTCTCGCCGAGGTCCTTGGCGAGCAGATCCCATTTCGCCGAATGCGTGCCCCAGCGCGACAGGTGCCGGCTGAAGTCCTCGTCAGTAGTGGTCATCATTCCCCCTCGGTCTCGTTAAGGTAGTTGTAAATGGAGAATCGCGTGCAGTGGAGGGCTTCGGCGGCCATTTCCGCTGCATCCCGCAGGAGGAAGAAGCCCCTCGCTTTGAGGAGTCGGACGACCTCGACCTTGTGTTCTTTTCTCATCTCGTCGACGGGAACCCCCGACTCTGCAACGGCCCGTGAGAGGAGGAGCGTCGCGAGTTCGTCGACGTCTCTAACGAAGACTTCGGTCGTCGCCTGCTCCTCTTCGGCGGAAATTGGGAGCGAGAGGCCCGCGAGCGCGCCTGTGAGGGAATGAAGGATCTCCCAGCTGGAGATGTCGCGGTTGATGCACAGGGCGGCGACGGGCTGGTTGGTCGAGTCGCGGATGATGGCGGTTGTTGAGAGAAGCTCCTTACCGCTCGGAGACGTTGTCCGGTATCCGATGCTGGTGCGCAGATTTCCGGAGGCGACGGCGTCAAGGAGCTTGTCGGTCGCCGGATCGCCGATCGATCGACCGGTGACATCGCCGCCAATCGCGACGATTGAATTCGGGAGCCGAGTGAGATCGTGAACGATGACCTCGGCGGGTCCGACAAGTGTTGCTTTCATTGGTTCAACCAGCTGTTGAAGGGTGGAGATAATCTGATCGTGCTCGTTTAGCTTCGACGGTGAAGCAGTCATGCAGAACCTCCGGCTTTGACGCTTTAATCGTTTATCTTAGTGACTCAATAGGTTCGCGTCAACAAACTGTTGAAAAAATTGTGTCTGTGCTTCGTTGCCCGAATCGGTGATGTCCGGAGCGGCCTCCGGCTCGACGGCGACGGGGACGATGTCGCCGAGTCGGACGACTCTGACGGAGTACTCGACGGGCACCGCTGTGGGGGTCGTCTCGATGGCCTGGTCCTTCTCGGGCGCGGCCGCACCCTCGTGAGTCGTGTCGGTTACGATCCGCCTTGTTTCCCGGGACTCCCGGGCTCTCCCGGTCTCTGACGGGGATGGGTGGCAGTCGATCGCGCATGTCGAGGCGCGGAGCGCGCGCGGATAGTGTTCGAGCGACCGATCAGCCGTGGTCGCCTCCGATTGTACGGGGGCGACCACGGCTGACCGAGGGGGAGGGACGTCGAACGGATCACCCGACGAGGGCGAAGACTCCCCACGTGAGGAGGAAGCCCGTGAGGCCGAGGACCGTCGAGAGGAGCGTCCAGGTCTTGAGGCCGTCCTTGACGGACAGACCGAGGTACTTCGTGACGATCCAGAATCCGGAGTCATTGATGTGCGAGAGTCCCAGAGCGCCGAAGCCGATGGCGAGGGTGACGAGCATCGTCTGGAGGGGCGAGTAGCCCGCATCGGCGATCGGCTGGGCGAGGAGGCCCGCGGTGGTGAGGATCGCGACGGTCGCCGAGCCCTGCGAGGCGCGGAGCGCGGCGCTGATGAGGAATCCCGCGAGGATCAACGGCATGCGCATCGCGACGAGCGAGGTCGACAGAGCATCGCCGATGCCCGAGGCAACGAGGACCGAGGCGAAGACGCCGCCCGCGCCGGTGACGAAGACGATGACGGCGACGTCCGGGAGCGCTGAGTCGAGGACGGAGCCACGCTTCTCGAGGTTACACCCCTGGTGGTGCCCAACCGCGATGGACGCGACGATGACGGCGACGAGGAGGGCCACGAGGGAGGAGCCGATGAGGCCCATCCACTTCCGGGTGGGTCCGTCGGCGAGGAGCATGTTCGAGACGGTGCCACCCATGATCTGCACGATCGGCAGGAGGATGAGCAGGACGACGAGCCCGGCGGGGATCGCCTTCCTGCCGACGGCGAGCGCACCCTCGAAGCCCGCGGAGCCGACGGAGCCGATGTGGGCGGAGGCGGGGGAGTCACCGAGCTCGTACTTCTCGACGTCGATGAGCTTCGCCGCGAAGTGGCCGATGAACGCGGTCGCTGCGCAGATCGGCAGGCCGACGAGGATCATCATGCCGGTGTCCGCGCCGGTGATGCCGGCGGCCGCGACGGGGCCGGGGTGGGGAGGCATAGCGACGTGCACGGTGAGGAGGACCCCTGCGACCGGAAGCCCGATCCTCATCGGGTTGATGCCCGCGATGCGCGCGAAGCCGAAGACGATCGGCGCAAGGATGATGAAGGCCACGTCGAAGAAGACGGGGATGCCGAGGACGAAGGCGGCGGCGACGACCGCGCCGATCACGCGCTTCGCGCCGAGCTTCTTCGTGAAGGCGAGCGCGAGGGCGTCCGCGCCCCCGGCGGTCTCGATGATCCGGCCGAGCATAGCGCCTAGGCCGACGACGATCATCACGGAGCCGAGGGTGTTGCCCATGCCCTTCTGGAGTGTGCCGACGACCTCCTCCGGCGCGATGCCGGTGACGAGGGCGGTGCCGAGCGACACGAGGAGCATCGCCACGAAGGCGGACATCTTCAGCTGGATGACGAGCAGGAGGAGGACGAGGATCGCGCCCACGGCGATCCCGAGGAGGATTCCGGTGCTCATGTGAACCTCACCTGGCGGAGACGACGCGGATGACGGTGGAGTCGTCGTCCCCGCCGCGCCCCTGCGCATTGCCGAGGATGTAGAGCTGTTCGGCGGCGGCGGCCACGGGAACGGCGATGCCCGCGCGCTTCGCGGCGGAGGTGACGATGCCCATGTCCTTGACGAAGATATCGAGTCGCGAGCACACCTCGGGTTCGACGCCCTCCCACGCCTCGATCGCGCGGGGCCCGCGGTTGCCGAGCATGAAGGACTGGGCGGCGCCGGCCATGAGCGCGTCGAGGACCATCCTCTGATCGAGCCCGAGCTTCCCCGCGAGGGCGAGCGCCTCTCCGGCGGCGGCGATGTGGACGCCACACAGGAGCTGGTTGACGGTCTTCATCGACTGCCCCTTGCCTGGGGCGTCGCCGACGAGGACGAGAGTTCCCGCCATCTCGTCGAGGACGGGCCTCGCGACTTCCCAGACCTCGGGGGTCGCGCCGCAGGTGACGAGGAGGTCGCCCTCCCCGGCTCGGACGGGGCCACCGGAGACGGGTGCGTCGACGAGGCCGATGCCCGTTTCGGCGAGGCGATCGGCCTCGGCCTCGACGGCCTCGGCGCCGACGGTGGAGGTGAGGATGATCGCGGCTCCGGGTTCGAGGACCGGGACGACGCCGGAGGGCCCGTGGAGGACCTCCTCGAGCTGGGCGGCGTTGCGCACGGCGATGAGGACGAAGTCCGCGCCGGAGGCGGCCGTGGGGGCGGAGTCGGCGACGGCGACGCCGTGCTCGGCGGCGAGGGCGCGGCGCTCCTCGAAGGGGTCGAATCCGGTGACCTCGAAGGTCTTGGCGAGATGGGAGGCCATGGGCAGTCCCATCGCTCCGAGACCGAGGACGGCGATTCGCTTCGACATGGGTGTTCTCTCCTTGAAGTTGGGGGCCGCAGACCTCGTCGTCCGCGGCCGGACGGGGATGAAGGTGCTACTTCTCGAGCTTCTCGACGACATCCGCGAGGGATTCGTCGGTGCCGACGTTGCCCGCGAAGACGATGTAGGGGACGCCGGCGGCGATCCCGTCGACGGAGGACCAGAGGGAGACGATGCCGGGGAGCATCGGTCCGATGACTCGGGCGCGCCGGATCTCGAGGCCCTTCGAGGCGACGTCGGAGGAGGTGATCCCGCCCTTCGCGACGACGAATCGGGGAGTGACCCGCTCGACGACGCCGTGAACGACGGCGACGATCGCCGCGGAGATCGCGCGCGCCTGGGCGAGGGCGGTGTCCGCATCGAATCCGGAGAGCATCGCGCGCGAGGTGCGCAGGATGATCGTGTTCGTCTCGAGGGCGGCGGCGGCCTTCTCCACGAGCTCGCGGATGTGCTCCTCCGCGCGGTCGCCGGTGATGATCCGCGCAGAATCGAGGACGAGCACCTCGGCCTCGGACCTCGCGGTGAGCCGGTCGAGCTGGCGGGCGGTGACGCCGACGTGCGAGCCAACGACGACGAGGCCACCGGCGCTCGGGATCCTCCCGGAGCGCGACTGCGCGATCTCCTCGGAGGTGAGCGGCTCGTGGGCGATCTGCCCGATGCGCTCGCGGACGAAGGGCGGGCCGACGCGGTAGACGAAGCGCGAGCCGGCCTCCTCGGCGCGGATGAGGGCGAGGGCGAGGGCTCGCAGGTCCGAGGCCTCGACGACGTCGACCGCGATGGGCTGCGAATCCCGTGCGCTCCTCAGGATCTCGACCGTCCGATCGGGGTCGGTGCGCAGGGTCTCGATGTCGATGAGGAGGACCCGCCCGGCCGGGGTGCGGCCGCCTGTCTTTTCCTCCACCCAGTCCGCGATCGTCGAATGGGCGTACCCGAAGGTGTTGTCCTTCGCGAACTCGGACTCGGCGGCGGGGACGTAGCCCGCTTCGGCGGATCCGGCGTAGTGGATCCCGCGCAGGGTGATCCTCCCGGCCTCGGGGAAGGCGGGGACGAGGACGACCCCGTCGACTCCGCGTTCGCCGTTCTCCTCGAGGGCGGCGGCGATCGTGTCGGGCTCGAGGGGGAAGTGGCCGCGGAGCGTCGAGTCGGAGCGGGAGACGAAATCGACCTCGATGCCGAGGCGTTTCGCTGAGGCGAGGGCGGAGGCGACGACCTCGCGATTGACGCGCTCCGCGTCGGCGGGGGCGAGGGAGCGCGAGTTCGTCATCACGTAGACGGCGGGGGAGCCCGTCGCGAGGGCCCAGTCGAAGTCAGCCTCCTCCCATGCGGTGAGGACGGGCAGATCTGCGACGGACTGGGTGCCCGTCGGGTCGTCATCGAGGACGACGAGGACGGGGCGCCGGGCGGCGGAGGCGCGGGCGGCGTCGACGTCGGTGGGGGAGACGGGGGCTTGCGGGGGGAGCCCTGCGACGAGTTCGTCGCGACTGATGAGCGGCATGACACTCCTTCGGGATTCGGGCCCTCTCATCCGAGCACCATTGCTCAGACCTCTGAGGACTGGTGTCACTATACGCCACGCATCGGCGTGCGCGCAAGTAGTCCTCTGAGGACTTGCGGATTCCGTTCCTACTCGGCCGTGTTCGCGAGAAGATCGAGCCGCGTCTGCGTCATGTGCGAGCGCATCGCGTCCTTCGCCGCCTCCTCGTCCTTCGAACGGATCGCGTCGAGGATCGCCCGGTGGTGGTCTTGGGCCCGCCTGCGCACTTCGGGCTGCGAGGCCGTGACGAAGCGGGACTCGTGAAGCGCCTGGGTGAGGGGGGCGAGCACGACCGGCATGAAGGGATTCGCGCTCGCCAGGAGGATGCGCCTGTGGAAATCGAGGTCCGCATCGACGTTCGCCTCGATGTCCCCGGCCGCCGTGGCCTCGTCGATCCGCTCGAGCAGGGACTCGAGGGCCTCGAGGTCCTCCTCCGTGCGGTTGCGCGCGGCGAGACCTGCGGCCCCGACCTCGATCATCCGTCGCAGTTCGACGAGTCGGAGTCCGGCGTCGCGCGGCGAGGACTCGCGCATCGTCAGCGCAATGACCGTCGACAGATCGGTCCACCGGGTCCGCGGCGCGAGGAAGGTGCCGCGTCCCTGCTGCACCTCGAGGACCCCCCGATCCTTGAGGACCTTCACGGCCTCGCGGACGGTGAGGCGGGAGACGTCGAGCTCCTTCGCCAGGTCGACCTCGCCGGGCAGGGCGTCGCCCTCGCGGTACGCGCCCTCGACGATCCTGTCGATCACGGTGTCGACGACCTGTTCGACCAAGTCCTTGCGCATGTCCCCTCCTTCGCTCATTAGGATTCTCCCATAGATGAGGAGGGGCCTCTGAGCCTTCTGGGGCGAACGTCCGTCCCGCCCTCGCCGAGCGCCCGACGATTTGAGGTGTCAGGGCGAGCTGGCACTCTTACCCGCCTTAAAAGGTTGTAAGACAGTGTTTTAATGGTGTTAAAGTAATCAATAGTCAGAAATCCAATATTTGCCTTCAAAAATAAATTATGGCATCAGAGACGGAAAGTCCCCCCCATGAAAGTTTCGTTCAAACAAACCCTGTCTCTACTACTGGCGCTGGCATTGATACTTCCGGCGGCAGTGATATTTTCTCGGCTGCTGACAGCTGACGCCGCGGAAACCAGCAAATACCAAAATTCTATGGAACTGGAACCGGTGAAGCTTCCTGATGGCAAAACAACGGAAGAGTTCGTCAAGAATCCGGAGCAGCCAGATATCTACACCCTCCGTAGCGATTATCGGGTTGAGAGAGAGGGAGACTATGCCATCAACTACCAGCCCTATGTGGCGACCGTAGGGGCAGGTGCTAGTCAAAAAGAAAAAGACAAGGTAAATAAGACTATTAACCTCCCGGATTTCCTGGGTTACGTCAAGCCTCAAGATAATTTCCGTATTGACTACGACACGGTGGTTAACGAAGCTAAAAATGGCGAACAGAGTGGCGATGATGAATACGGAAAGACCTATCAGAAAACTCGATCCTTTGACTACCCGGCTGTAAAAAATAGCGTCAAGATCAAGCATGTTTTCCAAGACATCAATGATTTTGACGAATATGGTACAAAACCCGGGGAAACAGAAATAACTGAAACTACTGAGGAAGGTAGCGTCGGTTCCGATCTAGAAGTTAAGCCTTTAGATGAAGCTCAAATAGCGGGTTTTATTCCAGAGGCTGATTCTATTACGGTGCAGGTTCCCCAAGACACGAAGAATTTTTCCGTGGAATACCGTTACAACCGTAACCACTATGACGTCACTTTCGACACCGATGGGGGTGCGGAACTTCCTTCCCGCACTCTGTACTACGGGCAGGTCATCCCCACTCTCGAGAAAAAAGATATTCCCGAAAAAGTGGGAGCTACCTTCCAAGGTTGGAAGCCTTCGATTGACCTAAAAGATGAATCTGGCGAGAAGACGTTTAAGGCCGGCGAAGTTATTAAAGACGACAGCGGTAATGCGATTAAAGATCTAAACGCCAAGCTGATTATGCCCGCTGAAAACGTCAACTTCACTGCGATTTGGGAAGATAACGAGAAGGCAGACTATGCAATCCAATTTTGGACGGAAAAGGCCGACTACCCCGAGGGGGCTTCTCTTTTAGAAAAGTACGACTTCGTGGGTACCCATGTGTATAAGGATCAGGCCACCGGTACTCGTCCAGACCTTGCAAATGAGACGGTAAAAGGGGTGGAGTTTCCGGATCTAGATCAGGCACGGTTAGATAAAATATGGAACAACCAAAGATTTTACCGCAATACCTTCCTTTACCTTAATAAATTTTATAAATACAATAAAGATTTAACCGATAAAGAAAACGCTGATCCAAATAGCCCAGACGTAGTAAAGGCGGTTTCTTCCACCGGCAAAACCGTCTATAACATCTATTATGATCGCCAGGTGTATGACCTTTACTTTACGAAGTCGAATGCTAGGACAGGTGATGCAGCTGAGTCGACCTTCTATCCGGAAATTTGGAGACACGGCGAAAAGTTAGGCGAGCCAGGAAACCCCTACCACTTTAAGGCCCGGTTTAACCAGTTGATGACAGAGTGGCCAGATGACGCCCAAGAAACCAAGGGGTTTTCCGAGGGGAAGCAAAGTTTTGGCTGGGGACCAAACTTCGTTATTCCAAATTGGCAATACCGCGATACTCCTCCCTACCGGCTCTCGGCTGAAGAGTTTCTCGATATGGCAGAGTACGAGAGGCTGGGTGGTTACACTAACGAGATTGATGCCGGAAATGGCGTCACTCTGAAGGTCAACTGGCTTGCTAACCCGAAAACTTTCACTACTCTTTCCTTTGGTATCGACCAACAGGGTGGTTCCAAAGAATCAGGCCAGTCAATACCTCACCACATGGACTTTTGGATGGATGGGTTTGAGTCCGGAGAGACCATCGTTGACTACAATCTCTATCGAACCAAAGCGGATACCGACAGTTCAGCCTATCTTCACCCGTACCCAACGGTGCAGGGTTTTACCCCTTACGGCCTAAACGAACCCTCCCAGAAGCTTACCGAGGATGAGCTTGCTGCTATGAACGATGAGCGGGAAGACAAAACTCCCCTTCCTGACGAAACGGTAATAGACCCCTATGGCAACGAAAAAACCAAGGGCGACATGCAGTTTATGCGCACGTTCTTTAACCGTGCTGATGAATTCGGGGATCCGCGGGAAGAGGAAGGTGACCCGTTTGATAAAAATGGCTATATTCGCTTCCAGTACCACCGGAATAAGTACAAGTTGCGGTTCAACAATGACCCCGCAAACCTCAAGGACGACAGCGAGTACAACGAGACCAATCAGACAGACGTCTTCTACCAAAAACCCTTAAAGGATTTAGAACTAGATAACCCGCAGACCTTAATTGATCTAGAGCTGACGGATCTGGTGGAAAAAGATGACGAGGGAAATGATCGGATTAAGAGACCTGAGGGCCTCGCACCCCAAATGGTATTTAAGGGTTGGGCGCTAGACCCGGCCGGGCAGAAACTGGTTTGGGAAAACAAGGAAACTATGCCTGTGCACAACCTGGTGCTCTACGCCAAATGGGGGGAACCAGACTATAAGTGGAAGGTAACCTTCGATCCCAATGGGGGCAAGCTAGATCCCATTGAGGAGAAGAATGTTACCACCGCACCTAAGACCATTAAGGAAGGCGATGTCTCTGACCAAAAAGAAGTCACCTACGCGAAAAAGGGTGAAAACGAAGGGGATAAGCAAGTCTTTACTGTAGTGCAGCGGCAAAAACTGGTAGAACCGAATAAACCAACCCGAAAAGGCTATAGCTTCATGGGTTGGGAGGTGCTGCGCTATCAGAAGGATGCCAATACCGGCGAAGACACCGACAAAGTGGATACCTCTTATCGGGACACCTATAAAGTTCCGGAGGTTTACTCCTACGGTAACGACGTAGTAAGTTCCATTTACCTGAAAGCCATTTGGGTAAAAAATGATATGCAGGATGTAAAGGTTTTCCACCACTTCTTGGATGACAATCTCGCAATTGATAAGACCGTGACGGATAATCCGGCTATAGAAACTAAAGGAAACCAGCGTGCCGAAACATACGTGGCCGCCATTGGTTCTAAGCAAGATGCCAAATGGATTTTGGCTTCCGATGAAGAATTGCGGAACACCAAAGACGAAGAAACTAAAAAACTCTATGAGGGTTATCAAAAGCTGGCTGGTGAGCATCGGGCAACGAAAGATAACACCTATTTCCAGACGCTTAGGGTAGAACCGAAACAGATTCTAGAAGACGGGAAGTTAGTTGATAATCCGAAAGCCAAGGACAATGAGTTCCACTTCTTCTATCGCCCCTTCCGGACCCATGATTACAAGGTTAACTATGTGGACCAAAGAGCTAAGGCAGAGCTGGAGAAAGCCACTACCGATGCGGAAAAGAAAAACATTATAGAGAAGTACCGTATTCTAGACCAGGAAACAGTGACTAGCCTCTGTCGACATTACGATGCCAGAAACTACAAGCCGATAAACGGCTGGAGGCTAACGTCTGCTCCCCAGCAGCAGCTCTTCTACGATGTAGATGAAAAGACTAATGAATTCAAAGGAATCAACGGTACCGGTTCCGATGAGATTACCTTCTACTATCAGGATGTCAGGGTTATTGAGGTGCCCTCAAATAGTCCTACTCCTCCAGACGGGTACGTCCGGGTAACCTTTAAGGCCAGTGAGGGCGGCTCCTTCGGTGCCGGCACAGATGGGAACCCCATCAAAGAAATTAATTACGATGTACTGAAGGGGCTTAAGTCTGATCTGCTTCCAGTTCCCCAAGAATTGGAGAATGGAAAAAAGCCGGACGAGAACAAGCACTATGTCACGCCGGAAGAAGGCAAGAGCTTTAAAGAGTGGGATAAGGAACCACTTTTATCGCCGGGCACGGAGATAAACGAAAACCATACCTTTCCCGCACAGTTTGATTGGTCAGATCTGATGACTAAAGGGGTGGCGACTACCGAGTCCTTTAAGGCATCCGATGACACCTGGATCAATAATTTTGTGCCCACTCTGGATGAGCTGAGGGCAGCTATTCAGCTACAGAGTAAAGACAAAACCAAGATAACGAAACTGCCTGATGACGCGACGGTAGAGTTCGTAGATGAAAACGGTACCCCTGTAGCCACCCAGAATGATCTTTACGCGCTGGTAAAAGAAGAACCGGATTCAAACGAACTTGTTCGTACCGTGAAACTCAAAGCGAAAGTTAAGTTTGCGGGCCGAGAAAAGATTGAAGAGATAGAGCTGCCGATAAGGGTTTATAAGAACCGGTACGATGCGCCCCCTACGGGACCCATGCCAGACTTCTTGAAGCAGGCAACCGATCCTCATGGCGATTTGGCGAAACTCTTGGATGGAAAAACCTATGTAAAGGTGACGGTGGAGCCCTCCAGTCGACTGGGCAAGCTGCCTCCTCAGAGCTATTGGGTTAACCCCAAGGCTTGGGTAGAGATTCCCGAGATTGCAGTCAGCGATAAAGATAAGGCCGCAACCGGGTTGAAGCATTGGTCAGCTGATAAAGCTGCCCAAAATGAGGGGCAAGCTAAACTGGGAGTTTATGACTTCACGAAACGGCATAAGTTCAGTGAGGACACGGAGATCACCCCGGTATTTGCAGAAAAAGTGGTGCCCCCCGTACCGGTAACCGGAGCTAATGTGCTGGTTTATCTCTATGCGGCAGCCTTGTTTACTGTAGCTGGCATTGCGCTGGTGATCAGCAGGACCAGGAGGAAAGCGTAGCGGGCATAACCCGCGGGGCTGCTGAAGTGAACTGCTCCCCTTTAGTTGGACTGAGAAATCAGACACCGACTAAAGGGGAGTGTTTCTATGAGAGCACGAAGTTCTCTGTCAGAGGAACAACGAGAACAGCTCGTTGGCCTATTTGAGCAAGACTTGGGTTTTAAGGCTGCGGCAAGTCGGATTGGGGTCCGGCACGACCCGGCTCGTAGCCTGTACCGTCGCTGGCTTCTACATGGCAGGCTATGTCTTGCGGAGAAACCAACTAAGAAGTAATACTCCTTCGAGGTCAAGAAGGAAGTGGTCGACCGTTTCCTCGCTGGCGAAACACGCATGGACCTGGCGAAGGAATTTGAGCTGTCCTCACCTCAACAGGTCAAAAACTGGGTGAGTAAGTGGCGCAAAGGCGGTGATGAGGCGCTCAGGCCCAAACCGAAGGGACGACCGAAAGGCTCTGTAGAGCCTGCACTGTTGACCGAGGAAGACAGGCTTGTCCGTGAAGTGGAGAAACTTCGGGCGGAAAATGCATACCTAAAAAAATTGCGGGACTTGAGGAACCAACGGCGAGGCTAAAGACCAGAGCCATCGTCATCCTCAAGTCAGAGCATCGACTCGATGATCTTTTGGAAGCCGCGGGCCTGGCCAGGTCGACGTACTTCTACCACCAGCAACGCCTGGAGTGGCCAGACGTACATGCCACGCTTAAGGACGTCATCAAGGCCATCTTTGAGCAGATGAAGCACCGCTATGGCTACCGTCGGGTCCACAGTGAACTACGTAAACGAGGCTGGGAGGTTAACCACAAGCTCGTCTACAAACTCATGGACCAGATGGGCTTGAAATCCAAGGTCAGGTCACGTAAGAAGTACAACTCGTACCAAGGCCAGACTAGCCACATTGCCGACAACCTCCTGAACCGCAACTTCACGCCAGAACAACCCAACACTGTGTGGGTGTGTGATGTCACCGAGTTTCGGGTGGCTGGCACGAAGGTCTATCTCTCACCGATCATGGATCTGAGCGACCGGAGCATTCTGGCACACGAGTTGTCGACATCCCCGTCAACAAAGTTCACCTCTACCTCGTTAAAGAATGCGATCACGTGGCATGAACCTGGTGAAGGGTTGATGGTACACACTGACCAAGGGATCCAGTACCAGCACTCCAGTTGGCGCCAGTTCATTGAGTCCGTTGGCGGCATCCAGTCGATGTCGCGAAAGGGCAACTGCTACGACAACGCGGTGATGGAGAACTTCTTCGGTCACCTGAAGACCGAAATGTACTACGGCGAGCACTTCGCCAGTGTTGATGAGCTTTACCGGGCCGTAGATGATTACATCTTCTGGTGCAACAACACCCGGCTTCAAAAACGATTCAAGGGCCTGACCCCGATGCAATATCGGAATCAAACCCTTGAAACCCTAACCACCTAGAATTAAACCAGTCCAACTTCCGGGGGCTAGTTCAAAGCTTTGGTGGAGGCTTTGCCAGCGCCAAAGTCAGCGCCAGCGCCAAAGTCAGACTCAAAGTCGAAGTTAGCGCCAGCGTCAAGTTCGCCAGCGGCTCGTTCGGATGAAGAAGTAGGCGGAGGCGCAAGCGAAGAAGTAGATGACGAAGCGGCGGCTCGAACCGGGAAGGTCCGGGCCGCCGCTCGGCGTTCACATTTCACTCAGTCACGGGCTGGGTAGCTGATCCGGGAGACGTGTCAGCGAACTCTACGTGCGCGGCCGTTTACGCGCTTGCGCAGGAGAAGTGCCCAGGCGCCCGCCCCGACGAGTCCGCTACCAGCGATCCCTACGAGGATCCACTGCCACCAGTTCGAGCCGCTCCCGTACGAGGCGGAACCGCGCTCAGGATTGAGCAGGGCGCTCACGGGGGTAGCAGGCTTGGTGAGCGCCCGCGTCGTGGACTCTCCTGACTGTGAGGAGTCCGCGAAGTCCAGCCCCTCGACGCCGCTCGACTGGGATTCGTCGGCGCTGGAAGCGTCCGATGCGTCGGAGTCGGAGGTCGTTGACTCCGCGCCAGTTGCCGAGTTCGACGACAGTAGTGAGCCGGATACGGTCGACCCACCGGTTACCGGGGTTCCGGTCTGCCCGGCACCCTCGGCGAGGCTCGCGGCGGCCGCGGTCGGGTTCTCGATCGGCGAGGCCGGGGCGCTCGCACTTGCTGAGGGGGAGCCCGTGGACGCTGATCCGGTTGACGGGGAGGTGCCCGGAGCGGGCGTGGGCTGGACGGGCCGCTGCGCACCGTTGTTCGGGTTCGTCCAGTTCCTGTGGAACTCGGCGTTGAGCTTCGCGACGAGTTCGTCGATGGGAAGGGTGTCGCCGGGCTCCGGGTTCGGTGCGGGCGAGGGGTTCGGCTCAGGCGAGGGGTTCGGTTCAGCGCCCCTCTTGATGGCGTCATCGCCGACGAGGAAGATCGCATGGAGCGTCTTCTCGATGGTGGAGCCGTCAGCGAGGTGCGCGGTGTAGACAAAGTCGGTCGAGTAGCGCCCGGGCTTTGTGAAGTAGAAGGCCTGGTGGTCGTGTGATCCAAAGAGGTAGTGGAGGACCATGTCGGGCTTCGTCGAGTCGAGTCGGGGCGTGAATCCCTCGAAGAGGGAGGAGACGCCGGTGACGAGGCGACCTGGGCCGGTGAAGTTCCTCATCGCGACCTCGACGCCCTTGCTTGAGAGCTGCGAGTAGTCGACCCGCTGGGTTGAGAAGCCGACCCAGGGGATGCCCTCGAGCTGGGTCTCGGGCAGACTCCACACACCTTCGGGCGCCGCAGCGGCGAGTTCGCTGTAGCCCTTCGCGCCGGCGGGGATCTTCGCGTGCGTCGAGTCGGGGACAGCGTAGGCGAAGGTTCCGGAGGCGCGGTGGACGGGGTGGCGCGGGTCGGCGGTGTCGTCGACGAAGACCTCCGCTTTCCCGTCCTTCAGGGACATCGCCTGATCCATGTGCCCTTCGGTGATGATGTGGATCGCCGAGTCGCCGGGACGGGAAGGGGTGGACGGGTTGGCAGGATCAGGTATCGAGGGATTGTCGGGCTGAACGCCACCGCTCGGTGGCGCATCGGCATCCGGATTCGCAGGGTTTGGAGAGGGCGAGGGCGCCTCGCCGTTGTTCTCCGCAGTGATCGCGCGCAGCGCCGAGATCGCGGCGTCGCCGACGACGAAGTGAGCGGAGCGGGACTTGTAGGAGAAGTTCCCGTCCTTGTCGCGTGTCTCGATGTTGAAACCGACGGTGTAGACGCCTGGCTTCGTGAAGACGTGGGCGAGGGGAACTGCGGCTGCATCGACGGTGAAGCCACGGTTGGGGTCGCGCGTCGTATCGAGGGTGACGTTCATCGCCCCGTCGGTGACGGTCCCCGCGATGTAGCGGCCGCCCTTGGGGCCGTCGAAGGTGTCGACGGAGTAAACGGCTGGCCCGGAGCGCAGATCGGCGGGCATTTGGGTGAAGTCGAATCCGAGCGATCCGTGCTCACCGGAGGTAGGCAGGACCCAGCGGTCGCCGTCGGCGGTCGTCTGCTTGAGTGAGTCGGGGATTTCGAGGATCGGTTCCCCGGGGATCGGCTTGTCGTTCGCGTTCACCTCGAGGGTCACCCGCTTGATCGGCACGCCAGCCCGCACATCGTCTTTGAAGGTCCCCTTGTAGACGTAGTGGGAGGGGGAGGAGGGTGAGGCTGGCGCCTTCGCAGTAGAGCCGAAGAGAGCTTCGATCTGCTTGCGGGCCTCGGCCTGGGTGAAGGGGGGCTCGGGCTCGGCGGGCGTCTCCTCGGCGGAGAGTTCGCCGGAAGCGATCATCTTTTCCTTCACCTGCTCGGTAGTCGTTCCGATCGGAGTGAGGGAGGTTGTGGTGCCTTCGGGCAGACCGACCTCGGCATCGGAGCCGACGAGCCACGTGATGGTCGAGGGCAAGGAATTAACGGCTCTCTGGGTCAAGGTGGACGTGTAGGAGGCAACCATGTCCAGCCGGTAGACGCCCGCTTTCGAGAAGGTCCAGTTCCAGTGGCCGTGGGAGCCAACCTGGAGGGAGAGCGGTGCGAGCGAGGGGTCGGAAGAGAGCCCTCGACTCAGGGAGTTCGTGCCGACGGTGCGCCACACCTCGACGGCTCCGGGCCCGGAGGAATTCGCGATCGAGAGCTTCACCTCGTCAAGAAGGATCCCCTCGGGCTGGGCGACCTCGTGCGCCGTGTCGAAGGCGCCGATGCCAGCCCAGACGGGACGCCAGTTGTCGATCTGCTCCTGGGGGGCACGCCAGACAATGTCGCCGGGCTTGCCAATGAAGTTGAAGAGGCCACCCGAGGGGACGACCATGCGTGAGACTTCCTGGGAGTCGGAGGTACGCGCGTCGGGGGCGAGTCGGACGCAGACGGAGTTTGGGTCCTTGACGACTTTGCGCCCGTCGACAACAGTAACGGTGAAGGTGTCGTCGACACGGGTGACGTAGGCGGCGTCAACATGCGCGTGGTGGAGGAGCTTGCGGCCAGCGCACACGTGGGGAACGCGGCCGTCGGGCCCAGGGGTCGCCTCCGGGTCGGCGCCGGGCGAGCCCGCAGGAACCGTGAGGTCGGCGGGCACGAGGTCCCCGTAGCCAGCCTCTCCGGGCAGGTGCTCGGGATCGTCGGGCGCTCCGGGGGACGAGGGTGCGGCCTCAGCGTTGGTCGAGCCGGAGGCGTACTCCGTGGGAGAGGTCGTTTCTGACGGGACTGCGTGCGCCACGGGTGCGGTGAGTATCGGCGCGGCGAGCAGGGCGGCCGCGGTGAGGAGGCCGGTGAACGGCAGGGGCCTCATGCGAGTGTCCTTTCTGTGGTCTGCGCCACCGGTCGGGCGCGAAGGAGGAGTCCGCGCCCGGGCGAGAGGAGCTGAGCGAGGACGAAGAAGAGGGTCGCGACGAGGACGATCGCCGCGCCCGAGGGGATGTTGAGCGACCAGGAGGCCCAGATGCCGAGGAAGGCAGAGACGGCACCGATGACCGGGCCGATGAGCATCATGGGGATGACGCGGTCGGTGAGGAGTCGCGCGGTCGCCGCGGGAGCGATGAGAAGCGAGAGGACGAGGACGTTCCCAATCGTCTGGATGGAGACGACGACGGCAGTAGCGATGGCGAGGTGGAGAAGCAAATCGATGCGCCCAACGTGCAGGCCCGCCGAGATCGCGAAATCGCGGTCGACACTTACGAGAACGATCCGGTCGTGGAAGAGCGCGAGGGCGATGCCGATTGCGGCGCACGCCCCGAGGGAGATGAGGACATCGGTGTTCGTCACGCCGGTGAGCGACCCGAAGAGGAGCGACTCAAGGGATCCCGTGTAGCCAGGCGTTCGTGCGACGACGACGAGGCCAAGGGCGAAAGCGGCGGCGAAGAAGACGCCGATGACGGAGTCTTCGCCGACCCGGCGGTTCTGGGAGAAGACGGAGATGAGGATCGCGACGAGGATCCCGGCTGCGGCTCCTCCCAGGAGGATCGACCCCTGGAGCGCGAAGGCGATCGCGATTCCGGGGAATACGGCGTGTGAGAGCGCATCGCCGACGAAGGAGAGTCCGCGCAGGACGACGTGCGCACCGACGAGGCCGCAGACGAGTGAGGAGAGGACAGCGATGAGGAGCGCCCTCGGGAGGAAAGCGAGCGAGGGGTTTGCGAGGTCGGAGAGGAAGTCGAGGAGGCTCATCGGCGCACCATCCCGAGGGAGCGGAGGAGTGCGGAGTCCTTAGAGACGTGGAAAGTCTCCATCCACGGCTCCGGCGAGCAGAGGGTGGAGGGCTCGCCCTCGGCCCTCACAGTCCCGTTGAGCATGACGAGTCGGTGGCAGATATCGACGGCCTGCCCGAGGTCGTGCGTTGACATGAGGATTCCGACTCCTGAACGGGCGAGGTCAACGAAGAGGCGCGATAGCGCGTCCTGATTCGGGTGATCAAGCCCGGTGAAGGGCTCATCGAGGAGGAGCAGACGCGGCGAGGTAACGAGCGCCCGGGCGACGAGGATCCTCTGCTTCTGACCGCCCGAGGTCTCGTTGATCGTCCGGTTGCGGAACGCGTACATGCCGACTGCGTCGAGAGCCCGGTAGACGGCCTCAAGGCGCGTCGCACCTCGAGGCGCGCGACGCTGACCGGTGAAGGCGGTCGCGACGAGCTGGGCGGCGCTCATCGGATAGTTCCAGTCGAGATCCTGGCGCTGCGGGACGTAGCCGATGACCGAGCCGCTCGCCTCGATGCTCCCGCGGTAGGGGATGAGTCCCATGATCGCGCGCATGAGCGTCGTCTTGCCAGCCCCGTTCGGCCCGATGAGGCCGACAAGCTCGCCCTCGTCGACTCGAAGGGACACATCCTCAAGGATCGTCCGCCCGCCAAGGTCGACGCGCAGGCTGGACACCTCCAGTGCGCGACTCATCGCTGAGACCCCCGGTCGTCGGCATCATCGGATGCTTCCGGCTTCGGCTCGACGGAGCCGGAAGTCCCATCCTCGACGATCCTCTCAGCGACCCGCTCGCGCTCGTGGCTGCGGCGACGGGCGACGAGGACGAGAGCGACAAGGACGAGGGTTGTGGCGCCGAGCCCCGCGGCGATCCACAGCGGGAGAACGGTCGAGCGGTCGACGGCCGACGGCGAGTCAACGGGAGCGGGCGACTCAGGGGCGTTCGAGACGCTCCACTGGGCTTCGAGTGCCTTCTGCGCGTCGGCGGCGTCCCCGACGGCAAAGCGGAGGACGCGAGTGTCCTCGACAGTGGTGCCGTCGGTGAGCTGGGCCTGGATGCTGAGGCGGATAAGGTGGATCCCCGGTTGCGTGAAAACCCAGTTCGCGTGGGTGTGCGTGTTTGCGTCAACGTGGATCGGCTGCGAGTTCGGCTTCGTCGAGTTCCACAGCTGCTGGGGGCCGGAGAAGTTTCCGGCCTGGACGAAGGCGTGGAAGTCCCCCTCGCCCTCGTGTCCCTCGAAGACGAGGGTCGCGCCCTGGGCGAGTCTGCCGACGACCTCGGGGTCCTGGGTGTTCCAGCCGAGCCACACGACGTTGGCGATCTCAGACTGGGGGACGGCCCAGACCGGGCCGTTCGCCGAGATAAAGGAGTACTGGTCGTCGGCGGGGAGTTCGAGTTTCGCGGCGTCGGAGACTCGTAGGACGACGTCGTCAAGGTGGCGCCAGGTCGGCGTCTGAGCGGAGTCGTCGCGGGCGAGGAAGGTCCACGTGCCGTCGAGGAACTTCGGTCCGAGGTCGACGTGCCCGGCGGAGATCTCGACAGGCGTGCCTTCGGGGGCGACGGTCTCGTTCGAGTCGACAACCTGGGTGAGGGCGGGGTCCTGCGTCGTCGTGTCTGTGGCGACTGAGGCGGGGGCCAGGGCGATGAGAGCCGCGGTGGCGAGCGCGAGTGCGTGCGTGAGTTTCACTGGTCTCCTCGGGTGGGATTCGGGATGGATGCCTCCGACTCGAAGGGCCAGGCGGGTAGCGAGGCGGGGTCGAGGCAGGACTTGATCGAGCGCGTGTTGAACACCATGAGGTCGAGGTAAGTGGGGACCTCGTCGGTGAGCGTGTCGGAGTGGAGCGAGCAGACGGACTTACCGGTCGTGTGCGCGAGTGCGACGAGCTCGCCGAGGTGGGAGCGGGAGATCGGTTCGAGGAAGACTCCGGCGGCTGGCGTCTGCTCGAGGACACGCGTGAGGTTAGCGAGTTGGAGGGCCGAGGGCTCGAGGGACGGGTTCGGCGCGACAAACCCGCCGATCCGCAGCCCGTAGGCCTTCGCGTAGTAGCCGAAGGAGTCGTGCGCGGTCACGAGGGTACGGCTCTTCTCAGGGATAGTGGCGACGACTTCGCGGATCCACCGGTTGAGGGCCTCAAGTTCGGCGTCGCGGGCGACAGCGTTCGCCCGATACTCGGCCGCGCGCGAGGGATCGAGGGCGGCGAGGCGGTCAGCGATGAGGTCAGTGTAGGCGATGGCGTTCTTCGCATCGTGCCACATGTGCGGGTCGATCTCACCGTGGACGTGGGTTCCGATAACGGCCTGGGCGAGGATGCGGGCGGAGGTGCCTGGTTCGGCGAGGAAGCGCCACCGATTGTCGGGGATCGTGGTCGTCGTCGTGTCCGGGACGGCGATGACGATCCGGTCGGGGTCGAGGTCGCCTGCGGGGGCGTCTGCGCGCAGGGTCATCGAGCCCTCAAGCTTCGCTGTGAGATCGGCGTGCCCGGAGTCGAGGACGCTCCGCCCGGTGGAGTGCGGGTCGACGCCGACGGCGAAGACGAGGGTCTTCTCACCGAGCGGAGTGTCGCCCGTCGGCGAGTGGAGCGTCGCCCGCAGAGAGAGCGAGTAGACGCCGGGCTCGGTGAAACCCCACGACATGTGGGTGTGAGCGTTGGTCGGGAGTTCGACGCGGTCGTTCGAGTTGATCCCATCCTTCGAGGCGATCCACGGGCGCGGTTCGCCGAAGGTGCCGGTCGTGAAGGCGGCGAGGTCGCCGGGGCCGGTCGCCGAGACTGCTTCGAAGGAGACGGTTGAGTCGGTTGAGGCGCGTCCGTCGACGCGCAGCCCGAGCCAGATCGTCGCGAGAGAGAGGTCCTCGACGAGGGGAATCGGACGTGCGCCGAAGGGGACGGACTCTTCGCCGAGGGCGACGTGCTGGGCGCCCTTTGGGAGGTTCGCGTCGATGGAGGAGGTGAGTGCGCTCTGCTCGAGGAGCAGTCCGTTGGAGAAAGCGATGTCGGCGTGCGCGATGTCGCGGAGGGCCGCCATCGAGGGCTCGAAGGAGTGCGGATCAACGCTTGCGGGGACGAGCGTCGCGATGCGCGCTCGCGGGGCGACCGCGCGCACGAGGTCGGCGATGATCGGCGTCGTCGCAACGATCCGAGGCTGCGACCCGTCATCGGCCACATCAGCACTGCCAGGTGCAGCGGACTCTGATCGTGCGCCGGGAGGCTCCTCGGCAGAGACTCCGTCGTCCGCGAGGACGGGGGCACATGCGCCGAGGAGCAGCGAAGGAGCGCCGATGAGGAGGGAGAGCACGAGGGCACCCCCAGCGCGACGCGCTCGGGTGCGCCTCACCTTCTTGCCCACCGTCGTGCGGCGAGCCCAGCGAGGGCGAGGAGCGAGGCGAGGACGACCGGGGTGGCGGAGCGTGCGCCGGTCGATGCGAGACCGCCGGGAAGGGCTGAGCCGTCGACGATCTTACCCTCGGCGCGCAGACGATCGATCGTCGCCTGGTCGAGTTCGCAGGGGTGCCCGTCGGCGGTGCGGCCGACGTAGACGGTCGTCGAGCCTGAGCTGCTGCCGCCGAACCAGCGGGCGCCGACGAGCAAACCGAAGTTGCCGGACTCGAAGACGGCGAGTGAACCGGGGCCGGAGACACCGTTGAGCGTCCAGGTGACATCGCCGGTCGTGCGGGCGAGGAGGCTGGGGTGCATCGTGTTTGCGCCGAGCCACGGGACGGAGGGGACCTGGCTTGAGGAGATCATCCAGATCCTCTGACCTTGCTTCGCGATGAACTCGATACCGGCGGGTGCAGTCGTCTCGGCTGCGGAGCCAAGCCCGAAAACGAGGGAGGAGGGAGCGACCCAGCGCGCGGGCTGCGAGCGGTCGTCTTTGACGAGCATGGAGATCGACGAGGGGCTGGCACTCGTCCCGATGTCGAAGTGGCCGGAGTCGGCGTTTCCGGCACCGCCGACGTTGAAGGAGAGGATGCCGGAGGTCGAGACGCGGGCACCGGACTTCAGGGTCGCGGTCTGAGTGATCGAGACTTTGTAGAGGCCGGGGGCGGTGAAAACCCAGTTCGGGTGGACGTGGGTGTTCGCTCGTATCGTGTGGGATCCGCCGACTGCGGTGCTGCTCCCGTTCGAGGTGACGGGGGTGGGGAGGCACTGCTCGGCGGCTGGCTGTACGGGCGCTTGGGGGGCGGTGGACTGAGGCGCTGGCGCGGGGGTCGGGGTCGATCCGGTGCCGGGCGTCGACGGCTCGACGGGAGCCGACGCTCCGGGGGTGGCCTGCGCGATCGCGGTGGCGCCCACGGCGAAGGTGTAGGAGGCTCGGTCAGAGACGAGGTGCCCGCTGGGGGTGTCGACCTCGCCGTGGAGAGTGAGGGAGTAGGTGCCCGCGTCTGTGAAGAGCCAGTTCGCGTGCTCGTGGGCGGGCGCGTTCTGGAGGATCGAGCGCCCGGGAGTGGCCTCGAGGGAGCCCTGCTCGAAGATCGGGGAGGTCGCGCCGAATGCGGCCGAGCGCCAGAGGAAGATGCGACCAGGCCCAGAGACCTCGTCGATGACGAGGCGGATCGCGGTTGGGCGCAGAGGGGCGATGGCGTTCGAGTCCCAACCGGGCCACAGGAGAGCGGGATCCTCGGACTGGGGGAGTGCATAGCCGGCGGTTCCAACGCCCTCGATCTTTTTGGTCGCGCTCGTTTTCGCGGCGTCGGTGACGCCGAGGATGAGCTTTGCGGGGTTGTGGTAGGTCGGTGCGCCCGGAGTGGTGACGTCCTCCTTGGCGACGAGGGAGATCGTCGGCCCGTTGGGGACGAGGGCGAAGACGTCGGCGTGCCCGTGGGTGAGGAGCGCTTTCGTCGTTGATTCTCCGCCCTGCGGGTCGGGCGCGGCGATCGTCGGCGTAGCAAAGAACGCGAGGGTGAGGAGCGCGGTGAACAGGGCGAGGAGGGGATGAATCCCGCGGCGGGTGGCGCGCATGATGAACCTTCTAGCGATAATGAGAACGACTTGCATTATCGTACGGGGTTGTCTGCGAACCGCGCAACCTCGAGTGTGAGGCCCGGATCACGCTCGCTGCGTGTAAGGATGTGAGAAGAGTAATTGATGCCGCCGAGGGGGTGGGCCTGCGCCCACCGCTACATCTGTGGACAATGTCGACGCGATGCCTTAGTTGGCTGGATGTACTTTCGCAATCATCGCAGACTCCACTCAGGCCTGCGACAACAAACCGCCCATCACACAATGAATCAACCACCTCGAACAGTGCACCTAGGGGTAAGTGTGAGTAACATGTGATTCTTCTTTCAAACAATGTAATAATCGATCGATAACCACTATCGTAGGAGCGCCTCAATAAGGGTCGGCCGACGACAGAGTTCATTGGCGAGAAGCATTTCGAAAGGTAAGAAGGTGAACTTCACGAGAACTATTTTGGGTGGGGCGACGGTTGCAGCACTCGCGCTCGCGGGCGCAGTATCCCCGACCCTCGCGGCTCCAGAGAATCTTGCGCTCGGCAAGACAGCGACGCAGGTTTCGACCGGTTGGTACGCCCCCGCCTCGCGCGCCAATGACGGTATAACCGATGGAGTCTTCGACAATGGTTCCGTCTCGCACACTAACTATGCGACCAACCCGTGGTGGCAGGTTGACCTCGGCGAAGAGTTCGCGCTCTCGAACGTCAACGTCTGGAATCGCTCGGACCGCGACCCCTGCCAAAAGGGGGCCTGCTATGAGAGCCTGAAGGACTTCTGGGTCGTCGCCTCCCGCGAGGAGCTACCGTCCAACTTTGATCCGAACGGCCCGCTTGCCGATGGCGTGAAGGCACTCAAGGTCAACGGCGTTGGTGGCTTCCCGTCGAGCGTCGATTTCGGCGGCTTCCAGGCGCGTCATGTGCGCGTTATCCTGCCGGGTCCCTATACCCAGCTTGCGCTCGCAGAGGTCGAGGTCTTCGGTGAAAAGATCGTTAACGGAGAAGCACCGCACATCTCGCCAATTTCGATCGAGTCGGACGACATGGATAAGGTCGAGATAGCGGGAGACGATCAGTTCCGCACCATCACCGCACCCGAGGGGACGACCCTCAACCTTGCGGCCGATGTGACGGGCGATCCCGCCCCGGATCTGCAGTGGCAGATCAAGGAGAAGGGCTTGGACCAGTGGGTTAACCTCGATGGCGACACTGGCCGGGCCACGTCGATCAAGGTCACTCCCAGCACCGACGGTGCCCAGATCCGCCTGCTCGCGGAGAACTCCGCCGGAACCGTCGAGTCCGGGATCGTCGAGCTCAAGCTGAAGGCCGCAGAGCCCGCCCCGAACCCCGGGCCAAACCCGAACCCCGGGCCAACCATTACCCTCGAGAAGAGCACCGCGAAGATCGGCGAGAGCATCGAGATCGTAGGAACGGGCTTCACTGCCGGTCACGAGATCAGCGCGGTTCTCCACTCCGATCCGATCACGATTGGTACCGCAGTCGCGGACGAGCGCGGAGTCGTGCGCTTCTCGTACACGATTCCCGCGACGACGCCGATCGGATCCCATGAGATCATTCTCACCGATGCGGCGACCGGGGTCAGCGTCAAGGTGCCTTTCCTCATCGAGGCCGCAACGACCAAGGAGGCCGCAACGGCCAAGAGCCGCGGGCTTGCCAAGACCGGCGCCGATGTGGCGGGTCTTATGGCTCTCGCCGCGCTCTTTGCCGCGACTGGAGCCGTTGTTTCGACGCGCGCCAAGCGCAGGAGCTGAGCGAGTAGTCGCAGAAAACGGCGTGAGCGGGTCGCCCCTCGGGGCGACCCGCTTCGTCATGCGCGGAGCATTGACAGATTTGTGAGTGTTTGGCGGTGCAGAACAGAGCATTGTGACCCGCCAAAGGTCGAGAAAGCCGCCACACGCGTGTTGGAGGCGGAGGCCGCCACTCACTGTACTGTTCGGGGAGGTTGGTTTGTGTGATGGGTGGGAGGTTCTCGCAGGTTGAGTGGGTGTGTGGTGATTGTGGAAGTGGATTCAGGTGGCCACAGCATCGCGCCGCGGTTGTCCTGAGGCGAGGTGTAGCATCGGGCGTAGGCTCAGCCCGTCAACCGAGCCCTCACCTGCCCGGATTCTCTAGCGTGTCGGACACGCCACCAGGTACCGTGTAAAAATCCGCATGTAATGGAGCAAACGGAGTCGTCAGTGCTGACCGCAAGTGCCAATTTCTTGGTGAGGTTCCGCCATCTGATCTTTGTCATCATGGTGGTGGCGACCGGTGTGTGCGCTGTCTTGACTCCCAGGGTTGGCGTTATCAATGACATGGTGGAGTTCCTGCCCGCGACCTCCCAGATGCGTGCCGGCACCGACATCATGGAGGTTGAGTTCCCCGGCTCCATGGACACGTCGTCGACGCGCGTCATGTTCACCGGCCTGACAGCTTCCGAAGAAGAGTCGACTTTGGCGAAGCTTCAGACGATCCCGAATGTTGATTCGGTGGGGTACGAGGCTCGGACTGAGGATTCAGACGGGATTTATCACCAGGGTGATCACACTCTGTTCATTGTTGAGTCCAAGCATGCTTATGGGTCGGCAGAAGACGCGGCGATCCAGCAGGCACTCACCGATCAATTCGCGATCAAGGGTGCGTTGATTGAGTCGGATAACCCGTCACCGACCTCAGAGCTTCCATTGTGGATCGTGATGGTTGCTGTTGGTTTGCTTGCACTGATCCTGTTTGCGATGTGCGCGTCCTGGCTTGAGCCGATTCTGTTCTTGGTCACAATAGGTATGGCCGTTGTCCTGAATTTGGGGACGAACCTGATTCGTGGGTCGATCGCAGATGTGACTTTCACGATCGGAGCGATCCTTCAGCTGGTCTTGTCCATGGATTATTCGATCATCCTGATGAATCGCTACCGCCAGGAGAAGACGCCTGATGGGTCGCGCCCAGAGGCGATGGTGCGCGCAATTCGGGGGGCTTTTTCGTCGATCGTTTCTTCGTCGATGACCACGGTTGTTGGCCTGCTGATGCTCTGTTTCATGTCTTTGCTGATCGGCATGGATTTGGGTATTGCTTTGGCCAAGGGTGTGTTCTTGTCGATGGTGAGCGTGTTTACGATTCTGCCGACGCTGATCCTGTGGTGCGATAGGGCGATTGAGAAGACCGCGAAGCCTTATCTTCGGGCAAACTTTCATCCTCTCTTGCACGGTTCGAATATAAAGCTCGTATTCCGATCCTCGTCGCCTTCATTGCTTTATTCGCTGGCGGTGGCGTGATGGCTGGAGGCGCGCCGGTTGCGTACACGCTGGCGAAGGCGGATCCGATTGCGGATGTTTTCGAGAAGGAAAACTCGATTGTTCTTCTGTATCGCAATGGCGATGATGCGATTGCGGGCCAGCTAGCTGAGCGTATTTCCGATACTGATGGGGTTCGCTCTGTCATGTCTCAACCGACGACGATCGGACGCCAGCGTTTTGTCGACGATATGTCTGTTGCCCTGAGCGAAATGGGGAGTGAGGACCTGAGTTTCGACTCGGACATGCTGTCTCTGGTCTACTTCTTAGCGCATGACGGCCAGGCAACTGAGCGTATGAGTCTGCCGGCGTTCATTTCTTTCATTCGCAATAATCGGCTGATCGTGTCACGCACGGATGAAGACACGTTGAATTCGCTGGCGCAGCTGGAGCCCTATCTTGACCGTGATGCTCTGCTGGGGGTGCGAGGCCCCGCAGATTTGGCGAACTTCCTGGGGATGAGCGAATCCGAGGCGCGCGGAATCTACCTGTATCACGCGATCTCGAACCCAAATATTTCGGCCGATTCGATGACGCTTGGCCAGTTCGCTGACTTCATCGTCAACGACGTGCCGAACACTCAATACGCGCCCATGGTCAGTGGTGATGCGCGGGCTCAAGCGGAAAACCTGCAACGTTTCACCGATGCTCAGGCGATGACCACTCCGATTTCTTTCAAACAGATGGCGAATCTGCTGGGGGTTGATTCGTCGCAGGTGCGCCTGCTCTACGCGAAGAAGAAAGCTGAAACGGGGGAGTACGCGAACGATTCGCGAACACTGAGGGCTTATGTTGAAGCGCTCAACGCGGTTGCAACAAACGAACCGCAGGTCAGTGCCCAAATGGGGGAGAGGTCAGCGCAGCTGGCAAGCCTGATGGCATTGACTGATACCACAACGCTCGCTACACCGATGGATGCGCAGGGGCTGGCTCAGTTCCTGTCAATGGAGCCCGAACAAGTGGGGCAGATCCTTGCGATGCGCGCCACGCTTTCGGGGCACGACCCTGCAACCGCGACTACGGCCAGCCCGTGGGAGATGATCGATTTCCTGAACACGCAGGTCCAGGCGGGAGAAGCATCTCCGCTGGCGGGCTCTCTGACCGACGACCAAAAAGCGGGCATCGAGCAGATGTATCAGATCGCTTCCCTTGCCGTGTCCGGTCAGCAGATCCCACTGTCAACGTTCGCGTCCATCGTGTCGATGAACTCGGCTCAGCTTCAGGTGATCATTGCGATTGCGGACTCGCCCGCCCATGCGACCGACTGGCTCTACACTCCGCAGACGATTGCCTCTGACTTGGCGAATGACTCGTCTCTGTCAGAACAACAGCAAGCCGAGGTCTCCACCTTGCATTCGATCATCGATGCTTCGGTTGCGGGCACCTACTTTACGCCCAGGCAATTGGCGAGTTTCCTTGGCATGGACGCCAACCAAGTTCGTCAGCTTTCCCTGCTCCGCACCTCGATGTACGGCGATACGAGTTCGTGGAATATGAGCGCCTATGACGCCGTGAGCTTCATCCTCGACACGATGGCGTACGACCCTCAAACGTCCGGGAATTTCAGTGAAAGCCAGGTGAGCCAGCTGAGTGCCCTGCGTCAGGTCATGCGCGCTGTCGTTGATGACAGTCAGCTGAACCCAACTGAGATGACAAGCCTGCTGGGACAGCTTTCGGCGCTGACCGCTTCAAGTCGCTCGCTCGATACGAATCACGTCGTGCTTGCCTACCTGATTCACGGCGCGCAAACGGCAACAGATCGGGGTGAAACCGCTGGTCAGACACTATCGATCGCGCAATTGGTGGACACGCTGAATACGCAGATTTTGGATGATGCGCGCTTTTCTTCGTTCATCGACGACAAGATGCGCACGGCAATCACCGACGCATCACACCAGATCCGACAGGCCAGAATTCAACTGGTCGGGGACACCTGGTCACGGATGGTCATCACTACGACCCTGCCTGAAGAATCCGATGCGACCGAAGCGTTGATCGGCCAACTGGAATCGGCGTGCGCGGAGGATCTGGGCGGGAACTGCTACCTGGTCGGCAACTCGGTGTTGGTGCACGAGCTCAAGTCGTCTTTCGATTCGGAAATGAGTCTGATCCAGTGGCTAACTGCCGGCTCAATCTTCCTTGTCGTCGCGCTGACCTTCCTGTCGCTGTCGGTTCCGTTGCTACTGGTTCTGCTGGTTCAGTGCGGCGTTTTCCTGACGATCGCCACGATCGGACTGCAGGGATACGACAATTACTATTTGGCCCAGCTGATGGTGCAGTGCATTTTGATGGGTGCGACGATCGACTACGGCATCCTGCTGACAAGCCAGTATCGCGAGGGTCGGAAAGAACTTGATATCCGGCATGCACTGGCTCGCGCATACGACAATTCGATGCACACGATCGCAACGTCCGGGTCAATCATGATCCTCGTGACCGGCATTCTTGGCTTCCTATTTGAGAACCCGACGATCGCGCAGATCTGTCGCACCATTTCGATCGGCGCATTGTGTGCGTCCGCGCTGATTATCTTTGTCCTGCCGGCGTTACTTGCTTTGGGGGATAGGTTCTTCGCAGGTCGTGAGCGTCTGCGCTGATAAATATCGCGCTGATGCCCGTGTGCGCTGATAATCCTCGTACTCACGATCATCTGCACTCGCAGTCATATGCTCTGAAAAGTGCCTGCGCTCAGAACCACCGGCGCTGAGACTGGCGAGAAAACCCGCGACCCCTTCAATAAAATGCGGGTATGAACACCCTGCTGATTGCCGTTGTCGCGTTGATCGCTATCGCTTTTGCTGCGCAGGTGTCGCAGAAAATCGGCGTGGCCTCACCGCTGATTCTGCTTGCACTGGGCATCGCAATCGGCTTTCTACCATGGGTTGATCCGATCGAGTTGGAACCCGATCTGATCCTCGAAGTCATCTTGCCCCCGCTCCTGTTCGCGGCCGGAGTGTCGATGCCAATCATGGATTTTCGGCGCGAACTGAGAATGGTCGCAGCCCTTGCGATCGGCTTGGTGATCATCAGCGCTCTGGTCGTCGGTTGTGTCTTGAACTGGCTGGTCCCGGCTATTTCGCTCCCGTGGGCAATCACGCTGGGCGCGGTGCTCTCGCCGACTGACGCGGTTGCCGTATCGATTGTGAAGAAACAGGGTGTCGCTCCACGCATCATCACCATCTTGGAGGGCGAGGGCCTGTTTAATGACGCGACGGCCCTTGTCCTGGTGTCGTCGGCAACGTCGGCTGCACTTCTGGGTGACGCCGATGCCCTCAACCCCGCGTACCTGCTGAGCGATTTTGTTATCGCGCTACTGACCGCCGTTGCTGTTGGCTGGGTGGTAGGCGAAGTTGGTAGCCGCATGCGTTCAAAGATTAAACAGCCCGCAGCAGACACCGTTTTTTCGTTTGCGATGCCGTTCATTGCCTCGATCCCCGCTGAACACTTGGGTGGTTCAGGCTTGGTCGCGGCCGTCGTTGCAGGTTTGATCGTTTCCTACAATCGCAACGTGCGCATGCCTGCTCTGAACAGGCGGTTTTCCCAGCAGAACTGGCACACGGTGGAATTGGTCTTGGAAGGCTTCGTCTTCCTGATTATGGGGATCCAAGCTTTCGGCATCTTCGAGAAAGTTGAGGAAGGCCAGATCGGCGTTGGATATGCCCTGCTCCTCGCCCTGCTTCTTGGCCTCATCGCGGTTGGTGTTCGCGTCCTCTTCCTCGCGCCCCTCTTGGCGTTCTTGAACCACAGTCAATCGCATGCTCGCGCGCGAATGGAACGTGACGAAGAACGTCTGCGTCTGCATGAAGAGCGCCTGGCGCACGCGAGTGATGTCGATCCTGAGCTTCTTGAAGCCCGAAACATGAGCCCCGAGCAATGGAATGCGGCTGTTGAACGGTGGCACCGCAGGGTTGAACGTGGCTGGCGCCAGCAGAGGCGTCGCGGAAACGACTTGGAATACTTCAACGCCCAGCCCTTGGGCGTGCGCGAAGGGTCGATTCTGGTGTGGGCAGGCATGCGAGGTGCCGTCACACTTGCGGCCGCCCAAACTCTGCCTTTCGCGACCCCGATGCGTAACGTCCTCCTGCTGATCGCACTGGTCGTAGCCGGCGGTTCGTTGGCATTGCAGGGCTTGACCCTGCCGTGGGTGATCCGCTTGGTAAAGCCTCAGATGGCTGCAGATACAGTGAATGAAGAAGAACGCGAGCACCTTCTTCACCTCATGCATTCCTCGCTTAAAGAGAGTGCTCTGGCCGAGGCCCTGCATCCTTCCGCTCTTAAGACACCCATGCCTTTCGGTGGGGTGATCGGAGCAACCATCGTCCAAGCGAGCGTCGCAGAGGGGGCATCAGAAACTGCCTCCACTAGTGAAAGTGATGGGCGTGACCCGGTGCCCGTAAACCCCAGTTCGGACATGAATCCCGAGCAAGGTGCCCTCACCATCGAACAAATGCGAGTCCTTGCCCTCGAAGCGATCCGCGAACAGCGTCAGGCTCTGCTCGAAGCACGTAATGAAGGCGTGTTCTCATCCGCCGCCCTCGAAACGGCAATGGAGCGCCTGGACCAAGAAGAAATCATGCTCAACATCGGTTGATCCTGTCGATCATGCGCAACTTCCCGTGAGTGCGGCGATGATCCTGATCACTATCTCCGTCCGCCCGACGGTGGTCGTCGGCATCGTCCCATCGCGTAAACCGCGCGTGAAGATCCCGTCGAGGCTCTGCGAAGCAAGTCATTTGGCGCGTAGACGCGGGGCAGTAGGTAGTTTCACGCTTGCTGTCAGTGAATTCGTCCATGGTCAGCGCGATACTTGAAGGCAGAAAGCTATTAGGAGGTCCTCATGCCAACCCCGACCACTGTCACAACCGACGCGTCCGTCGGCGTCCTCATCGCGCCCGGACTAGAGGAAGTGGAAGCGCTCGCGGTCGTCGACTGCCTGTATCGGGCGGGCGTGCGCGCTGACCTGATTGCCGTTCCGGCATCAGACAGTCAGGCCGTAGAAGAACCTCGTTCCAATCCTTTTGCTAGCGCGCCGTCGTTGCTGTCGCCTACCCGTTCCCTGTCCGTCACGTCGTCGCACGGCATCACATTGGTGTGTGACCTGCATCTTGATGACGCGGACCTGTCTGAATACACCGTGCTGTTCCTGCCCGGAGGCATGCCGGGCACCGTGAACCTTGAAGAAAACATGAAGATTCAGGCAGAGATTGCTCGTCGCATCGCCTTCGGCAAGCCTGTCGCTGCGATCTGCGCGGCTCCTTCGGTCTTGGCTCACGCTGGATTCCTCGACGGGCGAAACGCGACGGCGAACCCGGGCTTTATGAAGGATCTCGAAGTGGGCGGGGCGCGCGCTCTGACCGATTCGGTTGTCGTGGACGATAACGTGTTCACGTCGCGCGGAATGGGGACGGCTATCCAGCTTGGTCTGAGCCTCGTGAACCATCTGCTGGGCGAAGAGGCTGCCAAGGCGGTTGAAATCGCGATCGTGAAACAGGGCGACTGACATGAACGGCACTTTGTTGCAGGGTTTTTCGTGGTACGTGCCCAATGACGGCTCGCTTTGGCGTTCGATTGCTGATCAGGCGCAGCACCTGTCTGACCTGGGAGTCAGCGCCGTGTGGTTGCCTCCAGCATATAAGGGGCAGGCGGGCATTGATGACGTCGGATACGGCGTGTATGACCTGTGGGATCTGGGGGAGTTTGACCAGAAGGGCGCTGTTCGCACGAAGTATGGGACGCGCGAAGAATATGTGGGGACTATCCAGGCCTTGCATGATTACGGGATCCACGTGCTTGCAGACACGGTTCTCAACCACAAGATGGGTGCAGACGCGTCAGAAACGGTGACCGCAACCCCGATTGATCAGCAGAATCGCACCATTGAAGTCGGCAACCCTGAACAGATCCAGGTCTGGACGCGATTCACGTTCCCAGGTCGTGCTGGCACGTACTCGGATTTTGAATGGGACTGGACGTGTTTTCACGGGACTGACTGGGATGAAGCGACTGGGCGCAAGGGGCTCTGGCTGTTCGAGGGTAAAAAGTGGAACGAAAACGTCGATGACGAGTTCGGTAACTTTGACTACCTGATGGGCGCTGACGTCCACTTGACCGATCCCAAAGTCATGGATCACCTGGTCGAATGGGGAGCCTGGTATCTCGAAACAACGGGGGTTGACGGCCTGCGCATGGATGCGTTGAAACACATGGGACGCGACTTTACGATGGCATGGCTCGACCGCATGCGTGATGTTTCTGGCAAGGAACTCTTCACGGTCGGCGAATACTGGAGCGCTGACCTTGGTGAACTGCGGTCGTTCATCGGTGATGATCGCCGACTGAGCCTGTTTGATGTCCCGCTTCACTTCAACTTCCACCACGCGTCGCGCGCCAACGGTACCTTCGACATGGGCGGAATCTTCAACGGCACGCTGGTGGACGCGGACCCCACGATGGCAGTCACATTTGTGGAGAATCATGATACTCAGGATGGTCAATCGCTGGCGTCGCCGGTCGATAGTTGGTTCAAGCCCGCAGCCTATGCGCTGATTCTTCTTCGCGAGGCCGGCTACCCCTGTGTATTCCACGCCGACCTATTCGGGGCTGAAGGTGAGCATCCTATTGCTCCGGTTGAAGGACTAGAAACCCTGATGAAGATGCGTAAGACGCGCGCGTACGGTGTCCAGTGGGATGCGTTCGACGATTCTCACGTGGTCGGTTGGGCGAGGCAAGGGCAGATGGATGACGCTAGTGACGGTGTTGCTGTTGTTATTTCCGATTCTGGTGAAAGCGCAAAGACTCTGAATGTGGGTGCTCATCATGCCGGTCAGATCTGGGAGTGCGTGATCGGCGGATGTGAACCCGTCCAGATCGGTGACGATGGTTCTGCTTTGTTCCCGGTTCCAGATTCCGGATTGTCCGTCTATTCTCCGAAGGGGGTTTGACGTGGGTAAACGACGTCCTCGCACATGGCCAGAGGTCCCGGCTCCGCTGGCAGAGCCGGTCATGGATAATCACACGCACCTTCCCGTCCATGAGGGCGAAATTCCGAAAGCTGACGGTGTGAAGCTGTCCCTTGAAGAACAGATTGAGCGTGCTCGATCGGTGAATATCACCCGCCAGGTCTCCTCTGCCTGCGAGCTCCCTGACTTCGATCCGATGATTCAGATCGCTCGATCCTTCCAAGGTGTCCAGGTTTCGCTGGCGATCCACCCCAACGAAGCCGCTCTTCACGCTGGAGTCCAGGTCCCGTCACCCGACGGCTTAATCCCGACTCAACGCGATCATCACATTCCCCTTGACGAAGCGCTGTCAGAAGTTGAACGACGTTTAAGTGATCCGACGGTCGTCGCCGTCGGAGAGAGCGGGTTGGACTACTTCCGTACCGCAGACGAAGGTAAGCAAGCGCAAAAAGAATCGTTTGCCGCCCACATTCAGATGGCTGAGCGAGCCGGCCTGCCCCTGCAGATTCACGATCGTGACGCTCACGATGACACGGTTTCCGTCCTTGATGACGTGGCGCGCGCAGATCAGCTGATTGTCTTTCACTGCTTCTCCGGAGATGGGCAACTGGCAGACATCCTGGCAAAGAATGGCTGGTATGCATCGTTCGCGGGCCCCATTTCGTATCCCGCCAATGATCACCTTCGCCAGGGGCTTCTCCGGATGCCCCGCGAACTTGTTCTTGTCGAAACGGACGCTCCCTACCTGACACCCGTCCCACATCGTGGTTCGCCAAACTCTTCGTACGTGATGGCTCACACCGTCCGATTTATCGCGGATCTTTGGGAAGCCAGTGAAGAAGAGGCCTGCCGTCGATTGATGGAAAACTCGCTCAGAGTCTACGGAAAGTAGGGGGTGGGTACGCCTTTTTGGCGGTTGAGAACGCGCTAGCTTCGTCCCATGAGGCATCAAGATCGGTGATGAACCTCGTTAATTTGTTTCGTGAAGATAGACACGAACTGACGCACGCAGATAACAAAACGGTTACGGTAAGTGTGTTAGTCCGTTATCGGCTCACACGATGCACGCATCGAGTCACCCGAGCGGAACCTTCAAAGTCTGGAGCCGCGTGAACATTTCACACCCGAGTAAACGAACCGTCATCACTGGCGCGTCCGCGCTTGCCCTTGCAATGGTGGGAATCGCCGCGGGCGGAGTTGCCTCTGCTCATCATCAGGTCACCCTCGAACTCGACGGTGTCTCACTGCCGGTCGAAGGTTTCTACACCACTGTTGACGATGTTCTTGAATCCGCAGGTGTGAATATTGGCGAGCACGACCTTGTTGCTCCCGCGACCTCAACTCGCGTCCACGACGGCGACATGATCGTAGTCCGCATGGCCTCCGCATACGCGGTGAACATTGACGGTGAAGACCTGACTGCATGGTCGACCGCCGACAGCATCGACGGCGTCTTGGACTCCATCAACAGCGAGTCCACGATTACGTTGGCTGCGGATCGTTCCAAACTGCGTTCTGAAATGCCCGTTGTTACCGACGGTACGCCGATCATCCTTGACGTTGATGGCACACAAACCGAAATCACCGCGTCCGGTAAGGGAGCTGACAAGGTTCTCGCAGATGCTGGTGTCAGGCTCGGCGAATTTGATCGTTTCTCTTACATCTTCAGCGAAGGTAAGACCACGTTGAAGGTCACCCGAGTGAGCCGAGAAACCGTCACCGAAACCGAGGCGGTTGCTTACTCGACCCAAGAGCGTGAAGACGACACCCTCTACCAGGGCGAAACCTCGGTCGTTCAGGCCGGTGTGAACGGCTCTATCACCCGCAAGCTGTTCCGCGAAACAGTCGACGGGCAGGTCACCGTGAACCGTGTGATCTCTGAAACCAAGACCAAGGCAACCAGCGAGATCGTTGCCAAGGGAACCAAGGAGCGCACCGCTTCAACCGCTGCCGCTTCTGCCGGCGCTGGAAGCGCATACTCACTGTCTGCTGATTCTTCTGGTGTTTGGGCAGCCCTTGCGCAGTGTGAGTCGGGCGGTAATCCGGCAACGAACACGGGCAACGGATACTACGGTCTCTACCAGTTCACCTTGTCGACCTGGCGGTCAGTTGGTGGTACGGGGCTTCCGTCCAACGCGTCCGCTGAAGAACAAACTGCCCGAGCTCAAGCGCTGCAGGCGCGTGCAGGCTGGGGTCAGTGGCCGTCGTGCACTCGAGCAATGGGCCTGTACTGACAGGTGACGCGCCTGTACTAACCGGTCATTGGGTCTGAACTGACAGATTCTGCCTGAGTGACAACAGAATCCACGTTGCTGGGTGACGTTGATTCTCAACACGCCGCGGGTGAGCGTTGACTTTCTTAAAATAAGTGGGGTGTAAAGGATCACCTTGCACCTGTTCACCTGTGCAGTGCCCCCGGAATCACGTACCGTGGACACTGGTGAACTACTCACATTCCACTCAAGGAGCTACCGACCTCGTGATTTCACGTTCGATGCTTTCTGAAACCGTCCTGCACCCCACCCGTGCTTTCCTGGGCGGATTAAACCCAACGCGCAAAACAGTCGTTGCCACCGCATGGTTGGCGTCTGCGACGATGGCGGTTGTTGCTGGAGGCGGAATGATGTCGTCTCGCGCCGAGCTGACGCTCGAAGTCGATGGGGTTTCTCAGCCGATTACGACGTGGGGTGGAAGCGTCTCGTCGGTTCTGGCGCGCGCGGGTGTCGCGGTTGGTGAACACGATCTGATCCAGCCGTCGTTGAACACGGTTGCTCCCGATGGGGGAACGATCATCGTGCGTACCGCGAAGGAATACAAGCTGACCGTTGATGGGACGCCGACGACGATTTGGTCGACCGCTTCCTCCGCTCAGGCTCTTCTTGTCAGTTCATCATCCCTTGGTAGCGATGTTGCCGTTGCGGTGGATCGTAGGTCTGTCAGGAAAGATGTGACGAAGATTGTTGAGCGTTCGCAGAACATCACGGTTCAGGCTGACGGTCAGCAGACTACGGTTCAGGTCTCTCCTGAACAGCGTCCCGATGACATCGTCGCGCAGGCTGGAGTCCAGTTGACTCCCAATGACCGCCTGAACGTGAGTGTCCGGCCTGATCGCTCGATGAAAATTAACGTGGACCGCGTGACTCGCGGATACGTTGATGTGGATATCCCCGTTGAATTCAGCGAAACCACCCAAGAGTCTGCGGACCTGTTCAAGGGTGAATCGAAGATTACCCAAGCGGGTGTTCAAGGCGTTGCTGCTCAGAAGCAATGGCAGGAAAGAGTAAACGGCAGGCCCGTTTTTTTCGCCGTGATCAGTGAATTGGTGACAACCGCTCCCACCGCGCAGGTCAGGTCGAATGGTACAAAGGAAGCGACTCCTCAGGCGCTTGCTATCGCCGGAATCGACCCGAAGGCCACGTTGGAGACAACCGTGGACAGTGCGGGCAACTCGATCACCGCATACACGGCAAAGCTTGGAACGATCTCTACCGAAGACGAAGTGAACGCTGTTATTGCATCGATTGAAAGCGCGACGGATCGTGCGAAGGCTCGCGCTGCGTCCGTGTACGGTGTCAGCGTCGCTTCCTATGCTGCTGGCGATCCGCGTGGCATTGCCCAGGAACTGGTGGTCAGTTTTGGCTGGGACATCAGTGAATTCCAGTGCCTTGACAAGTTGTGGACTCGCGAATCTCATTGGAACCCCAGAGCAGAGAACGTGAGCTCGGGCGCCTACGGTATCCCGCAGTCGCTTCCCGGCTCGAAGATGGCGTCCGAGGGTGACGACTGGCGAACCAACCCAGAAACCCAGATCAAGTGGGGTCTGAAGTATATCAAGGGTCGCTACCAGAGCCCGTGTGGTGCATGGGCTCATTCTGAGTCTGTCGGCTGGTACTAATCCTCCGCGTGAATTGTGCGGGCACCGTTCATTGGCATGGCGAGCGCAACCTAGCGCACACTTTCCGCACCGCGGTCCAGCCTGCCTGACCAGTAGAATGACAGGGTGACTCGATCTCGTACCCGCACCCCGAATACTCGCTTGGATCCGACTCTTCCAGAGGGCGTCCAGCCGTCTGAAACCGGCTTGCTTGGCCCGCTTGAAGTGAAAGCGATTGCCGATGCGCTCGGTATTCGCCCGACGAAAGTTTTGGGGCAGAACTTTGTACACGATGCTGGGACGGTTCGTCGCATCGTTCGCGCCGGTGGTGTGGAAGCGGGGGACGAGGTCATTGAGGTTGGCCCCGGCCTTGGTTCGCTGACGCTGGCGATTTTGGAGACCGGTGCGCGCGTGCGGGCGGTCGAGATTGATCCGCCACTGGCTCGAGCTCTTCCGCAGACTGTTGTTGCTCGTATGCCTGAAGCCGCTGATCGTTTCCACGTGGTGAACGCGGATGCGACGAAGATCAACGGTGTTGCTGACTTTGGTGTGGATTGGCCACCTCCGACGAAGCTGGTCGCGAACCTGCCGTATAACGTTGCTGTTCCGGTGCTTCTGGCGATGCTAGAGAGATTCCCGACGCTGACGGATGTTCTTGTCATGGTCCAGTCTGAGGTCGCTGATCGCTTGGCTGCAGGCCCCGGGTCGCGAACCTATGGCGTGCCGTCGGTGAAGGTCGCCTGGTACGGTCAGGCTGAGCGTGCGGGCACGATCGGTCGCAGTGTTTTCTGGCCGGTTCCGAACGTGGACTCTGCGTTGGTTCGTTTGCGCCGCGATGGCGAGCCTCGTGGCGATGAAGACCTGCGTCAAGCAACCTTCGAGGTTTGTGATGTGGCGTTCGGTCAGCGCCGTAAGACTCTCCGCGCTGCGTTGAAGACGTGGGCGGGTTCGCCAGCTGCCGCCGAAGCGCTGTTGGACGTTGCCGGAGTGGAATCGACCGCCCGCGGTGAAGCACTCGGTATTGAAGAATTCGTGCGCCTTGGTCGCGCGGTCCTCGAACTGCGTGCGTGTGGGGTGCTGGCTGCTCGCGTCGATCCTCGTACAGGCAAGTCCGTGGGGTCTTCCCCAATAGATCAGGCCGCCTCCACTGCAGCCCTTGGCGCTGACAATGGGGCGGAGTCGGCGCTCGCTCAACAGCAGGATTCTGCTGATGCGTGAAGTGAGGGCGAGTGCTCCGGGCAAAGTGAATCTGACTCTTCGCGTGGGACACCCCACCGAGGACGGATATCACCCGCTGGTCACGGTCTTTGAAGCGCTCAATATGCGCGAGACAGTCACTGTTCGCACGTCGCGCCGTCTTGGTATTCACGTGACAACAACGGCGTACCTGTCTAACGGTCGGGTTGATGAAGCGACGACTGCTGCAATGGCGGAGTTGGATCCCGAAAACCACTTGTGCGTCAAAGCTGCACGTAGCCTGCAGAAACTTGCTGCGATGGGGCCGTGGGGACACACGGCTGCCGGCATTGAGATCCACGTGGAAAAGCATCTGCCGATGGCTGGCGGTATGGCCGGTGGCTCCGCGGATGCTGCCGCGACGCTTGTCGCTTGCAATGCACTCTGGGAGCTGGGCCTCAACAGCGATCAGCTTGAAATGATGGGACGAACGCTGGGGGCTGACGTTCCCGCATGCCTGACCGGTGGCATCGCGCTGGGAACAGGTCGAGGCGACCATATGAGTCTGCTTGCCGACGGTTCAGACGAACCGCGTCACCACTGGGCGATCGCCTTGGCGCACGGGGGTTTATCAACACCTGCTGTTTTCCATCAGCTTGACCAGATGGGCGGGCCTGGAGGCACGTGGGAGCTTCTTGAAGATCTCAGTGATGAAGCGGGCGCTCTACTGACAGGTTCTGCCGAGCAAGCCGCGCCCTGCCTCGTCAATGACCTGACCGAAGCGGCACTTGAATTGCGCCCCGAACTGGCTAAGACGATTGCTGGCGCGCGTCATGCTGGCGCCCTGGCCGTGATTCTTTCCGGATCCGGCCCGACAATCGCCGCCCTTGCCACCAGCGCGGAAGACGCCCACTGCATCGCCGACGAACTCGCTCAGCTCCCCGCCGTCTCCGCAGTGTTGACGACGTGGGGTGCCGCGCGTGGCGCAATGATTGAGCACGAGGACAACGCATAAATGGCTCACCTTCTAGGAACGCAATCCCTGGCCACAATGGCGGGATCACGCAAACTGCTCGATGATGTCACCGTCAGCCTGTTTGATGGGTCGCGCGTCGGTATTCTTGGCCCGAACGGCGCTGGAAAGTCGACCTTGCTACGCCTGGTGGCCGGGATTCAGGAACCGGACTTAGGCCTCATCACCAAGCGCGACGGTGTCCGCATCGTTGTGTTGGATCAGGTGGATTCGCTCGACCCGCAGATGAGTGTTGTCGACGCTGTCCACCCCGGGCTTGAAGAATACGAGTGGGCCTCGAACGCAACGATCCGCGACATCCACGCGGGTCTGCTGTCCGACATCGACACGCGCGCACTGATTGGGACCCTGTCGGGTGGGCAGAGGCGTCGCGTTGCACTTGCCCGAGTACTCGCCACCGAATCTGACATCGTCTGCTTGGACGAGCCGACGAACCACCTCGATGTTGAAGGCGTCGCGTGGCTGGCCCGTCACCTGAACGCGCGCTTCGCGAAGCCCGGCGCGAATGGTGCTCTGCTGGTTGTCACGCACGACCGATGGTTTCTCGACACCGTGTGCGAGCACATCTGGGAAGTCGTCGCCGGAGTCGACCCGGGTGGCGACCGCCCACAGATCGCTGGCCACGTCGAAATCTACGACGGCTCGTACGCTGCCTATACGCTGGCCCGCGCCGAACGTGTCCGCCAAGCCGATGTGGCTGCCCAAAAGCGCGCGAATCTGCTGACCAAAGAGCTCGCGTGGTTGCGTCGAGGCGCGCCCGCGCGCACATCAAAGCCGAAGTTTCACATTGCTGCCGCAGAAGCCTTGATCGCCGACGTGCCACCACCGCGCGACACCGTTGAACTGGTGAAAATGGCGACCGCGCGCCTGGGCAAAGACGTCCTAGACCTTGAGGATGTTTCGATCGCATTCACGCGCCCGAACGGCGAGGCGAACATCATCTTTGACGGTGTCACCTGGCGCCTCGCACCTGGCGAACGAGTCGGCATCGTCGGTGTCAACGGTGCAGGAAAGACAACTCTGCTGAACCTGCTGCGCGGAGACATCCAGCCTGACTCCGGTCGCGTCAAGCGCGGTAAAACCGTCGAAGTGGCCACGCTGTCCCAGGATACGCATGAACTGGATGCGCTCGCGGATATGCGAGTCGTCGAAGCCGTCGCCGAGGTCGCGCAGACCTCGATCGTCGACGGGCGCGAGGTCAGTGCCGCACAGATGACGGAACGCATGGGCTTTACCCGTCAGCGCGCCTACACGCGAATTAGCGAGATTTCAGGTGGTGAACGCCGTCGCCTGCAGCTGATGCGCCTGCTGATGGCTGAACCGAACGTGCTCCTGCTTGACGAACCGACGAACGACCTTGATACCGATACTCTGGCGTCGATGGAAGACCTGCTGGATTCCTTCCCGGGCACGCTCGTCGTCGTTTCGCACGACCGTTACCTGCTGGAGCGCGTCACCGACCACCAGGTCGCACTGCTCGGCGATGGAAAGTTGCGCGCCCTGCCCGGTGGTGTCGAACAGTATCTCGCCATGCGCGAAGAGGGGCTGGGGCTTACGACTTCTGGCAGTAATGCAGGGGCAACGTCGGCGAATGTATCCGGGAATTCGACAGGTAAGTCCGCGGGCAATTCTGCTTCGAATTCCGCGGGGAACGAGGCCGCCCCGACCATCTCTAACGCCGCCGCTCGCCGGGCGGCGAAGAAAGACGCCGATCGTATCGAACGTAAACTCGAAAAACTGCGCGCCTCGGAAATAAAACTGTCTGATCGCCTCGCCGATTTGGGTGCCCGCGTTGCCACGGATGCCTCGTTGGTCGATGAACTGACACAGGTGGCAGCCGAACATCGCCAGATTCTCGACGAGATCGATGAACTTGAAATGGCGTGGCTGGAAGCGGCGGAACTGTTGGATGAGTTGGGAGCTGACGGCCAGGACTCAGCGACCATCAGGACTCAGCCCAGGCACCGTCAGGACTCAGCCACCGATGAGGACGAAGAACTCAGTCGCCCAGCAGATCGTCGGTGAAGAAACGGCTGGAATCCGCCAGAAGTTTGGCCATGAGGGCGCACTGGCGACTATAGAGGTTCCACACTTCGTCTTCGCCGATCACCTCAAGGCATTCACCTGCTTCGATTGCGACCTCACGGTCGTTCATCCACGACGATGAATACTGACCCATCAGCGGAATCATTGTCTGATCCAGTGCCTCAATACTGGCCAGCGCACCTTCTGCCTGATCCATCAGCGCGCACGCTTCGGTGTAGCGCTCTTCCATGTGGTGCAGGCGCTCCAACGCTTCAGATTCGCGAGTCACAGTCATTCTTTAGTTTCAAAGGGGGCCAGTAGAACTGTCAGAAGATCAGCGAGTTTCTCGCGTTCGCCAGATGACAGAGGAGCCAGGATTCCACGTTCAGAATTGAGTAGGGACGCAAGCGCGGTATCAACCTTCGTCTTGCCCTCCTCGGTCAGTTTCACCTGAACGACGCGACGATCTTCACGCGCGGAAGAACGCGTGACCAGGCCTTTCTCCTGCAGGCGGTCAATACGGTTCGTCATCGTGCCACTTGTCACCAAGTGCTCGGCGATCAAATCACCCGGACTCAGCACATAGGGTTCCCCTGCGCGACGCAGGGACGAAAGAACGTCAAATTCCCACGTTTCCAAGCCGTGGTCGGCGAATGCGGCTCGGCGGGCGCGGTCGAGGTGCTTGGCCAGACGAGTCACTCGCGACAGAACGAGCATCGGCGTGGGATCCAGATCTGGGCGCTCGTTCGTCCACGCTTCGACAATGCGAGCGACCTCATCGTGCGCCTCGTGCGTCGGGCAGGAAGCGCGATCAGCTGAAGTCATTGCGCACACAATCCTCCGATCGGACGACCAGCGAGGGGCTGGGACGCATATTGCGAATGCCGTTCCAGACTAGGTTTACAACGTGTGCGGCGACCTCGTCCTTCTTCATTCGCCGATCGTCCAGCCACCACTGTCCAACCTGCGCAATGAGTCCGACCAGCATCTGCGCGTACAGGGGAGCGAGGTTCGCGTTGATGTCCGTGTGCGAGAACTGTTCGGCCAACAGGTATTCGACGCGCGACGCGACATCGCCGAGCACGGAAGAGAACGAGCCCTGCGTGCGATCGGTGGGTGCGTCGCGAACCAGTACGCGGAAGCCGTCCGTGTGCGATTCGATGTAGTCCAAAAGGGCAAGTGTCGCGTTTTCTAGAAGGATACGAGGCCTGGCGCTGGACTCCAACGACGTGTGAAGCTTCGTCACAAGCGCCTGAACTTCACGGTCCACGATGACCGCATACAGGCCTTCCTTGCCGCCGAAGTGCTCATAGACGATCGGCTTCGACACTTTTGCCTTCGATGCGATCTCTTCAACGCTCGTCGCATCAAAGCCTTTTTGAGCGAAAAGTGAGCGTCCAATCTCAACTAGCTGTTCGCGCCGTTCGAACCCGCTCATTCGCGTGCGTTTTTCACTCATACGGTCAGTATGTCATCTGAATCGGGTCACGCGGTAGGTGTGAGGTGTGGCGCGAACGAGCCTTTTGCGCCCGGCCGACGTGGCACAGCAAGGGGTACATATGGCAGAATCAAAAGGCGTTTTCCGCCCTGGTGTAACGGCAGCACATGGGTTTTTGGTGCCTTTGGTCCGGGTTCGAGTCCTGGGGGCGGAGCTACAAGTGGGTCACCGCCACGATTTTGGAAGGTAAATCATGACCGTTCCTGCAGCTGTCATTGTCCTCGCCGCAGGTCAAGGCACTCGTATGAAGTCCTCTCTTCCCAAGGTTGTGCACCCCGTTGCCGGCCGGTCCATGATTGGACATGCCCTGAAAGCAGGCGAAGGCCTGAACCCCACGCACCTGGTTGCTGTTGTGCGCCACCAGCGTGACCTTGTCGAAGCTGAAATTAAGCGCGTCAGCCCCACCGCTATCGTCGCCGATCAGGATGAAATCCCCGGCACAGGACGAGCCGTTCAATGCGGCCTGGAAGAGCTGGAACGCCAGGTTGGCCAGATTCACGGCATTGTTGTCGTCACCTACGGCGACGTCCCCATGCTGAGCACCGAGACCCTGAAAGACCTCGTCGATGCCCATATCGAACAGGCGAATGTCGTCACCGTCCTGACCTCGCGCGTCGATGATCCCACGGGCTACGGTCGCATTATTCGCGATGCCGGCGGTCGTGTGACCGCCATCGTCGAGCAGCGTGACGCCACCGAAGAACAGGCTCTCATCAACGAAATCAACGCCGGTATCTACGCATTCGACGCCGATTACCTGCGCGAATCCCTCGTCAACGTGGGAACCAACAACGATCAGGGTGAGGTCTACCTGACCGACGTCCTCGCGGCAGCCGCCCCCGCTGGAAAGCGTGCGGGCGCTATGGAACTTCTCGATGAATGGCAAGCACAGGGGTGCAATGACCGCGTGCAGCTTGCAGAACTCGGCGCCGAGTTCAACCGACGCATCTGCGAAAAGCACATGCGCGAAGGCGTTTCCATCATCGCCCCCGATTCCACGTGGATCGGCGTTGATGTTGAGATCGGAAACGACACAATAATCTGGCCAGGAACCGTGTTGCGTGGTGCGACGGTGATCGGATCCGAGTGTGAGATCGGTCCCTCAGCGACCCTTGATACCGCGATTGTCGGGAATCGTGCGGTTATCCACAACGCGTGCGTGTCCAACGTATCGGTTGCACCCGATACGATGGTTACACCATTCAGCGTCATCGGACAGTCCAGTCGGGACTGACCGATCCGGGTTCTTTAAGCAAGGGGAGGAACGCCGCATGAGCGGATTGGTCACCAGTGGAGAGAAGAGCCTCGTCCTCGTTTCGGGTCGAGCGCACTTGGAACTTGCCGAAGAGGTTGGCAAAGAAATCGGGTGCGGGCTTTCGCAAGTGACCGCCTACGATTTTGCGAGTGGCGAAATCTACGTCCGCTTCAATGAATCCGTTCGTGGCGCAGACGTCTTTGTCCTCCAGTCACACACGGGCGACATCAACAAGTGGCTGATGGAACAGCTCATCATGATTGACGCTGCCAAGCGTGCCTCAGCAAAACGCATTACCGCTGTCTCGCCGTTCTACCCCTACTCGCGTCAGGACAAGAAGCACCAGGGTCGTGAACCGATTTCGGCTCGCCTGGTCTCTGATCTGTACAAGACCGCCGGCGCTGACCGCGTCATGAGCGTCGACCTGCACGCCTCGCAGGAACAGGGCTTCTTCGACGGCCCGGTCGACCACCTCTTCGCAATGCCGGTTCTGGTTGACTACGTCCGTTCGCGCCTCGACCTTTCCAACACCGTCATGGTGTCCCCAGACGCTGGCCGTATTCGCGTCGCCGAAAAGTGGTCTTCGAAGCTCGGCGGTTGCCCGCTGGCATTCGTCCACAAGACCCGCGATACCACCCGCCCGAACGTTGCTGTCGCCAACCGCGTCGTCGGTGAAGTTGCAGGCAAGGAATGTGTCTTGGTTGACGATATGATCGACACCGCTGGCACGATCACCGAGGCCGTCAAGGTCCTCAACAACGCCGGCGCCAAGAAGGTCATCATCGCCGCAACGCACGGCATCCTCTCTGATCCGGCAACGCGCCGCCTCTCCGAATGTGGAGCAACCGAGGTCGTCGTCACCGACACCCTGCCGATTCCGCCCGAGAAGCGCTTCCCAACTCTGACCATCCTGTCGATCGCACCGCTGTTGGCACGCGCCATCCGCGAGGTCTTTGACGACGGATCGGTCACATCACTGTTCGACTGACTCGCTTTTCACCGCCCTCGTCGGGTACTCTGATTGAGTTGCTCCGGCGAGGGCGGTTTTCTATATTCCGCCGTTATCGACAGGGCCTTTCGGATCTTTGCCGGTCCTGCCTGGGTTCTTCGACGCTTGAGCGTGAAACCTACATACTCAGGAGGACATTTCTTATGAGCGATAACCCGATCCTTGTCGCCACCACTCGCACCGAGTTCGGTAAGGGCGCCGCACGTCGCGCTCGCCGTGCGCAGATGGTTCCGGGCGTTGTTTACGGCCACGGCGAAACCACCCACCTTGACATTCCGGAACACGACCTGTTCCTGATCGTTCGTGGCAACAAGAACGCTCTTGTTGAGCTCAAGATCGACGGCACGTCGCAACTCGCACTTGTCAAAGACGTTCAGCGTCACCCGGTCAAGCGCAACCTGCTCCACGTTGACTTCCTAGCCGTCAAGGCTGGCGAAAAGGTTGACGTCGAGGTTGCAATCGTCGTCGTCGGCGAAGCAGCCCCCGGCACCACCCACAACGTCGAAGAGCACACCGTGGCCGTCAAGGCCCCGGCAACCGACATCCCCGAGGCTATCGAGGTTGACGTGACCGGCCTCGAAGCTGGCACCGTTGTCCGCGTCTCCGACCTGGTTTTGCCGGCCAACGTTGAGTGTGAACTCGACGCTGAGCAGGATGTCGTCATTATCTCCGAGCTCGCTGCAGAACCTGAAGAAGAAGAAGCTCCGGCAGAAGCCGAAGGCGACGCTGAGTGAACTAGCGCGTAGCGTTTTCTTTCAAGGCGGGCGGGTCGTATGTGCGGCTCGCCCGCCTTGCTGTGTCCAGGGGAGCGTGGAGCGGATCTTTGCCGAGGTAAGGTGCGGCCCCAGGTGGCGGGTGTCTAGTTTTGGGGCTAATGCCAATTGTGTGTTTTTTCCGGGCGTGTTGGAGTGGTTTAGTGTCCTGCCCAGCCTTTGCGGATGTGTAGGGATCCGAAGGTCTAATGCCCGAATAATACGGACTTGCCATAAATAAGAGGGGGCGGCTCATACTGTGTAGTACGAGCCGCCCTCTCTTGGATGTATCCGTTGCGGATTGCGTTCTGTGTATGCCCCTGTACTATCGCCAGACCTAACAGTTGTATTGGATCTGGCGGTTATTGTCCATCAGTGATGGTCAATACAGATTGATGCATCACAGATCAGATTGACTTAACCTGCCCTTTCCTATTCAGCTCGGCGTTTTCTAGCTCCAACGAGGCCAATGCCTAGCAAAGCGATACCTGCTCCCACGGGTAATAGGGTGATGTCTGCGCCGGTATTCGCAAGCTGTTTTGCCTTTGGCTGTTGACTATCGCGCTTGTTATTCGAATTATTCTTCTGCGCACCAGACGGGTCTGTAGCCTCAGAAAGCATTTTCATAGCCTGCAGCTGAGCGCGTAGTTCAGCTAACTTGCGCTCTAGGTCTTCGCTAGATTGTTTAGCTTTGTTAAATTCTGATGTGGCAGATTCAAGAGTAGCTTTAGCAGTTTCTTCAGCTTTTCTCAGCTCAGATAGGTTCTGCTGCGCTTGTTTTAACGCCTCGTTCTTAGCTTCCCAAGTTTCCCGGGCTTCGGCCAAGTTCAGCTTCGCTGCCTGAAGCGCTTCGTTGGCGGAGGCAACAGACGCATCCTTGTCCATGGCATTCTTCAAATCAGAATTCGCTTGGGAAAGCTTATCTGTTGCAGCTCGCTTTTTCTCCCTGGCTTTTTCCTCAGCTTCCTGATCTTGTTGAAGCTGCTTATCCTTCAAATCAGCGTTTTTCTGGGCCTGTTCCTTGTTGCTCGTCGCCAAATTCAGATTATTTTGGGCTTCAGCTAGTAGCCCTTCGAATTTCTGCTTTTCCTGCGTAGCTTCTTTTTCGTCTTGCTTGGCTTTTTCTAGCTTGTTTGCAACTGCCTCTAGCTCATCTGCAGTACGTTTTTTGTTCTCGTACTCTTTTGTGGCAACATCAGCTTGCTTTTTAGCTTCTTTTTGGACGTTTTCGGCTTCGTCTGCTTTTTGGAAGAGATTCTCGGCAGTGTGCGTTTTCGTCTGAAGGTCTTGATCAAGTTGTTTGATGTCAGCTTCTAGAGTTCCTCTTTCAACTTCCTTTTTCAGAAGTTCATTCCTTAAGGTAGGAATTCTTTCTTCCAAAGCATTAACCTCAGCTTTTAGGGCATCAGCTTCCTTTTCGGCTGACTCCTTCTGCTTTTCTGCTCGCTGTTTTTTCTCTTCAGCATTCTTAATTTTATTCTGTGTCTCGGCGGTAGAATGCTTCTTGTCTTCGGCTAGCGCTTCTTCATACTCTGATTGTGCCCGCTTGACATCCTCGTCAAAAGACGCAACTTCTTGTTGTTTCTGCTTTAGATTAGCCTGGAATGTATTTTTCGTATTTTCAAGCCTGTTAATTTCCTGAAGGCTCTGTTTGTTCTCTTCCTTAAGCTTCTCATGGGCAACCCGTTTTTCTTCCAACTCCTTCTCCAGGGTTTGGACTGCGGACCTAGCGGATACTGCCTCTTCTACGAGCTTGTTATACTCGTTGGTCTTTTCAGTAAGGAATGCTTCCTTTTCTTTTTTGGTTTTCTCAGCTTCGTCTAGTTGACTTTTTGCTTTTTGCAAGTCGCTATCAATATTCGGGTGATTTTTCTGTAACTGCTCAATGGTTTTCTTGAGCGTTTTTTGTTCCTGTTCAAGCTGGCTCAACCGGGTTTTAGCGTCATCAATTTTTTTGGTAGCTGAGACAACTTCTTTTTCAAGCTCAGCAACTTTTTCGTCGGCTAGCTTCTTCTCTTGCTGAGCTTTTTCTAGCTTCTGTTGTGCCGAACGCTCGGCTGCAGCCGCTTCCTCAGCCTCTTTTGCAGCTACTTTTTGAGCCTCTTCTAGCTTCTTAAGCTCGTCAGCAGCACCAGAGTCCTTGATAGCTTTGTCCAACTTATCTTCTGCGGCTTGAACGGCTTTTTCAGCTTTTTCTTTTTTCTGCAATAAAGCTGCAGTTTGCGTTTGCAAATTTTTAACTTCGGCGTCTTTGGCTTCTAGTTCCGAAACGGCCTTGTCATATGTTTTCTTTGCCTCATTCAATAAGGCAGTCTTTTCATCAAGATTTTTCTTAGCCTGAGCAGCTTCGTTTGCAGCATCTTTAATAGCGACTTGTAGCTGCTCACGGGTTAAGGAAGTCTTCGTATCGGTCGAAGAAACTGGGGTGGAGTCCGGTGCTGGTTTAATGGCTCCGAAAGCACTCGGAGCGGCAACCGTGAAACCGATACCCAGTGATAGTGCTGCAGCTAAGCATTTGGTTGTTTTAATATTCAACGCGGTGTTCTCTCTTTCTTTGCGGGAAGATCGCGGTGGAAATATCTTACAAAAATTGTACTTACCTCGCCGTGTCAGTCAATATTTCCCGATTTCCAGTGATATATCTTGCAGATACTTCCGGGCTAATGCCCGAAAGAATCGTGAAACAAAATCCTGCGAGTCGAAGCGAGAACACGAGTGAGTGAAACATCCGGGCCATGTCCGCTGGTGGGTGGTGTGAAGATCCCGGCCTCGTACCCCAAGCAGGCTGATCCAACGACGTGTGGGATTGCGACGCTTGCTGTGCTTGCTGCCCGTGCGAACGCGGATCCCGTGTACTTGTCTTTGCCGCCTGATAAGCGTGAGCGCGCGCAAATTCATCTGCATCGTGTTGCGTCGCGCGTGGGTGTGCCGTGGCCTCAGGCGCTGGGTACGTCGCCGTGGGCGCTGGCGAAGTTGGCTTCGAAAGCGACAGGGGAGCGCCACCGTATAGTTATGCGCGGGAAGCGCTTTCGTGTGGCTGTCGATTCCGCTCTTTGCCGAGGCCGGGATGTCTTGGTTTTCACCGGGGGCTGGGATATGCCCGGGTCGGCGTGGATCCCACGGCATGTGGTGCTTGTGCTTGCGGATGGCACGGATACGAGAATATACGCGGTGTTTGAGCCTTCAAGTGGCAAGGTGTTCCGCGTGAATGCGGATGATTTTTACGCCGGAGCGCCAAGCGCCCGCGCCTCGATGGGACACTGGAAGAACGTACTGTGCGCGGTTGTGCCGACTGAGTAAGTGGCAAGACCCAAGCGCTACGTGCAAATACCTCGATGTCGCTTATGGGTTTAAGGCTAATATCTGGGCAGGTCACAGGGGTATTTTGTGAAGAATTGGTCGACGCCACACAATGAAACGTCTAGGGGTTTTCTTCGCGTCGGGAAAGAAGGGGGAAGACCGGCGTTAGCCGTTCTAAGAAAACAACGAATGTGCGGGTACGTGAGGCTGAAGTGGGGACAAACACGTATCCTCAAAGCAGGTGCCGTCTTCGCCGTTGTGAAATGTGCGATGTCGGTGGTGAAGAACACGTTGTGGGGCACTGAGAGGCGACAATCGTGACGCATTTGCGAACAGATGACGTGGTGGACCTGACCTGCGACCTCATCGATATTCCGTCGGTCAGTGGCGACGAAAAGACGATCGCGGATGCGATTGAAGAGGCCCTACGTGGCGCCTCGCATCTGGAAGTCCTGCGTGATGGAGATGCGATTGTGGCGCGGACGAACCGGGGGCGTTCTCAGCGCGTGATCATCGCCGGACACATCGACACGGTGCCGATTTCCGGGAACGTGCCACACGTTCGCGAAGAAACAGAGGGGGTCGAGAAGGTTCGAGGCCGGGGTTCTGTTGACATGCTCGGCGGTGTGGCCGGAGCCCTGTATGCTGCGCTGAAGCTGAATGAACCGAAACATGACGTGACGTGGGTTTTCTACGATCATGAGGAAGTTGTGGCTCCCTTGAATGGGCTGGGGCGCGTCTATCGCAATCATCCCGATTGGATTGATGGTCAGTTCGCGATCCTCGGCGAACCCACGAATACTCAGATTGAGGGTGGATGCAATGGGACGGTTCGTGTGATTGCGACGGTTCCGGGTGTTGCTGCGCACTCGGCTAGGGCGTGGCGAGGCGATAATGCCATCCACAAGGTAGCGCCAATCATCGAAAAGATCGCCATGTTCGGCAATCCGGTGGTGAACGTTGACGGGTTGGACTTTAGAGAATCCCTGTCCATCACCCGAATTGACGGTGGTATCGCAAACAACGTCATTCCCGATTCGGTGCGTTTGACCGTGAATTATCGTTTTGCTCCATCGATGTCGCCGGCGGACGCGATCGCTCACATCGAGTCCTACTTTGATGGGGTCGATGCACTCTTCGAAATTGACGACGAATCAGAAGGTGCTCGCCCCGGTGCGGACTTTGTTTTGGTGCAGGAATTCATCGAAACAGCACGTCGAGTCATGGCAGAAGAAGGCAAAGACCTCAGCGTGAGCGCGAAGGTCGGGTGGACCGATGTTGCTCGCTTTTCTGCTCTTGGGATCCCTGCGATCAATTGCGGTCCGGGTGATCCGCTTCAAGCTCATACTCAAGATGAAGCAGTTCCGGTCTCCCAGCTCCGCCACTACGCGAAGATACTGATTGATTATGTGGGGGCGGCCTCGTTGATCAGCGAAGAACGAAACTAGAATCGAAGGACGCGGTCGCCTACCGCCACTATTTCAAGGAGAAAATATGAGCGAAGCTGTACGTCACTCATACCAGCGTGGCCCGGTTGTCCTGCGCGGTAAAGCAATCCCGAAAGAAACATCGGACGCGAGGCTCTTGCAGGCGCAGGAGACCTCGGATTGGCTTCACGCAGACCCCTGGAGGGTATTGCGGATCCAAGCGGAGTTCGTTGAAGGCTTCGGTGCCCTCTCTGAAGTTGGGCCCGCTATCTCGGTCTTCGGTTCGGCTCGCACTCCGGGGAACGACCCCCACTGGACGGCCGCCTACGAAATCGGGCGTATGCTTGCCGAGCGCGGAATAGGTGTCATCACCGGTGGGGGTCCGGGTGCGATGGAGGCAGCGAATAAAGGCGCGTGGGATGCCGGTGGAACGTCTATTGGTCTTGGCATTGAACTGCCACACGAGCAGGCGCTCAATCCGTGGATCACAGTGGGTATTAACTTCCGCTACTTCTTTGCACGTAAGACGATGTTTGTGAAGTATTCGCAGGGCTTCATCGTCATGCCTGGCGGTTTTGGCACCATGGACGAATTATTCGAAGCAATGACCCTAGTCCAAACTCGCAAGGTTGGTTCCTTCCCGATTGTCCTGGTCGGTACCGAATACTGGTCAGGGCTGATCGCCTGGATCCGCGAAAAGATGATTGGAGAGGGAACCATTTCCCCCGAAGATATTGATCTTGTGAAGATTGTTGACGATCCTGCCGAAGCAGTTCGTATCGCCTGCGGAGGATGATGAGTCTTTTTCCTCGCGAACTTGTGGTGATTACAGGTAAAATAGGGACGTTACCGTAACGCGACCGCGTTCGCGGACAGTAGGAGCAAGGAGCGGCACATGGCAGCCATGAAGCCAAGGACCGGCGACGGACCGTTGGAAGCCACCAAAGAGGGACGCGGAATCATCATGCGAATCCCCAGCGAAGGTGGTGGCCGTCTCGTCATCGAACTGACCCCGGACGAAGCTTCGGCTCTCGCGGAAGCGCTCGCTCAGGCGGTTTGAGCAGATTCTTATACAGCGCGGGCGTGACTAGCATAAATGCTAGTCACGCCCGTTTTGTTTGTCGCTCAGCGCTTCACCGCAACCGCCAGTCCATCGCCGACGGGCAACAGACAGGGCACGAAGTCTGGGGATTCGCGCAGGAAGCGGATCAGTTCGCGACACATGACGGTTTCAGCGTCGCGACGAGCCGGATCGCACACTTGGTCGTTCCACATGGCGTGCACGAGCGCGACGGTGCCACCGGGGCGCAGGATGCGCACGGCGTGATCCAAGTATTCGGGGGTTTGGGAGATATCCGCATCCAGAACAACCAGGTCGTAGCCTCCGTCGGTCATGCGGGGCAGAACGTCGAGCGCACGACCAGAAATGGTGCGGATACGTTCGGAGCCGATTCCGGTGCGGTTGAACATGGCTCGGGCCTGCTTGTGGAACTCGACTTCGGAGTCGATGGTGGTGAGGACACCGTTGGGGCTCATCCCGTCGAGGAGCCACAGGCTGGACACGCCAGCGCCGGTTCCGACCTCAAGAACCGCGCGTGCGCCGGTCAGGGCTGCGAGCATACGCAGGGCCACGCCGGTGCCGGGCGAAACGGGGTTGGCGCCGAGTTCGTTTGCTGCGTCGCGGGCTTCAAGAAGAATCTCGTTTTCGGCGATGTAATCCTCGGCGTACACCCAGGATTGAGCCTTATCTGCCATCGAAGGGCCCTTCCATATAAAAGAATCAGTTGAAAGTGATGTCTAGGCATAGCCTAACGCCCTCACGCAAAGCGTGAGGGCGCCTAGTGGGGACAAAGTTACTTATTAAAGGATCCGCCGGGCGTTGGATGCCCAAGGAATCGACGTTGAGTAACGATGTCGAAGTGATTGCCCACGCAGGGCAATCGTTCAGTTCTTGATGGGGGAGACCCCAAGCGGGCGACCCGCTAGGCCTCGTTCCGTTTTGCCCAGTGCTGTTGCCAGCGCGACGAGTTCACTCGCAGCCGGACCATCATCAAGGGAAACGGGGCGTCCGGCATCTCCGCCTTCGCGCAACGCGATGTCCAGTGGGACCTGCGCCAACAGCGGAACCTCGTAACCGAGCTGAGCCGTCAGGCGAGCGGAAACCGATGCGCCACCACCGGCACCGAAGAGCTCCAACTGAGAGCCGTCGGGCTGAGGCAGGTAGGACATGTTTTCGACAACACCGATGACCTTTTGCTGGGTCTGCGATGCGATGGAACCTGCGCGTTCTGCGACCTCGGCGGCAGCAACCTGCGGGGTCGTGACGACCAGGACCTCGGAATTCGGCAGTAGCTGCGCGATTGAGATGGCAACGTCGCCGGTGCCCGGAGGCATGTCAATGAGCAAGACATCGAGATCCCCCCAGAAGACGTCAGCCAAGAACTGTTGGAGTGCGCGGTGCAACATGGGACCGCGCCAGATGACGGGCTGACCGTCGGGCACGAACATGCCGATGGACATGACCTTGATACCGGAAGCGCCGACGGGCGGAATAATCATGCCGTCGATGACCTGCGGGTCGTGGTCGACGCCCAACATACGCGGAATCGAGAAGCCGTAGATATCGGCATCCATGACGCCGACCTTCAGGCCTGCCTGCGTCATCGCGGCAGCAAGGTTCGCGGTCACGGAGGACTTGCCGACGCCACCCTTACCGGAAGTAACAGCGATAACACGGGTCAGCGAATTTGGCTGAGCAAACGGGATTTCGCGCTCGGGGCGACCACCGTTCAGCTTCTCGCGCAGAGCCTTCTTCTGTTCGTCGGACATGACACCCATATCAACCTTGACGTTCTCAACGCCCTCAATGGCGCCAACAGCTTTGATGACGTCAGCGTTGATCGTGGTGCGTAGCGGGCAACCGGCGGTGGTCAGAAGAACCTCGACGGTGACGGTGGAGCCGTCAATGGTGACCTGCTCGGCGCTGGTCATGTTGAGATCGACGATGGGACGGTGAATTTCGGGATCGATGACCGTTTCGAGCGCGGCCATCACCTGATCGATTGAGACAGACATGCTCTTATCCTACGTTGGCGTGCGCGCGGGGTCGTTTCCTAAACCAGCCGGTGCACGAAAGTGAGTGTCAAAGCGTGGGTAACCGCCATTTTCCCGCCCCCCAAAGTCAGAAGCTCGTGGCGTGCGGATATGAGTAACGTGGGCGGTGGGTTATTCGAATTCCGCCCAACGTACAAGGCCACTTTCGCCCAATGTACAGGGCCACGCTTACCCCAGCGGGCGGCCTCGTCCCCTCAAACCTGCGCGGAATCGAACGAGGTGGATTCTTCGGCGGACTCATCGTCGCCCGAAGCGGATTTCTGGGAGGCAAGCAGTTCGGCGTGCAATTCTTCGCGAATCTCCTCACGCAAGGATTCGACCAGATCACGCAACTCGGAACGCACGAAGTCACGGGTAGCAACTTCCTGGGCAGACAGGCGCAGGCTCGCAATTTCGCGGGTCAGATACTCGGTGTCAGCCAGATTGCGCTCGGCGCGCTGACGATCCTGCTGGGCCTGGACACGGTCGCGGTCATCCTGACGGTTCTGCGCAAGAAGAATCAGAGGAGCGGAATACGACGCCTGGGTTGAGAAAGCAAGGTTGAGCAGGATAAACGGATAGGGATCCCACGCATACTTCTGCGACACCTGGTACAGCACGATATTCGCCGTGATCCACGCGACCACGAAGATCGTCATGTACAAGATGAACTTCGGCGAGCCCATGAAACGGGCGGTCGCTTCGGCGAACTTGCCGAAACTATCACCCGATGACTTGCGACGCTTGAAGAAACGGAATCCAGCTTCGCGGGGAGTATCTAGACGTTCAGCCATCAATGCTCCTTGCCATCATGCGGTCAGTGACCTCGTCATCGTAATCACGCCAGTCTTCTGGCAACAGTTCGTCCAACACGTCGTCAACGGAGACCGCGCCCAGAAGGTGCGCGTCTTCATCCACGACGGGAAGGATTGTCAGATTGTACGTTGCCAACAGTCGCGTGACAGTTGCGACGTGAGCCTGCGGGGAAACAGCCTCAATATCAGAGTCGAGGATCGTGCCCAGCAGAGTCTGCGGAGGCTCGCGCAGGGCACGCTGAATGTGGACCATACCCAGGTACGGGCCGGTCGGAGTCTCTTCCGGCGGGCGAGTAATGAACGCGACGGTCGCAAGGGACGTGGGAATATCTTCACGGCGCACAGAAGCAAGCATCTGCGCCACAGTTGCATCCGGGCCCAACACAATCGGCTCGGTCGTCATCAGCGAACCGGCCGTCGACTCGGCGTAGGTGAGCAGTCGGCGAACGTCCTTAGCTTCCTCTGGCTCCATCAGGTTCAGCAGGTGCTGAGCTTGGGCTTCGGGAAGCTCGGAAACGAGGTCTGCGGCGTCGTCAGGCTGCATGACATCCAGAACGTCTGCTGCTCGGGCTGCTTCAAGGCCGGACAGAATGGCAACTCGGTCGTCGTCGCCGAGCTCTTCGAGGACGTCGGCTAGACGCGCGTCAGGCAGTTCCTTCGCAACAGCCATCTGGCGTTCGGCAGGCAGATCATGCAGGAAGTCCGCTAGGTCGGCAGCGCGCATATCCTCGGTCTGCTGAATAAGAGTCGCCGCAGACTGTTCCACGTCGCGACTACGCAGGCCGGTCACCTCAGAAACCGAGACGTTCAGCGTCTCGCCGGAACGAATGAACCCCAGTGCCGTCGTGCGCTGGCGCTGCACGTGAAGCTTCGAAATCACCCAATCCTTCGGGCGACGTCGCTCCATCGCAACGTCAAGGATCTTCACATCGCCCGAACCATCGTTCAAGGCAACAACTCGGTCGAACAGCTGACCAAGCACCAGTGTCTCCATGGGACGCAGTGTGAATGAACGCATATTGAGCAGGCCCGTCGTAATAATCGACCCGGACTCAATGGACGTCACGCGTGTCATTGGCAGGAAAACACGCTTACGCGGACCGACCTCGACGACGAATCCGATGACGTTCGCGGCTGATCCATAGCGGAAAATCACGACGACATCGTGGATCTTTCCAACCTGATCCCCGATGGGGTCAAAGACGGAAGTACCTGCGAGCTTGCCAATGTATACGCGTCGCCCGGCTGTTCTGAGTTCCATAGGTGCGCTGTTCACAGGGACAGCCTATGCCCTCGGGTGGAATGATAGTGGCTAGCACGTAGTGAAAACTGTTCAGTTTGTGAGGAATAAAACCCATGGCGCAACGCTCGAATGACCTGAACTTTGGCATGCCGGTAATGCCGACAGGGACCGAGGTGGCCTCATACCAGACCTACGCGGAAGCTCAGGGAGCGGTCGACTACCTGTCCGACCAGGAATTCGACGTCAAGTCGATTACGATCGTCGGCACCGACTTGCACCTTGTTGAGCGCGTGACCGGTCGGATGACGATGGGACGCGCGGCCCTGTCAGGCGCCTCTAGTGGCGCCTTGTGGGGTGCCTTCATGGGCTTGATGCTGTCCTTCGCGGCACCGAACGGATCGGCGTTCGTGTGGGTTGGCATTGGCATTCTGGGTGGCGCGCTCGCGGGCATCATCATGTCGGGTCTGCTGTATGCGATGACGAGTGGGCGTAGGGATTTCACGTCACAGTCACAGACTGTGGCGTCGCGATACGCGCTACTTGCGTCAGCGGATATCGATCGCGCGTTCCAGATGTTGCAGAAGACGCCGGGTAATCAGATGCGTCCGAAGCTGCGTCGAGTCCGCCCAGAATCCACCGGCCCGACCGAATACGGGTCGCGCCCGGACGAAAAGCCTCGTTTCGGTGTCCGCTTGAGTCATGCCTCTGCGTCTTCCGCATCTTCCGCTTCGGGGAACGAGGCCGATCCTGCTTCCTCAGACTCTCTTTCTTCCGAAGGATCGGAGCCTACTCGCGGTGGAGCCCACCCTGGCCAGCCCGCAGATGAAAAGGCTGATTCCAACGACGCAGACGATTCCAAGCCAGTGTATGGACGCCATCGGGCAGACGACTGAACAGCAAGGTGGGGAGCAGGCAATGCCTGCTCCCCACCAGTGCGTCTGATCCGGTTAGTTGCACTATCGATCAGTCAAGTAATGACTCAGTTGCGCTGTTTACGCGAAGCGAATGAGTTCACTCCCATCAGTGATGCTCCTGCAAGGAAGGTTGCAAGGGTTGTCACCAAGGCGGTGTACGTGTCTGCGCCGGTACGTGCGAGCTTTCCGCTCTTGGATGCTTGAGCGGACGTAGCGTTTGCCTGCTGAGCGTTAGCTACTCCAGATGGTTCTGTCACGGTGGTGCCCGTGGCTGGCTTCTCGCCCTTTTCGTAGAAGACAACAAGGGTTGTGCCGGTTTGAAGGTTTGCTGCAGTTGCAGTGAACACGACGCGTTGCTTCCCAGAAGAATCGCGCAGGACCTTTGCGAGCTGCAGGGAACCGTCGTCAGAGCCGTAGAGGAAATTCGTTGGCAGGTAGCCGGGGAAGTCCTTCACCAGCGGATCGGACAGTGGAATATTCATGTACTGACCGTCAACCACGGGAAGTATTTCCGTGATCGGGTTCTGTGTTTCATCGGTGAAGTATTCCTTGAGAAGAGGCGAGACACCACCGTCAGTGGGGTGTGCGTACATGACCTTGACTTTAAAGGCGCGCTTCGGGTCGAGTTTGACCTCATTCAGTCCTTTGAGTGCGGATTGCAGGGCATCAGTCAACTGTTGCACCTTCTGCTCGTCCATGTACTGCGGAGCCGTGAAAATTTCAGCTGCGGTTGCTTCGATAGCTGCGTGAAGGGCCTCGATCCCGTCCTTGCTGAACGTGTATCCGTCCTTCGGAGTCTTCGCCACTGCCTGGTCGTAGAGAGCCTTCAAAGCATCAAGATTCACTTGGGTGAACGGTTCGGTTTGAAGACCATCGATCGCGGCTCGCAATGCCTTTTCGCTCTCGTCGAATGCGCGGTGCGTGACAAGCGGTGAACCGTCGGCAGGAACCTTAATGGTGGTCAGATCTTTCAAGCTGACAAGCTGTTCTGCCTTTGCCAGAGCAGAGTTCAGTGCGTCGAAGGAATCCTTGGTGTAGCGAGTGGCGTTGGCTCCGTTTTGGTCAATCTTTTTCTGTGCTTCAGTGATTAAGGATTTCAGCCCGTCGCGCTCGTAGGGGAGTGGGAGAAGTTCGGCGTACGTTTCGTTGAGCTTTGTACGCATTGCTTCGATCTCTTCGATCGACGGCGGGTTCTCCGCCTTCTTGGCGTTCTCTACGAAAGCGCGTGCTTCGTCGTTGATGCGCAGATATGCATCAGCCGTTGTAGGGTCGAGCTTGATGCCGTCGTTCAGTGCTGCCTGGTATTCGTTCCAGTGCTCTGCAATTGCTCCTTCAAGGTAGCTGGTGTCGACTTCAGCGGTTTTTGCGGGCAGCGGGATGTCGAAGCTCTTATCTTTCAAGACAAGCTTCACCTTGTCGCCTTTGACCTGGATTGACTGATCAAGCTGGAAGATCGTTTTGTCGTACTTACCGGGCTTAGTGTCTTCCGGAGACACGAGCAGAGGGATGGTCACGTACTCGTTGTACTTGACCTTGTTGCTGTCCGAACGCAGGTACGTCTTGTTGTCAACATCTTCAAGACCAAGATCTTGGACGGTCAGTGGCATCTGTAGCTCCCCGTACAGAATGACTTCCTTCGCCTTGTTCAACGGGTCAACAGAAAGCGTCGCAACGTAGACATCAACGTTGCCGTCGTCCAACTTGACTACGGTCTTTTTGCCGTGGGTCTTGATCCACTCGAAATTGTGCTGGCCAGTGTCAGCAATGGCGGAACTGATTCCTGCCACGCTGCAGAGGATGGAAACACACAACGTCGTAACAATCGTGCGAAGAGAAATGCGTCGTTTTTGCACTCCTCGAGACGAATGCGTCATTAGGTTCTCCTTTTATGTCATAGGTAAGGCGCACCTAAATTAGCATAAGGATTGTGTTGCACTAAAATATTTTCCCCGTTCGCGCTGGAAGAACGAGTTGATATGACGCTGATATGAAAAGGCTGGTGGGGAGCAGGCGCTGCCTGCTCCCCACCAGCGGGAGTTGAAAACGGTCAGTCGAAACTGATGATGCTCAGCTTTGCTGCGCCGCCGCGATCCATGCCTCGACGTCTTCAATAGTGCGCGGGATATTCTCGGAGATTCGCGTGACCGAACCGTCTTCGTTCACGATCACATCATCTTCGATGCGCACGCCGATGCCACGGAATTCTTCCGGAATCAGTTCGTCATCGGCACGGAAGTATAGGCCGGGTTCAATGGTGAAAGCCATGCCCGGTTCGAGCAGTGCCTCCTGGTACATCTCGCGACGCGCCTGAGCGCAGTCGTGAACGTCCAGACCCAGGTGATGGCTGGTGCCGTGAGGCATCCAACGACGATGTTGCTGACCTTCGGCGGACAGGGATTCTTCAACGGTGACCGGAAGTAGACCCCACTCGCGCAGGCGAGTGGCAATGACCTGCATTGCCGCGTCATGAACGTCCTTGAAGCGGGTGCCAGGTTCGTTTGCTCGCGCAAGCGCAGCCTCGCACGCATCCAAAACAGCCTGGTAGACACGTGCCTGGACCTCGGTGAACTTTCCGTTGACCGGCAGTGTGCGGGTGATGTCGGCGGTGTAAAGGGAATCGACCTCAACACCAGCGTCAACCAGAACCAGATCGCCCTCGTTCACCGGACCATCGTTGTCGATCCAGTGCAGGGTGTTCGCGTGATTGCCCGATGCTGCGATCGTGTCGTAGCCAAGGCCGTTGCCCTCTTCGCGAGCAACCGCGCCAAAAGCACCCTCGATGACGCGCTCGCCACGGTGGTGACCGACGGCGCGGGGGAGAGCCTTCAAGATATCGGTGAAGCCCTGATAGGTGACATCGACCGCGCGCTGAAGTTCAGCGATTTCGAAGGGGTCCTTGCGCAAGCGGATTTCCGACAGGCGCTCTTCAAGCTTCTCGTCTGCTTCGCGGGCGTCGTCTCCGGCCTTCAATCCAGCCTGAGTACGAACCTCGTTCACCATTGCTTCAACGTTCGCGTCCACACCGCGCACGATGCGCAAGTTGATCAGCCCAGCGTCCTTCGACAGAGCGTCGCGGAGCGTATCGATGTGCTCGCAGCGGAGTCCGGTCTCGGCGCTAACCTCTTCCAAAGAGGGGCGGGCGCCCACCCAGAACTCGCCGTAGGTTGCGTCGGAGTAGAACTCCTGGGAAGAACGTGAAGCGCGCGGGCGGAAGTACAGAACCGGCTCGTGTGGGCCGTCTTCGCGCGGTTCAAGAACGAGGACAGAATCAGGTTCGCGCTCGCCACCGAGGCCCGAAAGGTGTGCGAAAGCGGAGTATGCGCGGAAGCGGTAATCGCAGTCGTTACTGCGTACCTTGTATGTGCCCGCGGGGATTACCAAGCGCTCGCCCTTGAAAGGCTCGCCGGCTGCTTCGGCGCGCTCGGGCAGATAGTCGGCTGCTCCACTGCGCTTCATTTCCGTCTGGATACGAGGCCCCCAACCGGAGCCCATGAACGCGCGGAATGCGTCCGACGAGGGGCGACGGCTTCGTCCTTCCCCTCGCTGAGCCATCGATGCGGGCGCTTCTTCCGCCTTGTTTTCTTGCGCTGACTGAGTATTCGTCGTGTCGTTCATAGTCTCCATGATGGCACTTTCGGGCGAAGGTCGATACTCTCAGTTTTATGCTCCGAATTGATTCCCACACTCACACCGCGTATTCAGATGGCACCGATACGCCAACTGAACTGCTTTTCAAGGCTCGCGATGCTGGTCTTGACATGATCGGATTGACCGACCATGACACGTTTGCCGGGTGGGATGAAGGTGAGGCGAGCGTCAAAGAATCGCACGTCGCGTTAATCCGAGGCGTTGAAATGTCATGCGCGGCCTCGGGAATTACGGTGCACCTGCTGGCATATCTGCCGGACCCCACGAACACCGGACTGCTTGATTGCTTCGAGAAAGCCCGAAATTCTCGCAAAACTCGCGTCCAGCGGATGGTTGAAAACCTTGCGGAAGACTACCCGATTACGTGGGATACGGTCCTCGAATTTGCGCCCGATGGTGGGCCAATCGGTCGCCCTCACATCGCCGACGCTCTGGTCGCAGTCGGCGTTTTTGAAAACAGGTCGCAGGCTTTTGAAAAGATCCTGCATCCGTCCGGTCCTTACTTCGTTCACCACTGGGCACCGGATCCTGTCGAAGCGACAGAGCTTGTTTTGAAGGCTGGGGGAGTGCCTGTTCTGGCGCACCCGAAAGCGCGTGCGCGCCAGCGTTTGTTCTCCGACGAAGTCATCTACGACATGAAGGATGCCGGGCTCTTCGGAATCGAACGCGATCACCGCGACCATCAGGCTGAAGACCGCGAGGCCGTCCAACGGTTGGCCGACGATCTGGGGCTTGCGATCTTCGGCTCATCTGACTACCACGGTTTGGGAAAACCGAACCAATTGGGTGAGAATCTAACGGATCCTGAAGTAATTTCTCAGGTTGAAGACGCAGGAACAATGGAGGTAATTCGCCCGTGAACGCATCGTCGTTTTTTGATGTCACACTTTTTGCGACGACGTTTACGACCCTGATCGTCATCCTCGATCCCTTCGGCGCGATCCCCATCTTCCTCGGTTTAACCGGTCGCCTGAAGCCACAGGCGCAAAAGAAAGCCGCCAGCCAGGCAACGATTATTTCCTTCTGCATCATCTTGGCGTTCGCCGTTCTTGGCCAGCAGGTTCTTCGTCTCCTACAAATTTCGATGGAGGCACTGAAGCTTTCCGGCGGTGTCTTGCTGTTCCTTGTCGCAATGGAACTGCTGATGGGCAAAGACAGCGATGAGCCCGATACTGGCGACCCGAACGTCAACGTCGCCCTGGTTCCGCTGGGCACGCCACTTCTGGCAGGCCCCGGCGCGATTGTTGCCGTCATGGTGTCCGTCGCGCAGGCTCACGCTTCTCTTGCGGGATGGATCGCCGTCGTGTCGGCGGTCGTTGTCGCTCACCTGATTATGTGGTTCGCCATGTACTTCTCGCTGATCCTGTCGCGTTTGCTTGGCACCGGTGGCATCATGCTCCTGACGAAGATCATGGGCCTTCTCTTGGCCGCTATCGCGACTCAGCTGGTCATGGGTGGCATCTTCGATTTCATTGCTGAAGCGGCAGTTTAAAGGTCTTTTTCCTCGAATAAGGGGTGTGTTCCTTTGGGATCTGTTCGGGTGAAACTCGGTTGATTCCCGCCGGTAACGGAAACGTTTCCGTAAAACGCGCTACACTAGTCCACGTGGGGCGAAAACTCCCACTGTGGCTCACCTTTCAAACGACCACTTTTGGCGAAATTGCCCAGAAATAGTCGGTAATCTCGTAGCCAGGGTGTCTTTGCCAAAGCAGCAAACGAGCCACGACAACATTGAACACTGGGAGTACCTATGACTCAGAACCTCAGCCAGACGCTGGCAACGCAGGTCCGCGCGGTCTCTGGCCGTCCGATCGCAAAAGCCACGAAGATGGAGCTCTGGCAGGGCCTGTCAGCCGCAGTCGTTGATCAGATTGCCGACTCGTGGGATACAACGACCGAAACCTACGCCAAGGGTCGTCAAGAGCATTACTTCTCCGCAGAGTTCCTCATGGGGCGCGCTCTGCTGAACAACCTGTCCAACCTGGGCCTTGTTGACGAAGCGCGCGCCGCACTTGCCGAACACGGCGACGATCTCTCTGTTGTTCTCGAAGAAGAACCGGACGCAGCCCTCGGTAACGGTGGCCTCGGTCGTCTGGCGGCCTGCTTCCTCGATTCCTGCGCCACGCTCGATCTGCCGGTCGCCGGCTATGGCATCCTCTACCGCTATGGCCTGTTCAAGCAGTTGTTCGACAACGGATTCCAGACCGAACATCCGGACCCCTGGATGGAAGAGGGCTACCCCTTCGTCATCCGTCGTGAAGAAGCCCAGCGCATCGTTTCCTACGCTGACCTGACCGTCCGCGCAGTACCCTACGACATGCCGATCACCGGCTACGGCACAAAGAATGTCAACACTCTGCGCCTCTGGCGTGCAGAGCCTGTCGAGGAATTCGACTACGACGCCTTCAACTCGCAGCGCTTCACCGACGCTATCGTCGACCGTGAACGCACCAACGACATCTCGCGCGTCCTCTATCCAAACGACACCACGTTTGAAGGCAAGGTCCTGCGCGTTCGCCAGCAGTACTTCTTCTGCTCCGCATCCCTGCAGGCCATCGTCGACAACTACGTCGAACATCACGGCAAGGATTTGACCGACTTCGCGAAGTACAACGCGATCCAGTTGAACGACACCCACCCGGTTCTGGCTATTCCGGAACTCATGCGCTTGCTCATGGACGAACACGAGCTCGGCTGGGAAGACGCCTGGTCAATCGTCGCCAAGACCTTCGCGTACACGAACCACACGGTTCTGGCCGAAGCCCTCGAAACCTGGGAAATGACGATCTTCGACCGTCTGTTCCCGCGCATCGCCGAAATCGTCCGCGAAATCGACCGTCGCTTCCGCATCGAGATGGCAGAACGTGGTCTGGAACAGTCGACCATTGACTACATGGCACCGGTTTCCGGCAACACGGTCCGCATGGCATGGATCGCCTGCTACGCCGCCTACTCGATCAACGGTGTTGCGGCCCTGCACACCGAGATCATCAAGCGCGAAACCCTCAAGGAATGGCACGACATCTGGCCCGAGCGCTTCAACAACAAGACGAACGGTGTCACTCCGCGTCGTTGGCTGAAGCAGTGCAACCCGCGCCTCGCATCTCTTCTCGATCGCGTCACCGGCTCTGACGAATGGGTCAGGGACCTCTCCGTCCTGTCTCGCTACGTTGACTCTGCTTCCGAGGATGTTCTGGACGAACTCACCTCGATCAAACACGCCAACAAGGTTGACTTCGCGGCGTGGGTCAAGGAACGCGAAGGCGTTGACATTGATCCCGACGCCATCTTCGATGTTCAGATCAAGCGCCTGCACGAGTACAAGCGCCAGCTGTTGAATGCTCTGTACATCCTTGACCTGTACTTCCGCATCAAGGATGATCCGACGCTGGACGTTCCGAAGCGCGTCTTTATCTTCGGCGCAAAAGCGGCCCCCGGCTACATCCGCGCAAAAGGTGTTATCAAACTGATCAACACGATCGCTGACCTGGTTAACAACGACGAAGACATCAAGGGTCGCATCAAGGTCGTCTTCATCCATAACTACAATGTGTCTCCTGCTGAGCACATTATCCCGGCAGCCGACATCTCCGAGCAGATCTCCACTGCGGGTAAGGAAGCGTCGGGCACGTCGAACATGAAGTTCATGATGAACGGCGCCCTGACCCTCGGCACTCTCGATGGCGCAAACGTTGAGATTCTTGACGCCGTCGGTGATGAGAACGCCTACATCTTCGGCGCCACCGAAGACGAACTTCCCGAGCTGCGTCAGAACTACGATCCGCGCTGGCACTACGAGAACGTCCCCGGCCTCAAGCGAGTCCTTGACGCTCTGACCGACGGTACCTTGGATGACTGCGGTTCCGGTTGGTTCCACGATCTGCGCTGGTCGCTTCTCGAAGCCGGCTACGAGCCCGCCGACGTCTACTACGTCCTCGGCGACTTCGCGGCTTATCGTGACGCGAAGGATCGCATGGCCGCCGACTACCGCGATGCACGCGCTTGGGCGCGCAAGGCGTGGGTCAACATCGCTCAGTCCGGTCGCTTCTCGTCTGACCGTACGATCACCGACTATGCGAACGAGGTCTGGAAGCTCGATGCAACGCCGATCGACTGATCTGGTGACGCGCTAGTTTCTGCTAGCTTCTCTCGCTGGCTTTGGCTGCGGGGGCAGGTCCGAGAGGGCTTGCCCCCGCAGTTTTCTGTGTGCGGTCAGGTGGGTGGCGGGATGCCTGCTGGGGTGTGTGCCTCTGCGTGGGGTGTTTGGGGGCAGGTTTGACCGTGTGAAGCGATATTTTCACGCTGTTTGCAGTGGTTCCCGGTTTCGTTGCCTCGTATGACGTTGTCGGTCGTGTACGTGGCTCCTGCTGTCGGGTTTGGTCGTGTGAGGCGCTGTTATCTCTGCTGAGAGCCTGATTTCGTTGCCTCGTATACCGAACGAGTAGAGCACCCACCCTCCGCGTCTGTATTAAGCGCTTGACACAGTGTCTCGCGGACTGTCATAGTATTACTGTATTAATACAGCGATACAGGAAGGAGGGGGTGTGAGTATCGATGATTCTCGACCAATTTGGGTCCAGCTAGTTGAAACGTTTCGGATCAATATCGTGTCCGGAACCTGGCCACCGTCCTCGAAGATTCCTAGTGTCCGCGAACTCGCACTACAAGCGGGAGTTAACCCGAACACGATCCAGCGTGCCCTCGGCGAATTAGATCGTCAGGGACTGACCGAAGCTGAACGTGCGCAGGGGCGTTTCGTCACCGCGGACCAACACGTGATCGATGTGACCAGGGCAGAGCTCGCCCTCGATGCAACTCGCGATCACATCACTACTGTCACGCAACTCGGGCTGAGTCTCGATCGGGCGCAGGAGTTGCTTGCTGAACAGTGGACCGACATCGAACGCACAGCACGCGAAGGTGATGCGCAATGACATCAACACATGCAGTTGTTCAGGTGGAAAACCTGACGAAAACCTATGCGGGTGGCGCGACTGCCCTGCAAGGTGTGAATTTTGAGCTCAAGCCGGGCACAATCACCGGCTTGGTCGGCGAAAACGGTTGTGGTAAAACGACGCTACTGAAGATCATGGCGGGCGTTCTTTCCGATTGGGACGGGACTGTCCTGATCGAAGGTGAGAAGCCAGGAGCCACCACGAAGGCACACGTCGCATTCCTTCCCGCTTCGGATTTCTTGGATCCGATGTGGGATGCGAATAAAGCGATTGACGTGTACTCGCGTTTCTATTCGGATTTCTCGGCTGAGAAGGCGCGTGAAGGAATCGACTACTTCGGATTGCAAGCGGATCAGCAGCTGAAGTCCATGTCGAAGGGCATGGGGGAGAAACTACAGATTGCTCTGCTGATGGCACGCAGTGCTGAGCTGTACCTGTTGGACGAGCCTCTGTCGGGTGTGGATCCAGCGGTGCGTGACACGATCATGCAGGGGATTCTGCGCGATTTTAACCCAGATTCGGCGATGGTGATTTCCACTCATTTGATTGCTGACGTGGAGCAGATTCTGGATGACGTCATCATGATGCGAGCGGGTACGGTGCTTGTTCACGCGAATGTGGACGATCTGCGAGCCGACTACGGCATGTCGCTGGAGGGTATTTTCAAGAAGGAGTACCGCTGATGTTTGGTACGTTGTTTGGGTATGAATTGCGTGAGAACGCAAAGCGGGTTGCACAAACGTTAGGCATCCTGCAGGTCATGTGCCTTGTTGCCTTCGTGGCAGTCGCTGTTGATTTCCCCGTGTTTTCAGGCTTTTCTAGTAGCTTTGCTCTGCTTGTGGCTCCGATGATGCCGGTTGCTGTTCTACTTGTTCTGGCTCAGGCGTATTGGAAGAGTATGCACGGTCAGATGGCGTACTTTACGCATTTGCTGCCGGTTCGTGGCCGTGATCTTTTCTGGTCGAAAGTGCTGGTTGCCTTGGCGTATGCGTTAGTGGCGATCGTGCTAACCCTGGTGAACTGGGGTGTGCTGGCTCTACTGAAGGCTCACAAGGCGGAGCTGAGCGTGCAGGAGTTCTGGCATCGCACCGCTGTTATTTGGGATCTTCCGAGCTGGATTGTCTGGTTCGCTGTGGTGGCTGTTGTAGTGCAGTTGGTGACGATTGTTCTTGAGGTCGCTGCTGGAATGAGCTTGAGTGCTCGCGAGCGTTGGCAGAAGCATGGCTTTGGAGCTGCGATAGTGGGTTTCGTGATCCTCTATCTGGCGAATCAGGTGGTGTCCTTTGTTGCGATGGCGTTCTTCCCGCTGATGATGGATGTCAACACGGGCGAGTTACGTTTTGGCTTTTGGGTCACGGACCTGGTGAACGCGCTGTTAGCTGATACGGATCCGCAGTTTGTCGGCATTGGTGCGCCCGTAGGGGCGGTGTTGCTGGCAATCGGTGTCGCATGGTGGGGTGTGCGTTCGATTGAGTGCCACACGTCGGTGCGTTAGTTTCGGTTTTCGACTGTCGGGCTTCGTCATAATCGACGAGGTCTCGCACAGACCTTGGGGGTAGGGCGCAAATGCGCCCTGCCCCCAAGACGTATTGCATTTAAGTGTGCTTCCAGCTCTAATGGTGTTTTCTTAACTGAAATTATTATTTGGGGAATCAGTTACCAGAACTCTTGATATTCTTTAACGTCGGCTACTCTCAGCCCCACAGGTGCTGGGAATCAGTTACCAGAACTCTTGATATTCTTTCAGGCTCCGAAGCCCTCATCGAACACGCGCTGGGAATCAGTTACCAGAACTCTTGATATTCTTTTTCGAAAACTGCTTCGCGCAAGCCGCAAAGCTGGGAATCAGTTACCAGAACTCTTGATATTCTTTTCCCCGACAACTGGCAGCCCAAGCCCGAGCTGGGAATCAGTTACCAGAACTCTTGATATTCTTTTGCGCAGCAATCTGCGTTGCACGCTCAAGCTGGGAATCAGTTACCAGAACTCTTGATATTCTTTAGGGTCGAAATCAGGGAAACGCGCACACGCTGGGAATCAGTTACCAGAACTCTTGATATTCTTTATCGTCTGATAGTAGGAACCGTAATTGCGCTGGGAATCAGTTACCAGAACTCTTGATATTCTTTTCAAAGGTGATGCCGGACGTATGGACTTGCTGGGAATCAGTTACCAGAACTCTTGATATTCTTTCAGAAAGCGGACTATATGGCGTGTCTGGGCTGGGAATCAGTTACCAGAACTCTTGATATTCTTTCTAGTGTCCCGTCTTTGGCTCGCACCTGGGCTGGGAATCAGTTACCAGAACTCTTGATATTCTTTTCCGCCTCACAGTTAATTGCCGCGATCGGCTGGGAATCAGTTACCAGAACTCTTGATATTCTTTGGCGACATCCGCGCCCGCGTCGCGCTCGGCTGGGAATCAGTTACCAGAACTCTTGATATTCTTTGCCGGGCACCAGCGTATGCGCAGGGCGAGCTGGGAATCAGTTACCAGAACTCTTGATATTCTTTAGAGCCTGTGGTTTTCCGCAGAATAGCGCGGGAAAGTGCCTTTGAGGCGTCAGAAAATCATCAATTGTTCTGGCGCCTCATCTGCTACTTGCTCACGTGCGTTCTCAAAACAGTAAGCAGACGACCACTGGCGATCAGTCACGGCAAGCACCCGAACCTTCCCTCCCGTTGGCAAGGATCCCTTAATCGCTTTGATCGTCGTCATATCGATTCCGCCAGTCGGCCAATACTTTACGTACACACTGAACTGAACCATCAAAAAACCGCGATCAAGCAAGAATTTTCGAAAACGTGTTGCCTCACGACGCTGCGGAGCCGTTAAAACAGGCAAATCAAACATCGCAACACACCACATCGGAGAATCAGGCATTCTTGAGATCCGTATTCAACGCTGATGGCCCCTGCCACGAAGGAACCGGGAGTTTTTCAATATCTCCTTCGACATAACGCCCATACTGTTGGGCGAGATCTAATAAGACACGTGGAACACTTCCGGCATCATTGAACGTCTGCATTGCAGCTGCAACCAAGCGTTTCTTCACACTTCGATCCGAAGGAGTAGCATCTGCCGGAAGGAACATCGCAATCTCATCAATACATGGTCGAAATGGTTCAATCAGATCATCAACAAGGTTGAACATATTTGAACGCCCTCGATGGAAAACCCCATTCGCAGGTCCAAGACCAGCGGCAAGAACAGCTCGGATTCCATGGCCACGTAGGATCGCATATCCATAATCGAGGCAGGAATTGGGGCCAAATAATGCGCCGATTCCTGGTGTTCGTTTTCCGAGAGTGTCTGAAAACTTACTCCAATAGATGCGCGCTGCTTGCCCTTCAAGATTGCTAGGGTCACCCGAACGAACTTGGCCAGCGATGTGTTCTAATTCTTGCGCTCCAGGCCTATTGAGATTTCGCAGAACTGCTGCCTGCCCTTGAATCTTTGAGCGAACAATACGTCCCCAAGCATTTTTCCTGCGAGGCAGACTCAACTCGAGCTGTGCTTTGTGGCGTGCTCCAACACGAGTGTGCTCTGACCATGAAAAGGCTCCCGATTCTGGAACTCCGCGCCAGTCGCAGAACAATACAGCGATATCTTTGTCCGTTAATCGATGGATTACACCTGCAGAAAACGAGACCTTCATTCCGATCAGAACAACGGCAACATCAGCAACGGATACTCGTTGGCTCACGCCATCAGAATTAACGACAACAATGGCACCGTCGTCCGAGTGGATCTTCCCTTCAAAAGAGGTGAAGTCCAGTATCCGCCACTGGCTACTCATCCCTATTGCAACTTACTCGAAAGGGGAAGGGAACGGTGTGAAACTACTCGTGGTTTTCCGTGCGTATCACGTCGATACAGAAAAACATTCCCAATTTTCAGAAGTTTATCAATAGCAGGCCGCCAGCCTTTCGTTTCTACGATTTTAACGATGTCGTCTGGGGCGTCGTCAGCTAAGCCTTCGCTTGCGATGAGCAGTGGTTTCAAACCGAGTTTAGCTTTATCTGGGAACCCAGTAACCTCCCACCTCGTTGCCTGCGGGTAGGTTTCATTGAAGGTTCCGATCTGTCCTGTCGTGAATCCAGACGGATCAATCTTCAACTCGTCCCCGACAACTAGCCAGCCAATTTGCTCAGCTGTTCCATTAGCGAGGGCCTCCCTCAACTTCGGAACTGCCGTGCGCACGCTGATCGTGTTTGCTGGAAGTTCAACAGTCAATAGATCCTCCTTCTGGAAGCGCACCAGATCGCACTGATAGACACGCAACATCGCATACGTTGTATTCTTACCCGAGATACGGAAGATGCGAGCGTGATGGATCCCAGCTCCGATCTCGCAGTAGCCTCCACGAATAGCCAAATAAGCGGCTGCAGTCGGGAAAAAATCCACGGTTTCGTTCGGACCCAAACGCTTGTCGTGAAGACGAATAGTGCGCGAAGGATTCGCTGGCAAACCTTCCTTTGGATCGAAATCCGGATCTCGTGTCAGTGCTGTCCACAAAGCAGGAGTCGAGGCGCGGTCAATCAGCTCCACTGGCATCGCATCGCTGACAATGCGCTTATCGGATGCTTTAAAAGGCTTCACAGTGTCCTCGTGCACCGAACTAGAGCCAAGTCGAAGACGTTTGTTCTGGCAGATCGGGATGCGATCTTCTGCTAAGAAAACATTGAACAACTCAGAGGCACGAACCATTTCCTCGCACCAGTGTTCCCAACGCTTCCGTGCGGTATCACTTCCGCCGGTAAAGGACTTCCAGGTTTCCTGTTCACCTAGTACTCGCTGGGACTGGCGCATATTCATGCGTAGTGCAATAGTCTGAGCAATCCCGGGCTCCATCAAAGCAATCGTTAATGCATCCATCGCATGATGGCGCCGATCCAAACGCGTTTTACCCTTTCCGCCGATCAGATTAACTCGGCTCTCAAACCCAGATGCGCGACGTCCCTCTGCAGTTACAGCACCACGGAACACCCGAACCGTCACATCGTTTTCTGCTGAACGGTAGAAGCCCTCAATGCGATGACGTAGTTCGTTCGCCATCCACGCAACAGATTCCAGCGATCGACCATCGATCTCCGCATCAGCATGCTTCGTTTTCAGACGCAGACGAATCGCCTTCCTGAAGTCGTTCATTTCACGACCATTCATGCCGGGTTCAATCCTCATATCACTGACGCGCTTGTACGCTTCCTTCAGGCTGACTCCTGGTCGTTTAGTCTGTTCAGCCCAGACAGCGAAGGGAAGATTCGACTTCTGGTGATTGCACGCTCGGCAAACAGCAGCAAGGTTTTCACGAGTGTTTGTTGATGCAGCACCTTTTCGAGGAACAATGTGATCCATCTCAGCATCGGTATAGGTAATCGGCATGCCACAGTACAGGCATTGGCAATTCTGTCGTTGTAGAGCCAAATAACGCGTCAGCTCTGACCCACGAGGCTTTCCACCAATATCGAGACGCTCACGCATTTCAGCGAAGATTTTCTCGTTGCGATTACGGCGCGTTTGCAAAGAACGTTGATATTCGCGTGAAGCTTTTTCGCTACCGAGAGCGTCTCGGACATGCTCAATGTTGACCGATTCTGGAGTTCCCCACTGGTTTGTTGCAGCACTAATCCAACGCGCAACCTGCTTCAAAACACGATCAACGGCTGGGTTTCCAACAGGCTGTCCAATCGGCTCGGCTGGGGGAGTCCACGAATCATCCACCCCGAAGGCGATCTTACGAGCAGAGTGCAGATCGCACCCTTCGGACAGCATCGTATTGGTCAGTTTTTCCAACGAATCAACAGAGTAGGCTGCGCGACCACCAGGCAATTCAACTTTATCTAGAGCCTCTAGCTCTTCATCAGTGAAATCAGACAGGAACTCGCGCACGTCGTCATCAGCAAGCGACCCCTCGTCATCAGAGCCCACGTTGGACAGAGCGTTCACCATGGCACAGCGGTGATCGTAATCAGCATCTTTCCACCATGCGGAGAGCTTCTTCAGCTTTCCATTGAGAATCTTCTGCGATGTGACATCAAAAGGTGGTCGTGTACTGGGAGCAATCCCATCGAACCCCTCGGTGGCTGTTCCTTTCAGATGTGAACGCGGAATCTCAAGATTATCGGCGACCTCTTCCCATGTCGGAGCCTCAGTGAGACCTGCCTGATTCAGGAAATCAACAACAATCTCCGTCTCTTCTGGGGTTAGTGCACGAAGCTCTGTCCCTTCTTTGATACGTAGATTCTGGACGATGCTGACGATACGGAACTGCTGGAACGCAGGATGAGCTTTCTCTGCACGAAGCCCGTGTGCTCCCGGTAAAACATCTTTACCGACCCGCTTAGCGGCGCTTCCCTTCGGCGATTCGGCAGCAAAAACAAAGCCAATGATCTTCTTCAGGAGATCATTATCAAGCCCCTGAACGGTAGCAATACGCCGAAGCTCATTCGCGTTATCAGACTGCATGAGCTTGCCACCCAAGATTCCCTTTGGGCCACGCAACTTGCCTGTTTCAAACACATCAAGATAGACAGAGATGAGCTGCGCAGGAGTCTGATCGGCTGTTAAGGAAATACCTGTCTTTTCAGAAACCCGTTCAGCAAGAGCCTTCAACTGCTCGGAAGGATCCGCCTGAATGTGAAGAGACGAAATACGAGCATAGGGGCTACGCCACCCACGATGACGTGCCATATGGCGGAGCGCAATCGACAGTAGCTTGTCTTGTTCTGCTTTATCGTCAATGTGTTCCGTTGCAAGACGCGCACGAATTCGCCACGGAGAACGTGCGTCAGTAATAGTTGCGAGATCAACCAGTGGCCAGCCACATTCTTCAATGAAGGCGTCAAGCTCGTGTAGGCGCTTCTTGCGACGGCGGATGAGTCGACGCGTTCGTCTTGCTACCCCAGCTTCTGCCAAGCGAGTCGTCGCAGTCTTATTTCCACCAGGATCAATGCCTGAATCGTGCATATGCACCATTGAGTTCAAAAGCTGAATCGGCATACCCGATTCATCGACCTCAACCGCACAAAAACCAATGGAGTGTGTGCCTACGTCAATGCCAACACGGTAACGAAGCTGCTGAGAAGCGTCCTTGCAAAACATGTTTTTATAGTGACATAGACCATGTAGAAATGAAATTGCATTCGCGTCTTATTCAGGTATCAGCCCTCTCATCAGAGAAAACAGAGGGAACAAAAAGACCGGGCCACTCGAAAGAGCGACCCGGTGGAGCATTCAACGCCGCTAACGAGTCGGCGCTTACTGGGAATCAGTTAAGTGTCACTATACACGCGCGAGCTTCTCAATGGGAGCGTTTGGCACAACCCAATGCTCAAGAAAGATGAGAGGCACGAATGAGTGCCCTACTCGGCGCTGCCACCCTTGTCCTTACGACGGCGCACACGCTGACGCCGAGCCTTCGGCGCTGAGCCCTCAGTGCGCGGAACCTGCGTGTGGTTGCCACGACCACGCCCCTTCGTTCCACGGTCAGAACGACCCTGCTGGCCCGCATGGAACTCGCGATCCCCGTCCTTTGAACGACGATTACGTTCCGGTGAGTGCGAGCGACCCCTCGAACCGGATCCACCCTTGCTACCTCCGCGCCCCGAACCGGAGCGAGCACCCGAACGGCCAGAGCGGCCTCGTGAACCGTGAGCGCCACGCGATGAAGAACCACCCAAGTCCTCTAGGACCTCGGCATTCAAGCCCGCAAGCTTACGCTGTGCGCGTGGCAGGCGACCCGTGGTGTCCGGCGCAATATCAAGGTCGGTGAATAGGTGGTGAGAGGTGTGGTAGGTCTCCAGCGGTTCTGGAACCCCCAAGCCCAACGCCTTCGAAATCAATGACCAACGCGGTGTATCATCCCAGTCCACGAACGTGACCGCGACGCCCGAATGTCCCGCGCGACCGGTACGGCCAATACGGTGGATATAAATCTTCTCGTCTTCGGGGCACTGGTAGTTAATGACGTGGGTGACGTCGTCAACGTCGATGCCTCGTGCGGCAACGTCGGTAGCAACGAGCACGTCCACCTTGCCATTACGGAAAGCACGCAGAGCCTGCTCACGAGCACCCTGACCCAAGTCACCGTGCAACGAACCAACTGCGAAACCACGCTCCGTCAGATCCTCGCCAAGGCGGGCAGCAGTGCGCTTCGTGCGACAGAAAATGATCGAACGGCCACGGCCCTCAGACTGGAGGATTCGCGCGACAACCTCGACCTTATCCATTGCGTGAACACGGTAAATCACCTGCTTGACGGAGTTCACGGTCTGGTTCTGATCCTCGGGATCTTGAGCGCGAATGTGCGTCGGCTGTTCCATGAACTTACGAGCCAAAGCCACAACCGGGCCGGGCATGGTTGCCGAGAACAGCATCGTGTGGCGGTTCGCGGGAGTGCGTGCAAGCAACGTCTCAACGTCGGGCAGGAAGCCCAGGTCGAGCATCTCGTCGGCCTCATCCAAAACGACCGTCTCGGCACCGTTCAGATGCAGAACACCCTTTCGGAGCAGGTCAATCAGACGACCGGGCGTGCCCACAACAATGTCCGCGCCCTTTTTCAACGCCTCGATCTGAGGTTCGAACGCGACACCACCGTAAATTTCCACGATGCGTGTCGACAGGTAGGCGGCAGCCTCGCGCAGGTCAGTGGCAACCTGCTTCGTCAGCTCGCGTGTCGGCAGGATGATCAGAGCCTGAGGCATGTTCGGGTTCAGCAATTCGTCATAGCCCTCTTCATCAGGAGCAATAACGTCTTCCAGAACCGGAATACCGAAACCGAGCGTCTTGCCCGTACCCGTCTTCGCCTGACCAATAATGTCGTGGCGATCAAGAGCCGGCGGAAGCGTCAGCGCCTGAATTGGGAACGGGTGCGTGATTCCCTTATCTTCCAGCGCGTCAACGATCGGGTCGGTCACGCCAAAATCAGCGAAGGACTTGTGCTCAAGATCCTCGTCGCCCGTGTCCACAACGTCCGGCGTTGCTTCGGGTTCAACAGCGACCGGAACAATAGTGCCTAGGCGGACAACGCCTGCGGAGTATTCAACGGTTTTCGGCTTGCTTGCCTCCTGCACGTCAGCTACTTGAGTGAATGCGGTGGCCTCGTCATTTTTTTCAACGGGCACATTGGTGCCCTGGGTATTCGTGGAAGTCACGATCTGCCTTCTCTCCCGGAAACGCCGGGGTGGGGGTAGCAGCCGATCGCGCATTATCGAGGCGCCAAGCGCGCGCAAAAACGTGGTATTCAAAGCGACCGGTCAGCTATGGTCACTCCCATTGTACGTTGGCATCTCAGTTTTCAGCCCGAGGATATGGTCACACTACATTCACGAGGCCACCCCGACCGCCCGGGTGCGCACGTTCAGTATGCGCACGGGGTGGGGAAAGTGCGCAGGTTGCGTGGACATCCGTCTTCGCGATTGAGATATCGGGGGAGTGCGGACGAGGCTAGGCTGAGAACATGGCTACTGAAAACGGTGCGGTTGAAGCCGCAGATATTGAAGTAATCGGTCTGCTCGCGTTCACGGCACTCGCCGCAATGACGCGACTGTCAAAGGACGGCGATCAAGCGCCGACCATCGAAGCCCATATCGAGCATGCGCGTATGTCCGCACGGGCTTTTGAACTCTTCACCCAGCTTGAAGCCTGGTGTACGAACCGTGACATCGACCTGCCTGCAGCAGCTGGGCAGTACAACGGTCTCTACGACGATCTGGATGCTCGCACACGCCCGACAACATGGTTCGAACGCTCAGTGAAAACCTACGTGACCATGGGAATCATCTCTGACCTGCTCGGCGAAATCGCTAGCCGGCACGAACTCTTCATCGAAGAAGCCGGAAACTGGGATGTCACGCAGGGGGAGTGGGTTCGTGACAATATCGCTCCGCTGATCTCCGCAGACGAGCAACTCGGCGCCCGCCTGTCCTTGTGGGCGCGACGCGTCGCAGGTGAAGCATTCGCTCTAGTGCGCGCAACACTGTTTACGCACCCCGCCCTTGGCCAAGACCCCGACACTGTTGATGCGATCGTCGCATTCGTCACCAAGCGTCACGGTGAACGTATGGAGCAGATTCATCTGAAGGCCTAACAGCGTCAACTCTCAGCTTGACACACCTGAACGCTCTTCTGCGAGCTGCGGAAGAGCGTTCAGTGTATGAAGACCGGGCTTCAGATCATGAAGCCAACGCGCCGCTTGGGCTCGTCGGCAATCTGCACGAAAGTCAGCGCGTGTCCGGGCACAAGATAACGAGCGCCCTCGGCGTCCGTCAGATCCAGAAGAGAGTCGCCTGTGAGCGCTTGAGCGACCTTTGCAGTCAGCTCATCAGCGGTCAGATCCAACTCAAGATGCAGTTCACGAGTGCTTTCGCGAACGCCGACGATGATATTCATACCCACTCCTTCACTCACTGAGCGATCTGTTTTTCGAACCTGACTTTAATGCTATGCACATTGGTTTCTACATGCCTCCTGAGATGATTACCCTATGAGCGAAATAAACGTACAGATTGCTACGCGCCCGCATGGATGGGCGGATATTCCGCCGCTGAATCATGCTCAGAAACAGGCATGCGATTCAGCGGAAATGCATTCTCTTATCGTTCGTGGTGCGCCAGGTTCGGGGCGGTCGACATGTGCGTTAGAAGTCTTCCGCCGTGCAATTGAAAAAGGCGAAGATGCCGTCATCATTGTTCCTGACCGCGTTCGTGCGCAGATCATGACCCCTCGGGCTCAGTTTTTTGCTCCCCGTACTCTTCGACCTGTTCGTACCCTGTCAGCTTTCGCGTATCGGATTGTGAATCAGTGGCGCGTTGAACGTCAAGAACCCCTGGGTGGCATTGAGCTTGTCACCGGCGCAATGCAGGATCAGCTGATCCAAGATCTACTAGAATCAGCTGATATTGCATGGCCGGACTCAATCTCGCAGGAAATGCGCGGAATGTCTGCTTTCCGCGATGAACTCAGGGATCTGTTTTCGCGCGCGGGTGAAGCCGGAATGGACGGTATCGCGCTCAGTCGCGCCGGTCATGACTTTGATAAACCCCAGTGGGTCGCAGCCGGTGAACTGCTCCGACGCTACCTTGAACAACCTCAATTCGCTCTTGAGTATCAGGGCACACTGGCGGTTGACATTTCTCGTATCCAAGCCCTGGCAGCAGATGTTCTTGGACAGTGGCAGGACAAAGCTGCTTCTCTGGGTATCACGGGCAAACGGCCACTTCCTGACCTCGTCATCGTCGACGACCTGCAGGACTGTACGGCATCCACGATCACTCTGCTCGCCCAACTGCATCAGCTGGGTAGTCGTATTGTCGCTTTTGCTGACTCAGATGTTGCCGTCGCTACGTACCGTGGTGGTGAGCCCCATTTGGACGGTCGCCTTGAAAAGACGCTCCATCTGAATTCTCATGAGCTGGGTGACGTGTACACAACCGCGCCCGTTCTGCGTGAACGCTACAAGGTGATCGCCCAGGGCATTGCGCATTCGGACGACAGTCCTCGGCGTCAATGCGGGGTTGCTCCGCAGGCTCAGAAGCTCGACGGCAAGGTAATCACCCACGTTGGTGGCTCATACGCGCAGCTTGGTGCACACGTATCGCATGCCCTGCGTGCCCACTTCTTGCACGACAAGATTGCGTGGGAGGATCAGGTCGTCATCGTCAGATCAGAGGCCCTCGCTGAAGAAACTCGTCGCTATTTACGTCGCGGTGGAATCCCAGTTACCTCGCACTCTACTGCCTTCGATTTCCGGAGTATTGCAACAACTCGCATTCTTCTTGAGCTGATGAGTTCTCACCCGCAGGCGCGTGGCGATGAATGTGCAGAGGCTCTTATTTATTCGCCACTGATCCAATGCGATGGGATGAAACTCTATTCGCTTCTTCAACGGGTCAGCGCATGGATGGGTGCAAGCGTCCAGGATGCTCCGCTGGTTACGGCTTCCACGTTGATGAGCCAGCCGGATCTTTTGACGAACGAGGACATCGGTTTTGTTCCGCCGGAATTGCAACGCGCGGCGCAGATGTGGGGCATTTCAACGGATCAAGAACAGCGTCCACGTCAGCTTCTATGGACGCTGTGGGATGCGGCAAATGTTGGTGACGACTGGAAAGAGCGCGCTCTAGCCAATGATCAGGACTCATCGTGGTACGACGACCAGCTGGACGCTGTTCTCTCCCTGATGCGCGTGGCAGACGTCTGGGAGCAACGTAACCCTGATGGGAACGCCCGCGATTTTGCAAAAGAACTGCTTGATCACACTGTCCCCATCGATACGATCAGTCGCGTTGCAGTACGGCCTGACGGTGTCCGTGTGATTACTCCGGCACAAGCGATGGGTCGCCATTGGAGCGTAGTCGTCCTCATGGGGTTGCAAGACGGTGTGTGGCCAAATACGCGCCTGCGCACACGCGCGATGCGTGGTGACCTGCTGGCGGATGTTGCTTTAGGTAGGACAGGTGACGGCGCGAATGGGCGTGTTCTTCTCGATGAACCTCAGGTGGCGCGCAGAGCTGTCCTTGATGACGAACGTCGTCTGCTGGCAGCCGCAGTTTCTCGATGTTCAACATATCTGCATCTTGGTGTTGTCGTCGCTGAAGACTATGCGCCTTCACGCTTTTACGCGATTCTTGTGAATCCTGAAGGCCAAGAGGGCGGTGACATAGCAGTTCCGACTCCGGCACCTGCTCCTTTGAACCTCGAAGGTCAGATCGCTGAACTCCGTCGTGCTGCATCTGCGCCCGATGAAAGCGAAGACGAATCGACGGCAGCATCTCTTCTTGCTCTTTTGGCTCGAGAAGGCATTTCCTCGGCGGACCCCGATGAATGGACTGGTGAAGGTCCGCTGACTTCCCAGCAACGCATTGCCTCTCAACGCGTTGTTCTTTCTCCGTCGCGTATCGAAGCGATGATGGATTGTCCTCTTCGCTGGTTCTTCTCGTCTATCGGTGCGCAGCCTCGTGCCACGAATGCTCAATCAGTTGGGCAAATAATCCACGAGCTTGCTGAAGTCTTCCCTCGCGGGAGCACAGAAGAACTCCAATCCCACCTGCTCCAGGAGCTAGAAAGAATCGATATCGATATGCAGACCTGGGGCGGAATTGAGTTTAAAGATGCCGCCCTCGACAAGGTTGAGCATCTTGCTGAATACCTCGCGCAATGTCCGCACGACATTGAGATTGCTACCGAACGGGCGATCGAAGTCGACATGGATGGCGTCACGATCCGTGGACGCCTGGATCGCCTTGAGGTTGACCCCGATGGTCGCGTTCACATTGTTGACTTTAAAACAGGAAAAGTTGCGACCAAACAAGAAGCAAAAGATCACGCTCAGCTGGCGATCTATCAGATTGCTCTCGCTCAGATGATCGCAAACGGTGCAGACCTAGGGCTTGACCGTCAGGCCAGTGAAGTCAACGGTGCCAAGCTGGTCTTTCTGGCAAAGAAACTGCAAGAGCGCACGCAAAGCGTTCTTGACGAAGACGAAAAATGCGCCTGGCATGCCGTTATTCAAAGCGCAGGAGAAATCGCGCGTGGCATTCGCTTGCAGGCGAAACCAGATAATACGAAGTGCTCACGGTGCGTGTTTGCGCGCTCATGTCCTGCACAAGACAGCGGTCGAAGGACGGTGGACTGAACAATGACACAGCATGTCTATAGCGCTGAAGAGATCCAGCGACTGATTAACCCCAAAATCCATCCGACCCCAGAGCAAATTAAAGTCATCGAATCACCTCTACACCCGCTGCTGGTCGTTGCTGGCGCGGGTTCGGGCAAAACGGAAACGATGGCAATGCGCGTTCTCTGGGCGGTTGCCAACGAACCGGACATCACAGCGTCGCGTGTTCTGGGCCTGACTTTCACAAAGAAAGCCGCAGGTGAACTGAAAGATCGTCTACGTTCACGATTGAAGAAACTCAGCATTGGCATCGGAGCTTCCGAAAAGGAAAAGATCAGCAACGATGATGATTCTTCTGCGAAAACAAAGATGATCGACCCGCATGAAGAACCGACATCAATGACCTACAACGCCTTCGCGGGGCAGATTGTCAGCGAACACGGTTTACGGATCGGCTTGAATCCTGACGTCACAATGCTCAGCCAAGCTGGTTCGGTTCAGCTGATGACAGACATCATGACGAATTGGCCGAAACGCCTCGATGAGAACATCACGATTTCGTCTGCGGTCACGACGGCGTTGAGCCTCAACGGACAGTTGGGGGAGCATGGACTCAGCATCGAACAAGCTCGCGAACAGTTGGGACAATTCGGAGCGGAACTCACCGAAGTCGGCGATTCTAACGAAGATGCGCGTAAGGTGCAGGCGCGTAACCAGCTTCGTATCGCCCTCCTTGATCCCATTGCCCAGTTCCAACGCCGTAAGCGTGAACTCGGAGTCATGGATTTTTCAGACCAGCTGATCCTGGCCACTCGAATCGTGAATACCGTGCCCGATGTTGTTCAACAGATTCGTAAAGAATATGGGCTTGTTCTGCTCGATGAATTCCAGGACACCTCTGTCATCCAGATGGAACTCCTGTCAACGCTCTTCAAAGACCAGGCGGTGACTGCCGTCGGCGACCCGAACCAAGCAATCTACGGCTGGAGAGGTGCTTCGGCATCCTCGCTAGAATCATTCATGGAACGTTTCTGTTCTGAAGAACCCAAGCCGGAACAGACTCTGACGCTATCAACCGCGTGGCGTAACGATCGTCAGATCCTTGTATGCGCCAACGAAGTGGCAAAACCGCTTCGCTCACATTCGCATGCTGCAACGTCTCCGGTCCTCGTCGAATCTACATTGGCAACTGAAGGCGATGTTGAAATTGCCTATGAAGCTGATCGCGATGCTCAGATCGCGCACGTTGTTGACTACGTGCAACGCCTTCGCAATACCCATCGGAGTGAGTGGAAGATCGGCATTCTCTGTCGCAAGAAGAGCCACTTTCTTCCCATTGACCGCGCACTTCGCGAGCATGGCATTCCCACCCAAGTTCTCGGGCTCGGCGGACTGCTGGAACAACCGGTTGTTGCTGACCTGCGTGCAGCCCTCGAGATTACGAACTCAGTAGATGCATCTCCTGCCCTGTTGAGACTCCTTGTTCGTGAAGATATCGGAGCGTCCGACCTGCGTTTGCTGGGGCAGTGGGCAAGCCGTCTGAACCGTAAGAGCAGAGGAACTCCGTATGAGGGCGTGCTTCTGTCAGCCGTTGATTCTCCTCCGGAAGTGGGATGGACGTCTACGAATCGTCAAGCGGGATCGTCACAATCCGATTCCGTTGCAGAGAGTGCCAACGATGCTCCTCAAGAATCGGATGCGCAGACGGAGGCGCTTGATGGTCCATCGTTCTCTGAAGGTGGATATCGTCGCGTTCTTCGCCTCGGAGAGCGCCTGCGAAAACTACGCTCGTTGCGTGGGCATGGGCTGGTTGAACTCGCAGAACGAGCAAGCCAGATCATGGGGATCCTCGATGATGCGATCGCCGACCCGCTGGGTTCAGGTGCTAGGGAATCGCTCGATGCCTTTATCGACCAGATTGCAGAATACGAATCAAGCGTTGATAACCCCACTCTTGCTGGTCTTGTCGAATGGCTGAACGTTGCAGAAAGCGATCCGGCAGGGCTCAAAGGCGTTGACGTTCAACCGGACCCGTCCGCAGTGCAGATCCTGACAGTGCACGGATCCAAAGGCCTGGAATGGGATAGCGTCATTGTCTTTGGAATGTCCGATACAATTTTCCCCTCGCACCGTAGCAAGAGCGTGTATTGGCGGGACGAGCCTCCAGCCCAAACCGGCTGGGTCATGGCTCCTGAAGAACTCCCGCATCCGTTGCGAGGTGACTATGGCGACCTCCCACCTTTCACCATTGATGTTTCTAACGGACGCACCCCATCCGCAGGATTCTCAAAGTGGTTAAAGACCGTGTATGGGCCGGAACTTGGTGCACACGTAGAAAGGGAAGAACGTCGTCTGGCATACGTGGCAATGACACGAGCACGCCACACGCAACTCCTCATCGGCTCGTGGCTGGATGAGAGCAAAACCCTACGAAACCCTTCCCGCTACCTCATGGCATCACGGCATGCGATGATCGAAGACTTCGAACAGACCTTGGCGACAGGGCAAGTCGTGTGGGCAAACGGAAACGTGGATGTCAAAGACGGCAACGAGTTGCAGGAACTTCAAAAACGAATCGACGGCTTAAACGACGTCATTCCCGAAGCTCCAACATCGGAGTCGTTTGCGCAAGACAGTGAGGAAGACACCATCTACTTCCCCTTCGAAATTGGTCCATCACGTCAAGCGGTCGCCAAAGGAGCCCAGCGCGTGCGACAAGCTCAAGCAGAGCTGAAAACGGACGCCGACGTCTTCGAACTGCTCGACGCCTTGGGTGAATCTCAGCGCGTTAAAGACGTGACAGCGCTCATTGAGGAACATCGACTTGCATCAAGCAAAGAAACCATGGTGATCCACCAGGATCATATTCCGGCAACCTCGGTTTCAAAGATGCTCGAAGACATCGACGCGTTTGCTCTGGATATGCGCAGACCCATGCCCGCTCAACCCAGCGACAGCGCAACGCTTGGAACGATTTTCCACGCGTGGGTTGAACGACAACTGCATCTTGCCAGCCCAGAAGAACGCGATGAGCCCGTTGCTGGGATCGAGACCCTTGATGATCACGAACGCGCCCGATTGCGACACATGCAGGACAACTTCGTCGAGCTTCCCATCGTCAAAATGGGCACACCGATCGCCATCGAAGAAGCATTCAGCGTCAAGGTCGCTGATATTTCAGTCAATGGCAGGATCGACGCTGTCTTCGAAGACAAACACGGTAAAACAATCATCGTCGACTGGAAGACAGGGCGGGCTCCACACAGGAACACGAAGAAGGAAACACTGCGTTACTACGCGACTCAGCTCCGCCTCTACCGGCTGGCCTGGTCGCAACTCACCGGGCTCGCGGAAGAATCAATCACTCCGATGCTTGCCTTCGTGGACGCTAACACAACTGTTTCCCTTGATGATCTGGTGAAACTAGGTGGTGCAGGCCTTGAAGAAAGCCTAGAAGACGAAGTGAAAAGGACCTTGAAGCGGGCCTAGGCGCAAAATACAGTTCGGGCCCACACGACAGTTCGTGCCCACACGGACACCGCGTGGGCACGAACAAATGCGCCAAATATGCTTCGCCGGAACTTGCTTCAGTCTCTGGCCATTACTCCTGATCCAAGAAGTGCAGGCGCTCAGTCGGAGCCTCGTTCACATCGGTAGAAGCGCGTAAGACGGACGAAGGCGAGGGAACCGAAGACGTGGAAGCCGAATCGGATTCTGACTGAGAACCGGACTGTTGCGGATCGTCATTATCTGCGCGGTCATCATCTACGCGCTTATTGGCATCGTCGTAGTCCGCAAGCAACGTTTCAACGTCGTGCCCGTGACGCCCATGACGCCCAAACCTGGTGAAAAGTGATGCTGGCAAACCAAATCGTGTTGCAAGACTCGCCTTTTCTTCGGGCGCGTCCTGATCACAATCAGCATCGACTTCGGAGTAAGAGTCATCGTCGGCACAACGATCCGGGGCTGCGTAGTCGTCCGAATCCGAGTAATCGTCAGAATCTGAAAGATTGGCGGCGCCGAGGCGGCCTGCTACGACGTTGAAATCAATGACCTCAGTCTTCTGGTTCGCAAGCTCTGCGCCAGCAAAGGAGGACGTGGAGAAAGCTGGTGCCCGGCGCGAAGAAGAAGCAGAATCGGAGGCAGAGGAGACGGAAGGCGACGGCACGGAAGCAGAAGATGCAGGCGATGGGGCGGAAGGTGCGGTAGTGCCAGAATCAGAAGCCTGAGAATCCTGTGTCTGAGCAACATGCGCATGCGGGCGTTCAACGATTTGCGCGTCCCCCAGATCTGTTGAAAGCTCACTGAGCATGTGGCGCGCGTCAGAAATGATGCTTCGGTCTTCCGCGTGCAAGCCGTGAACCAGCCAGCGCACAATAGCAAGCTCAGACAACAGTTGCGCACGAGTAAATAACTGCAGATCAGCAACCGTTCGTTCCTGAGAATATGCGGCGCGAAAACGCTCCAAGAAAGCATCCGATGCAGACGCAAGAACCCACGCGATGTCCTGAGCGGGATCGCCGACGTGCGCAGAAGTGAAGCCAGTCATCGCGCGAACAATGCCCGCTTCGACGATGACGGAATTGCCTTGAATATCGCCGTGGATCGGGGCTGCGGGGAAGCGCCACAATGACAGATCCTCAAGGGCTGCTTCCCAACGGTTCCAGAGGTTCGCGGGAATCAGGACCTGAGACGCCACCTCGTCAAGCATCGCCAGATGGCGTTCGCGACATTCAGAGACGGAGTATGCGGGCAGGTTAATGCCGGTGTAAATGACCGGAGGAAGGTTGTGAAGTGCTGCAAGGGCTTTACCGAGCGAAGCGGGAAGAAGGTTCGGATTGTCGAAGTCGTCGTCGCTCATCGGGTGCCCGCCAAGGTCTTGGTGGACGATGACACGATCACCTTCAGGGGTCAGGGTTGTGCCGTGGATTCGCGGGACGTCGAAGGGGATTTTCTTCGCGTCTTTCGCTTTCGCCAGCCGGGTGAGGACGCCTGACTGAGCGTCCAAATCGAGTCCGCCGACGCTGGAGTGCGGGCAGGTGACGGTCCATTTATTGCCGGCTGAATCGATGATGCCGGTGACGGAAAGAACCTCGTCGGCAAATTGTGGTTCGCGCAGACCCGCAACGGAAAGTCCGGGGACAGCGGCGGTCGCTAGGGCAGCAAGTTCAAGCGGAGTTTTCGGGCGCATCACAGTTTAACGGTACATGGGTGTGTGCCTGAAGCGATGGTGCGGCTTGCGCTTCGTCAGGTTTTTGTGGTCGACGAGGCCGGCCTCGCCGATGATTTGGCTGAATGCCGTAGTGAGTGGCCGGTTCGGGAAGAGGTTCAAAGTATGTGATCTTTCTTGAAAGGGTCAATATGTGGAAAGGGATGGTCAAGTATGTGTAATACATGCCCATAATTAGGGCATGAGCACACTTGACATGAATCGTTTGTCCGACACTCTTCGACCTGTTTACGAGGCCGTTGTTGCCCGCGACCCGGGGCAGCCCGAATTCCACCAGGCCGTCTACGAGGTCCTGCTGACGATTGCTCCGCTTGCCGAACGCAAGCCTGAATACGCTGACCTTGAGATCTTCAAGCGCGTTGTCGAACCGGAACGCCAGATCATGTTCCGTGTCCCTTGGATGGACGACAACGGCAAGATCCAGGTGAACCGTGGCTACCGCGTTGAGTTCAATTCCGCGATCGGCCCGTACAAGGGCGGTCTGCGCTTCCACCCGTCCGTCAACCTGTCGATCATTAAGTTCCTTGGCTTCGAACAGATCTTCAAGAACTCCCTGACCGGCCTGCCGATTGGTGGTGGCAAAGGTGGCTCCGACTTCGACCCGAAGGGCAAGTCCGATGCTGAGGTCATGCGTTTCTGCCAGTCCTTCATGACTGAGCTCTACCGCCACATCGGTCCCGACACCGACGTTCCCGCAGGTGACATCGGTGTTGGTGGTCGCGAGATCGGCTACCTCTTCGGCCAGTACAAGCGCATCACCAACCGTTACGATGCGGGTGTCCTGACGGGCAAGGGTCTGAACTGGGGCGGTTCCTTCGCGCGTACCGAAGCAACCGGCTACGGCTTGGTCTACTTTGCCGAGGAAATGCTGAAGTCGAAGGGCACCTCGTTCGACGGCAAGAAGGTCGTCGTTTCCGGCTCCGGGAACGTTGCCATCTACGCGACTGAAAAGGCTCAGCAGCTGGGCGCGACTGTCATCGCCGTCTCGGACTCCTCCGGCTACGTGGTGGATGAGGCTGGCATCGACGTTGCACTTTTGAAGGACATCAAGGAAGTTCAACGAGGCCGCGTTTCCGACTACGCCAGCGAGCGTTCGTCGGCGCGATTTGTTTCGGGCGGCTCCATCTGGGATCTGCCGTGTGACGTCGCTCTGCCGTGTGCAACTCAGAACGAACTCCCCGTTGAGGCCGCGAACACCCTGATTAAGAACGGCGTCCAGCTGGTCGCTGAGGGCGCAAACATGCCGACCACCCCGGAAGCGATTGAAGCCCTGCAGTCCGCGGGTGTTGCCTACGCTCCCGGCAAGGCGTCGAACGCGGGTGGTGTTGCCACCTCCGCTCTGGAAATGCAACAGAACTCGGGTCGTACGCAGTGGACGTTCGAGGAAACCGACGCGAAGCTTCACCAGATCATGGTGAACATCCACGCAAACTCGGTTGCAACTGCCGAAGAATACGGTGTGGCCGGAGACTATGTTGCTGGCGCAAACCTTGCAGGCTTCCTGAAGGTTGCTGACTCGATGGTTGATTTTGGTCTGATCTGATCAGCCGTATTGTGAGCATCTGAACGCTTCAAACCCTGCCCGGTGGCGGTGTGTAGGTTGAACCTCATACCGCTACTGGGCAGTGATGTATCTACCAGATGCTCTGAATCGACTAGTGTAGTGGCGTGGCTACAGAATTTTCAGAAGAGATCCAGAACCTGCGTACGACTATGGAGAACGTCCTCGCGGTCGTCCAACCCGATAAGCTCCGTAGCCAAATTGAAGACCTCGAGAAGCAGGCAACGGCCCCCGATTTGTGGGATGACCCGTCACACGCCCAGGAAGTGACCTCGGCCCTCAGCCATCGTCAAAGCGAACTCGATCGCGTGACCAAGATGGTGGATCGCATCGATGATCTTGAAGCCATGGTTGAAATGGCAGGTGAAGATCCTGAAGAATCCGCAGAGATCCTGGAAGAAGCCGACGGAGATCTTGCCACGTTGAAGGCCGATATCTCCGACCTTGAAATTCGTACCCTGCTTGATGGTGAGTACGACGAGCGCAATGCTGTCATCACGATCCGCTCCGGCGCAGGTGGTGTTGACGCCGCTGACTTCGCAGAGATTCTGCTTCGTATGTACCTGCGTTGGGCAGAACGCCACGGCTACCCGACCAAGGTGATGGATACGTCTTACGCCGAAGAAGCTGGCTTGAAGTCGGCAACCTTCGAAGTCCAGGCTCCCTACGCCTACGGCACCCTCTCGGTTGAAGCAGGCACTCACCGTCTGGTCCGAATCAGCCCCTTCGACAATCAGGGACGTCGCCAGACCTCCTTCGCGGCAGTCGAAGTTATCCCGCTGATCGAATCCACCGACCATATCGAAATTCCGGAAAACGAACTGAAGATCGACGTCTTCCGCTCGTCCGGTCCCGGTGGTCAGTCCGTGAACACGACCGACTCCGCTGTTCGTATGACGCACATTCCAACCGGCATTGTCGTGTCGATGCAGGACGAAAAGTCGCAGATTCAGAACCGAGCGGCCGCTCTTCGAGTCCTCCAATCCCGACTTCTTGTCCTTCGCCATGAAGAAGAACAGGCGAAGAAGAAGGAACTCGCCGGTGATGTGAAGGCATCGTGGGGTGACCAGATGCGTTCCTACGTTCTCCAGCCCTACACGATGGTGAAAGACCTTCGTACCCAGTTCGAATCCGGTAGCCCGCAGAACGTTTTCGATGGTGACATTGACGGCTTCATTAACGCAGGCATCCGCTGGCGCAAGAACCAAGCGAACGAACAGGCAGAGGCCTGACCTGATCCGATCCCGAGTCAGGGAAAAGAAGCGAACGCTGGTCGGCCTCGTCGATCACGGTCGACATACTGCACTGAAGCGTAAGCTCGCGCCACGGCGAAGCAGTTGGCTAGAAAACGCTGAAAGTATCGCCCTCGTCACCTTTTTAACAGGTGGCGGGGACGGATTTAACAGGTGGCGGGGACGGAACTGAATCCGGCGCGTGTCGCTTCAGCCCGCGTTAGAAAACCTTGCCTAGTCTGATTGAGACCATAACCTTCAATTGGACGGCCTAATGATTCGATTTGATGACGTAACCATGGTGTACACCGCAGGTGCGAAGCCTGCGCTCGACCATGTGTCTTTGGAAGTTGAACGGGGAGAATTCGTATTCCTTGTCGGTAAGTCCGGCTCGGGCAAATCCACCTTCCTTCAGCTTGTGATGCGCGAAATTAAAGCAACCTCCGGTCACGTGTGGGTCCTCGGCAAAGAGGTCTCCAAGCTCCGTAACTGGGCGGTGCCAGGACTTCGCCGTCAAGTCGGAACCGTCTTCCAGGATTTCCGCTTGCTCCCATCAAAGACCGTGTACGAAAACGTCGCGCTCGCAATGCAGGTGATTGGTAAGCCGAAGCACGCTATTAAGACCGCCGTCCCAGAAGCACTGGCGTTGGTCGATCTGGCAGGTAAGGAAAACCGCCTGCCCCACGAACTCTCCGGTGGTGAAGAACAGCGCGTCGCAATCGCACGCGCAATGGTGAACCGTCCCGAACTGCTACTGGCGGATGAGCCCACCGGTAACCTCGACCCCGATACCTCGCTTGGCATCATGCGTCTTCTGGATCGTATTAACCGCCAGGGGACCACGGTTGTCATGGCAACCCACGACGCCGACATCGTGAACCAGATGCGCAAGCGCGTCATCGAGCTACAAGGCGGTCACGTCATCCGAGACCAGTCGCGTGGCGTCTACGGGGCGGTGAACTAACCATGAAGCTTCGTTTTATTCTCTCTGAAGTCGGCAAGGGACTGGCGCGCAACCGTGCAATGTCCGTCGCCGTCATCATCGTCACCTACGTTTCCCTCCTATTCGTCGGTGTTGCTGGCCTATCGCAGATGCAGGTCATGCAGATGAAATCGCAGTGGTACGACAAGATTGAGGTCTCGATCTACATGTGCGCCACCGACGATGCAACGCCGTCCTGTAACGCAACGGAAGCGACCGAGGCTCAGATCAGCGCCGTTCGTGACAAGCTCAATTCCGCGGAAATGTCGCAGTACGTGAAGAACGTATACGAAGAATCCAAGGAAGAAGCGTACGAAAACTACTTGAAGCTCTACGGTGATTCCACGATCAGCGAATGGACAACGGTAGACATGATGCCCGTTTCCTTCCGCGTGAAGCTCGTTGACCCCGAGCAGTACTCAATCATCAAGGAAGAATTCTCCGGTGCTGCCGGTGTTTCCCAGGTGAAAGACCAGCGCGAAATTATCGAGCCACTGTTCAACGTCATTGACGCTGCACGCCTGATGGCCCTCGGCCTGGGTGGTGTCATGATTATCGCGGCCATCCTGCTGATTTCGACCACGATCCGCCTGTCGGCAATGAGTCGCGAGACGGAAACACAAATTATGCGTTACGTCGGTGCCTCGAACCTGTTCATCCAAGCACCCTTCATGATCGAAGGTGCGCTTGCCGCAATCGCCGGCGCAATCCTGGCAGTGGGAACACTGTTCGCCGGCGTTCACTTCCTTGTCCAAGGCTGGTTGGCTCCGTCATTCAGCTGGACCAGCTTTATCGGCGCCACCCAAGTGTGGATTATGACGCCGATCCTTATCCTCGCAGCGGTTGCGTTGGCACTGATCGCGTCCGCAGTTTCCTTGGCTAAATACACGAAGGTCTGATCATGAAGAAGTCGATTCGTCTTCACGTTCCTGTTGCAGTTGCATGGAGCGCATCGATTGGTGCGCTGTGCATGTACAGCTTCATTCCCGCGAATGCTGACGAGCGAGATGATGCTGTGAGCAAACAGGATGCCGCGGCTCAGCAAGTTTCTAATCTCAAGACTGAGATTGAGGGTATTGATGCGACACTCTCGCAGCTCTTCTACGACCTTGAAGCAGCAAACGCGCAGATTCCTGCTGCTCAGAAAGCGCTGGAGGCCACTCAGGCGAAGCGCGATGCTGCGAATCGTGAACACGAAGTCGCAATGGGACAACTTCAGGTCGCTCAAGCGAAGAAAGCTGAGATTGATGAAGAGGTCCACGCTTCCTCGTCACGCCAAGAGGAAGCCAACAAGGCGATCGGTCACTTGGCTCGCTCCATGTACCAGGACGGCACTAGTTCTGCAGTCCTGCTTGCCCTGACGAAGAGTGGAACCGAGTCAATTGACGATCGAGCATCAGCAGCTGACGCCATGGCCCGTTCTCAAGCCCAAGCGCTCAACGCTGCGATGGAAATGAAAGCGACCCAACGTAGCCAAGCAAGTCGCCAGCAAGCAATCTCTGACCGCGTGGCAGCACTTGAAGCTCAAGCTCAGAAGGCCCTTGATGACGCTGCGGCGGCAGAAGCTGAAGCCCAAGCGGGCGTTGATGCCCTAGAAAAAGCTAAAGCTGACGCTCAAGTGAAGCAAGCGGAGTGGGACTCCAAGAAGTCCGAAGTGAACCAACAGCTGGCTCAGGCACAGGCTGACTATGATGCTCAGACCGCGAAGATTCAAGAGATCGATGCGGCTAACAGGGCTGCGAACAGGATCTACTCGTCGGCGAATGCGAGCGGTTTCCATAACCCGGTTCAAGACAGCTCGATGATTATTACGTCGCCCTTCGGCTGGCGTATGCACCCTGTGCTCGGCTATCAGAAGTACCACTCGGGCGTTGACCTCGCTGCGCAGTGCGGTGAGCCCGTCTACGCGATGACATCCGGCGTTGTTCTGGATGTTTCAAGCAGTATCTCTGCCGGCAACTACGTGGACGTGAACCACGGAATGCTCGGCGGTAACTCCGTGATCACCGAATACCTGCACATGCAACGCATCTATGTTTCGCCCGGACAGTCGGTTAGTGCCGGAACAGTGCTTGGCGAGGTCGGCATGACCGGCTATGCCACCGGTTGCCACCTGCACTTCGGTGTTCTGCAGAACGGCGTGAACGTTGACCCGATGGGGTACTTGTAAGCCAATGCGACTCGCTGATCTGATGATTGGCTGAGTCAGAAGGCGGGGACAAGCTCAGCTTGTCCCCGCCTTCCATTGATACTGGCATTTTACGAGGCGTGAGCAAGACCCCTGCCCGCGGAGGCGTTAGAATTAACGCCTTGAGTGGCGGGGCGCGGCCTCGTCAATCAAAGAAAGGAGGTGCACGATGCCGAAAGACTGGAAGAAGCCGAAGCTGACCGAAGGCGAGAAGCGCAAAGCTGCATCGGACGCGAAGAAGACGATCGCGCGGAACAAGAAGGCGCGCCACGACTATCTGATCGAAGATACGTGGGAAGCCGGTCTTGTCCTGTCGGGTACCGAAGTGAAAGCTCTGCGGATGGGGCGCGCGTCGCTGATCGACTCGTGGGTTGAGGTCAAAGACGGCGAAGCATGGCTGTACGGCGCGAATATTCCGATGTACGCGCAGGGCTCCTGGAACAATCACGCGCCAACGCGGAAGCGAAAGCTGCTACTGCACGCCTCAGAAATTGAGCGGATCGGCCAGAAGGTGCAGGCCAAGGGCTACACGGTCGTCCCACTGGAGCTCTACTTCATCGGCGGTCGCGCCAAAGTTGAGATCGCGCTGGCCAAAGGCAAGCAGGAATGGGACAAGCGCCAGTCGTTGCGCGAGGCGCAGGATAAGCGTGAAGCTGAACGCGCGATGCGCGCCTACACGAAGCGACCGAACTACAAGTAGCGTATACAGGTAGCGGGTGCCAGCTTCGTGCGTGGTGCGTTTTCTGCTGAAACCTTGCGTTTGCTGGCATTGCGCTAGCTGTTGAAACTTCGCGTAAGCGGGGTTATTCTTGGATGTCTGGCCGAACGGTTGGAAACGGTTCTGCGATGAGTCTGAGGATTTCGTTGAAGAGCCAACCCGGCAGTCTGTTTGCCGGTGAGTGAAGAACTCAATAGGGGATGATCGGTTTCGACGGCGGTCGTCGATCGAGGGGAAGCGGGCCGAGAATGTGCGCTCAACTCGTTAACGCTGCGTGCAAACCAATAGGTGCCGAACAGAACCGCACCGACTACGTTCTCGCCGCCTGATATCGCCGCGTGAACCTTTAGTCCGTCAGCCCAGGTGGTGCCCTCAGCCTGGTGTCTGGCGTCATTCAGGGGGCCACTGGGTGCGCGCCATGTCGGTGGGCGCGCTCCGACACTTCATCGACTGAGCTTCGCTGACAGCAGGCCTGCATGACGTCACAAGCTAAGAAATCAATAGCAGGATGCGCCCGGAGAAGACCTCGGGGCCGGCCGTCGGACGGGGGTTCGATTCCCCCCATCTCCACCAATCCGCATGATTCCAACGAAAAATCCCCATTGAGGGGGGTGTGTGCTACCTACGTGCTACATCGGCAAGGAATCAGCTCTTCAAACTGCATGGTTGCGCCCCTTCCAGGAAGGGCACCCCCATGCTTCTCGAACTTGATCCGCTCACGCTCTCTCGCCACGGTCACCATTACAAGGACCCCGACCGACGCTCTTTCCTCGAGGTCGTCGGAGTGAGCGACCGTGAGGGCGGGACTGTTGAAGTTCGCCTCTCCCTCCTTCAATCGGGGATCTCCAAGAATGGGCGGCGTGAGCCCGTCCCGTCTTCGGAGCGGATGCGGGTCGTCCTGACGCTCACTCCCGGCGAGGCCCGCGAACTTTCTGAGCGGCTTCGCGAGTCGGCGCTCGGCGTCGGCTATGCGGACTGTGCGGCCACTGCGCCCGTCCTGCCGTACATGGTGGACTTGTGGCCTGAGCGCAGGGGAGTGCGCTACGAGTGGGCGCAGGGGTGTTCTTCCGCGTGCCTGATGGGTCACGCCGCCCCCGCCCCGGCTTAGGCGTGCCCACAGGATGGTCGAAAACAGCGCGCAGGAGCACCGTAGACGGACTTTCGCAGCTTGCGCGGGAGGATGGGGCCAGGCAACATGCTTTCTGTCGTCTCTGACGCGCGTCTACGAGCCTTCCTGCTTCCATGCTCTCAAAGCCGGAAACGAGTAGAGTCCCGCATCTTCGGGCGGCTCATTTCCCCTTCCCTGCTTTCCCCTACAAGCCGGAAACGACCTGCCGCCTTGATCCGCTGACACGACGAACAACCCAACGGTTAGCGGGTTGCCCACTCGGTACGGGCGGCCTTGTACGCCTTGAGGATGTGCTCGAGGCGGGCCACGTCGTCGAGGTCGCGAATCGTCGTCTCTGGCACGCTGAGGACGGGCCCCGTCGTGTCGGCGGGTGCGTCGAACGGGTTGGGCGCGTCGCCGGGGTCGAGGCCGTCGGACGGGTCGCCGGGGCGGGTGATGGTGAACGCGGCCCCGTTGATCACTCCGGCGGGCGGCGTCGCGAACGGGTCGGGGAGCGGAGCTCGGCGGATGGGTTTCCTCTGGGGTCGGTGTACGACAGTCATCATGTGTCCTTCCTGCATGTGGTGGTGTCGGTAGAGGGCGGGAAAGGGCTGTCCGGCCCCGGGTACGGGGTCCCCGCCCCCACTGTGTTGGGGTGCTCTTGTGTTGGGGGAACAGTCGAGCATCTCGGTTAGGTGGCGTCCTCCTTCACGCCGCTCCTCTGCCAGTAGGTGAGGCCCCCTCGCGCCTCGGCGGCTCGAGCACGGGCGCGCCGTCCTTCTCCCACCGAAGCCGCGCCACGCGACCATACGGGCGCGGAAGACCATCGGAACCGACGCGAACACTCCCGTAATCCGGGTGCCGCCACTTCTTCGGTGGCAGCGACGGCGACGTGCTCTCAGGCGGGTCCTCGGTCGCTTCGGAGTCATTCGATATGCGGTCCCCGGAATGAATAGACAAGTGTCCTGCAGTGTTAGCCATAGTGTTAGTGGGCAGGACCGTGGTCTGGCCATTTGCCCGGACGTTCGTCTGGCCACTGCCCGGACGGCGGTCTGGCCATTCGACTATTTCAAGGTTCTCCGATCGGCCCGTGCTTGGGTCGGGGTTCGCGCTCGCGGCTTGCTGCCTCGCACCGACAATGCCCGGACCGTCGTCTGGCCATTTCTTCGCCTTGTGCCCTTGGGATTTCCTCTGACGTTCGCTCTCATACCTGGGGCGCGCGGCCTCGAGCTCGGCGACCGTCGGGAACACGTACACGGTCGCGTGTCCCGGCTTTGCGGTCCAGCGTGTGCCGCTCGACGACGTGAACCACTTGCGAACCATGATTTTGTGATCCTCGAGGCGTCGGGCCGCCTTACGTATGGCATCGGGTGTGACGCCGAAGCGTTGGGCAAGTTCCGCTTGATGAAGGAACACTTCACGAGGGGCCAAGGTCTTGCCGTTGACTGTGCGCGGCGCACTTTCGGGTTCCGGGCACCGCCACGCGATTTCATCGAGGAGTTGCTTCTCAAGTCCCTTGATGAAGTCGCCGTGCTCGAAGAGCTCATTGCGAAACTGGATGCTCACGAGGCCACCCCCACGTGTTCGCGGGCGCTGTCGATCGTTCGATCGATTTCCCCGGCGTCGAGGCCGACCTCGAGCCCGGCGGCCCGCAGTGCCTCGAATACGTCCCAGCCCTGCCTCTCGGTCCAGAACTTGCACGCGAGGGAGAACAAGGCGCAGTTTCGGTTTCCTTCCCGCGTGTTCGCCTCGTAGCGGGCGATGAGGGCAAACGCCCCGTTCCTCTCCCGCGCCGTGGCCTTCTGAGACATTTTCGCGCTCGCGGACGATACTCGGCCACTCCTCGGTGTGATCGCCGATTCTAGCGGCCGGGGAAGTGCCGCTATGGCCCCTCCATGCCATTCGTAGGCCTTCCCGGTCTCGGGGTGCAGGGACGGGGGCGCGATGAGGTAGCCGGTCCTACCGTGCTTGACGTCGATGCCCGCGAGTGCCGTCCCGTTTTGGCCTCGAAGGTGGCCCGTCATTCGGTCGAGTCCGGTCCGGTAGTACAGGTGTAGCCCTCCCGATCCCGTACGCACATACGCCGTTTCGGGCAGAGGCCTGCCGTTGAGGTCTTCGAGGGCCTGCAGGGTGCCGCCGTTGCGTGGATCGATGTCGAGGGCGACGAGGCCGCGTGGGGGGACGAGTCCGACGAGGGCGAGCGGCCAGTGCTGCCACCATCGGCGAATCGTGTCCGGGTCGGTCGTTGCTGAACGGTAGCCGCCCGCGATGAGTGGGGCCTTCGCGGTTGTTCCCGTCCACTTGCAGGGGAGTACCTGCCAGCCGTGGGCCGCGTAGTCGAGGGCTGCGGCGAGCATCTGCGAGTTCATCGGTGCTCTCCCGCCTTCCGCTCTTCGAGCGCCTCGGCAACGTCGTCGGCGACGGCTTGAAGCATCCGGATACGGTCGAGGGCTAGGGCGTTGAGTTGAGTGCCGGACGCGACTCGCAGCATGTTGGCGGCGATCCGCTGCGCGTGTGCGGCGTGAGTGCGCAGGACGCGCAGCGCGTAGGGGGCGGGCACAATACGCCCATGCCCCGTATGCTTGTCAGTGGTGACGGTCGTCCCAGCCTTCGGGTTGGGGCGGCCCTTCTTGTTGGGATCCATCGTCAGGCCGCCTCTCCGCTGTTGTCGGTGAGGAACGCGGGAATGCCGTAGCCGAGTCGCTCGAACTCGCTGACGGGGATCCGGACGGCGCGGGCGAATCGGATCACGTGCAGGTCGCCGCGGTTGATTGCGTTGCGGACGGTCGAGGGCGAGACGCACAGGGCGCGGGCGAAATCGTTAACGGTCACGAAAACAGTTCGCGGGCCGGGCTGAATCTTCTTCGGTGTTGGCATAAGAAATGCCCCTTTCAGGGTGCAGTGAGCCAACGCCACGAGGGGCGTTCGTGTGGCTGCACTGCCCCACCTGTTAGGGGCGTGCAGGGAACGTAGTTAGAGCCGGTTCCCTTACGGCTTGATGACAATACTACCCCGTAATGCCCTCCCATGCCCCGCTTACACGCTTAGACGAGGGGAAGAGCCTTTATGAACGTGTCAACGGTGACCGCATGGCAACGCTGTCGGGCTAATTCCTCCATGACTCGATGCACTTTCGCCCGTTTCATCGTCGGGAACTCCCGACCGCACGGGCACGGATGGAACACGTAGGTTGACTCCCACTCCTCTACGCCCCATATTGGCCACCCAGCCTCTTGGGTCAACATGGCGTAGGGGTATCGGTCTTCGTCATCGTCCCAGTCGTTTTCGTCATCGTCCCAGTCGTTTTCTTCCCCCATGAATCCGGCAATGACGCGGGCTCCGTGCTTGCGATGCCACTCCGCGCGCTTTGCGCCGCCGTCGCACACAACTTGAAGCCAACGGCCCTCGCGGTCTTCTGTGGCGAAACACTCTGAGTCGTCGGGGGGCTCGATCTGAACATGGCTCTTCGTTGAAGTTAACCGCGCGAAAGTCTCCCAATCTGCCGAAGGCTTCGGGGCGTAATGAGCGAGAAAGGCCCCCTTCGGTGCGCGCTTGTTGAGGTCGTCGATGCTGACTCTTGAAGTGCCCAGCGCGGCCGCCTGGTCGAGCAATTCGGCAATGTCTTCTACGTCTGGGAATTCGAACGTTGGCCAACCGCACTCGCATGGGAATATCCAAACAGTTGGAATTAGGCCGTTGACGAGTTCGCCCGTCTCTTCGTCAAAGCCAACCACCCCCGGGTCTTTGGATGCCTTTGCCCGGTTGGCTTTGGATCTGGCAATCTGTCCCGGTGTGCCGCTGTTCTCTTTCTTCGGGATGAGTCGCCAACCTGGCACGTCTGCCTTCTTCGGGTCCTCCTCTGGAGTGAACCGCGCGAGCCGAGAAACCTTTTTCCCGTGCCCGGGCCTATGTTCATGCCAGATGCCGTGATCGCACACGATGTCAACATGATCGACTGTCATGCTCGCTTCCTCCGTGCTTCGTCGAGGTCGGCAACAGTGCCGTTCGCGCTCGCGGTCTCGCGCGCTTCCATGATGTCCGTAATCTCGCGCTGATAGTCGGCGTCTTGACGCTGGTAGCGCATCGCCATTTCCGGCTTCGTCCATCCGTAACGGTCGAGCAGTGCCGCCGTCGTCGCGCCCGCCTGGCCGAAGCGCGTAGCCGAGTAGTGGCGGAATGCATGCCACCCGCCCGTCCTGTCCTCGGGAATCTTCACCCCGGCTGCCTTCATTCCTGCCGATAGCCATTTGGTTGCCACGTTGTCGCGCATGAAGGAATCCGGGCGCGTCGATGTCGTAAATACCGGGGAATCGGGGTCTGGTCCGGTGAACTTGTCCAGGTGTTCCGCGAGCGCGCCCACCGTTCTTGACATGATTTCTACGTGGCGTGTCCTGCGCGTCTTCGTGTTCCCAGGGGCGACGGTGCTGCCCTCACGGTGCAGGGAGTGCATGACGTGCACGACGCCCGTGCCGCTTTCGCGGTCCAATTCCACGTCGCGGCGCGTCAGTGCCAAGGCTTCGTTGATCCTCAAACCGGCATCGGCTTCGAGGAGGACGAGGGCGTGCCCGCGTTCGTAGATCGCATCTGCAATCGCGAGGACTTCGGGCCTGGTGAACAGGTACTTCGGCGGTTCTACCGGGATCGGCTTCCCACCCTTGGGCACGTTGCAGGGGTTCGCAGTGAGCGGGCACTTCTTGGACTTCACGCCAAGGTTCATCATGCCGTTGATCGTCTGGTAGCACTTCGCCTTCAGTCCGTCGGGAAGGCGACGGTACCAATCGGTGATGTCTTCGTCCGTTATGTCGATGAGCCGCCGATTCCTGAACGTGGGGAAGATGTGGTTCTTGAAGAGCCCCTTGCGGTCTGTGATGGTCTTTGCTGCCCAGTCGAGTATTTCGCGCCCGTGGCGTTGGTATTCCTCGGCCCACTGCTCGAACGTCATGTTCTCGAACTCTGCGACTCGCTGCGCCTCTTCCTGCTCGGCGCGGATCTCCTCGGGGTGCTTCCATGTTCCGGCTGTGACCTCTGCGCCTACCTTGATAAGCCATGCCTCGGCCTCGGATTGCAGTCGGAAGGTGTGGGGTGCGTTGATCCTTGGCGGTCGTCCCTGACCGGTCCAAGACGGATCGCCGTATGACGCTTGCCAACGTCCCGATGTGAGCTGCTTTCGACTACCGAAGCCCGTCCATCGTTTCGGCTTACGTCCCATCGCCGCCACTCCTTGCAATTTCAACTTTCGTGCTACTAGCGTGCTACATCTCCATGAGAAATCATAACACTCGGTGCCACTCAGTGGGGTATGCTTAGCCTCAGGAATCACGCATGATTCCAACGAAAAACACCCATAAATTGGCGCAACTAGGCCACAAATGAAGATTGGCGAAATGGTGCAATTTGGAGAGTCCCCCCATCTCCACCACTAGGACGTTCATTTTAATACGAAGTGAACGTCCTGTTTCTTATGCCCTAAAACGTGGCGTTTCGCCCTGTCGGGGTAGCTTCATGGGTTTCGGAAGTCTTCCTGGTTAGGTATTTGACTTATCGCTGGCTCGGCACAGTTTGTCAGATTTCCGGGAGGCTGGAAGGCTCCGAGAAGTAAGCTACAAGAAATATGTCCATCCGCCAAAAGCGTGCGAGTCGCTAAAACTTTGCGGTTTCACAGGATAGATCTATAACCTAGAGCGATCGTGGAGTAACTGTGCGAAGCCAGAGCTTCTAAATGAAGCAGTAAAAGTTTGTTACGTTTTTTCGTGGACATTCATTCCAAATTGCCGTTAATGGATGATTTGATTACCAAAAAAATCACGTATGCATAAGAATTTCAATAGCTAAAATGTATTTAATGAACGTCTAGCTAATTTGCTTTATCTGTTTAGCTATATTCCTGTAGCTGTCACCACCTACCTGAGCTCAACGGGCTGGTTTTGTGGATGAAACAGTGGTACTTTGAGGGGGAATAGATCCAACTAGCGACACTAGACGGGAAGTTCTCATGCGCAACCTCAAGGGCGTGTCCGGTTCATTTATAGCGTTTGCTGGCAGAGCGTTGCTTAAACCAGCTTACATTTTTAGAAAATTTCTGATCGTAACCTTGGCCTGCGCTTTGGGTTTCACGCTATCGACCCCGTCCTTGGCTCAAGCCGAGGATCTGCAGATGAGCTCCCAGACTGACGAACAAAGCGTCAGCCCGGCACCAGTAAGCACTCCAGAAGTTGAAACTGATACCCAGGCAGGCGATGGCCTGGAGATCGGGCCTGAGATCATTGGGCAACCGGTAGGCGCTGTCAAGAAACCGAGTGTTAATAATGTATTTGCAGGAGATAAAACTGTTTCTGGAAAATTAACGATCGGAGCCAATCAGCGGAAGAAAAAAAGCTAGACGTGACGATTCACGTGACCGTGAATCGTCAAGCAGGTGGAACCGAAGAAAAAACGGTCACTATTCCATACGCAACCGCAAGCCAAGATTGGTCCGTAACTTTAGATAGTGAACTTGTAGTAGACGATAAAGTCACTGTAAAGCAAGAGGCCGGTGGCGAAATCTCTGAAGGCGATGTTCGGGAAGTCAAGAAAGCCCTGAACGACCAGCATAAAGATGAGCTCAAGATGCCGTCTGGTGAAATCTGGATTGAACACCCGAACGCCAACCTTGTAAATGAAGATGAGCAAGCAGAAGCTATTGAAAAGCTGAAGGGTGCCAATCCGGACATTGCGCAAGACTTTAAGAGTGTTAAATTCTCTATCGATTACACGGACCATGCGTACTATGAAGTGACCTATACCGATGGATCAACCTCCGGAAAAATTGAAGCTACGGACCTAAAAATCAAAGAGGTAACGGAAACATCTGCTGCTCCGACAATACAAAAAGTCCAGGTAACAGACGGGCAGATTATCGTTACACTTCATAAAGAGGTTGCCGAAGGTACGAAATTTTATTTTATCAATAATTTTACGGATGGGGAGGGCAAGAATTTTGTCGAAAATGGAAGCTGTAAAATTGACAAATCTAACTCGCAAGAGATGTCTCAAGCAGTAACCGTTAACGGCACAACAGTTACTTTCCCAATCGAGGATAAGGTTAAGGATTTAGAACTCGGAAAAGAGTTCGGTATCCTTGTCAAAGAGCCACATAAATTCCGTTCTTGCGCGAAGTCTGAGCCGGTAATAACAACCCCCAAAAAAGTCGCCGTGAGGGATCCTCGCAAATTAACGGATGCGGATAAAGAAGCCATCGATAAAGCTATTCGAGATGCCAATACGGTAAATGGCGTATCTAAACTCCCCGATGGAACTGGAGACTGGGATGGAGTTCCGGCAGCTATACAATTTGATGACAGCGGAAATGTTAAGATATTTAGCGCTGATGATGTAGCAGGTGATTGGGATCCGAACAATGATTATAAATTTGTTCCAGAAACAAATGAAGATGGTTCAGTCAAGGTAAAAGACGGAGCTGAACCAAAAGGAACAATCCCAGCCAAGGATCTGCTGAAAAATATCGCACCTAAATCTCCTGCGATTGCGGTAGATACGGATAAGGGTGAAGTAACCATTACCCCGCCTGTCTATGAAAAGCCGGGTGAAGATACTGACTTGCTGTCCTACACCGTCACCTATAAGGATGCTTCCGGAGCAGAGAAAACCGTCACCGCAACGCGAACTGTAGACGAAACTTCCGGTAAGACCACTTGGACAGCCGATAATAATGCCACGGTTGATGCGAACACCGGTGTGATTACTCTGAAAGTTGAAGGCATCGAAGTTGGTGGAACTGTCAGGGCAACCGCAAAAGATAATGGCGGTCTGGAGGGTGACACCGATAAGCTCGATTCAGATCCGGCAACCAAGAAGCTCGAAACTGCCACTGTTAGCTACAACGGTAATGACGGCACCGGCAAAATGGATGGCAAGAAGCTCAACAAGGGCTCAAAGTACAAGATTTTGGATAATAAATTCAAAGCCCCTGAGAACCAAGAGTTCAATTACTGGGAAATTGACGGCAAAGAGGTAGCTGCGGCTACCGAGATTACGGTCACTAAAGACACCGTAGTGAAAGCTGTCTGGAAGAAGAGCCAGGTGAAGGTCAGTTATGACGCTAATGGCGGTAGCGGAACCATGACTGGTAAAACCGTGGATAAGGGTAGTGAGTACACGGTGTTGCCTAACGCTTTCAAAGCCCC
>NZ_JASOOV010000015.1:0-347 GCF_030217965.1 Pauljensenia sp. UMB1177 | reverse complement strand
AACGCTAACCTGATAGCAGGACGGGTTCCCCGGCCCCGCCCCCTCTCTGAGGTGGCTAGACATTGTCGAACAGGCGGGGATTGAACCCGTCCGCTACTTTTTTATTCGCGCAGTTCGATTTTAGGGGTTAATGCCCGGATTGTGTGTACGTGGTGTTGGTTTTTGTTCGGTGTGTCAGGGATTTGAGCGCTGTGTACATGCTTTGAAAGCATGTATGGTCCATGGTCTAGAAATCGGCCGCGTTGTGGTGTATGCGGCCACAAGCTTGTCAAGAACGGCAAAACCAGTGCTGGAAGAACCAGGTGGCGGTGCCGAGCGTGCGGGGCGTCGAGGGTTATCAACCGCCC
>NZ_JASOOV010000014.1:0-412 GCF_030217965.1 Pauljensenia sp. UMB1177 | reverse complement strand
CAATGACCTCACCGATCAGATCGTTTCCGAACTGACGGTGCCCGCCGATGCCCAGTTCAATCTGGAAGAAGACGGCCCCGGGCTCGCCGCCGCGGTCAATGACCACTTCAAGGAAGTCATGCGCCGCCACGTCCTCACCGAAAACGTGCGTATGGACGGGCGCCGCCCCACCGATATTCGCTCGATTTCCGCGCAGGCTGGCGTGTTGCCGCGCGTGCACGGCTCGGCGATCTTCCAGCGTGGCGAAACCCAGATCCTCGGGGTGACCACCCTCAATATGCTCAAGATGGAGCAGCCGCTGGATAATCTTTCCCCGATTACCCACAAGCGCTACATCCACCACTACAACTTCCCGCCCTACTGCACCGGCGAAACCGGGCGCGTGGGCAGCCCCAAGCGCCGCGAAATCGGG
>NZ_JASOOV010000013.1:0-438 GCF_030217965.1 Pauljensenia sp. UMB1177 | reverse complement strand
AAGGCTATAGAGCAAGCAGGCTATGCTATTTCTCACTGAACAGAAAGAATGAAGGCAGAGTAAGATAATGTTTATAACTATAGGCTTTGTAGTCAGGCAGAATGGGTTTAAGGGCTTCCCGGGTGGCTCAGTAAAGGATCCATCTGCCAAGCAGGAGATGCAGGTTTGATCCCTGGGTCAGGAAGAGCCCCTGGAGGCGGGTGTGGCAACCCACGCCAGCACTACCGCCTGGAGAGTCCCATGGACAGAAGAGCCTGGTGGGCTATAGCCCATGGGGTCACACAGAGTCGGACACGACTGAAGTGACTTAGCAGCAGCATACCATCCTAAAGGAGACCAGTCTTGGGTGTTCGTTGGAAGGACTGATGCTGCGGCTGAAACTCCAGTACTTTGGCCACCTCATGTGAAGAGTTGACTCGTTGGAAGACTCTGATGCTG
>NZ_JASOOV010000012.1:0-548 GCF_030217965.1 Pauljensenia sp. UMB1177 | reverse complement strand
GTTATGGTCAACCTGCTGCTGCTGCTGCTGCTGCTAAGTCGCTTCAGTCGTGTCCAACTCTGTGCGACCCCATAGACGGCAGCCCACCAGGCTCCCCCATCCCTGGGATTCTCTAGGCAAGAATACTGGAGCGGGTTGCCATTTCCTTCTCCAATGCATGAAAGTGAAAAGTGAAAGTGAAGTCACTCAGTCATGTCTGACTCTTTGCAACCCCATGAATTGCAGCATGCCAGGCCTCCCTGTCCATCACCAACTCCCAGAGTTCACTCAGACTCACGTCCATCGAGTCAGTGATGCCATCCAGCCATCTCATCCTCTGTCGTCCCCTTCTCCTCCTGCCCCCAATCCCTCCCAGCATCAGAGTCTTTTCCAATGAGTCAACTCTTCGCATGAGGTGGCCAAAGTACTGGAGTTTCAGCTTTAGCATCAGTCCTTCAACGTTCACTCTTGCCATCTCCTATTTGACCACTTCCAATTTGCCTTGATTCATGGACCTAACATTCCACGTTCCTATGCAATATTGCTCTTTACAGCATCGGACCTTGCTT
>NZ_JASOOV010000011.1:0-1484 GCF_030217965.1 Pauljensenia sp. UMB1177 | reverse complement strand
GCACGCCCTCAGCGCGTCCTTCCTTAACATCTAGCAGCCAAAGCAGTGCCCGCAGGTTGTCGCGGTAGCCAGGCCAGAGGAAGTGACCGTCTTCCGGATCGCGTTGGAACCAGTTCACGTGCGCAAAAATGGGCTGTTCCTTCGCGGAACCAATTATCTTCAACCAGTGGGCCGCATAGTCCCCTTCGGGGTAGGACATGAAGGGGCGCATCGACATCGGATCGTAACGCAGCACGCCCTCCTTGCCCTCGGCCGCGAAAGTAGCCTGGGCGCCCAGGGTCAAGCCGTCGTAAACACCCTCGGTTAGGTCGGTGATTGCCCGGATAAGCGGCTCCCGGTCCTTTACTCGCCCACCAAAAATGATGGCGTCGATTGGCACACCTTGCGGTTCTTCGTAGTCGGGGGCCACGTTGGGCACGTTAGCCAAAGACGTGGTGAATCGGGAATTGGGGTGTGCCCACTCGTCGCCCTTGGCCTCGGAGCGCTGCCGATCGGCCGGGCGGTCGGAAATCTTTTCGCCCTTCCAATCCAGCCATCCGGTAACATCTTCGGGGTAATCCGGGGTCTTTCCTTCCCACCACAGCTCTTGGGTTTCGGGGTTGTAAGCGACGTTGGTGAAGAGCGTCTTAGAGCCTTCTTTGATGGCGTCCATGGCGGTGGGATTAGACTTCCAGTTGGTGTCCTTTGCCACGCCGAACGCGCCGTATTCGGGGTTCATGCCGTAAATCTTGCCGTCTTCGCCAACGTGCAGCCACACGATGTCATCGCCGTAGAAGTAAACTTCGTAGCGGTCACCCAAGGCGTCCGGGGCTAGCATCATAGCGAGGTTGGTTTTACCGGAAGCTGAGGGGAAGCCGCCGCACACGTAGTAGGTGTGATCCTTGAGCTTATCCTTAATCCCGATCAGCATGAACTGTTCGGAAAGGAATTCCCCGGAAGCCCAGCCGTCGTAAGAAGCTTGGCGCAGACCGTGGGCGATCTTCCCAAGTAGCGCGTTGCCGCCGTAGGAGGAACCGAAGTGCAAAATTGTGCGTTCGTCGGCTACCGTGGCAAACAGACGCTTATCCTTATCGGTGCCCTGCCCCAAGTTCTCCAGGTCGCCGGTCACGTGCACTGCATGCACGAATTCTGCCGGATTTTTTAAATTGTTCAGGTGTTCTACGCCAACCCGGGCCATGCGGATCATGTGAAGAACCACGGTGAGGTTGTCGGTAAGTTCCACCCCGCGAGCCCACTTTTCTAGCGGCGCTTTCGGCGGTGCCATCAGGTAGGGCACCACGTACATGGTTTTACCTCGGGAGGCGCCCTTCATGCTTTCCAGTTGCCGGGCAGTTACTTCCGTGGCGTCGTGCCAGTTGTTGTAGATTCCGGCTTCTTGCGGATTGTGGGTGGCTACGACGGTGCGTTCCTCGCTGCGCGCCGTGTCCTTGTAGTAGGAGCGGGAGTAGTAGAGTCCCTCGCCCGCAGGTGCGATTTCACCGGTG
>NZ_JASOOV010000010.1:0-1791 GCF_030217965.1 Pauljensenia sp. UMB1177 | reverse complement strand
TTGCGGCGGTGTCCTACTCTCCCACACTCTGTCGGGTGCAGTACCATTGGCGTTTGTGGGCTTAGCTTCCGGGTTCGGAATGTTTCCGGGCGTTTCCCCACTACTATGACCACCGCAAAAATGGTCACTCGCTTGTGTTGTCCACTCCCCCTTGCTGGGGGTGTGGGTTGAGTGTGATTCGTATAGTGGTTGTAAGCAGTCTTACTTTTTGTTGCCTTTTTGTGGTTTCGTGTAGTGTCGGCCAATTAGTACCAGTCGGCTCGCGAGCACATTGCTGTGCTTCCACCTCTGGCCTATCAACCCGCTAGTCTGGCGGGGGCCTTCACACCATTACTGGTGTTGGAAACCTCATCTTGGAGCAGGCTTCCCGCTTAGATGCTTTCAGCGGTTATCCCTTCCGAACGTAGCCAACCAGCCGTGCACCTGGCGGTACAACTGGCACACCAGAGGTTCGTCCATCCCGGTCCTCTCGTACTAGGGACGGGCCTCCGCAAGTTTCCTACGCGCACAGAGGATAGGGACCGAACTGTCTCACGACGTTCTGAACCCAGCTCGCGTACCGCTTTAATGGGCGAACAGCCCAACCCTTGGGACCAACTCCAGCCCCAGGATGCGACGAGCCGACATCGAGGTGCCAAACCATGCCGTCGATATGGACTCTTGGGCAAGATCAGCCTGTTATCCCCGGGGTACCTTTTATCCGTTGAGCGACCACGCACCCACGTGCCATGGCCGGATCACTAGTTCCTGCTTTCGCACCTGCTCGACCCGTCGGTCTCACAGTCAAGCTCCCTTGTACACTTGCACTCGCCACCTGATTACCAACCAGGCTGAGGGAACCTTTGAGCGCCTCCGTTACTTTTTGGGAGGCAACCGCCCCAGTTAAACTACCCACCAGGCACTGTCCCCAACCCGGATTACGGGCCGAGGTTAGATGACCGCGTGAACCAGAATGGTATTTCAACGACGACTCGACAAGAGCTGGCGCCCCTGCTTCACAGTCTCCCACCTATCCTACACAAGTCCAAGCGAACACCAATACCAAGCTATAGTAAAGGTCCCGGGGTCTTTCCGTCCTTCTGCGCGTAACGAGCATCTTTACTCGTAATGCAATTTCACCGAGTTCATGGTCGAGACAGCGGAGAAGTCGTTACGCCATTCGTGCAGGTCGGAACTTACCCGACAAGGAATTTCGCTACCTTAGGATGGTTATAGTTACCACCGCCGTTTACTGGGGCTTAAATTCAAGCCTTCACCACCCGAGGGTGGTTGAGCCTTCCTCTTAACCTTCCAGCACCGGGCAGGCGTCAGTGCGTATACATCGTCTTACGACTTCGCACGCACCTGTGTTTTTGATAAACAGTCGCTTCTCCCTATTCTCTGCGACCCCACAACGCACACACCCAGAAAAAAGGGGGGACGTCACAGGGTCCTCCTTATCCCGAAGTTACGGAGGAATTTTGCCGAGTTCCTTAACCATGATTCACTCGAACGCCTCGGTATACTCTACCTGACCACCTGAGTCGGTTTAGGGTACGGGCGCGTCATGCCCTCACGTCGAGGCTTTTCTTGACAGCTTAGGATCACCACCAGACACCCCAAAAGGGCACCCCCATCAGTCCTCACCCTACATGCCTACCGGATTTACCTAGCAGACGGGCCACAACCTTAGACACACACAACCATCGGTGCGCGGCAGCTACCTTCCTGTGTCACCCCTGTTAACACGCTTACCTACAACAATCAGGATCCCACAACACCCAAGCTGATCAAACCCGAAGGAATGAACAG